>DATHYT010000022.1:0-15682 GCA_035459025.1 Burkholderiales bacterium | reverse complement strand
GTGGCTCCGGCGGACGTCAAGGACGAAGAACTGCGCGCGCGCATCGACGCCATGCTGCGCGAGGAGGACTGGGCGGCGAGCGCCGTCGTTTACGTGCAAGTGGAGAAGGGCGTGGCACAGCTCTGGGGCACCGTGGAATCGCAGGAGCAGCGCGAGGCGCTGATCCTCGCGGTGCGCGGCGTGCCCGGCGTGAAGGACGTGCAGCCGCACCTGGGGCGCGTGCTGGCGGGCTGAGACGGGCCGCGGCCCGTCGGCTACGATGGCGCGGTGAGCGCGCCGTTCCCGATCGTCGATGCGCACCAGCATTTCTGGGACCCGCGCGTCAATTACCACCCGTGGCTGTGCGATCCTGAGCCGATTGCGTTCCGCTACGGCGATTACGCGGCGCTGCGCCGACCGTACCTCCCCGCCGACTACTTCGCCGACGCCAAGGGTTTCGACGTGGCGAAGACGGTCTACATCGAGACCGAGTGGGACCCGCGCGATCCGCTCGGCGAAACCGAGTGGGTCGAGCGATTGCAGCGCGAGACGGGTTTTCCCACCGTCATGGTGGCGCAGGCCTGGCTCGACCGCGACGATGCGGCGTCCCTGCTCGAGCGCCAGGCGACGTTCGCTTTCGTGCGCGGGGTGCGCCACAAGCCGCGCCGCGGGCAGATGCGCGACGCAGGCTGGCGCGCGGGCTACGCGCGCCTTGCGCGCCTCGGCCTGCGCTTCGACCTGCAGGCGCCGTGGAGCGAGCTCGCCGACGCGGCCGAGCTGTGCCGCGCGTTTCCCGACACGCAGTTGATCCTCAACCACACCGGGCTTCCCGCTGACCGCAGCGCCGCCGGGATCGCCGGCTGGAAGCGGGCCCTGGCATCGCTCGCCGCCTGCCCGAACGCGGCGATCAAGATCTCGGGGCTCGGCGTGCCCGGACAACAATGGACGCCCGCGCTCAACCGCGAACTCGTGCTCGCGGCGATAGAGGCCTTCGGCACCGGGCGGGCGATGTTCGCGAGCAACTTCCCCGTGGACGGCCTGTGCGGCGGGTTCGCCGAGATCTATTCCGGGTTCCGGGAAATCGTGAAAGACTTTCCCGGCCCGGAGCAGCGGCGCCTGTTCCACGACAACGCACTGCGCATCTACGCCATGGAGTAAGACGTGACCGCCAAACTTCGTCTCGGATACGTCGGCGTGGGCCTGATGGGCCTGCCGATGCTCAAGCGCCTCGCCTCGCTCAAGTACGCGATCCGCGCCTACGACATCGTTGCGGAAAGGACCGCAGCGGCCGCGGCGGCCGGGGCCGCTGCCGCGTCCTCGCCCGCCGACGCAGTGCGGGGCGCGGATCTCGTGCTGCTCAACCTCCCCACCACCGACGCCGTCGAGCAGGCCGTGTTCGGCGAGGCAGGCGTCGCGAGCGCGCTCAAGCCGCCGCAGCTCGTGGTCGACTTCTCCACCATCAAGGTCGAGAAGTGCCGCGCGTTCGGCGCGAAGCTGCGCGCGCAGACCGGCTGCGGCTGGATCGATGCGCCGGTCTCGGGCGGGCCGCCGGCCTCCGGCGGCGGCACGCTCACCGTCATGGCGGGCGGTGAAGCCGCGCACATCGCGCGCGCGCAGCCGCTCTTTGCCGACGTCGCCGGGCGCTTCACGCACATGGGGCCGCCGGCCGCGGGCATGGCGACCAAGATGCTCAACCAGCTCATCGTCGGCGCGGGCCACGCGGTGATGGCCGAGGCCATCGTGCTCGCGGAAGCCGCGGGCATCGACGCGGCGCGGCTGCCCGAGTGCCTGGCCGGGGGGCTGGCCGACAGCGCGCTGCTGCAAAAGCTCTATCCGCGCATGCAGCGGCGCGAGTTCGCGCCGCAGGGCTACGTGCGCCAGCTGCTCAAGGATCTCGAGATGGTGAGCGAGTACGCCGCGGGGCTGAAGGCGCCGACGCCGCTGATGGGCGAGGCGCTGCAGCTCTACCGCATCGTGGCGCACCTCGGGCACACCGAGCTCGACACCTGCGCCGTGCTCAAGGTCTACGAGCGGGAATCCCCGTGAGAATCACGCGCGTCGAGGCGGTGCCGCTCTCGATCCCGAGCCGTTACGGCGCCGACTCCTGGGCGCTCGGCACGGGCGGCTGGCGCGCGCTCGATTTTTGCCTGGTGCGCGTGGACACCGACGCGGGGCTCACCGGCTGGGGCGAAGCGTTTTCCTATTCCTGCCGCCGCGCCGTCGTCGCCGCAGTGAACGACATGATCGCGCCGATTGCGGTGGGGCAAGACGCAGCGGACATCGCCGGCCTGCACGCCACGATCCAGAAGCGGCTGCACATCTTCGGGCGCTTCGGCATCACCGCGTTCGCTCTGTCGGGCCTCGACATTGCGCTGTGGGACATCGCCGGCAAGGCGGCGGGCAAGCCGCTGCATGCGCTTCTGGGTGGCGCAAAGCGCGAGCGGCTCGAGTGCTACGCGAGCCTGCTGCGCTACGCCGACGACAAGCTCGTCGCCCGCTACTGCGGGCAGGCCGCAAGCGAAGGCTTCAGGGCGATCAAGCTGCACGAGGTGGACGAGGCGGTGATCGCGGCGGCGCGCGCGGCGGTGCCGCGCGAGATCGCGCTGCTCCTCGACGTGAACTGCGAGTGGCGCGTGCAGGACGCCATCGCGGTAGGCAAGCGGCTCGCGCCGCTCGGGCTGGAATGGTTCGAGGAGCCGGTGTTCCCGCCCGAGGACGGCGCGGGCCTGCGCGCGGTGGGGGAAGGCTGCGGCATCCCGATCGCGGCGGGCGAGAACTGCTGCTTCGCGACGCAGTTCGCGGCCCTGTTCGACGCGCGCGCGGTGCAGATCGCGCAGCCCTCGGTCACCAAGGTGGGCGGCGTCACGGAGTTGCGCCGCGTGGCGGAACTGGCGGCGAGGCACCAGGTGCGGCTCGCGCCGCATTCGCCATATTTCGGCCCGGGGGCGCTCGCCACGCTGCACCTCATCGCGGCGCTCGCGCCGGACGAGCGCTTCGAATACTTCTACCTGTGGGCCGACGCCTCGCTCTACGGCGCGGCGCTCGCGCCCATTGCGGGTGGGTTGCCGGTGCCGCAGGCGCCGGGGCTGGGGGCCGACCCGGATCCGGAGGTCATCCGGCGCTACCGCGCCGGCTGAAGCCCTCACCGCGCCGGCCGCTTCAGGCGAATGAGGAACACCAGCGGCACCACGACGAGCGAGGTCGCGACGAAGAATACGAACGCGTCGAGGTAGCCGATCATCTGCGCCTGGCGCGCCATCTCGCGCGCGAACGCCGCCTGGCCGCTTGCATCCTGCAGGTTCCACGCGCCGGTGATCGAGGGCATGCGCAGCGACTCGCTGTAGGGCGTGACGCGCTCGGCGAGCTCGGCGTAGTTGGCGCGCGACATGCGTACCGCCAGGCTGATGCTGATCGAGATGTGGATGCTGGAGCCGATGTTGCGCACCATGTGGTAGACCGCCGACCCCTCGGCGACGCGCTCCGGGGCGAGCGTGGCGAAGGTCACCATGGTGATCGCCACCCACAGCACGCCGACGCCAAAGCCCTGAATGGCCATCGGCCAGAATACGTTCCCGGTCCCGGGGTTCATGTCGAGCTGCGCGAGCTGCCAGCCCGCCACGGCCTGCAGCAGGAAGCCGAGCAGGATCATGGCGCGAGGATCCAGCCGGCTGGCGAAGATCATGAGGAAGAAGGCGACGAGCGTCCCCAGACCGCGCGCGCCCAGCACGAAGCCGATCACCGAATCGGGGTAGCCGCTCACGCCCTGCAGCATCGGCGGCAGCAGCGTCATCGGCGTGAAATTGAGCATGCCGAAGACGAAGATCAGCACCATGCCGATGCTGAAGTTGCGGTCGCCGAGCGTGCGCGGGTCGAGGAACGGCCGCTCGGCGGTCGCGCTGTGTACGATGAACGCATACAGCGCGATGCCGGCGATCGCCGCCCAGGCGACGATTTCGGCGGAATCGAACCAGTCGGCGCGCTCGCCGCGGTCGAGCATCAGCTGCGCGCTCGCCAGGGCGAGCGCGAGCATGAGGAAGCCGAGCCAGTCCAGGCGCGCCTTGCTCGCGCTCGCGCGGTCGTGGATGAAGGCGAAGGTGCCGAGCAGCGCCAGCAGCGCGAACGGCACGATCATGTAGAAGACGTAGCGCCAGTTATAGGCCTCGGAGAGCCAGCCCCCGGCCACCGGCCCGACGATCGGGCCGAGCACCGAGCCCATGCCGAAGATCGCGATCACCGCACCGTGCTGGCGCTTGGCGTAGGTGTCGAGCACGATGGCCTGGGACGCCGGCACCAGCGGCGCGCCGAACGCGCCCTGCAACGCGCGGAATACCACCAGCTCGCCGAGCGAGTCGGACAGCCCGCAGGCCAGCGACGACAGGCCGAAGCCGATGACGGCGAAGTTGCAGAGCTTGCGCCGGCCAAAGCGCGTGACCAGCCAGCCGGCAAGCGGCGTCAGGATGGCGGTGGCGACGAGGTTCGAGGTCACGACCCAGGTGATCTGGTCCGGGGTCGCCGACAGCGCGCCCTGCATTTGCGGCAGCGAGACGTTGGCGATGGTGACCGTCATCGCGTAGAGGAAGGTCACCATCGTGCAGGTCGCAAGGATCAGCGCCCGCTCGAGCGCCGCGGCGGGGCCGGTGGCCTCGGAAAGCGGAACCGGGGGTTGCGCGCTCACGGGCCGGCGGCGCGGCTAACGGCCGAACAGGCTCAGCAGGCCCGGCATCCCGCGGCTACGGCCTGTGTCGACGCTCACGCTAACGGTCATGCCGACGCGCAGCGCCGGCCGCTCGGCCTCGTCGGCCGGCTCGAGGGCGAAGTGCACCGGCACGCGCTGCACCACCTTGACCCAGTTGCCGGTCGCGTTCTGCGGCGGCAGCAGCGCGAACTCGGCGCCGGTGGCCGGCGCGATCGCGCTCACCCGCACCTGCCAGTCGGCGCCCGGAAAGGCGTCCGCGACAACGCGCGCGGTCTGCCCCACCCGCATGTGCGTGAGCTGCGTCTCCTTGAAATTGGCCTCGATCCAGCGCTCGCCCGCCTGCACCAGGCTGAACACGGGGGTGCCGCGCGCCACGTGCTCGCCGGCCTGAAGCCGCAGGTTGCTCACCGTCCCCGCGGCGGGGGCGTGGACGCGCGTCCGGGCCAGCTCCAGCGCCGCGGCGTCGCGCGCCGCCTGGGCCGCGAGCACGCGCGGATGGCGCGCGGCCGGCAGCTTCGGGTCGCCGCCGAGCCCTGCGAGCACGCGCGCCGCGCGCTCGCGCACCGAGGCGAGGCGCGCGCGCGCTTCGTCCAGGTTGTAGCGCGCCTCGTCGTAAGCTTCCTCGCGCACCATGCCGCGCTCGCGCAGGCGCCGCTGGCGCTCCAGCTGCACGGTGAGAAAGCGGATGCGCTCCTCGGCCTCGGCGGCCTCCGCGAGCGCCACGCGGTGCTCGGCGCGCAGCGTCTCGACCTCGGTGCGCATGTTCGCGAGCTGCGCGTCGGCCTGCGCCACCGCCACCTCGAACGGCGCCGGGTCGATGCGAAACAGCAGCTGCCCGGCGTCCACCGCCTGGTTGTCGCGCACCGCGACCTCGGTCGCGCGGCCTGCGACCTCCGCGCTGACGGCGATGATGTGCGCCTTGACGTAGGCGTTGTCGGTTTCCACGTGGCGGCCGCCCTCGGCGTAGTAGTGCAGCGCGGCGGCGACCGCGGCGATCGGCACGCCGAGCAGGAGCACGACGCGCAGCAGCCCGCGCGCACGGCGCGCCGCGCTCATCGGGACCGCCTGCGTGCCACGCCCTCGGGCGCGCCGTTCTGCGCGCGCTGCAGGTTCGCCTTGAGGGTGAGCAGGGTGTCGACGAAGCGCTCGCGCTCGGCCGCGCTGAGGCCCGCCAGCGCGTCGCGCCGCAGCTCGGCCGCGATCGTGCGCATGGTGTGCAGCGCCGGCTCGACCTCCTCGGTGAGGTGCACGCGCCAGACGCGCCGGTCGCGCGCATCGTGCTCGCGGCGCACCCAGCGCTTGGCTTCCAGGCGGTCGAGCAGCCGCCCGAGTGTCGGCTTCTCGATCTCCAGGATCTCGGCGAGCTCGGTCTGACTGACGCCGTTGCTGCGGAACAAGTGAGTGAGCACCCACCACTGCGCCCGCGTCAGCCCGAGCTTGCGCACGCGCCGGTCGTAGGCGGTACGCAGCAGCCGCGCCACGTCGTTCAGCAGGAAGCCGAAGTTGCGGGACAGGTCCTCGCGGAACATGCCCGATGATAGTTGCCTAGCTTAAGATAAGCAATGCAAGGAAACCGTCCGGTATGATGGCGGCCACATTGCAGGGCAACATTGGGGAGGGTCATCCGACATGCGCGGCGCAGTATTCCTCGGCAATCGCAAGATCGAAATCCGCAACTTTCCCGACCCGACGCCCGGTCCGGGCGAAGTGGTGCTGCGCATGCGCGCCTCCGGCATGTGCGGCAGCGACCTCAAGTTCTACCGCTCGGCGCCGGGCGAGGCGCAAAAGGCGCTTGGCCTGGGCGGCGACGCCGAGCCGTTCATCGCCGGGCACGAGCCCTGCGGCGAGGTGGTGGCGCGCGGACCGGGCGTCTCGGAAAAGGAAGCACCGACGGGCCTGCGCGTGATGGACCACCATTACGCGGGCTGCGGCGTGTGCCCGCACTGCCGCTTGGGCTGGTCGCAGCTCTGCCGCGCGGGCATCACGGTGTATGGCGTTACCGCGCACGGCGGGCACGCCGAGTACCTGAAGGTGCCGGTACGCACGATCGTGCCGCTGCCCGAGGAGTTGTCGTTCGCCGAGGGCGCGGCGGTGGCCTGCGGCACGGGCACCGCCTACGGCGCGCTGCGGCGCATGCACGTCGCCGGCGGCGCCACGCTCGCGGTGTTCGGGCAGGGGCCGGTGGGGATCAGCGCCACGCTGCTCGGCTCGAAGATGGGCCTGCGCGTGATCGCGGTGGAAGCGAACGCCGAGCGCCTCGCGCTCGCCAAGCAGTACGGCGCCGATGCGCTGGTGGACGCCTCCAAGACCGACGTCGAGAAGGCGTTGAAGGACCTGACGCGCGGCGAAGGCGTGGACCTCGCGCTCGATTGCACGGGCGTCGCCGCGGCGCGGCTGCAGGCGGTGCGCGCGGCGAAGACCTGGGGCACGGTGTGCTTCGTGGGCGAAGGCGGCGATGTGACGCTGGATGTCTCGCGCGACATGCTGCGAAAGCAGCTCACGCTCATCGGCTCCTGGACCTTCAGCGCGATGGGCATGGGCGAGTGCGCGCGCTTTGTCGCCGATAACAAGATCCCGCTCGAGAGGATCTTCACCCACCGCTGGAAGCTCGACCAGGCCGACCAGGCCTACAAGCTCTTCGACAAGCAGGCCTCGGGCAAGGGCGTGATCGAGTTCAGCTAGCCGTTCGCGACGCCCTGCGTGTTGACGTAGAGCGCGTAGAGCGACGTGGTCGCCGCCATGAACAGGCGGTTCCGGTGCAGCCCGCCGAAGCACACGTTGGCGCAGCGCTCCGGGAGGTCGATGCGGCCGATCAGCTTGCCGTCCGGGTTGAACACGTGCACGCCGTCCAGGCCCGCTTCGCCCATGCCCCAGCCGCACCAGAGGTTGCCGTCCACGTCGACGCGAAAGCCGTCGGGCGTGCCTTTCGGCCCGGCGTCGATCAGGACGCGCCGGTTGGAGAGGGTCTTCCCGCCCACCACGTCGCAGGCGAGGATCTTCCTCGGCACCGAGCGCGACTCGACGATGTAAAGGATCGACTCGTCGGGCGAGAACGCGAGGCCGTTGGGCTGGTTGATGCCCTCGGCGACCACGCTCATCGCGCCGGAGGGATCGATGCGGTAGACGTTCGTCGGCAGCTCGGCGGGCGCCTTGCGGCCCTCGTACCAGCCGAGGATGCCGAAGCTCGGGTCGGTGAACCAGATCGAGCCGTCGGTCTTGCACACGACGTCGTTCGGGGAATTGAGCCGCTTGCCGTCGAACCGGTCGGCGAGCGTGGTCACGGTGCCGTCGGGCTCGGTGCGCGAGACGCGCCGGCCGCTGTGCTCGCAGGTGACGAGGCGCCCCTGGCGGTCGCGCGTGTTGCCGTTGGCGTGGCCGGAAGGCTTGCGCCAGACGCCGACCGCGCCCGTTTCTTCGTCCCAGCGCCACATGCAGTCGCCCGGCACGTCGCTCCAGACGAGGCAGCGCTGGTCGCCGAAGTACACCGGCCCCTCGGCCCAGCGCGTGAGGCCGGCGGCGAGACGATCGATCTTGGCGAGCGGCAGGCGGTAGCGCGCGAAGGACGCGTCCACGTCGTGCACCGCGGCGTCGGGAACGCGCTGGCTCGGTTGCCAGGTCATCGTCAGCGCGAGGCGCGCGCGAGCATGTCTTCGAAACCCTGCTCGCTGAAGCCGCTCATCTTCTCGCGTCCGACCACGATGAGCGGCACGGCGCGGCCACCCAGGCGCTTGAACTCGGCGTTGGCGCGCGCCGACTTCTCGACGTCGTGCTCGACATAGGCGATGCCCGACTCGGCGAAGTATTCGCGCGCTTTCGCGCAGTACGGGCACCAGGCGGTCGCGTACATCACGACTTGCGGCGTAGCCTCGGCCCGCGCCGGCGGGGCGCCGGCGGCGGCGGCGAAGGCGATGGCAAGGACGAGCGCGCGGAGCACGGGACTTGCTTAGTAGCACAGCGCCGCGGCGGCGGCAATCGCTATACTGGCTCGGGGAGGAACCATGAAGACCGTGCTCATCACCGGGGCCGCCGGCGACGTCGGCACCCACCTGCGGCGCGAGCTGGCGGGCAAGTACCGCATCCGCGCGTCCGACCTGCGTGAGCTGAAGGAGAAGTTCAAGGGCCAGCAGGTCATGCGCGCCGACATCTCGGATTTCAAGGCGGCGCTGCGCATTACGAAGGGCGTGGACGCGATCATCCACCTGGGTGGCTACTCGGTGGAAGGGCCCTGGGAAGGGATCCTCAGCGCCAACATCATTGGCTGCTACAACGTGTTCGAGGCCGCACGACGCAACGGCGTGAAGCGCATCCTCTTTCCTACCTCGAACCATGCGGTGGGCTTTTACCGGCGCGACCAGACCATCGACCACCGTGTCTATCCGAAACCCGACAGCCGCTACGGCGTGTCCAAGGTGTTCGGCGAGGCGCTGGGCAGCCTCTACGCCGACAAGTACGGCATGCAGGTGTTCCAGATCCGCATCGGCAACGTCAACCCGGCGCCGATCGACAAGCGGCGGCTCTCGATCTGGATCTCGCCGCGGGACCTCGCGCAGCTGGTGACGATCGGCATCGAGCATCCGGAAATCCGCTTCGAGATCGTCTACGGCATCTCCGGCAACAAGCGCGCCTGGTACGACAACGCGAACGCCTTCCGGCTCGGCTACCGGCCGCAGGACGATTCGGAGTCGTTCGCGGCCGAAGTGCTGGCACGCGAAAAGCCCGGTGACCCGGTCGCGGAGCTGTACCAGGGCGGGACCTTCGTCGTGGCCGAGGAGATCCCCAACCCGGCACCACTGCCGCGCAAGCGCAAGGCGCGCAAGCGGCGCGGATAAATGAGGTCTGTCCCTATTTAATCGTCGGCGCTCGCCGCCGGGCGATGCGCCGAGATCAGCTTTTGCTGCAGCTGCGGCGGCGCGGGCTCGTAGTGGCTGAATTCGAGCGAATACGAGCCATGCCCGGCGGTGATCGACTTCAGGCGCGCCGGGAACTGCTCCATCTCGGAGAGCGGCGCCTGCGCCGTGATTTCCACGGTGCCCGGGCGCGGCGCGTCCGAGCCCTTGATCTGGCCGCGGTGTCCCGAGAGCTCGCCGGCGATGTCGCCCATCTTCTGCTCCGGGGCGACGATCTGCACGTTGACGATCGGCTCGAGCACGATCGGGCGGGCCTTGCCGAGCGCATCGAGGAAGGCCTTGCGGCCCGCCGACATGAACGCCACGTCCTTGGAATCGACCGGGTGGCTCTTGCCGTCGTAGACGATGACGCGCACGTCCTGGATCGGGTAGCCGGCGACGTAGCCGCTCTCCAGCACCGCGCGCACGCCTTTCTCCACCGACGGGATGAACTGGTTGGGGATCGCGCCGCCCTTCACGCTGTCGACGAACTCGAAGCCCGCGCCGCGCGGCAGCGGCTCGACTTTCAGGAACACCTCGCCGAACTGGCCCGCGCCGCCGGTCTGCTTCTTGTGCCGGTTGTGCCCTTCGGCGCGCGCCGCGATGGTCTCGCGGTACGGAATCGACGGCGGGCGCGTGTCGAGCTCGAGCTTGTGTTGTGTGGCGATCTTCTCCAGCGTGGTCCTGAGGTGCAGCTCGCCCAGGCCGCGCATCACGGTTTCGTTGGCCTGCGCGTTGTGCTCGATCTTCAGGCACGGATCCTCGGCCACCAGCTTGTGCAGCACGTCGGACACCTTCTGCTCGTCGCCACGCTTTTTCGGCTGCAGCGCGAGGCCGAACACCGAGGTGGGAAGCTCGAGCGGCTTGGCGTGGATGTGCGCGTCCTCGGCCGCGTCGTGCAGGATGTGGTCGAACTGGATCTCGTCGACCTTGGCGATGGCGCAGATGTCGCCCGGCACCGCCTCGCTCACCTCGGTCTGCGTCTTGCCGCGCAGCAGGTAAAGGTGCCCCGGTTTAATGGGTTTCCTGCCTTCGCCGACATACAGCTGCATGCCGGGCGTGATGCGCCCCTGGTGCACGCGGAACACGGCCAGCCGCCCGATGTAGGGGTCGATCTCGACCTTGAACACGTGCGCGAGCGCGTGCTGCGACGGGTCCGGCGTAGCCTGGATCTCCGTGGGGGCGCCGCCGTCGGCCGGCACGCCGTGGTACACGGGCGGGTTGCCCTCGGCCGGGTTGGGCAGGAGCTTCACGATCACGTCGAGGAGCTCCTGCACGCCGGCGCCGGTCTTCGCCGAGCAGAACACCACCGGGATCAGGTGCCCCTCGCGCATCGCCGCTTCCAGCGGCTCGTGCAGCGCCTCGGCCTCGATCTCGCCCTTCTCCAGGTACTCGGCCATCAGCTTTTCGTCGACCTCCACCACCTGGTCGACGAGGTTGCGGTGCGCGGCCTCCACCGAGGAGAAATCCGCCTCGCCCGAGGGCGCGAAGAAGCAGTCGGAGACCTTCGTCGCCTTCGCCGCCGGCAGGTTGAGCGGCAGGCACTCCTTGCCGAAAGCCTCCTGGATCTCGCCGAGCAGGCCCTCGAGATCCACGTTGTCGGCGTCGATCTTGTTGACGATGATCAGCCGGTCCAGGCCGCGGTGGGCCGCCCAGCTGAGGAAGCGCCCGGTCATCATCTCGATGCCGTTCTGCGCGTTGATGACGACCGCCGCCGTCTCCACCGCCGCGAGCGCGGGCAGCGCGTGGCCGAGGAAATCGGCGTAGCCGGGGGTATCGAGCAGATGGATGACGGTGGGCGCCTCGCCGTTCGGTACCTCGAAGCTGGCGACGGCGAGCTTGAGCGAATGCTGCAGCTGCTTTTCCAGCGGCGTGTAGTCGCACACTGTGCTGCCGCGCTCGACGCTGCCGCCGGCGGGTACCGCCCCCGCGCGCGCCAGCAGCGCTTCGGCCAGCGAGGTCTTGCCGCTTCCCGCCTGGCCGACGAGCGCGATGGTCCTCAGGTGCTTGATGGCATGCTTGCCCATCGCATCTCCTCCTGCGCCTATCCTACTTCGGGAAGCCGCGGCTCGGCTACTTCTTGCCGGTTTCCTTCTTCTCCAGCAGTTCTGCGCGTTTCTTGAGAACGTCCTCGAACTTCGAGCGCGAGATGAGCAGGATGTGGCCGGCGAGCGCCTTCTCGGCGGGCAGGCGCGCCGCGATGCTCTTCGCGCGCTCGGCGGCGTCGGCGCCGGTGGGCTTGGGCTCGCCCGAGACCCACAGCGTCACGAAGTACTCGTCGCCGCGCAGCTTGCCGAGCTTGATCGTATAGGTGAGGCCGTCGAGCGTCGAGGCGACCACGGTCGTCGGCTTGTCGAGGCCCGTGACCTCATTGCGCGCGCCGGGCGCCGCGACGTCGACGATCTCGACGCGGTTGAGCGAGTAGGTCGCCGAGTTGGCGCGCAGCACGTCGAGCTTTTCGCCCGCGTAGAGCGGGATCAGCTTCCAGTCGCTCTCCAGGCCCGCCCGCTCGACGCGCCACTTGCCGGCGCCGGCGAGATCCACCTCCATGCTGCGCACCCGCTCGGCGCCGAAGCCGGTCTTCGCCACCCAGCTCGCGCTTTGCGCCGTGGCCAGGGGCAGCGGGTCGGCGACGATGACGACGGTGTTGGGCGACTCGGGGCGCATTACGAAGCGGCCGTCGGCGGCCGCCTTCCCCGCGTCCTCGGGCTCGCGCTTGAAATATTTCTTGCCGACCAGCAGCGTCGCCAGGGCCTTGCCGTCGGCGCCGCGGAACTCGAGCTGCGTCGCCTTGCCGTCGAGCCGCAGGCGCGCGCGGTCCTTGTCGCCGATCGGCTCGGTGGCGCCGACCTTGAGGCCGAGCACCCCGATCACCAGCCCTCGCACCTGCTCGAGGTCGGCGGGAAACCCGGCGCGCTCGGCGATCACCCAGCCGGCCTCGCGCCGCTGCAGGGTGAGCTGGGCGCCGGGCTCCCGGATCACGATGGTCGCGATGTCCGCGGCCGGCACGCCGCGCAGCACGGGCTGGCCCAGCGCGTCCGCGGCCGCGGGCTGGCGCGCGCGCTCCTGCTGGTACACGAGCAGCGCGCCGCCGCCCAGTACGGCGAGCAGCACCACCAGCACCGCGGCAACACGCGCGTTCATGCCGCAGCCAGCCTGGCCTGGCGCCGCCGCCGCACGAGTGCGATGGCGAGGCCCGCGAGCGCCACGATGAGCGGCATCAAAGCGATGTTGGCCACCTTGGTGAGGAACACGAGGCGCTCGGAATCGCGCCGCAGGTTCTTGCGCAGATCCTTCAGCGCCGCGCGCGTCTCGGCCACCTTCTTGCGGAAGCGCTCGAGCTCGGCCTGCTGCTCGGGCGAGAGAATCTGCGCGCCCTTGGCCGCCTCGGGCGCACCGCCCTGCAGCGTCTGCAGCGCCGCGCTGGTCCGCTGCAGCTCGTCCTCGAGCTCCTTGATCTTGCCGAAGTACTGCAGCTGCGCCTCGGCTTCCATCTGGCGCACCACCGTGAGCGGGCGGAAGGCGGACGCGCGGGTTTTCAGCGACAGCAGGCTCTCGTCGGCGGCGAGCTGCTCCACCAGGCCCTGCGCGAAGGCGAGGTTGCCGTTCGAGGGCACGACGATGCGCCGGCCGAAGACTTCCTGCACGTCCACCGCGGCGCCGTCCTGCAGCATGTCGGTATCGGCGACCAGAACCACGGCGTTGTCGCGCGCCGACGCGGCCAGGTGCGCGGGCGCGGCAGCGGCCTCGGGCCGCGGCTTGGCCGCCTTGTCTTCGGGCCGGCCGTCGGGGAACGCGGTGCGGAACTTGCCGGAAAGGCGCAGCGCGAGCGGCAGGCTCTTGCCGCCGGCCTCGAAGCTGCGCGTCGTCTCCTGGCCCGCGGCCGTGGCCTTGGCGTCGTCGACCAGCATGGAATTGGGCGAGCTCCTCACCAGCTCGGTGACCGTCAACCCCTCGGCGGGCTGCACCTCGAAGGCGCCGCCAAAGGCGTAGAGCAGCGTCTCGATCTGGCCCGTCACCACGTCGTCGCGGGCGAACGCGGTGCGGTTGAGCGACAGCACCGTCGGCGTGTAGCGCTGCCCCTCGCCGGAGGCGAACACCACGTCGGCGATCACCTTGCCCGGGTCCATGCTCACGCCCCAGGCCTTGAACAGGCGCGGCAGCGTCGAGTCGGAAACCTGCGCCGGCATGCCCGGGGGCATCGGCAGCTGGTCGAAGTAGGCGTACGGGTCGACGAAGGCGATGAGCTTGCCGCCGCGCAACACGAACTGGTCGAGCGCGTACTCGGTCTGCTCGCCGATCAGCCGCGGATGGATGAGCAGCAGGACGTTGAGGTCCTTGTCGATCTCGGTCGCCGACAGGTTGACCAGCTGCACGTCGAAATCGCGGCGCAGCTCGTTGGCGAGCACCCAGGGCTCGGAGCTCTGGCGGGTGTAGGGGTTGAACTTCTCGCCCAGCACCGGCAGCCCGCTCATCAGCCCGATCTTCGGCCGCGCGGCGCTGCCGGCGCGGGCGATGGCGCGGATCAGGTCGTACTCGAGCAGCCGCTCGCGCGCCGGGGCGAGCACCGGGAGGGTCTGCTTGCGATCGAGCTGGCTCACCGCCACGCCGAGGTAGAACTGCTCGCCCGTCATCAGCTGCTGTGGCTCGATGCCGTCGAGCAGCGCCGCATCCTCCTGCTCGCTGTCGGGCCGCGGATCGTATCTCTCGATGACCAGGTTCGGGCCGGCGACGGCCTTGAACTCTTCGACCAGGCTCTGCGCGCGCTGCGCGAAGCTGCGCACCGGCACCGGCATGGCCTCGCCCGTCGTGATGTAGAGCTTGACCTTCACCGGCGCCGGCAGGCCCCTCAGCACCCTCTTCGTGCCATCCGAGAGCGTGTAGAGTTTGCCCGCGGTGAGGTCGGCGCGCACCGCGGCGCCCGCGGCGAGGTAGTTGAACGCGACCAGGATCAAGAACAGCGCCGCGAGCCCCACCGCGGAGTAGGCGAGCGCTTCGTGCTTCTTCGCCAGCCGCATCATCGGTTGCGCAACACCACGCCGGTGGCGAACAGCGCGTAGCCGATCACCGAGAGGAAGAAGATCACGTCCTTCGAGTCGATGACGCCCTTCTGGAAGCCGTCGAAGTGCGTGACCACCGAGAACGCGGCGACCGTGTCGACCAGGGCCGGGCTCGCCCAGCGCTCAAGAAGGCTCGTCACCGGGCTGAAGCCGGCGAGGATCAGGAACAGGCACGCGACCACGGCGAGGATGAAGGCGATGACCTGGTTGCGCGTCATCGCCGAGGTCAGGCAGGTGATGGAGAGATACGCGCCGGCGAGGAACAGGCTGCCGAGATAGCCGGCGGCGATGGCCCCGTTATCGGGCTCGCCGAGCACGTTCACGGTCACCACCACCGGGAAGGTCAGCGCGAGGGCGATGGCGAGGAACACCCAGGAAGCGAGGAACTTGCCGAGGATCGCCTGCCAGGCGGACACCGGCAGCGTGAGCAGCAGCTCGAGCGTCCCCGCGCGCCGCTCTTCGGCCCACAGGCGCATGCCGACCGCCGGCACCAGCACCAGGTACACCCACGGATGCCAGGCGAAGAACGCGGCGAGGCCCGCCTCGCCGCGCTCGAAGAACGCGCCGGCGGTGAAGGTGAGAAAGCCGGTCAGCAGCAGGAAGATGACGAGGAACACGTAGGCCACGGGCGAGGCGAAGTAGGACGCGAGCTCGCGCTTGCCGATGGTGACGATGGCGTGCCAGGCGTTCATTTCTTCACCGTGTCGGGGAGCGTGAGGCGGCGGAACACCTCATCGAGCGGCCGGCCGAGCTCGTCGGGCGTGCCGCTCGCCACGATGCGGCCGCGGTCGATGATGATGGCGCGGGTACAGACGGCGTCGACCTCCTCGAGGATGTGCGTCGAGAAGATGATCGCTTTGGTCCTGCCGAGCTCGCGGATCACGTTCCGCACCTCGTGCTTTTGGTTCGGGTCGAGGCCATCGGTGGGCTCGTCGAGGATCAGCACCTCGGGATCGTGGATCAGCGCCTGCGCAAGGCAGGTGCGGTGCCGGTAGCCCTTGGACAGCGTGTCGATCGACTGGTGCAGCACCGAGCCGAGAAAGCACAGCTCGGCCACGCGG
>DATHYT010000021.1:0-11111 GCA_035459025.1 Burkholderiales bacterium | reverse complement strand
ATGTTTCCAGTATCCGCTCTGAGAACCGACCGTCATCGCCGCGACGTAACGCTCGTTGCCGGGCACGATGCCGAACACCTGTCCGCCAAAGCTGTGGCCGATGCCGATCAGGCGCGCGCCGTGCGTGGCGCGCGCGAGGTAGTCGAGCGCGCCGCCGATGTCCTTCTCCGCCCAGTCGCGCATGCGCGCCTCGAAGCCGCGCAGTTTCGCCGGCGCCGAGCGGCCGATACCGCGATAGTCGAAGGTGAGCGCGGCAAAGCCGCGCGACGCCAGGTACTCGGCGAACCTGCCGTAGTACTCCTGCTTCACGCCGGAGGCCGCCTGGAACAGCACCGCGCGGCGGTTCGGCGTCCGCGGCCGGTAGAGTGTGCCGGCGAGGCGATAGCCGTCGCGGGCGGCGAATTCGACCGCGGTGCCGCTCACTTCGGCACGGGGCGCGGCGCGCCTTTGCCGTCGATCGCGACATAGGTCAGGGTCGCTTCGGTGACTTTCACGACCCTCGACTCGGCGCGGCCGCGCTCGGCGAATACCTCGACGTTCACGGTGATCGAGGTGTTTCCGATGCGTACGACGTCGGCATACAGGGACAGGATGTCGCCGATCTGCACCGGCTGCTTGAAGACGAAGGAGTTCACCGACACCGTGGCGACGCGCCCGCGCGCCACGCGCCCCGCGACCGTGCCGCCGGCGACGTCCACCTGCGCCATGATCCAGCCGCCGAAGATGTCGCCGTTGTGGTTGGCGTCGGCCGGCATCGGCACGACGCGCAGCGCCGGGACCTTGCCCGCAGGCAACTCCAGGTCCGGCGGCTGGTGCGACGCGCGACCCACGGCGTCCCGCGCCTACTTCTGCGACTCGAGGTAGTGCAGCGGGCCGCCGCGGAACGGCGCGAAGCCGGTGCCGAAGATCAGCCCCGCGTCGATCAGCTCGGCGTCGGCGACAATGCCCTCGTCACGCACCGCTTTCGCCTCGTTGAGGTACGGCTCGATGAGCGCCTCGACCAGCTCCGACCCGTACGCATCCGGCTGCCCCTTCGCCGGCTTGCCCTTCTCGTAGCGATAGATGCCCTGACCGGTCTTCTTGCCGAGCTGCCCGAGCGCCACCTTGTCGAGGAGCGCCTTCGGCGCCTCGGGTGCGCCGCCCGCGCTCTTCTTCGCCAGCTCCCTGCCGGCGGCCACGCAGATGTCGAGGCCTACCGTGTCGGCGAGCTCCATCGGGCCCATCGGCATGCCGAAGGCCTCCATCGCCGCATCGAGCGTCTCCGGCTTCACGCCCTCGTCGAGCTTGCGGAAGGCGTTCTGCATGTAGGGCCCGAGCACGCGGTTGACGAGAAAGCCGGGAGAATCCTTCACCGGCAGCGGCAGCTTGTCGATCTGGCGCACGAACGCCATCGCCTTGCGCACCATTTCTTGGCTCGAACGCGCGCCCGTGACCACCTCGACGAGCTGCAGCTGCGGCACGGGGTTGAAGAAGTGGATGCCGACGAGGCGCGAGGGATCCTTGAACTGCGCCGCGACATCGGCGAGCTTGAGGCTCGAGGTGTTGGTCGCGATGACCGCGCCGGGCCTGGCCACCGCCTCCACTTTCGCGAACAGCTCGCGCTTGGCCTCGAGGTTCTCGAAGATCGCCTCGATGACGACGTCGGCGCGCGCCGCGCCGGCGCCGGAGACGTCGGGAATCAGCCGGTCGAGGGCGTCGCGCACGCGCCGCTTGTCCTTCAGGCGTTTCTCGAACAGCTCGGCGGCGCGCTTCATGGCCGGCGCCAGCCGCTCGGGCGAGGTGTCCTGCAGCGTGACGCGGATGCCGCGCATGGCGCACACCGCGGCGATGTCGCCGCCCATGACGCCCGCGCCGATGACGTGCACGTGCTGCGCCTTGAAGTCGACGCCCTTGGCGAGGCCCTTCATCCTCTCCTGCAGGAAGAAGATGCGGATCAGGTTGCGCGTGGTCGGATGGGTGGAGAGCGCCTTGATCGAGCACACGGGATCGTCGGGCGCGACGAACGGGTCGCCGTCGTACTTCACCCAGGCCTCCAGAATGGCGTAAGGCGCCGGGTAGTGCTCGCGGCGCACGCGCCTGGCGACCTGCTTGCGCGCCTGGGCGGCGACGAAGCTGCGGCCCACGCCGAGCATCACGCGGTCCGCCAGTCCGAGCGCCTTGCGCGGCTTAGCCTGCAGCGTGACCAGGCGCGCGGTGTTCTCCAGCACGCGCAAGGGGACCGACTCGTCCGCGAGGCCGATTCTCTTCGCGCGCCGCGCGTCGATGGCGCGGCCGGTCAGGATCATGTCGAGTCCGGCCGACGGGCCGACCAGTTTCGGCAGCCACTGCAAACCGTGCCAGAACGGCCAGATGCCGAGCATCACCTCGGGAAAGGAAAAGCGCGTCTTCGGATCGTCGAGCGCCACGCGATAGGTGCAGGCGAGCGCGAGCTCGAGGCCGCCGCCCATGCAGAACCCGTTCACCATCGCGGTGCTCGGAAACGGCAGGTCGCGCAGCTTCTGCAGCGTGTCCCAGCCCAGGCGCGTGAACTCCAGCGCCTCCTCCGGCGTCTTGAAGCGCGTGAACTGGTTGATGTCGGCACCGGCGATGAAATTTTCCTTCGCCGAGCGGATGACGAGGCCCTTGGGCTTGGCCGCGGCGAGCACGCCGAGCGCCGCGCCCAGCTCCTCCAGCGCCTCGCGCGAAAACGTGTTGGTCGATTCGCCCTGCTTGTCGAAGGTGAGCCAGGCGAGGCCCTCGCGGTCCTGCTCCCAGCGCCAGTGCTTGAGTGTCGTGCCGGTCTGCCCGCGGTCCATGGTCAGGCGGCCTCCAGCAGCATCGCGCCGCCCAGCCCGCCGCCGATGCAGATCGAGGCCATGCCACGCTTCGCATTCTTGCGCTTGAGCAGCCGCAGCATGTGCAGCACGATGCGCGCGCCCGAGGCGCCCACCGGGTGACCGAGCGCGACGGCGCCGCCGTCGACGTTGAGCCTGTCCTGATCGAGCTCGCCCATCGCGCGATCGAGCCCCAGCTGCTCCTTGCAGTAGTTCTCGTCTTTCCAGGCGGCGACACACCCCAGCACCTGCGCGGCGAACGCCTCGTTGATCTCCCAGAAGTCGAGATCGTCGAGCCCCAGCCGGTGGCGCTGCAGGATCGGGGTCGCGGCGTGGACCGGGCCGAGCCCCATCTGCGCCGGATCGAGCCCCGCCCACTGCGAGTCGACGATGCGCCCGATCGGCGTCAGATCGTGGCGCTTCACCGCCTCCTCGGAAGCAAGGATGAGCCAGGCCGCGCCGTCGGTGATCTGCGAGCTGTTGCCGGGGGTGACGTTGCCGTACTTGCGGTCGAAGAACGGCTTCAGCTTCGCCAGGCCCTGCATCGAAGCGTCGCGCCGTACGCCGTCGTCCAGGCCGTAGCTGTTCCCCCTCGCGTCGTAGAGCGCCTCGACCTCGCCGCCGCCGGGCTTGAGCGGGCCCTCGTCCTGGGCGCGCGCCACGCGCTGGTGGCTGCGCACCGCAAAGGCATCCATCTGCTCGCGCGTTATGCCGAAGCGGTGCGCGAGGTTCTCGGCGGTCTGGCCCATGAGCAGGCCGACCATCGGGTCGGTGAGGCCTTTCATGATGCCGATTACCGGCGCGAGCAGCGCCTTGAACGGCATGCGTGCAAAGAGCGCCGCTCGCTGCCCGGTCGTCTTCGCCGCCGCCAGGTCGGAGAACCAGTTCACCATGCGGTCGTTGTAGAGAAGCGGCGCGCGCGACAGCGCATCCACCCCGCCCGCGAGCACCAGCTGCGAGCGCCCGGCGAGGATGTTGTTGATGCCCGAGTCGAGCGCCTGCATGCCGCTTGCGCAATTGCGCATCACCGTCCAGCCCGGCACTTTCTCCCCGCAGCCCATGCGCAGCGCGGCGACGCGGCCGATGTTCACCTCGTCGACCGAGGGTGCGGCGCAGCCCAGGATCACCTCGTCGAACTGCTCGGGCGCGAACTTCTGGCGCACCAGCAGCGCGCGGCCGGCCTGTACTGCCAGGTCGCCCGCGGCGAACGGGCCGGGCCGGTTCTTGGATTTCAGGAACGGCGTGCGCGCGCCGTCGATTACGTAGATGGGTTGGCGGATCATGTCAGGCGGCCTTGGCGTGTGTCGGCTGCTCGTCGCGAAGCTTCTGCGCGATCTCGGCACGGCCGTAGTCCTGCGGGAAGTCGTCGACCATGATGACGCGCTTGCGCAGTGCCTCCTTGCGCTGCCACTGTGCGAACTCCTCCGGCGTGATGACGCCGCGGTCGCGCGCGAGCTGCGCCGTGTCGGTGCCCGAGCGCGGCGTGAGCGTACCGGCCTTCACCGCCGCGCGGAACTTCTTCTCGATCGGCTCGCAGGCCACGGCGGCGAGAAACGCCGCTTCCAGCACGCCGGTGGCATCGGCCTCGCCCTTGGGCAGGTAGATGCCTGCAGTGAGCCGGTCGCGCGCCGCGCCCGGCTCGAGCGCGATCCGCGCGCACTCGTGGTTGCGCGAGTCGAGCGGCGGCCGGAACGGCGTGCCGAGCGGGAAGATGGTCCAGCGCAGGAAGGTGGCAAGCGCCTTGATCGGGAAATTGGAGAGCACCTGGTCGATCGCTTCCTGCGCCGAGTACAGGGCCTCGCGCACCGACCAGCGCACCAGCGGCAGGTCGGCTTGCAGGCGCCCCTGGTCCTCGTAGCGCTTGAGCGTCGCCGATACCAGATACATCATGGAGAGCACGTCGCCCAGGCGACCCGAGATCTTTTCCTTACGCTTCAGTGCGCCGCCCATCGCCAGCATCGATATATCGGCGAGGAAGGCGAAGGCCGCGGACAGCCGCGTCACGTGGCGGTAGTTGTGGCGCGTTTCGCGCGCCGCGTTGAGCGGCGCCGCCGCAAACATGGAGCGCGTGAGGCCGTGCAGGAAGGCGCGCACGCCGTTGGACAGCGTGTGCCCGATGTGCGCGGTGAAGGCGTCGTCGAACTCGATCGAGGCCTCGGTTCCCTGCAGCTCTTTCGCGGCGCGCATCTCGCGCAGCACGTAGGGGTGGGCGCGGATCGCCCCCTGGCCGAAGATGATCAGCGTGCGGGTGAGGATGTTCGCCCCTTCCACGGTGATGCCCACCGGCAGCACCTGGTAGCCGCGCCCGACCCAGTTGTTCGGCCCAAGGCAGATGCCCTTGCCGCCGTGGATGTCCATGGCGTCGTTCACGCAGGTGCGCGCGCGCTCGGTCATGTGGTACTTGGCGATGGCCGAGATCACCGAGGGCTTCTCGCCCTGGTCGACCGCGCCCGCGGTCATGACGCGGGTGGCCTCCATCATGTAGGCGTTGGCGGCGATGCGCCCGAGCGCTTCTTCGACGCCTTCGAGCTTGCCGATCGGCGTCTTGAACTGGCTGCGCACCCGGGCATACGCCCCGGTCACGCGCGCGAGCGCCTTGGCGCCGCCCGCCGAGGACGCCGGCAGCGAGATCGAGCGTCCGGCCGCGAGGCTGTTCATCAGCATCATCCAGCCCTTGCCTGCGTACTCGCGCCCGCCGATGATCCACTCGAGCGGCACGAACACGTCCTTGCCCGAATTGGGGCCGTTCTGGAACGCGCCGTTCAGCGGCAGGTGGCGCCGGCCGATATTCACGCCCGGCGTGGTGGCCGGGATCAGCGCGCAGGTGATGCCGAGGTCTTCTTTGTCGCCGAGCAGCTGCTCGGGATCGTAGAGGCGGAACGCGAGGCCGAGCAGCGTCGCCACGGGTCCGAGCGTGATGTAGCGCTTGTCCCAGGTGAGGCGCATGCCGAGCACTTCCTTGCCCTGCCACTGCCCACGGCAGACGACGCCGTAGTCCGGGATGGAAGCGGCGTCCGAGCCGGCTTCCGGGCTGGTCAGCGCGAAGCAGGGGATTTCCTGGCCCCGCGCGAGGCGCGGCAGGTAGTGGTTCTTCTGCTCCTCGGTGCCGTAGTGCAGCAGCAGCTCTGCCGGCCCGAGCGAGTTGGGCACCATGACGGTGACGGCGAGGGCGTTGCAGCGCGAGGACAGCTTGGTCACGACTTCGGAATGCGCGAGCGCCGAGAAGCCCAGGCCGCCGTATTTCTTCGGGATGATCATGCCGAAGAAGCCCTTGTCCTTCAGGAACTGCCACAGGCGGGGCGGCAGATCGTAGCGCTCGTGGGTGACCTCCCAGTCGTTTGCCATGGCGCAGGCTTCCTCGACCGGGCCGTCGATGAAGGCCTGCTCCTCGGCGCTGAGGCGCGGCGCCGGCGTCGCGAGCAGCCGCTCCCAGTCGGGACGGCCCGAGAACAGGTCGCCGTCCCACCACACGGTGCCGGCGTCGATGGCTTCTTTTTCCGTAGATGACATGTCGGGCAGGACGCGACGGAAGACCGCGAGCACGCGGTCGCTCAGCACGCGGCGGCGCAGCGCCGGCACGGTGAGCACCGTGGCCGCGACGACGAAGGCGGCGCCGAGCACGGCGTTGGTGGCGGGCCCGAAGCCCAGGATCACGGCCCAGGAAGCGCCCATCACGCCGACGGCAGCGCTCCAGACGAAGATCGGGGCACGCAGCGCGGCGAGCGTGACCAGGGCGGCGAGGGTGGCGAATGCGAAAGTGATCATGGTGTATGTCCTTTGCTGTGGCTCAGGCCGCGATGCGCACTTCCTGAGCGCCGGGAAGCGGCGCGAGCAGTCCCGCGCTCATGAATGCGGTGAGCCGGTCCTCCAGCACGCGCGCGTCGTAGCGGTCCTCGGGCTTTGCGCCGGCGATCAGCTGCACGGTGTCGGTGGCCGCGAGCGTGTAGGCGAGCGTGCCGAACATGAAATGCATGCGCCACACCAGCTCGTCCTTGGGCAGCTCGGGCAGCGCGCGCACGAAGGCCGCCTTGAAGCGCTCCATGGCGGGGGCGTACATCCCGCCGATGAGCTGGCGGATCGATTTCGCCGGCTCGGTATAGGCGCGTCCGAGCAGCCGCGAGAACGTGCGGCCGCCGCCACGGGTGTCCTCGATCATGCGCAGGCTGGCGCCGATGAAGGCGCGGATGATCGCCTGCGGCGTGAGCGCCTTGCCCGCCGCCTCCAGCTCCAGCCGCTCGAGCGCGGCGAGACGCTCCGCGTTCATCGGATCGAGGCGCCGCCGGAACACCGCCTCGACGAGCGCATCCTTGGAGCCGAAGTGGTAGTTGACCGCGGCGAGGTTGACGCCTGCCTTGGCTGTCAGCATGCGCATCGAGGCGCCTTCGAAGCCGTGCTGCATGAACAGCTCTTCGGCGGCGTCGAGGATGCGGGTCTGGGTCTCTCTCAGGGGCTTCAGGGCGCGAACGCTCATGGTCAGTCTCGATTTCAAACGAACGTTTGAATGGTAGGAAACTCCCCCCTTGCGCGTCAAGGGGTTCGCGCGCCCGCGCGCTGCCTTAGAATCCGCGCCTGCCGATGGCGCCTTCCCCTTCCGGTCCTGCGTTTCCGGCCCCGGCACGCCGCAGCGACTGGCGCGTGCTGGGGCTGCTCCTGCCCTACCTCTGGGAGTACCGCTGGCGGGTGGCGATAGCGCTCGCTTTCCTGGTGGCGGCCAAGTTCGCGAACGTCGCGGTGCCTCTGGTCCTGAAGGAGGTCGTGGACGGGCTCGACCCGTCGCTCGCCGTCCTCACGGTGCCCGCCGCGCTGCTCGCCGCGTACGGCCTGCTGCGCTTCTCGACGACGCTGTTCGCCGAGTTGCGGGACGTCGTCTTCGTGCGCGTGGTGCAGCGCGCCATCCGGCGGGTCGCGCTCGGCGTATTCCGGCACCTGCACGAGCTCTCGCTGCGCTTTCACCTCGAGCGCCAGACGGGGGGCATGACGCGCGACATCGAGCGCGGTACGCGCGGCATCAGCCAGCTGCTGAACTACATGATCTTCTCGATCATCCCGGTGATCCTCGAGTTTGCGCTGGTCGCGGCGGTGCTGCTGGCCAAGTTCGACTGGCGCTTTGCTGCCATCACCTTCGGCGCCGTGGCCGTCTACCTGACGTTCACGTTCCTGGTTTCCGAGTGGCGCATCGCCATCCGCAAGCGCGCCAACGAGCTCGACTCCAGGGCCAACACGCGCGCCATCGACAGCCTGCTCAACTACGAGACCGTGAAGTACTTCGGCAACGAGGAGTTCGAGGCGCGCCGCTACGACGAGAGTCTGATGCGCTACGAGTCGGCCGCCACCACCAGCGAGGCCTCGCTCGGGCTGCTCAACATCGGCCAGAGCCTGATCATCGCTCTGGCGGTGACCGCGCTCATGTTCCTCGTCGCCGAAGGCGTGGCGGCGCGCGCGCTCACGCTCGGCGACCTGGTGCTGGTCAACGGCCTGCTGATCCAGCTCTACATCCCGCTCAACTTCCTCGGCATGGTGTACCGCGAGATCAAGCAGTCGCTCGCCGACATGGAGCGCATGTTCCGCCTGCTCGGCGAGAACCTCGAGGTGCGCGACAAGCCCGGCGCGCCGGATCTCGCGCCCGGCCCGGCGGCGGTCGAGTTCCGCGACGTCGACTTCGACTACGAGCCGGCGCGGCGCATCCTGCACGGGGTGAGCTTGCAGATTCCGGCGGGCAAGCGCGTCGCCGTGGTCGGGCACTCGGGCTCGGGCAAGTCGACGCTGGCGCGGCTGCTGTACCGCTTCTATGACGTCGGCGGGGGCGCGATCCGCGTGAACGGCACCGACATTCGCGACGTCACGCAGGCGAGCCTGCGGGCGGCGATCGGCATCGTGCCGCAGGATACGGTGCTGTTCAACGACACCATCCTCTACAACATCCGCTACGGCCGGCCCGAGGCGAGCGAAGCCGAGGTGATCGCGGCGGCGCGCGCGGCGCACATCCACGAGTTCATCGAGAGCCTGCCGCTCAAGTACGAAAGCACGGTGGGCGAGCGCGGTCTCAAGCTCTCGGGCGGCGAGAAACAGCGTGTGGCCATCGCGCGCGCCATCCTCAAGGACCCCCCGATCCTGATCTTCGACGAGGCCACCTCCGCGCTCGACTCCAAGGCCGAGCGCGCCATCCAGGCCGAGCTGGAGCGCATCGCGCGCGGCCGCACGGCCCTGGTCATTGCGCATCGGCTCTCCACCGTGATGGACGCCGACCAGATCCTGGTGCTCGACCACGGCCGCATCATCGAGCGCGGCACCCACGGCGAGCTCCTCGGCGCGCAGGGCGAGTACGCGCGCATGTGGGCGCTGCAGCGCGAGGCCGCCCAGGCCGAAGAGGTCCTCGAGCGCGCCAAGGCCGCCTAGAAGAAAGGGCAAATAGCTCACATTTTTCCTGAATGTCCGGGGCTACCCCCTTATTTTTGCTTGCATTTCACGTTTCCTGCCCTTACACTCGCCCGGGCCAAATCTCAAAGAATCGTCATGCGCTCAGGGGAACGCCGGCTGCATCGGCTTGAAAAGATCGTCGCCATCTGCGCGCTCGCCGGCGTGCTGTTCGTCAGCGTCGGCTTCGCGCGCGCCGGGGACGGCCCCAAGCTGCGCTCTTCGGTCGCGCTGGTGCAGGATGTTGAAAGCGGCGAGACGCTGTACGAGAAGAACAGCGACACGATCCTGCCGATCGCCTCGATCACCAAGTTGATGACCGCCATCGTGGTGCTGGAGCGCGAGCTCGATCTCGAGGAGCAGGTGGCGGTGAGCAAGGAGGACGTGAGAGCGACGCGCAGCTCGCGCGTGCGCGGCCGGCTGCGCCCCGGGTCGATACTGTCGCGCGACGAGCTCCTGATGCTGACGCTGATGGCGTCCGAAAACCGCGCGGCGGCAGCGCTGGCGCGCACCTATCCGGGCGGCACCGAGGCCTTCGTCGCCGCCATGAACGCCGAGGCCGGGCGTCTCGGCCTGAACGATACGCGCTTCGCGGACCCGACCGGGCTCTCCCCCGACAACGTCTCCAGCGCGCAGGACCTCGCCGGCCTGGTACGGGCCGCGCACAGCTATCCCCTGATCCGCGAGTACTCGACCAAGCCGAGCGCGCAGGTGCGCGCGCGCGGCGGCACGGTGGGCTTTCGCAACACCAACAGCCTGGTGCGCTCGGATGCCTGGGACATCGAGCTTTCCAAGACCGGCTACATCAGCGCCGCCGGCCGCTGCCTGGTGATGCAGATGCGCATCGCCTCGCGCGATCTGGTCGTGATCCTGCTCGACTCCTGGGGCAAGTACACGCGCATTGCCGACGCGCGGCGCATCCGCAAGTGGCTCGAATCCAGCGCCGCGCGCGACCCGCAAAGCTAGGCCGCATCCGTTTCTACGGCTCGGTGGTTCCCGCGGACAGCTTCCGCGAGGACGTCATCGCAGGACTGTCGCAGGGGCAGAAGGCGCTGCCGCCCAAGTACTTCTACGACGCCGAGGGCAGCCGCCTCTTCGATCGCATCTGCCGCCTGAAGGAGTACTACCCGACGCGCGCGGAACTCGCGCTGACGCGCGCGCACCTTGCCGACATCGCGCGCTTTGCCGGGCGCGGCTGCGAGCTGATCGAGTATGGCAGCGGGGAGAGCCTGAAGACGCGGCTGCTGCTGCGCGCGCTGCGCCCGTCGGTGTACGTGCCCGTGGATATCTCGCACTCGGCGCTGGCAGGCGCGGCAGGCCGCCTGTCGCGCGAGTTCGCCTGGCTGCACATCTTTGCCGTGGTCGGCGACTTCTCGCAACCGCTGCGGCTGCCGGTGTTTCGCGCGCGGCCCGGCCGGCGCCGCGTCGTGTACTTCCCCGGCTCGACCATCGGCAACCTGAGCACGCAGGAAGCGCGCGCCTTCCTCGCCATGAGCCGCGCCCAGATCGGCGCCGGCGGCGCGATGCTGATCGGCGTCGACGTGAAGAAGGACGCCAACGTGCTGCACGCCGCGTACAACGACGCACGCGGCGTCACGGCGCGCTTCAACCTGAACCTGCTACGGCGCATCAACCGCGAGCTTGGCGCCGATTTTGACCTGCGGCGCTTTCACCATTACGCCTTCTACAACGCGCCGCTCGGGCGCATCGAGATGCATCTGGTGTCGCTCGTGCGCCAGGTCGTGCGCATCGGCCGGCATCGCTTCGCGTTCGAGCGCGGCGAGACCATCCACACCGAGAACTCCCACAAGTACGCGGTGGAGGAGTTCCGCGCGCTCGCCGCGCAGGCGGGCTTCAGGGGCGCGAAGCTCTGGCAGGACCGCC
>DATHYT010000020.1:0-13429 GCA_035459025.1 Burkholderiales bacterium | reverse complement strand
GATTGAGGTCGGCCAGCGTCGCATCATTGGTGCCGTCGATAGCCGCCAGCGAGGTGTACACGGGGGCGGCGAAGGAGCGAGGCGTGGCGGTCTGCAGCACCGAGGCGAGGCGTGGCGGGCACGCCGGAAACGACGGAGTTTCGAACGCAAAGAAGTCCTGCCGTCCGTCCGCATTGAGGTCGGCGATCGCCAGCCGGTAGACGTTGCAGGCCGACGGCTGCATGGCGTGCGGGCCCGAGAGCTCGAAGCCGCCGCCAGGCTTTTGGTAGGCGACGACATACCCGGCGTTCCAGCGTACGAAGGCCGGGGGACAGGTGTCCTTGACGGTGATCAGCAGGTCGTCGAGTCCGTCTCCGTCAAGGTCGCCGGCCGCGATCTCGGTCGGTATGTGGGGGAGATCGAGCCCGGTAGGCGGGCCAAAGGTCCCGCGCACCAATGGATCCTGGTAGCGGATCAATACCCGGTTTGAACTGCAGAGGCCTTCGTCGGTCGCCACATCCGGTGCGCCGTCGTTGTTGAAGTCGGCCACGACCGCCGTATACGCGTTCACCCCGGTGATCAGCGGCTCCGCGGCAAGAAACCGGCCGGGTTGAGCGCCGTCCTGCCGCACGAGCCAGACGGTCTTGGCGCTTGGATCGGCGAGCACGAGGTCGGGCCTCGCGTCGCCGTCCACGTCGACCAACGCTGCGTGCCATGGGTACCTGCCCGCCGAATAGCGCACCGGTGCGGCGAAAACGCTGGGCGTGCCGGTCTGCAGGTACACGAAGAAAACCCCTTCCACCGACCCGTAGCCGGCGGGCTGAAACATCGCAAGTGTCACGACGTCGTTGCGCCCGTCGCCGTCGACATCGGCCACGACGACGTCCGTGGAAACCCACAGCGGTCCGAGGTCGGGCGTACCCCCACCGCCACAGCTGGCGATTGGGCCGACCGCCACGGCCACCAGGAGAATCGCGCCAAGCGAGCGAGGCGCACGCATCCTTCGACCCCCGCCGCGAGACCGCGCCGACGGCGCCCGCCGTCTGCGCGGCCCACTGCCGCTACTACTATCAGAACGGCGACCGCGGTGCTTGATTCACCTCAACGGACAGGAAATAGTCCGCCCCAGGATTCCGCGCCGGGCGTGCGCCTCGCGCAGGTCGCGCCGCAAGAATTCAGTTCAGCGCGCAGGCGCCGGGCCCGCCCGGATGCCCGCAGGTCCCGCACGGGCCCGCGGCCAGCGCCTCGGCGTTGCCGTCCGCGCGCGCGGTCGCGAACACCGAGAGCTTCTTTTCCAGGTCGGTGGAGCTGCATTGCGGGCAGGCCGGGGCGGCGTTCGAGCGCACCAGCGTTTCGAATTCCCGCCCGCACTTCCTGCAGCCGTACTCGAAGATCGGCATCGCGTGCTCCTTTCGGCGCGCATTGTGCAGCACAAGAGACATCGTCGGCCACTCCGGCCGCGCGCCTGCCCCGGCCGGCCTGCCGCCGCCCCGGGCTACCGCGCCAGCCAACGCTGAAGCATCGCCTCGATGTCCTCCAGCGTGTAGGGCTTGACCACCAGGTCGTCGAACCCGCTGTCGAGGTAGTGCTGCTTCGGCTCGGTCAGCCCATAGGCGGTGAGCGCGACGATCGGCACCCTGGCGCGGTCGCCCGCGGCCGCGCGGATGGCGCGCGTCGCCTCGAATCCGTCCATCTCCGGCATGCGGCAATCCATCAGAATCAGATCGAAGTCCCCCGTCGTGGCGAGGCTGAGCGCGTCGCCCCCGCTCCCGGCCGTGGTCACGCGCAGGCCCCGGCGCTGCAGCATGCGCGTCATGACCTCGCGGGTGTCGCGATGGTCCTCGACCAGAAGAATCGACTTGCCCGGCTGTAGCCGCGAGGGGGGCGCTTCGGCCGCCGTCGCCGCGCTGCACTCGGCTTCAGGCAACAGGCGCGCGGTGAACCAAAAGCTCGATCCCTTGCCCGCCTCGCTTTCGAAGCCGAGCGCGCCGCCCATCAATCGCGCCAGCTCGCGCGCGATCCCCAGGCCCAGGCCGATGCCCGCGCTCGCGTGTATCGATTCGCCGCCGGCCTGGTAGAACGGCTCGAAAATCTTGTCGGCTGCCTCGGCCGTGATGCCGACGCCGGTGTCCGTGACGCGAAAGCGGAGCCACAGCGGCGGCTGCGCCGCGCCCGGCGCAGCCGGCCCGGCTTGCGGTTCCTCGAGCGACACCGAGACTTCGATCGATCCCCGGTCGGTGAACTTGATGGCGTTATGGAGAAGGTTCAGCAGGATCTGACCCAGTCGCGTCGGGTCGCCGCACAGCTTCTCCGGGACATCCCCGGCGATCTGGCAGCTCATTGCCACCCCTTTCTCGGCAGCGCGCCTGCCGTGCAGCTCGACCATCTGGGTGACGAGCTTGCGGGGCTCGAACGCGACCGATTCCAACTTCAGCCGGCCCGTCTCGATGCGGGAAAAATCGAGCAGGTCATTGAGCATGCCGAGCAGATGGCGCGCGCCGGCGCGCGCCATGTCGGCGACCTCGCGCTGCTCCGGGCTCGAGGCGGTTTCGTGCAGCAGATCCAGGCCGATGAGAACACCGTTCATCGGTGTGCGGATTTCGTGGCTCACGTTGGCCAGGAAATCCGACTTGGCGCGGCTCGCCCGCCGCGCGGCATCGCGCGAGACCTCCAGGCCTTCGACCAGCCCCGCGACTTGGCGGCGCTGCTGCTCGAGATCCGCCACCATCTTGTTGAAGCTGTGCTGCAGCTGGCCGATTTCGTCTGCGTGTGTCACCTCGGCGCGAGCCGTTGGATCCCCGGCCGCGACCGACTGGGTCAGTCGCGCCAGCAGCGTGAGCGGGCGGACCACGCGCCGCCGCACGTAGCCGATCAGCAAGATCGCGGCGAAGGCGAACGCGGCCGCGCCGCCAAGAAAAAGGATGCGAGCGCGCACGCTGTGATCTTGCACGATTGCCACGTTGTTCACCTGCTCGGTTCTGTGATGGTCGGCGATCTCCTCCCAAAGCGCGTCGGTTTCCACCTCGTTGGCATAGATCTCGCTCAGCGCCTCGGCCGTTGCCGCGGCGTCCATGCGGGGCGCGGCGACGGTTGCCCGAGCGAATCGTTCTCGCGTCACACCCAGCATGCGTTCCTGCCGCTCCAGGAAGCGAAGGTGCGTGTCGTCTTCGGTGATATGACGCGGCTCGCTGGCGACCTGTCGCAACGACCCCACCGCGACCTCGGCTCGCTCGATCGCTTCGGCGGCTTCGGCCCGATAGCGGTCCTCGCCGGTGAGCACGTAGCTCGCCGTCTCGCCCGTAGCGCGGGTCAATGCCGCGTGCAGTTCGCCATCCAGCATCGCGCGCTTGTAGTCGCGCATTACCTGGACCGAGGCGTCGTTCCACGAGTCCATCTCGCGCGTCACCAGGACGTAGAGGCTGGCCAGCAGCAGCAGCGCGCCCAGCGACAACACGAGGACTTTCTGGGCGAGGCTCTTCATCGCGGCTTGCCCGATGCGCGGCGGCGCGCAGGCTGGTCCCGGAGCGTCGAGGGGTCGTGCATGCGGGCATTTTGCATGCAGGATCGTCATTTGCCATAGCGCCGGTTCGAACGCCGGTGCGCGGGCGCCGCGCGGCCGCGCGCCTGAGCGGCTCGGCCAATACAGTGCGCCTCGCTGGCCCGTCGCATCCCCCGGCCAAGCTTGGCGCACAGGGCAGGCCGAATGGAACTTCGTAACCCCCTTGCCGTGGATCAAGCGGCTCCGGCGGCAGGGGTGTACAAGCTCGAATGCCACCCCTTCCCGGGCGTTCCGCCCGCGCCGGGGATGGGATGCGACGATCCCTCGATCCGGGCTGCAACTTGCAGACGGCGCCGCCGCCACTCAGCACGCCCTTGGGGCTCATCGCCGTCGAGCGCGGTTTCCTCGCCGTCGACGTTACGGTCAGGAATCGGCCCTAGCGCGTGTTCAACACCCACCTGGAGCAACGCTTGCTCGCGCCGAACCTGCCCGCGACGCGCCCGCGGGACACCATTGCGTGGCCGCCGTACCCAGTGGGCACGCCCACGCCCTACATGGTTTTCACCTTACTGTACGGCTTCACCGATGCCTGGACGATGCGCCCGGCCATGGTGCTGAACATGAGGTTCCTTGGCAATACGACGGGCGAGAAGACGCGGCTGCCAGGCAACGGCGGGCTCTGGCCGTCGGATCATGCGGCTTTGGCGGCGCGGCTGAGATTCGACTGAGCGCGCGAGGAGCGTTGCTGCTGGAGAACTTCGCCAATGCCGAGTTGAGCATGGCCGCCATGCAACGCGAGACGATTCGCAGTTTCCTTCCCTGACTGCGGCGCGCAGCGGCCCGCCGCGGCGATGCCCTTCGCGCGGCGATCGCCCCTTCGCGCCTCGGCCCTGCAGTCCCAAATCCATGCCGTCGCCACCGGTGCGAGTCCCCGCCCGGTATCATCGCCGCTGGGGAACTCCCCGACAGCGCTCGCGCGTGGCCCCGGAAGGAGCGGATCAGCAGAGCATGCAGGGCACGGACTCGACGCGCTCCACGGCGGACCGCTCCGGGCGGCGGGAGGAGTTTCGCCTGCTGCGCTACTTCACGCTCACCAGCTTCATCGCGCTGGCCGTTGCCGGGCTCGCGCTCTTTCTCCTCGAGCGCATGGAGATCGCGTTCTTCCAGGAGGTGCAGCGCGAGCAGCAGGCGTTCTTCGCGAAAGCGCAGGCCGATCTTGCGCGCGAGCAGGAGGCGGCGGCCCGCCGCAGCCTGCTGGCGGTGCACGAGGCGGGCCACGTCAACCTCACGAAAGCATTCTCGAACATGCTGTGGCGATCCGACCTCGCCGCCTTCGTCGCGCAAGTGCAGGCGATGCCGGTCGATCAGTGCCGCGCGGCGGCCGCCGAAGCCCGCGAGGCGTGCTTCGCGCAGCTGCGCGCGAGGATCATGGCGCTCCCCGGCTTCGCCGCGCTCGATGCCAAGATCCGCGCGACGGCGCGCGACAGCACCGTGTTCAAGGTCAAGGTGTACGACCTGCGCGGCATCACGGCCTACTCCTCCGAGCACGCGCAGATCGGCGAGGACAAGGCCGACAACGACGGCTGGAAGCGCGCGGCCCGCGGCACGCCGGCGAGCGAGCTGGCCCACCGCGACCAGTTCAGCGCGTTCGAGCGCGTGGTCGCCAACCGCGACGTTATCTCGAGCTACATCCCGGGGCGCGCCCCGGGCAGCGACGCGGTCGCCGGCGTGTTCGAGATCTACTCGGACGCGACGCCGTTCGTCGCGCAGATCCGGGGCGTCGCCGCGCGGCAGGCGGCGCTCGCCGCCGAGAACCAGGCGACGGTCGAGCGCGCTGCCGCGATGAACGAGGACCGGGTCCACATCAACGCGTACGCGGTCCTCGCGGTCGTCGGCGGGCTGCTCGCGCTGCTGTACCTGGCACTCTATCTCGTCGCGCGGCGCGGCCAGCGCATCCTCGACCGCCAGGCACGCGAGCGCGAGCAGTCGATCCGGCGCGAGCAGCAGTGGCACCGCGAGAAGATGGACGCGCTCGCGACGATGGCGGCCAACGTCTCGCACGAGGTCGGCAACCCGCTCTCGACGATCACCATGCTCGCGCGCGACATGGCGCAGGCGCAGGGCGGCGCGCCGGGCGAAGAGCCGCGCGTCATCCTGGAGGAGGCCCAGCGCATCGCCAGGATGACGCGCGAGATCTCCAGCTTCGCGGCCGCGCGCAGCGAATCGCCCGAGCTGCTCGACGTCAACGCCGCGGTGAAGGCGATGTGCGAGTTCCTGAGCTACGACTGGCGCGCGCGCGCGACGCGCATCGATTTCCAGCCGGGCGCGCAGCTGCCCGCCTGCAGCGTTGTCCCCGACCACCTGAACGAGGCGCTGATGGGGCTGCTGCAGATGTGCGCGCAGGACGTCCCCGAGCAGCCGGCGGCGACCCCGCGGGTCCTGCGGGTGCGCACCGAGGCGCGCGGCGCGGGCGTGGCGATCCGCATTGGCCTCGAGCCTGCGGCCGCATTGCACGCGAAACCGGGCGCCGGGGAGGACGCAGAGCTGCGCTTCGAAGCCGCGCTGCGCCGGGTGCAAGGCATGGGCGGGCGCCTGGAGTGGCGCGACGGGACGATCGAGGTGATCCTGCCGCCGGCCCCCGGGGCCTAGCGCGCTGCGTTACTCGCCATAACGCCGGCCCGCGCGGTGACAAAGTGCATGCCGACGGGCGCGGCGCCGGCCTAGAATGAGCGCCTAGGGGGGAGCACGGGTACGGAGGGCGGCGATGCTGGAGCTGCTGGATTGGGGCAAGAAGCAGGGCGAAGAGGCCGCCGGCTCCGGATCCGGTCCGAAGCCGGCGCAGGCGGCGCCGGCCGTCGAGGGCGACGCGGGCACCGCGCTCGCCGAGCTGAACGCGCGGCTGGAAGGCGTGGCCGATGCCGCAGACCCCAAGGCGCGCATCGGCGCGCTCGGCGCGATCCAGGACGCGGGGGCGGCGCAGGTTGCCGCGCTCCTCGGGCAATACCTCGGCGGCACGGCGGGCACGCATGCCGCGCGCGAGGTTCTGTGGAATTCGCTCGCCGGCTACCAGACGCGCCTGGCGCAGGCGCTGTGCGCGGCGGCCGGCGCCGCGCTCACCCTGGCGAGCGCGACGCGCGCGCTGCGCGCCCTGCGCGTGCTCGCCAAGCTGCACCTCGTGCACTACGCGGGCATGCCCGGAAAGCTCTGGCGCGTGGCCTACGCCATTCACGCGGGCGCCGAGCGCGCGGGCTTCGCGGCGACGCCGGTGCGCGTGCGCGCCGACGAGCACACCATGACCACCGTCGAGCAGGAGCTGCTGCGGCTGCTCATGCTGCGCGTGAGCGCGCCCGACATGATGGCGCCTGAGCAGATCGAGATCGCCGACCGGGTCATCGAGGAGCTGGGCGCGGAGTTCACGCTGCGCCCGCCGGGGGTCGCCGACAACGCGTTTTGCTTCGAGCCGGGGAGCGAATTCGCGCCGCGGCGTGCGCAGGGCCGCGCGCCGGGCACGAGCGCGCGCTACTTCGGCCCCGGCATGGGCCACGACTCGCTCAAGCGCATCGCCCGCCAGCTGACCGCGGCCGGCCGCGACGGCTTCAAGGCCTACGGCAAGGACATCGCGCCGGGCGTGCAGCAAAGCGCGGTGCAGCACCTGCTCCTGTTCTGGCGCGACGACTGCCCCTATGCGCCGCCGGCGCACGCGAGCGCCTCCGGTACGCTGCAGGTGGTGCACGGGTACGACACGCTCTGGCAGCACCTGTCGCGATCGCGCCAGGGCCCGGCCGCGCTGTCGCTCGCCGAATGGTCGCCCGCGGCGGCGCAGCCGCCGGAGACCTGGCCGCTGCGCGGCGAAGGCGGCAACGAGCTCGCCGCCGAGGTGCCGGCGGCGAGCCGCGCCTGGGCGAAGTGCGGCGCCGTGGTCGGCGTGTCCTCGGGCGAGGACGCGCGCTGGGTGGGAATGGTGCGCCGCATGCACGCGCAGGCCGACGGCAGCCTGCGCGCGGACCTGGCGGTGCTGAGCCGGGCGCCGCGCGCGCTGTCGCTGCGCGAAGTGGTGGAGTTGGGCGACGACAGCGCGTTCACCAACGCCTCCTCGCGGCAATTCGCCGTGAGCGGCGTGAACGCGGTGATCCTCGCCGAGGGCGCCGGCGACGCGCAGCCCGCGAACCTGCTCGTCCCCGCCGCCGCCTGGAAGGAAGGCCGCGTCTACGAGACGAGCGAAGATCCGCCGCGCCAGCTGCGCACCGTGCAGCTGGTGCGGCGCGGCGACGACTTCGTGCGCGCCACCTTCGAGTGGCTGGCGGCGCCGGCCTAGCAGCTGCGGCATCCTGGCGATCATGCCGGCGGCGGTGAGGGCCGGGCCGGCAACCGGCGGCGCGTTCTGCGGCGCCGCCATCAGTCCAGCCGATCCTCGCCCAGCCGTTCACGTTGCGTGGCGCGCGGCGCAAGGAATTTCCCGTGGTTCATGTTCGACAGGCAGTCCTCAGGAAAAAATCATCGTGTTCTCGTGCAAGCGTCGCGCCCGCGCGTGCATCAGGCATGAAAGTGCATCGCGCGTGAACGTGCATCGCGCGCGAACTTGCATCGCGCGCGAACTTGCATCGCGCACGCACATGCGCGCACCTATGTAATTCCGAAACGTCGCCGCACGGCGACACAATTCGTTCGCTCGCGCTTGATGCTCGTCAAGACGCGCGCGAAGTCGCTCCACACAATCGAGTCACGAGCACGGCAATCGTGCGCATGTTCGGCTCGCGACGCGCGGGCGCAGGTGTGTGGATGCACCAGCACCAACAGAACAGGAGAGCGAGATGAATCCGACTCCAATTTCAGAATTGCGGCTGCGGCTTGGTTCGGCCGCCGCATTCGCATGCGCGCTTGCGCTGGGCGCCCTCGTCGCCGGTTGCGGCGGCGGCGGCGACGGTGCGGGCACGAATCAGCAAGGCAGCGTGTCAACGCAGGTCGTCAGCGGCGTGGCGGCCACCGGCGCGCCGCTCGCGGGTGAAGTCACCTTGCGGGACGCTTCCCCGGAATACCGGGAGAAGGTGGTCGTCATCGCGGGCGACGGCGGCTTCTCGGTGGATGTCTCGGACATGCGGGCGCCGTACGTGTTGCGTGCGGTGGGCGCGGCGGAGGGCAGGCGACACGCGCTGTACTCGCTTGCGGACGCGCCGGGCATCGCCAACATCAACCCGCTCACGAGCGCGGCGCTGGCCAACGCCGCCGGCGTGGACGACCCCGCCGACGTCTTCGAGGGGCGCGATCCGGCGAGGCTGGAAAGGGCGCGCCTGGGCATGCCGGCGGCCATCGCCGCGCTGGGCCTGAAGCTGCGGCCGCTGATGGAAGTCTTCGAGGTGGCCGGCCGCGATCCGCATCGGCAGCGCTTTCGCGCCGACCACGACGGACTCGACGGCATGCTCGACAGCGTGCGCATCGTGATCTCCGGCGGCATGCTCACGATCACCAACGTGACTTCGGGCGCGGTCATCTTCAGCGGCCACCTGCGGGATTTCGCGAGCGCGTACTTCACGAGCAATCCCGAGCACCTGCCCAAGCGCGGTCCCCGGCTGGCGGCGCCAACGGGCGTCACGGCGCTCGGCGGCGACGGGCAGGTGACGATCTCATGGGACCCGGTCGAGAACGCGACGTCCTATGACCTGTTCTACATGGAACGGGGCGCCGTCGCGGCGGCGCTCCGGCTCGACGATGACGACGAGGACGACGAGGAGGAATTCGAGGACGAATACGAGGACGAGGAGGAATACGAGCACGACCGCAACGCGCGGTGGATCATGAACGTGACGAGCCCGTACGTGCTTACCGGCCTTGCGCCGGATGCGACCTACGGATTGATGGTGCGCGCGCGCGACAACCCGCGGCGTGGACCGCCCTCGGCCATGGTCTTCGCGACCACCAGCGGCAGCGCGGGTGTGCCTGCGCTGCCCCAGGCGCCCACCGGCGTCACGGCAACAGGCGGCACGCGCCAGGTCAGCGTCGACTGGGCGCCGGTGACGGGAGCGACGTCCTATAACCTGTACTGGTCCGCGACCGACGGCGTGCCGCCGGCCGGCAGGACCATGGTGACCGGTGCGTCGCGGCCGGCGGTGCTCACCGGCCTTGCCGACGGCGTGACGTACTACGCCTTCGTCACGGCCGTGAACGGCGCGGGAGAAGGTGCCCGCTCGGTGCAGGTGGCGGCGACGACGCTGCCGGCCGCACCGCCGCCGGCGACGGCACCCGCCGCCCCGGTCGGGGTTGCCGCCCTGGGCGGCGACGGGCAGGTCACGCTCACCTGGCCGGCGGTGTCCGGGGCCACGTCGTACAACATCTACTGGTCGGACATGACGGGCGTGACGCCCTTAAGCGGAGAGCTCATCGCCGCGGCGACGAGCCCCTACGTGCATAGCGGCAGGATGGCCAGCACGACGTACTACTACGTGGTCACGGCGGTGAACAGCGTGGGCCCGAGCCTGCCGTCCGCGCAGGCGAGTGCGACGACCAACGCGCCGCCGCCGGCCGTTCCGGCGGCGCCCTCCGGCATCATGGCGACGGGGGGCAGCAATCAGGTGACCGTGTCGTGGAACCCGGTATCCGGGGCAACCTCGTACAACCTGTACTGGTCCACCACCCTGGGGGTCACCCCCGCCACGGGTACCAAGGTCGCGGGTGCGACGTCGCCTTACGTTCACACCGGGCTCGCCGACGGCACGGCCTACTATTACGTCGTCACCGCGGCGAACGGCACGGTAGAGGGTCCTGCATCGGCACAGGCGACCGCGACCACGCAGACGGCGCCGCCGCCGCTGATCGACGGGGCAGCGCTCTACACGACGTACTGCGCGGGCTGTCACGGCGCGCTGCCGGGAGAGTACCAGGGGGCGAGCGCCCAGCTGATCACCAGCGGCATCGCCGGCGTCGGCGCCATGCGCACGCGGTTCAATCCGACCAGCGGGAGCCTCATCCAGCTCACGCCGGAGCAGATCGCCGCGATCGCCGCAGCCATGCAGTAGCGCGAGGCGATGGGAGGGTCCCGGCGGGACCCTCCCGTTCTCCCGGCGCCGCGCCAAGCCGCTCGCGGGCCCGGCGCGGCTGATCAGGGCTTGGCCAGACCGCGGCGCTGATCGCGCCGGCTAGCGCCGCACCGGGTGCTTGTTCAGCTTGCGCTGCAGCGTGCGCCGGTGCATCGAGAGCGCGCGCGCCGTGGCCGAGATGTTGCCGTCGTTGTCGGCCAGCACGCGCTGGATGTGCTCCCATTCGAGCCGATCCACCGAGAGCTCACGCTCGCTGGGCCCCACGGCCTCGTCGCCCTCGGTGCGCTTGAACGCCGCCTCGACCGTGTCCGCGTCCACCGGCTTGACGAGGTAGTGGGTGGCGCCGAGCTTGATCGCCTCGACCGCGGTTGCGATGCTGGCGTAACCCGTGAGCACCACGGTGCGCGCCTCCGCGTTCGCCTGCAGGATGCGCGGCAGGAGCGCGAGGCCCGCCTGCCCGGGCATGCGCAGGTCGACCACCGCGTAATCCGGCGCCCACTGCTCCAGCAGCGCGCTCGCATTGGCCACCGAGTGCGCCACGCGCACCTCGTAGCCGCGCTGCGCGAACGAGCGCTGCATCGCCCAGCAGAAGTTCTCGTTGTCGTCGACGAGCAGGAGATTGCGGCGTTCAGGCTGCTGCAACGGACGCTCCCTTGCTGTAGTCGCGGCCGGCGGCCGGTGCGGCCGGCGCCGCCGCGTGCAGCGGCAGCTCCACCCGCGCGCAGGTGCCGCCGCCTTCGCGGTCGCGCAGCAGCACGCTGCCGCCCAGGCGCTCGATCGCGCTGTTGGCGATCAGCAGGCCCAGGCCGTGCCCGCCGGGCCGCGCGCCGACCGGGCCCCGGCCCAGGCGCTCGCGCAGCTGCGGAGCAATGCCGGGGCCGCGGTCGAGGATATCGATTTCGAGCATGGCGCCCTCGGCGCTCACGCGCAGGTCCACCGCGTCGGGTGAGGCCTGCGCGGCGTTGTTGAGGAGGCTGAGCAGCGCCTGCTCGAGCGAGAGGTCCACCCGCAGCGCAAGCGCGTTATCGTCGGGCGCGTAGTGCAGGCTCAGCGGAACCTCGGGGCGCAGCAGATGGAAGCGCTTGGCGAGGCCCTCGATGAACGCGCGCGCCGGCACGACGTGCGTCTTGCCGAGCTGCACGAGATCCGAGGCGCGCGCCAGGCCCGAGAGCGAATGCTTGCACAGCAGCAGCTGCCGCCAGAGCAGGTCGATTTGCTCCTTCCAGTCGGCCGGCGGCTGCCCGCCGCGCCGCAGGTCGCCGACCACCACCGACATCGTCGACAGCGGCGTGCCCATCTCGTGCGCGGTGCCCGCGGCGAGCGTCGCCAGGCCGACCAGGTAGCGCTCGCGCGCGTGCTCCTCGGCCTCGGCCTCGATGTGGCGGTAGTGCGATTGCCGCAGCTCGTTCAGGCGCAGCGCGAACCACAGCACCAGGCCTGCGAGCATCACGTACACGACCCAGCGCGCCATCTCGTCGAGCCCGGCGTGCGCGGCCAGCGTGTCGGGCAGCGGCAGCGGCACGTAGAAGATCTGCAGCAGCGAAAAGCACAGCACGGACGCGGCGGCGAGCGCCCACCCGAAGCGTTGCGGCAGCGCCGTCGCGCCGTACAGGACGAGCACCAGGTAGCAGTACGCGATCGGGTTGTACACGCCGCCGGTGAAGTACAGCAGCGCGGTGAGCGCAGCGACGTCGAGCAGGATATGGCCGAAGATCTCGGCTTCGCCGATGCGCTCCGTCCGGCGCAGCCGCACGTAGGCCGCCGCGCTGAGCGCCGCCATCAGCAGCGCGATCACCACCACCGGCGCGAGCGGAATTCGGATCTCGAGCAGCTCGCAGGTGCCAACCGCCAGCGCGACCAGCGAGACCAGCACCACCATGCGCACCAGCAGGTGCTGGCGCAGCGTCGCGCGCAGCCTGCAATCGGTTTCAGTTCCCCGCATTTCCTGCCTTTCCCCCGAAATCGCCGACACGTTTTCGAAACCCCCGCCTTCACGCCCCCGGGCGTGCCTGCGCCTTGCACTGCAACGGGCGAACTGCCCGCCCCCAACTCTTGCGCCGGCCGGTCCGCCAGGCCCCGCGACCGTTCCGGCGGGATCCCCCGGGCTACCGACGCAGCCTTATGCCGAAAAGCATGCGACAAGTTATCGCACCTACTTTGATGCAGGACAAGGGGGTAAACAGAAATCTGACGATTGTTTGCCCGAACTCTTTCTTACAAAAGGAGGAATTCCGGGCTGCCGGGGCTGAAAGGGTGGGCCCCCCCGGGGGGGGGGCCGGACTGCCGACCTGCCCCGGGGGTCGCCATCCAGGGATTTGTCCTGCGTCAATCTGCCGCGCGACACTGTGACATATTTCACGCACGCGCGGAGCGGCCTAGTCTTCGCCCCATCTTGCGATCTCCTTGGGGGGGGACCTCAATGCTTTACGCCCGTACGTTTCTGCAGGTTCTGAAATCCGCCGGTCAATTCCGCGTTCGCCTGAACGCACTGCAGCTCGCTGCTGCCGCCGTGGCGCTCGCCGCCTCGGGGCACGCCGCCGCTGCGCCGGGCACATGCCCGGCCGGCGGACGGACGCTCACCGCGGATGTCGTCGCGTTCGACCAGCCGCTGATGTACAACCGCCTCGGGGCGTCGAACATCAACGGCATGATGTTCGCGCTCAGGCGCGACGCCGTGTTCGTTGATCGTGTTAACCCAGATGGCGAGAAGGACCCGGATCACCTCAAGCCGCTCACCATGGTCTCGAAATCCGACTCGTACCTGAAGGGCAACGTCGAGCTGCGCCCCGACAAGCGTCCCCGCCCGCTCGTGCTGCGCATCGCCAAGGGCGACTGCCTGCAGGTGACGCTCACCAACCTGCTCAACCCGGCGCCCAACCCCAACAAGAAGCCGCGGCCGCTCGATACGCCGCCGTTCAAT
>DATHYT010000019.1:0-45778 GCA_035459025.1 Burkholderiales bacterium | reverse complement strand
CGCCAGCGGCTGCCGTCGCCGAGCGTCCACTCGACCCGCAGCAGCGCGCCTTCGCAGGCGAAGCGGCCGCCGCCGCGCGGGCCGGCAAGGCGCGGCACGAGGTGCTGGCGGCGCAGGCGCAGGAGCTCGCCCACATACGCCAGCCACTCGCGGTGCGGCGAGCGTTCGCGCTCGCCCCATTGCAGCGTCGAGGCCGCGAGGGTGGACTCGGCGTTCGGATCGGGAATGCGCGCGCGCGCCGCCTCGTCGCGGAACGCGGCGAAGCCCTTGAACTCCTCGCGCCGGCCGTTACGCACCGCGTCGGCGAGCTCGTCGTGGAAGTCGCAGAAGTACTGGAACGGGGTCGAGGCCGCGTACTCCTCGCCCATGAACAGCATCGGCGCGTGCGGCGAGAGCAGTACGCAGGCGTACGCCGCGCGCAGCAGTCGCTCGTCGGTAACCAGGGCGTGAATGCGCTCGCCGAAGGCACGGTTGCCGACCTGGTCGTGGGTCTGCAGGAACGACACGAAGGCGCCGCCCGGCAGGTGCGCGCTCGGCTCGCCGCGCGGCTGATGGTCGTGGAAGGGCGAGACCTGCCCCTGGAAGATGAAGCCTTCGGCGAGCGCGCGCCCCAGCTGCGCAACCGGCGCATCCGCGAAGTCGACGTAGTAGCCGTCCTTCTCGCCGGTGGTGATGACGTGGATGGCATGGTGGATGTCGTCGTTCCACTGCGCCGTGGCGCAGCGCGGCGCCCCGTCGGGGCCGCGCTCGAGCAAGTGCGCCTCGTTGGCGCCGTTCTCGAGCACCAGGTGCACGTGACGCTCGCGCCCCGGCCCGGCGGCGAGCGCCTGCGCGATTTCGCGCACGATGTGCAGAGCCGAGTCGTCGCGGATGGCGTGCACGGCGTCCAGGCGCAGGCCGTCGAACGCGTACTCCTCGACCCAGTACAGCGCGTTGTGCACGTAGAAGTCGCGCACCGCGCGGCTCTCGGGCCCGTCGAAGTTGATCGCCGCGCCCCAGGGCGTCTGGCGCTTCGCGTTGAAGAATTGCGGGCAGTAGGCGTGCAGGTAGTTGCCGTCCGGCCCGAAGTGGTTGTAGACCACGTCGAGCAGCACCATCAGGCCGTGGCCGTGCGCCGCGTCCACCAGCGCCTTCAAGTCGTTCGGCGTGCCGTAGCTTGCGTCGGGCGCGTAGTGCAGCACGCCGTCGTAGCCCCAGCCGCGCGCGCCCGGGAAGTCGGCCACCGGCATCAGCTCGATCGCGGTGATGCCGAGCGCGGCAAGATCGGCCAGGCGCTCGCGCGCGGCGGCGAACGTGCCCTGCGGCGTGAACGTGCCGACGTGCAGCTCGTAGACCACGGCCTCTTCCCAGGGGCGGCCACGCCAGCCGGCGTCGCGCCACAGGTACTCATGCGGGTCGACGAGCTGGCTCGCGGCGTGCACGTCCTCGGGATTGAAGCGCGAGGCGGGGTCGGGCACCGCGACGCCGTCGGCCAGCCGGTAGCGGTAGCGCGCGCCGGCGCTCGCCGGGAGCGTCAGCTCGTGCCAGCCCGCCGCCGTGCGCGTCATGGGCGCGGTCGCTTCGCCGACCTCGAGCACCACCTGCTTTTCGCCGGGCGCCCACAGGCGGAAAGCGAATTGGCCGTCGCCCCGCGGCGCGGCGCCGAAGGGCATGTCGTGCGCCCGCCTCATGGCGCGTGCGCCGAAGTGCGCGTGAGCAGGACGAGCGAGCGCGCCGCGAGGCGATAGGGCTTGTCGGGCGTGAAGCGCCCGGCCGGGGTCTCCAGCGGCGCCACCGCGGTGTCGACGAGCGCGTGCCACGGCCAGCGCGACACCGGGAAGCGAAACTCGACCGGCTCGCTGTGGGCGTTGAACAGGATCAGGAAATCGTCATCCGTCGCCGGCATGCCGTAGCGGTCCAGCTCGCCCAGGTCGCCGCCGGCGAGATACACGCCGAGCGAGCGCGCGTGCTCGTGGTCCCACTCCTGGTCGGTCATCTCGGCGCCGTCGGGCCGCAGCCACTGGATGTCCTTCACGTCCGTGCCGTGCAGCGGGCGCCCTTCGAAGAAGTCGCGCCGGCGGAACACGCGGTGCGAGCGGCGCAGCATGATCAGCAGGCGCGTGAATTCGGCGAGCGCAGCGCGCTGCGGCGTGTGGCGCCAGTCGATCCAGGAGGTCTCGTTGTCCTGGCAATAGGCGTTGTTGTTGCCGTTCTGGCTGTGGCCGCGCTCGTCGCCCGCGAGCAGCATCGGCACGCCTTGCGACAGCAGCAGCGTGGCGAGGAAGTTCTTCTTCTGGCGGTCGCGCAGCTCGTTGACCTCGGGATCGTCGGTCGGGCCCTCGACGCCGCAGTTCCAGGACAGGTTCTCGTTGTGGCCGTCCCGGTTGTCCTCGCCGTTCGCCTCGTTGTGCTTGTCGTTGTAGGACACCAGGTCGTGCAGGGTGAAGCCATCGTGCGCGGTGACGAAATTGATGCTGGCGAACGGCCGGCGGCCGCCGCGCCCGTACAGGTCCGACGAGCCGGTGAGGCGCCGCGCGAACTCGCCGATCACGCCGCCGTCGCCCTTCCAGTAGGCGCGCATGCCGTTGCGGTACCGATCGTTCCACTCCGCCCAGCCGAGCGGGAAGTTGCCCACCTGATAGCCGCCCTCGCCAATGTCCCAGGGCTCGGCGATCAGCTTGACGCGATTGAGCACCGGATCCTGCCGTACGACGCTGAAAAAGCCGCCGAGCTGCTCGACCGCGCGTCCCTCGCGCGCCAGGGCCGGCGCCAGGTCGAAGCGAAAGCCGTCCACGTGCATCTCCTCGACCCAGTAGCGCAGCGAATCCATGACCATCTGCAGCACGCGCGGGTGCTCGAGGTTGACGGTGTTGCCGCAGCCGGTGAAATCGAGGTAATGGCGGCGCTCGTCCTCCATCAGGCGGTAGTACGAGGCATTGTCGACGCCGCGAAAGGCGAGCGTCGGACCGAGGTGGTTGCCCTCGCAAGTGTGGTTGTAGACCACGTCGATGATCACTTCGATGCCCGCCGAGTGCAGGCGCTTCACCATGGTCTTGAATTCCTTCGAGCTGCCGGAGGCCGAATAGCGCGGCTCCGGCGCGAAGAAGCCGAGCGTGTTGTAGCCCCAGTAGTTGCGCAGCCCTTGCTCGACGAGACGGCGGTCGTCGATGAAGGCGTGCACCGGCATCAGCTCCACCGTGGTCACGCCCAGGCGCTTGAGGTACTCGATCACCGGCGCCGAGCACAGCCCGGCATAGGTGCCGCGCTGCGGCTCCGGCACTTCGGGGTGCCGCTTGGTGAAGCCGCGCACGTGCAGCTCGTAGATCACCATGTCGTGCCACGGCACGCTCGGGCGCCGGTCGTCGCCCCAGGTGAACGCCGTGTCGACCACGCGGCACTTGGGCATGAACGCGGCGCTGTCGCGCTCGTCGGCCTTCAGGTCCGCCTCGGCGGCGCCGATGGTGTAGCCGTAGAGCGCATCGTTCCAGCGCACCTCGCCGACCAGCTCGCGCGCATATGGGTCAATCAGCAGCTTGTAGCCATTGAAGCGGTGGCCATCTTTGGGCCGGTACGGGCCGTGCACGCGGTAGCCGTACACCTGGCCGGGCCGCGCCTCGGGCAGGTAGCAGTGCCACACGTTGTCGGTGCGCTCCCGGATCTCGATTCTCTGCAGCTCGCGCGTGCCGGAGGGCTCGAACAGGCACAACTCGACTTTCTCGGCGTGCTCGGAGAAAAGCGCGAAGTTGACGCCCTCGCCATCCCAGGTCGCGCCCTTGGGATACGGCGCGCCGCGCCATACCGCGCCGAGCGGCGGCGCCTCGCTCACGGTTGCGCGCCGAGCGTCATTCGCCGCGTCCCCGCGGCCACCAGCGCTCGAGCAGGCCCGCGGCCCATTTCTGCCCGCCGATGCCGAAGGCGAGCGCCAGGCCGAGCACCACGCCGGCGAGGAGGATGAGGAAGCTGTGGCGCACGACGTCGCCGCCGATGTTCACCTGGTCGAGCGCCATCAGCACCACGAAGGCGATGATGGCGTACTGCGCCAGCTTGCCGAGCAGATCCCCGTCCTTGATGCCGACGTTGCCGCAGTACGTGGCGACCGTGTTGCCGACGAACATGGCGAAGTAGCCGCCGAAGGCAAACAGCAGCAGCGCCACGATCACCTTGGGCACGAACAGCACCACCTGGCCGAGCAGGTCGGTGATGTAGGTGAGCCCCAGGCCGTTGAAGGCGATGACCAGGGCGATGAAGATCACCAGCCAGTACACCAGCACGGCGAAGATGTCCGTGGTGTCGCTCTGGATGCCGCCCTGCTTCAGAAAGCCGTCCATGCCGGCGCGCTCGGTGAGCACGTTGAAGTTGATGGCGCGCAGGGCCTTGGCCACCGTGAAGCGCGCCAGGCGCGCCAGCAGCCAGCCGACGATCAGCACCACGAGCGCGAGACCGAGCTTGGGCAGGAATACGCCGATCTGCGTCAGCACCGCCCGCATCGGCTCCAGAAATACGTTGATATCCATGGGGTCCTCCAGTCCTGGCTAGCGCGCGAGCGCAAGTATGCCCTGCAGCGGGATGCCGACCCAGCCCGGGCGGTTGCCGAGCTCGTAGCGCAGCTCGTAAAGTGCTTTTTCCAGCTCGAACAGCTCGAGCAGCTCGTGCATGTCGTGGAACGAGGCGTACAGGCCGCTCGCGCGCGCGGCCTGCTCGTAGGCGCCGAGGAACGTGCGCCGCACGCGCGCCTCCCAGTCCTCGGCGAAGGGCGCGAGGCGCTCATAGTCGTTGTGGCCTTCGAGCGCCTGGCGCAGGGCGGTCCAGCGCGCGTAGTTGAACGAGCGCAGCATGCCGGCGACGTCCTTCAGCGGCGAGTGCTTGGCGCGGCGCTCCTCGATCGAACGCGCCGGCTCGCCCTCGAAATCGGTGATCACGAAATCGAGCTGTTGCAGCAGCACCTGGCCGAGATGGTAGTCGCCGTGAAAGCGCGTTTTCTGCGTCGCGCCCTTGGGCAGGCGGTAGCCCTCGATGCGCCGCAGCAGCCGCTCGCGGCTTTCCACCAGCTCGGCGGCGTCGTCGCGCGCCGGCGCGGTGAGCTGGCCGCGGCGCGCGGCGAGCATGTCGAGCGTCTTCGCGGCCTCGGTGCGGATGCCCGCCTTCCATTGCGAAAAATCGCGATCGGTCACGGGCTCCGGGTCGAACGCGGCGTCGCCGGTGCGCGTGGCGAGCGCGCAGTGCAGCTCGCCGGTGCGCGTGCCGAGGGTCTGCATGAGCGGCAGGTAGATGCCGTGATCGCCGCCCGCGGCGCCACTCGCGCGCTGGTTCTCGAGGAAGCGCTCGAGGTACTCCACCGTGTGGTTCCAGCCGTCGCCCTGGTTGGGGACATAGGCCTGCAGCAGCGCGAGCGTCATCGGCGTGCCGTCGGCCGCCGTGTACTCCACGGCGCCGGCGACCGGCACGCAGTTGGCGTAGCGCACTTTCTCGGTGAGGAAACGCCCGACCTCGAACTCGGGGTTCACGCCAGGGCGTATGCGCCGATAGCCCTTCAGGAACATGCGCTCGCCCAGCGTCACCACGGTGTTGCTGCTTTGCGCCTTGGGCCGGCCCACGGGCAGCAGGTTGACGTCTTCGCTGCAGACCTCGGCGAAGGCCGCAGTCGGCGTGAAGCGCAGCTTGCCCTGTGCGCCGGCGAGCTCGCGTCCGGCGCCGATCGCCTCGACCACCGCGCGGCAGAAGGCTTCGTCGGCAAAAGCGTCGGCCATGATGCCGACGCTCGCCTGCTGGCGCACCTTGGCAACGGCGGCGCCGCCGAGGGCCTTCACGCGCTCCTCCTCGCGGTCTTCCCAGGCGAGCGTGAGCGGGGCAAAGTAGCGCGCGGCTTCGGCGCCGCCTTCGACCTCGAGCAGCGGCAGCATGTAGGTCGCGCGGCCCGCTTCCTCCCACAGCGCCCAGTCGCCCAGCCGCACGCGCGCGCCCGTGTCGCCCTTGGCGGCATACCAGCGCTGCGTCTCGAGCCAGCCCGGCAGCACCTGGGTCTCGAAGTGCTCGCGCGTCTTCACCGCCATGTTGATGCGCCAGGGCACCACGCGGTCGCGGAAAAAGCTCGTCCAGCCGTCGAACATCACCAGCATGGGCAGGTCCTCCCGCGCCAGTACTTCGGCGTGCCACACGGGCGCCGCGGCGTCCGTGGCGAGGCGAAACCAGTAGAAACCGCAGCCCGGCAGGGTGAGCAGGTAGGGCAGCTCGCCGATCGGCGGAAACACCGTGCGCCCCATCAGCTCGACCGGCACGCGGCCCTTGAAGCGCCGCAGGTCGAGCTCCACCGGCTGCGCCGTGCGCCCGACGTTGGCGACGCACAGGATCACCTCGTCGCCGTACTCCCGCACATAGGCGAGCACCTTGCGGTTGCCGGCGCGCAGGAACTGCAGCTTGCCGCGGCCGAAGGCGTGGCTCGTCTTCCTGACGGCGAGCAGGCGCCGCATCCAGTTGAGCAGCGAATTCGGCTCGCGCGATTGCGCCTCGACGTTCACCGCCTCGAAGCCGTAGATCGGGTCCATGATCGGCGGCAGGTACAGGCGCTGCGGGTCGGCGCGCGAGAAGCCGGCGTTGCGGTCCGGCGTCCATTGCATCGGCGTTCTGACCCCGTTGCGGTCGCCGAGGTAGATGTTGTCGCCCATGCCGATCTCGTCGCCGTAGTAGATGATCGGCGAGCCCGGCATGGTGAGCAGGAGGCTGTTCATCAGCTTGATGCGGTCGATGTCGTTCTCGAGCAGCGGCGCCAGGCGCCGGCGGATGCCGAGGTTGATGCGCGCCCGCGTGTCCGCCGCGTACGTGCGGTACATGTAGTCGCGCTCCTTGCTGGTCACCATCTCGAGCGTCAGCTCGTCGTGATTGCGCAGGAAGATCGCCCACTGGCAGCTCTCGGGGATCTCGGGCGTCTGCTGCATGATCTCCACCACCGGGTGGCGGTCTTCCTGCGCGATCGCCATGTACATGCGCGGCATCAGCGGGAAGTGGTAGGCCATCTGGCACTCGTCGGCCTCGCCGAAATACTCGCGCACGTCCTCGGGCCACTGGTTGGCCTCGGCGAGCAGCAGCTTGCCCGGGTAGCGCGCATCGAGCGCGGCGCGGATCCTCTTGATCACGGCATGCGTCTCGGGCAGGTTCTCGTTCGAGGTGCCTTCGCGCTCGACGAGGTACGGGATCGCGTCCAGGCGAAAACCGTCCACGCCCAGCTCGCACCAGAACGCCATCACTTCCAGCACCGCCTCCAGCACCTTCGGGTTGTCGAAGTTGAGGTCGGGCTGGTGGCTGAAGAAGCGGTGCCAGAAATACTGCTTGGCCACCGGGTCCCAGGTCCAGTTCGAGGTCTCGGTGTCGGTGAAGATGATGCGCGTGCCCTTGTACTTCTGGTCGTCGTCGCTCCAGACGTAGAAGTCGCGCTCGGGCGAGCCCTTGGGCGCGCGCCGCGCCGCCTGGAACCAGGGATGCGCGTCCGAGGTGTGGTTGACGATCAGCTCGGTGATCACGCGCAGGTTGCGCTTGTGCGCCTCCTCGACGAAGACGCGGAAATCCTCGGCGTTGCCGTATTGCGGGTGCACCTCGCGGTAGTCGGCGACGTCGTAGCCGTCGTCCTTCAGCGGCGAGGGGTAGAACGGCAGCAGCCAGATGGTGTTGACGCCGAGGTCGCGCACGTAGTCGAGCTTCTCGGTCAGGCCGCGGAAGTCCCCCAGGCCGTCGCCGTTGGAATCGTAGAAGGCCTTGATGTGCAGCTGGTAGACGACCGCGTCCTTGTACCAGTGCGGGTCGGCGGCGGCGGGCGCGGCGGCCTGGCCGGCAGCTGCCGGCGCGCTCGTCGTCGTGGTCGTGGGGGCGTTCACGGGTTCACAGGAAGTAGTCGAAATCCTGCTCCCGGTGCAGGCGTCGGCGCACGCGGAACACGTGCGCGGGCGAGCGCTGCGGGTCGAGCTGCACGAAGTTGCGCGGCCCGTTCCACATGTAGCGCGCGCCCGAGAGCAGGTCGTGCATCTGGTAGGGGCGATCGGGCTCGATGCCGAGCGCGCCGAGGTCGAGCTCGACCCAGCCGCCGTGCGTGTGGTGCGGGCTGAGGTTGACCACGCAGACGATCAGGTTCGACCCATCCGCCGCCTGCTTGCTGTAGGCGAGCAGCTGATCGTTGTCGGTGTTGCAAAAGCGCAGGCCGGCGTCGGACTGCAGCGCCGGATTCTCGCGCCGGATGCGGTTGAACGCCGCGATGTAGGCGCGCAGGCTGTCGGCGCGCTCCAGGTCCCAGTGGCGCAGCTGGTATTTCTCCGAGTGCAGGTACTCCTCGCTGCCGGGCTCGCGCGGCAGGTGCTCCATCAGCTCGTAAGCCGGACCGTAGATGCCGTAGCTCGCCGAGAGCGTCGCGGCGAGCGCGAGGCGCTGCATGAACACCGCGCGCCCGCCCACCTGCAGCGCTTCGGTCAGGATGTCGGGGGTGTTCGGCCAGACGTTGGGGCGGAAGTACTCCTTGCCCGGCCCCTGCGCGAGCTCCGTGAAGTACTCGGTCAGCTCCTGCTTGGTGTTGCGCCACGCGAAGTAGGTGTAGGACTGCGTATAGCCGAGCTTGGCGAGGCGGTGCATGACCTTGGGCCGCGTGAAGGCCTCGGCAAGGAACAGCACGTCGGGATGCGCGCGCCGTATTTCGGCGATGGCCCACTCCCAGAACGGGAACGCCTTGGTGTGCGGGTTGTCGACGCGGAAGATCTTCACGCCTTCGCCGATCCAGAAGTCGAACACGCTCTTCAGCTCCTGCCACAGCGCCTTCCAGTCCGCGCACTCGAAGTCGAAGGGGTAGATGTCCTGGTACTTCTTCGGCGGGTTCTCGGCGTACTGCACCGAGCCGTCGGGGCGCTTGCGGAACCAGTCCGGATGCTCCTTCACGTACGGGTGGTCCGGCGCGCACTGGAAGGCGATGTCGAGGGCGATCTCGATGCCGTGCTTCGCCGCCGCCTTGACCAGGCTGCGGAAATCCTCCGGCGTGCCGAGCGCCGGCAGGATGGACTTGTGCCCGCCTTCCTTCGCGCCGATGGCCCAGGGGCTGCCGAGGTCGTCCGCGCCCGCCGTCACCGCGTTGTTCTTGCCCTTTCGGCGCTCGCGGCCGACCGGGTGGATCGGCGGCAGGTAGAGCACGTCGAAGCCGAGCTCGGCGACGTACGCGAGTCGCTTCTCCACGTCCTTGAAGGTGCCGTGCTTGCCGGGCTCGGCGGACGCCGAGCGCGGGAACAGCTCGTACCAGGTGGAGTAGCGCGCGCGCTCGCGATCCACGACGAGCGGCATGTCGACGCCCCAGCGCGCCTCGAGCGAGCGGTCGGGATAGCGCGCGGCGAGCGCCGCCATCACTTCGTCGAGCGCCGTGGCGCGGATCTCGACCGGCTTCTTCGCGGCGCGCAGCCGCGCCGCCCAGTCCTTGAGCTGCTGCGCGTCGGCGCCCGCATTTTCGTGCTTGGCGCGCGCGGCAGCCTCCTCGGCAAGGTAGGCGCCGGCGAGCGCGGCGAGCGCCTGGTCGGCAGGATCCTCGCGCCGGGCGAAGTCGTGGCGCCAGGTGGCGAAGGCGTCCACCCAGGCGGCCGCGCTGTAGCGGTAGCGCCCGATCTCCTTGGGCGTGAACTGCGCGCGCCAGACGTCGTTGCCGAGCGGCTTCATCTCGACTTCCTGCCAGTCGCGCGCGTCCTCGGCGCGCCACAGCAGCCGCGCGCGCAACACATCGTGGCCGTCGGCGAAGCAGTGCGCCTCGACTTCGAGCGCCTCGCCCGCGACGCGCTTGACCGCGAAGCGCCCGCCGTCCACGGCGGGGCGCACCGCGTCGATTACCGCACGCACGCGTCCGTCGGATGCGCCGGTCGGGCTCATGTGTCGCTCCTCAGGTAAACGCTCGACAGCGGCGGCAGCGTCAGCGTGAGTGAATGCGGCCGCCCGTGCGCGGCCAGCGGCGCCGCCTGCACCGCGCCGAAGTTGCCCCAGCCCGCGCCGCCGTACTCCTTGGCGTCGCTGTTCACGATCTCGCGCCAGGTGCCGCCGCGCGGCACGCCGAGCACGTAGTTCTCGCGCGGCAGCGGCGTCAGGTTGCACACCACGGCCACCAGAGGTCCTTTTCCGCGCGGCTTGCGCAAAAACGAGATGGCGCTGTTCTGGGCGTCATTGGCGTCGATCCACTCGAAACCCTCGTGCGAGAAGTCTACCTGCCACAGCGCGGGCTCGGCGCGGTAGGCGCGGTTTAGGTCGCGCACCCAGCGCTGCAGTCCCGCGTGCTCGGGCCGCTCGCATACCCACCATTCCAGCTCGCCGTCGTGCGTCCACTCGCGCCGCTGGCCGAACTCGCCGCCCATGAACAGCAGCTTCTTGCCCGGGTGGCCCCACATGTAGCCGTAGAGCGCGCGCAGGTTGGCGAACTGCTGCCAGGCGTCGCCCGGCATCTTGCCGATGAGCGAGCCCTTGCCGTGCACCACCTCGTCGTGCGAGAGCGGCAGCGTGAAGTTCTCGTTGAAGGCGTAGATCAGGGAGAACGTGAGGCGCCCGTGGTGGTACTTGCGGTGGATCGGGTCTTCCTTGAAGTAGGCGAGCGTGTCGTGCATCCAGCCCATGTTCCACTTCAGGCCGAAGCCCAGGCCGCCGAGGTAGGTCGGCCGCGACACCATCGGCCAGGCGGTCGATTCCTCGGCCGCGGTGAAGCAATCCGGATGGTCGCGGTAGACGCCCTCGTTCAGCGTGCGCAGGAACGAGATCGCCTCCAGGTTCTCCCGGCCGCCGTACTTGTTCGGTATCCACTCGCCGTGCTTGCGCGCGTAGTCGAGGTACAGCATCGAGGCCACCGCGTCGACGCGAATGCCGTCGATGTGGTACTTGTCGAGCCAGAACAGCGCCGAGGACAGCAGGAACGAGCGCACCTCGTTGCGGCCGTAGTTGAAGATGCTCGAGTTCCACTCGGGGTGAAAGCCCTGGCGCGGGTCGGCGTGCTCGTAGAGATGCGTGCCGTCGAAAAAGCCGAGGCCGTGCGCGTCGGCGGGAAAATGCGACGGCACCCAGTCGAGGATCACGCCGATGCCCGCCTGGTGCAGGTGATCGACGAGATACATGAAATCCTGGGGCGTGCCGTAGCGCGCGGTGGGCGCGAAGTAGCCCGTCGTCTGGTAGCCCCACGAGCCATAGAACGGGTGCTCCGTGAGCGGCATCAGCTCCACGTGCGTGAAGCCGGCCTCCTTCACGTACGCGGCGAGCTCGTGCGCCAGCTCCCGGTAGCCGAGGAAGGCGCCGTTCTTGCGCTTCCACGAGCCGGCGTGCACTTCGTACACGGACATCGGCGCTTCGAGCGCGTTCTTCGGCCCGCGCGTCTTCATCCACTCGGCGTCGCCCCAGTCGTATTCGAGCGTCCACACGCGCGAGCCGGTGGCCGGCGGCAGCTCGGCCGCGACGGCGAACGGATCGGCCTTCTCCGAGACATGGCCGCCGACGTGCGATTCGATGCGGAACTTGTAGGCTTGGCCCCGTTCGGCGCCGCGTACGCTGCCTTCCCAGATGCCGGAGTGGTCGCCGCGCGGCGCGAGCATGTCGGCGCCCGCACGCCAGCCGTTCCAGTCGCCGATCACCGACACGGCGCGAGCATTGGGCGCCCACACGCCGAAGTGCGCGCCCTTCTTCTTGCCGTCGGGATGGCAGCCCAGGCGCTCGTAAAGGCGCGCGTGCGTGCCTTCGCGGAAAAGATAAGCGTCATGCTCGGTCAACAAGGTGCCGGCCTCCCGTGTTTGGGGTCGTGGTCGCTGTCGGACCGGAGGATTCGCTGCGCGGGATAGACGCGCCCGGCGGCTGCTTGATGGAGCGCGCTTCGCGATTTGCATTGCGCTGCGGCATTTTATCACGGCGTCGCCCTGCGAACAACCTGCGAGCGCGATCACGCGCGCACGATCGAAACTTTGCGTCGCGCGTGCGTCGGCGTTATGTTCTTATGTCCTGCAACCTCATTCACTGCAGCGAGCGGAGGAGCCATTGCGAAACGAAGATAGGTCGGCGGTGACTCGATGAAGCTGTGGGAGCAGTTGCTGAGCGATAACGCGCCGGGCGCGTGGCTGCTCGCCGGCGCGATCGTGTTCGCGGTGCTCGCCGCGGTGTGGCTGGCGCGCGCGATCGTTGCGCGGGTGGTCACGCGCATCGCGCGCCGCACCGCTTTGCAGCTGGACGATGCGCTGATCGCCGCGGTGCGCGCCACGAAGCTGTGGCTGCTGACGCCGCTCGCGCTCTACGCCGGCGCCTCCGCGCTCGAGATCCCGCCGCGCCTCGACCGGCTGCTCGAGCACCTCGCCATGGTGGGCCTGATCGCGCAGTTCGCGGTATGGACGAATCGCTGGGTGCTGCGATGGCTGGCGCTGCGCGCGGACGCGGCGCGCGAGACCGACCCGGCCGCCACCACCACCGTCAACCTGCTCGGCTTCGTCGCGCGCGTGGTGGTGTGGGCGCTGGCGCTGCTCATCGCGCTCGATCAGCTCGGCTTCAACGTCACGGCGCTGGTGGCGGGCCTGGGCATCGGCGGCATCGCGGTGGCGCTTGCGGTGCAGAACATCCTCGGCGACCTGTTCGCGTCGATGGCCATCGTGCTCGACAAGCCGTTCCAGGTGGGCGACTTCATCATCGTCGGCGACAAGCCCGGCACGGTGGAGAAGGTGGGGCTGAAGACGACGCGCGTGAAGAGCCTGTGGGGCGAGCAATACGTGTTCGCCAACGCGCAGCTGCTCAACAGCCAGATCCGCAACTACAAGAAGATGCGGGAGCGGCGCATCGCCTTCGGCATCGGCGTCACCTACGAGACGCCGGCGGAGAAGCTGCGCGCGCTGCCCGGCTGGCTCAAGGCGGCGGTCGAAGCGCAGCCCGACCTGCGCTTCGACCGCGCGCATTTCAAGTCCTACGGCGATTTCTCGCTCGATTTCGAGATCGTGTACTACGTGCTCAGTCCGGACTACAACCTGTACATGGACCGGCAGCAGGCGATCAACCTCGCCATCTTCGACAAGCTGGCGCAGGAAGGCGTGCATTTCGCCTATCCGACGCGTACGCTCTATCTGCGGCCGGAACCGGCCGCAGGCCGCTGAGGGGGCGGGCATGAAGGGCGCGGGGGCGGGCGCGGGCCGCGAGCGGCTGATCGTCGTCTCGAATCGCCTGCCTTTCACATTCAAGAAGGACGGCGAGACGTGGCGCTCGGAGCCGGGCGGCGGCGGACTGGTCACCGCGCTGCTGCCGGTGCTGCGCGACCGCGGCGGCATGTGGATCGGCTGGCCGGGAACCACCGGGGACCCCAAGGAGCTTGATGCGGCGCTCGCCGCCGCCGGCGCCAACGCCGGCTACACGCTCGCCGGCGTGCCGCTCACCGCCGACGAGATGGACAAGTTCTACCTCGGCTTCTCCAACGAGATCATCTGGCCGCTGTTCCACGACCTGCAGTCGCTGTGCAATTTCGACCCGGCGTACTGGCGCACCTACTGCGATGTGAACGCGAAATACGCCGACGTGGTGAAGGCGCACACTGCGCCGGGCGACTTCATCTGGATCCACGACTACCACCTGATGAACGTGGCCGCCGAGCTGCGGCGCCGCGGCGTGCGCTCGCGCCAGGGATTCTTCCTGCACATCCCGTTCCCGTCGCCCGACCTGTTCATGAAGCTGCCCTGGCGACTGTCGCTGCTGCAGGCGCTGCTGGAATTCGATCTGATCGGCTTCCAGACCGCGCTCGACCGGCGCAACTTCGTGCAGTGCGCGCGCATGCTGGTGAAGGACGTGCAGATCGAGGGCCGCGGGCAGGTTCTGGAGGCGCGCGTTGGCAAGCGCACGGTGAGAATCGGCGCGTTTCCCATCTCCATCGACTACGGCGCGTTCCAGCGCCGCGCCGCCGCGCCGGAGGTCACCGCCAAGGCGCAGGAGCTGCACCGGCTGCTGCCCGACAGGAAGCTGATTCTCGGCATCGACCGGCTCGACTACACCAAGGGCATCCCGCTGCGGCTGAAGGCGTTCCAAAACCTGCTGGAGCGCTATCCCGAGCTGCGCGAGCACGTGTCCTTCCTCCAGGTGGTCGTGCCCAGCCGCGAGGACATTCCGGAATATCACCGGCTGCGCACGGAGATCGAGCAACTGGTGGGGCACATCAACGGCCGCTTCGCGCGCCCGGGCGGCTGGGTGCCGATCTGGTACGAGTACCGCAACCTGTCGCGCCTGGAGCTCCTCGCCTATTACCGCGCCGCGCACATCGCGCTGATCACGCCGCTCAAGGACGGCATGAACCTGGTGGCGAAGGAGTACTGCACGTGCAGCATCGAGGAGGACTGCGTGCTGATCCTGTCGGAGTTCGCCGGCGCGGCCTCACAGCTCTACCGCGGCGCGCTGCTGGTCAATCCCTACGACATCGAGGGCGTCGCCGACACCATCCAGCGCGCGCACGGCATGCACCCCGAGGAGCGCCACGCGCGCATGCGGCGCATGCGAAATTCGATCCGCGAGCACGACGTGTTCTGGTGGGTGGACTCGTTCCTGCGCGCGGCGATCACCCGGGAACTGAGCTCCTTCCCGCAGCCCGAAGGGCACCCGGAGGAAGACGCGACCGAGTACCAGCTGCCGTTCTAGCTCAGGTGAGGCCGTCGAACGGCTGCACCTGCACCGGCTCGCCCGCCTGCACGCGCCCGCGCTCGTGCTCGAGCACGATGAAGCAGTTCGCTTCCGACATGGAGCGCAGCACGCCCGAGCCCTGCTGGCCGGTGGTGCGCACCTTGAGCTCGGCGCCCTCCCGGTAGAGCATCCCGCGCTGGTATTCGGTGCGGCCCGCGACCTTGCGCAGCGGCTCGGCCGCACGCGCCTCGAGCAGGGGCAGCGCGGCGCCGCTGCGTCCGGCGAGCTGCCACAGCGCCTCGCGCACGAACTGGTAGAAGGTCACCATCACCGCCACCGGGTTGCCCGGCAGGCCGAACAGAAACGCGTTGCCGATGCGCCCGAACGCCATCGGCCGCCCCGGGCGCATGGCGATGCGCCAGAACAGCGCCTCGCCGAGCTTGGCCATCATCGGCTTGACGAAATCGGCTTCGCCCACCGATACCCCGCCGGTGGTGATGATGGCGTCGGCGTTCGATGCGGCGTCGCGCAACGCGGATTCGAGCTCGCGCGGGTCGTCGCGCACCACGCCGAGGTCGCGCGCCTCGACGCCCAGGCGCGCGAGCATGCCGTGCAGCGTGTAGCGGTTGGAGTCGTACACCTCGCCTTGCCTGAGCGCGCTGCCGACGGACGCGAGCTCGTCGCCGGTGGAAAAGAACGCCACGCGCACGCGCCGGCGCACCGCCACCTCGCCGATGCCGAGAGAGGCGATGAGCCCGAGCTCGGCGGGCGCGAGCAGGCGCCCCGGCGAGAGCACCGGCACGCCTTTCTTCAGATCCTCGCCGGCGTAGCGCACGTTCTGCTTGGCTTTCTGGCCGGCCGGGATCGTCACTTTCGTGCCGTGCACCTTCACGACTTCCTGCACCACCACCGTGTCGGTGCCCGCGGGCATCACCGCGCCGGTGGTGACGCGCACGCATTGCCCCGCGCCCACGGTGCCGGCATAGGCCTTGCCGGCGAGCGCGGCGCCGATCTCCTCGAGCACCGTCGCGCCGGCGCCGAGATCGGCGTGGCGCACGGCGTAGCCGTCCATCGCCGTGTTGTCGTGGCCCGGCACGTCGATCGCGGGAACGATGTCCTCGGCGAGCACGCGCCCGAGCGCCGCGCGCACCGGCGCGCGTTCGCGCTCCTTGACCGGCGCGAGGCAGGCGCGGATCGCGGCGCGCGCCTTGTCCACGTGCAGCGCGTCGGGGTCGTAGCCCTCGATCGCCTGCGCGATCTCGATGATGCGCTTCACGCCTGTCCCAGCTCCTCGCGCGTGTTGATGTTGCGAAACGCGTCGGCCTCGTCGTCGAACGGCACCTCGACGACCTTCAGGCTCGCGTACCAGGCGTCGATCTTGCGGCCGCCCGCGGCGAGAAACGCGCCGAGGTGCGCGTGCACCGAGCGGCGCACGAGCGAGAACACCGGGTGCGGCTGGTCTGCCGTCTTCGCCACGGCGAGGTCGTGCGCGCCCAGTGCCGCGCGCAGCCGCGCCACCAGGTCGAGCGGCAGGAACGGCGAGTCGCACGGCACCGTGGCGGCGAGGGGGTGGCTGATGGCGGCGAGGCCCGCATGCAGCCCGGCAAGCGGGCCGGCGAAGCCGCCGATCGCATCGGGCACCACGCGGTAGCCGAAGGCGCCGTAGGCGTCGAGGTTCTGGTTGGCGTTGATCACGATTTCGCCGGCCTGCGGCGCGAGGCGCTCCAGCACCCAGGCCACCATCGGCTTGCCGCGAAGGACCACCAGCCCCTTGTCCACGCCGCCCATGCGCCGCCCCTGGCCGCCGGCGAGCACGATTGCTGAAACAGCGTCCATGCCGCGGATTCTACGAGGTAAGCTTGGCGCGATGAACGACCGGCGCTGGCTGGTGCCCTTCCTCAACCTCGGGCACCTGCTCGATCACCTCGCGATGCTCGTCTTTCCGACGGCGGTGCTCGCGCTGGGCGCGGCATGGAACCGCCCGTATTCGGAGCTGCTGCCGCTCGCGCTGGGCGGCTTCATCGCCTTCGGCGCCTTTGCGATTCCCGCCGGCTGGCTCGCCGACCACTGGAGCCGCTACCGGGTGCTGGCGATCTTCTTCTTCGGCATCGGCGCATCGCTGTTCCTCACCGGCTTGGCGCGCGAGCCCTGGCACATCGCGGTCGGGCTGACGCTGGTGGGCGCGTTCGCCGCCATCTACCATCCGGTCGGCATCGCCATGCTGGTGGCTTCGCCAGAGAAGATGGGGCGCGTGCTCGGCTGGAACGGGCTGTGGGGCAACCTCGGCCTCGCCTTTGCGGCGCTGCTCACCGGCGCGCTGGTGGACCTTGCCGGCTGGCGCGCGGCATTCTTCGTGCCGGGCCTCATCTGCATCGCGGCGGGCGTGGGCTTCCTCGCCGTGGTGAAGGATCCGGGCCGGGTGAAGAAGTCCTCGAAATCGATCGGCCTGCACGTCGACGGGCGCACCATGGCGCGCATCTTTACCGTGCTGCTCGTCGCCACGGCCTGCGGCGGCATCATCTTCAATTCCACCACGGTGTCGATGCCGAAGGTGTTCGACGAGCGCCTGCGCGCGCTGACGCAGACCAACTTCGGCATCGGCGCGCTGGTGGCGGCCGTGTATACCGTGGCGGCCTTCGCTCAGGTGGCGATGGGCGCGCTCATCGACCGCTTCGAGCTGCGCCGGCTCATGATCGGCGTGGCGCTGGCGCAGATCCCCTTGCTGGCGCTGGCCGCGAACCTGCAGGGCTGGGCCATGCTCGGCGCGGCGGTGCTCATGATGCTCGCGGTATTCGGTCAAATTCCGCTCAATGACGCCATCGTCGGAAGATACTGCGCCGACGAGTTCCGCGCGCGCGTGCTCGCGGTGCGCTACGTGGTGTCGCTCGGGGTGGCGGCGGTGGCCGTGCCGCTCATCGCGGTGCTGCATGCGACCGAGGGCGGCTTCGCCAACGTGTTTTCGGTGCTCGCGCTGCTCGCCGCGGGGATGCTCGCGGCGAGCCTGTTCTTCCCGACGCGCGACGCGCTGGTGGCGAGCCGCGCGCGCGCCGCGCAGCCGGCCTGAGCGGCCTTCAGGCCGCGGGCGCCTAGGCGGCCTTCTTGTAGGTGTCGAGCTTGACGCGCTCGCGCTCGAGCGCGGCGGCTACCGGTGGCGCCTGGATCACGCGCTCGACGTAGGCTTTCAGCCGCGGCACCGAATCCGGATCGATGCCCGCGTAGCCGCCCCAGCGCAGGAGCGTAAAGCAATAGGCATCGTGGAACGACACCTGGTCGCCGAACCAGTAGGGCGCGGCAGCCTTGCTCCATTCCTGCAGCCGCTCGAGGTGCTTGCGGAAGCGCTCCACCGCCGCGGCTTTCACGTCTGCCTGCGCGGCCTCGCTCTGCGCGAACTCGTAGGGGCGAAACCAGTGCGTAAACGTCGGGTGCACGGTGTTGTTCATCCAGGCGAGCTGCGAGAGCGCCTGGGCGCGCGACCACGATTCGGTGGGCAGCAGCCGCGCCTTCGGGAAGCTGCGGTCGAGGTAGTCGCAGACGGCGACGATCTGGCTGAGCGGCTTGCCGTCCACGACCAGCACCGGCACCTGGCCGTTCGGGTTCAGCGCCAGGTACTCGGGCGTCTTCTGCTCGCCCTTGTGCAGCTTGACGAGGTTGGGCTTGAAGTCCGCGCCGGTCGCGGCCTTGATCGCTTCCAGCCCGACGTGCGGCACGAACGAGCAGGCGCCGGGGGCAAAGTACAGTTCAACCATGGTGCATCCTCCTCCTAGGCGTAGGCCGTGGGCTGCGGCGACTGGCGCAGCAGCCGCTCGCGGCCGGTGAAGGCCAGGTAGTGCTTGCCGCTCGCGCGGCCGAGCATGGTGATGCCGACCTTCTGCGCGATGGCGTAGCCCATCTGCGTCAGGCCCGAGCGCGAGACCAGGAACGGAATGCGCATCTGCGCGCACTTGATCACCATCTCGCTCGTGAGCCGGCCGGTCGTGTAGAACACCTTGTCCGAGCCGTCGATCGCCTGCAGCCACATGAAGCCGGCGATGGCGTCGACCGCGTTGTGGCGGCCGACGTCCTCGACGAACATCATGATGTCGCCCGCGCGCGTGGCGAGCGCGCAGCCGTGCACCGCGCCCGCCTGCTTGTAGATGGTCTCGTGCTTGCGCACCTTGTCGATCAGCACGTAGAGCTGCTCGTCGGCGAGCGTCACGTCCGCGCGCAGCCGGACCTGCGCGATCTGCTCCATCAGGTCGCCGTAAACGGTGCCTTGGCCGCAGCCGGTGGTGACCGTGCGCCGGCCCATCTTCGCTTTCAGGCCCTTGACGCCCTTTCGCGTGGTGATGGCGCAGGACTCGGTCTCCCAGTCGACCTGCACCGCCGCGATCTCCTCGATCGAGCCGACGATGTTCTGGTTCCGCAGGTAGCCGATGGCGAGCGCCTCGGGCGCATGCCCGAGCGTCATCAGCGTCACCAGCTCCTTCTTGTCCAGGTACAGGGTGAGCGGGTGCTCGCCGGCGACCGCCGTCGGCACCATCTCGCCGCGCTCGTTGTAGGCCTCGACCTCGAACGTGGCGGGCTTCGCCGCGTCGGTAAGCTCGGGCCGCAGGGGTTTCCTAGCCACCGATGTAGGACATCTCGACTTTGCGCGCCTTCGCGGTCTCGGCGGTGCGGATCTCGGAGTAGCGGTCGGCGCGCGCGCGCCACACCGCGGCGATCTCGTTGACGATCTCCGCATCCGGGCTGCCCCGGCGCAGCAGCCACTTCAGGTCGTGGCCCCGCTCGGCGAACAGGCAGGTGTAGAGGGAGCCCTCGGCCGACAGGCGCAGCCGGTTGCAGCTCGCGCAGAACGCCTGCGTCACCGAAGAGATGACGCCGATCTCGCCCGCGCCGTCGCGATAGCGCCAGCGCTCGGCGACCTCGCCGGCGTAGTTCGGATCCGCGGGCTCGAGCGGGTAGCGCGCGCCGATCTGCTTGACGATCTCGGCGGAGGGCACGACGTCGTCCATGCGCCAGCCGTTGGTGCTGCCGACGTCCATGTACTCGATGAAGCGCAGGATGTGGCCCGTGCCACGCCAGCGCTCGGCCATTGCCAGCACGTGGCCGTCGTTCACGCCGCGCTGCACCACCATGTTTATCTTGATCGGCGCCATGCCGGCGGCGGCGGCGGCCTCGATGCCCTCGATCACCCGGGCGACCGGGTAGTCGGCGTCGTTCACCGCGCGGAAGGTGGCATCGTCGAGCGAGTCCAGGCTCACGGTGACGCGCTTCAGGCCGGCGGCGGCGAGCGCGCCTGCCTGCTTCGCCAGCAGCGAGCCGTTGGTGGTGAGCGTCAGGTCGAGCCCGGGGACCTCCGCGAGCATCGCCACCAGCCGGTGCAGCTCGCGCCGCACCAGCGGCTCGCCGCCGGTGATGCGGATCTTCTTCACGCCCAGCCCGGCGAACAGGCGCGCCAGCCGCGCAATCTCCTCAAAGGAAAGGATTTCCGCGTGCGGCAGGAACTTGAAGCTCCGGTCGAACGTTGCCCGCGGCATGCAGTACACGCAGCGGAAGTTGCAGCGGTCGGTCACCGAGACGCGCAGGTCGCGCAGGCCGCGCCCGAGCGCGTCCGCAAGCGGCCGGCCGTCGTAGGCGGTCGCCGGTGCGCGGGCCGGATGGATGGGAAAAACCTTTTGCGTCATGGTGTTTCTCGAACGGAAGATCATAGCAAATGAACGTTCTGAGCTATAGTTCCTTCGCATGAATAATCCGACGTTTCCGGTGTCGATCGTGATGCAGCGGCGCGCGATTCAGCACCGCTGGCAAAGCGATGTCTGGGAACCTTTCGCCGTCCTGCCCGGGGCGGAGAAGGGGGGGCCGCGCGTGCTCGCCGACACGCCGGAGGCGACGCGCTGGCTGTACCCGGGCATGGAGATCATGCTGCGCGTGGCCGATGCCGACGGCTATTTCCTCAACGTGTCCACGAGCGAGCCCTGCGTGTTCGTGCTCTGGCGCATGGAAGGCGAGCGTGCGGTGCCGGCCCATCTCACGGTCAGCTACAGCGAGGCGAGCAGCTGGATGGACGGCGGCGAGGAGGTCGACCGCGTGCCGATGACGCCCGAGCTGTTCGCCTGGGTCAGCGATTTCGTGAAGGCGCACTACCGCCCGCAGCCGAAGAAGAAGATCCGGCCGCAATCGTTCAAGAGCCCGAAGGACCGGGCGCGCGGCTGATGGCCCAGGATCGCGACGACTTCCTGCACCGCTGGTCGCGCCGCAAGCAGGACGCGGCCGCGCAGGCCAAGGCGCCGGCCAAGGCGGCGGCCGCCGATCCTGCGCCCAAGCTGCCCTCGCTCGACAGCCTGACCTTCGAATCGGACTTCAAGGATTTCATGCACGCCAAGGTGGAGCAGAGCGTGAAGCGCGCAGCGCTGAAGAAGCTGTTCGCCGACCCGCGCTTCAACGTCATCGACTACATGGACGTGTACATCGACGACTACACCAACCTCGAGACCATCCCGCCGGACATGCTGGCGCGGCTCGATCATGCCAAGGGCACGCTGTTCAAGCGCGACGACGAAACGAAGGACGCGGCGCGGCAAGAGCCGGCCGAGCCCGAAACGCTGGCGCAGGCGCCCGAGGCGCCACAGGAAGAGGAGCCGAAGAAAGACGATGGCGCTGCAGGATAAGACGATCAAGCTGTGCAGCTGCAACGGCACGGTGGCGCTGGACGCCAAGGCGCTCGCCGCGGCGCTGAAGCAGGGCCTGCCGCTCAGCGTAAGCACGGAGCTTTGCCGCAAGGAGGCGGGTGTGTTCCAGGCCGCGCTCGGCGAGCCCGAGGTGCTGGTCGCCTGCACGCAGGAGGCGGCGCTGTTTTCCGAGTTGGCGCAGGCCGCCGAGGCCAAGGGCAGGCTCGATTTCGTCAACATCCGCGAAGCCGCCGGCTGGTCGGCCGAAGGCAAGCGCGCCACGCCGAAGATCGCGGCGCTGCTGGCGCTGGCGGCGCTGCCCGAGCCCGAGCCGGTGCCGAACGTCGAGTACAAGTCGGCCGGCGAGGTGCTGGTCATCGGCCCGTCGGCTGCGGCGCTCGACTGGGCTGGGCGCCTGGCGGCCGAGCTCGGCGGCGCGCTCGAGCCGAGCGTGCTGATCACGGACTGCAAGGGCGGCGAGCTGCCGGCGGAGCGCACCTATCCGGTGTGGTCGGGAAAGCCCGTGCGCGCAAGCGGGCACCTCGGCGCATTCGAGGTCGAATGGCGCCAGGAAAACCCGATCGACCTCGAGCTGTGCACGCGCTGCAACGCCTGCCTCGACGCCTGCCCGGAGAACGCGATCGACTTCACCTACCAGATCGATCTGGACAAGTGCAAGGCGCACCGCAAGTGCGTCGCCGCTTGCGGCGCCCTGGGCGCGGTGGACTTCTCGCGCACCGATACGGCGCGGCGCGAGACCTTCGACCTGGTGCTCGACCTGTCCCGCGTGCCGCTGCTCGCGATGGCCGATCTGCCGCAGGGCTACGCCGCGCCGGGCGCGGATCCGCTCGCGCAGGCGCTCGCGGCGGCGAAGCTGGCGCAGCTGGTGGGCGAGTTCGAGAAGCCGCGCTTCTTCCAGTATCGCGAAGCCATTTGCGCGCACGGTCGCTCGGGCAAGACCGGCTGCACGCGCTGCCTCGACGTGTGCTCGACCGGCGCCATTTCCGCCGACGGCGACCACGTCAAGGTCGATCCGCACCTGTGCACGGGCTGTGGCGGCTGCGCGATGGTGTGCCCGTCCGGCGCCATGACCTACGCTTATCCGCGCGCCCCGGATTTCGGACGGCGGCTGAAGACGCTCGTCGGCACCTACCGCGACGCCGGCGGCACGGATGCGTGCGTGCTGGTGCACGACCTGGAGCAGGGCCGCGCGCTCACTTACGGCGTTGGCCGGCGCGCGATCCGCGGCGGCAAGGGCCTGCCGGCGCGCGTACTGCCGCTCGCGGTGTACCACCCCGCGTCGATCGGCATCGACGCGCTGCTCGGCGCCGTGTGCTACGGCGCGAGCCAGGTCGTGGTGCTGATGGATGCGGCGCAGCCCGAGGCGTACGCGGCGGCGCTCGAGGAGCAGATGCGCTTCGCGCAGGCGATCCTCAACGGCCTGGGCTACGCAGGCACGCACTTCACCGTGCTGCGCCCGGCCGACGCGAAGGCGCTCGAGGGCGCGCTGTGGGCGCTCGAGCCGGCGCAGAGCGTCGGCAAGGCGGCGACGTTCAACCTGTCGCCGGAGAAGCGCACCACGCTCGATTTCGCCTTCGAGCACCTGGCAAAGCAGGCGCGCGCGCCCAAGGAGGTGCTCGAGCTGCCGGCGGGCGCCCCATTCGGCGCGCTGACGGTGAACAAGGACACCTGCACGCTGTGCAAGGCGTGCATCGGCGCCTGCCCGGAGGCCGCGCTGCTCGATGCGCCCGAGACGCCGAGCCTGCGCTTCATCGAGCGCAACTGCGTGCAGTGCGGGCTGTGCGAGAAGACCTGCCCGGAGAACGCGATCCGGCTCGTGCCGCGGCTGCTGCTTGGCGCGGCGGCGAAAGATCCGGTGGTGCTGAACGAGGCCGAGCCGTTCAACTGCGTGCGCTGCGGCAAGCCCTTCGGCACCAGGCAAATGGTGGACAACATGCTCGGCAAGCTCGGCGCGCACTCGATGTTCAGCGGCGAGGGCGCGCTCAAGCGCCTGCAGATGTGCGGCGACTGCCGCGTGGTGGACATGATGCAGAACACGAAGGAGGCCTCGATCTTCGACGTCGCGGGCCGCAAGCCGTGAGCGTCCCGCTGCAGTTCGTGCCGACGGCGACGCCCGAGGACCAGGCCCGCGCGCAGCTCTACGGGCTGGTGGCGAGCCTGTTCTACTCGGCGCCCGACGCGCAGCTGCTCTCGGCGCTGGTGCACGCGGAGGGCTTTCGCGGCGAGGACGATGAGCGCACCGCGCAGGGACGCGCGCTCGCCGGCGCGTGGCGCGAGCTGAGCGAGGCGTGCCGCAGCGCGTTCCCGGTGCTGCTCGCGCACGAGCACACCGATCTGTTCGTGTCCGCGGGGCGCGCCGAGGTGACGCCCTACCTCATGCACTACGTCATGCGCTACGAGAGCGAGACGCCGCTGGTGGATTTGCGCCGGCAGCTCGCCGAGTGGGGCATCGCGCGGCACGAGAGCGTCCACGAACCCGAGGATCACATCTCGGCGCTGTGCGAAACCATGCGATTTGCTATTGCGGTGCAACAGCGAACACTCGAAGAGCAGAAAGCGTTCTTCAACCGCTACCTCTACCGCGGTGCAATCGCGTTTTGCGATGCGGTAAGGGCCTCCGACAAAGCACGTTTTTACAAATCGGTCGCGGGATTCGCGCGGGCGTTCCTCGAAGTCGAGCGTGAAGCCTTTGACATCGGGGGATAAAGGACATTCGAGAACTATTCTCAATATTGCCGTTGTCATCGAGAACTATTCGCGATTGCGGAATTTCTTTCTCTTGATCAGGCACAAAGAGGTTGGTAATTTGCAAAAGTTTTCTATCGCTCCGCGCTGAGCGGAGCCGGCGTACGCACAACAAGGAGGCGCAACATGGTCCAGAAAAACGCCAAGCTCTCCCGCAGGAATTTCCTTTTGACGGTCGGCGCCGGCGGCGCCGCGACCGCGGCCGCGGTGGTGGCCGGGGGCAAGGCCTTGCAGGGGACGTCGGCGGCGAGCGGCAAGCAGGGCTCGCGCGGCTATCACGAGACGGCGCACGTCAACAACTACTACCGCACCGCGAAGGTCTGAGGAGAACGCCATGCTTCTGACCAGAAAAGCATCCGAGCAGGCCGTACCGCAGTCGCGACTCGCCCGCGGGCTCTCCGGCGTGCTCGCCAAGACCATGGATCGCCGCGCCTTCCTGCGCCGCTCGGGCGTCACGCTCGGCGCTGGCGCGGCTGCCGCGCATCTGCCCTTCAGCATGATCGGCGAGGCGCAGGCGCAGGCCAAGGGCGCCGGCAAGATGGAAGTGAAGCGCACGGTGTGCACGCACTGCTCCGTGGGCTGCGCCATCGACGCCGTCGTCGAGAACGGCGTGTGGGTACGCCAGGAGCCGGTGTTCGACTCGCCGCTCAACCTCGGCGCGCACTGCGCCAAGGGCGCTTCGGTGCGCGAGCACGGCATCACGCACGACTCGCATCGCCTGAAGTCGCCGATGAAGCTCGAGGGCGGCAAGTGGGTGAAGGTGAGCTGGGACCAGGCCTACAACGACATCTCGCAGAAGCTGCTCGCGATCAGGAAGGAAAGCGGGCCCGACGCGCTGATGATCATCGGCTCGTCCAAGCACAACAACGAGCAGTCCTACCTGCTGTGCAAGTGGGCGCGCCTCTGGGGCACGAACAACACCGACCACCAGGCGCGCATCTGCCACTCGACCACCGTCGCCGGCATCGCGAACACCTGGGGCTACGGCGCGATGACCAACTCGTACAACGACGAGCAGAACTCGAAGTGCCTGCTGTTCTTCGGCTCGAACGCGGCCGAGGCGCACCCGGTGTCGATGCTGCACACCCTGCACGCCAAGGAAAACGGCGCCAAGGTGATCGTCGCCGACCCGCGCTACACCAGAACCGCCGCCAAGGCCGACAAGTTCGTGCGCGTACGCTCGGGCAGCGACGTGGCGTTCCTGATGGGGCTGATGTACCACATCTTCAAGAACGGCTGGGAAGACAAGAAGTACATTCACGATCGCGTCTACGGCATGGACAAGGTAAAGGCCGAGGTGATGGCCAAGTACACGCCTGCCGCCGTGGAAGAGGTGACGGGCGTCGGCGAGAAGGAGATGTACGAAACCGCCAAGATGCTCTCCGACAACCGCCCGGGCTTCATCATCTGGGCGATGGGCCAGACGCAGCACACCAACGGCAACGCCATCGTGCGCGCGAGCGCGATCCTGATGCTCGCCCTCGGCAATGCCGGGCGTGGCGGCGGCGGCGCGAACATCTACCGCGGCCACGACAACGTGCAGGGGGCGACCGACATCGGGCCGAACCCCGACTCGCTGCCGGGCTACTACGGCATTGCGCCGGGCTCGTTCGCGCACTGGGCGCGGGTCTGGAACATCGATCTGGACTGGCTGAAGAAGCAGTACGCCGACGAGAAGATGATGACCAAGCCGGGCATCACGGTGTCGCGCTGGTACGACGCGATCGTCGAGAAGAAGGAAAACATGGGGCAGGACTCCAACCTGCGCGCCGTGCTGTTCTGGGGCCATGCGCCGAACTCGCAAAGCCGCGGCCTCGACATGCTCGAGGCGATGAAGAAGCTCGAGCTGATGGTGATCATCGATCCATACCCTTCGGCCACCGCCGCCATGATGGCGATGGCGAAGAAGGAGGGCTGCTACCTGCTGCCGGCGGCGACGCAGTTCGAGACCTCGGGCAGCGTGACGGCCTCGAACCGCTCGATCCAGTGGCGCGAGCAGGTGATCGAGCCGCTGTTCGAGTCGCGTACCGATCACATGATCATGTACCAGCTCGCGGGCAAGCTCGGCTTCGCCGACCAGCTGCTCGGCAAGAAGGACGGCAAGCAGAACATCAAGCTGGTGAAGGGCAAGGGCGGCTTGGACGAGCCCTCGATGGAAGACACGACGCTGGAATTCAACAGCGGCACCTGGACCATCGGCTACACCGGGCAGTCCCCCGACCGCCTCAAGGCGCACATGCGCAACATGCACGTCTTCGACGTGAAGACGCTGAAGGCCAAGGGCGGCAAGGACGCCGTGACCGGCTACGACCTGACGGGCGATTACTTCGGCCTGCCGTGGCCCTGCTGGGGCAACGACAAGCTCAAGCACCCGGGCTCGCCGAACCTGTACAACATCGAGAAGCACGTGATGGACGGCGGCGGCACCTTCCGCGCACGCTTCGGCGTGGAAAAGGACGGTGAATCGCTGCTCGCGGCGGACGGCTCGCACACGCCGGGCTCCGACATCACCACCGGCTATCCGGAGTTCGACCACGCCTTCCTGAAGAAGCTCGGCTGGTGGGACGACCTCACGGCCGAAGAGAAGGCCGAAGCCGAAGGCAAGAACTGGAAGACCGACCTCTCGGGCGGCATCCAGCGCGTGGTGATGAAGGTGCATGGCTGCATGCCCTTCGGCAACGCCAAGGCGCGCGCCGTGGTGTGGAACTTCCCCGACGGCGTGCCGCTGCATCGCGAGCCGCTGTTCGCGCCCAAGCCGGAGCTGGTGGCGAAGTGGCCGACGCACGCGGACGTCAAGGAAAAGTGGCGCCTGCCGGTGCTGTTCAAGTCGGTGCAGGACAAGTCGATCGCCGACAAGGACTACGAGAAGTTCCCGCTCATCCTCACCTCCGGCCGCCTGGTGGAGTACGAAGGCGGCGGCGAGGAGACGCGCTCCAACCCGTGGCTGGCGGAGCTGATGCAGGACAACTTCGCCGAGCTCAATCCGAAGACCGCGGCCGACCGCGGCATCCGGCACGGCGAGTTCGTCTGGGTGAGCACGCCCTCGGGCGCGAAGATCAAGGTGAAGGCGCTGGTCACCGAGCGGGTGGGTGCGGACACCGTGTTCATCCCGTTCCACTTCTCGGGCTGGTGGCAGGGGCAGGACATGCTCGGCTACTACCCGGAGGGCGCCGCGCCGATCGTGCGCGGCGATGCGGTGAATACGGCGACGACCTACGGCTACGACATCGTCACCATGATGCAGGAAACCAAGACGACCCTCTGTCAGGTCGCGAAGGCATAAGGAGAACGCCATGGCGAGAATGAAATTCCTGTGCGATGCCGAGCGCTGCATCGAGTGCAACGGCTGTGTCACCGCCTGCAAGAACGAGAACGAAGTGCCCTGGGGCGTGAACCGTCGCCGCGTCGTCACCATCAATGACGGCGTGGTGGGCGCCGAGAAGTCGATCTCGGTGGCCTGCATGCACTGCTCGGATGCGCCCTGCATGGCCGTATGCCCGGTGGACTGCTTCTACAAGACCGAGGACGGCGTCGTGCTGCACGACAAGGACCTGTGCATCGGCTGCGGCTACTGCTTCTATGCCTGCCCGTTCGGCGCGCCGCAGTTCCCGCAGGCGGGCGCCTTCGGCCTGCGCGGCAAGATGGACAAGTGCACGTTCTGCGCCGGCGGCCCGGAGGCCGACCGCACCGAGGCCGAGTTCAAGAAGTACGGCCGCAACCGCCTGGCCGAGGGCAAGCTCCCGGCCTGTGCCGAGATGTGCTCGACCAAGGCGTTGCTCGGCGGTGACGGCGACGTGATCGCGGACATCTACCGCGAGCGCGTGCTGCGCCGTGGCAAGGGCTCCGAAGTCTGGGGCTGGGGCACCGCGTACGGGCCCGGCAAGGCCGGCGCGCAACCGCCCGCCGGGGGCAAGTCGTGAACCGCGCCGCGCTGGGCGCTGCGGTGATCGCCGCAGCGTTCCTCGCCGCGGGATGCGGCGAGGCGCAGCAGGTGACGGTCTACAAGCAGGGCAAGTACCAGGGCAAGCCGGATACTCAGGCTTGGAACAATGCCCCGCCCGCGGCGGAGCTCCGCGGCAGTGCCTGGAACAAGGGCGACCGCAGCAGCTGGGAGACGGCGATCAACCAGCGCGCCATGGGCCAGAACGAGGACAACCGCATTTACAAGCAGTAGGCGGGCGCTTCTCCACCCCAAGTAGGAGGAAGGCATGACAACACTACTCAGAGCCTGCGGCTTGGCGCTCGCCATCTTCGCGATGGCAGGATCGGGCACGGCGCTGGCGCAGGCGGGAAGCGCGAGCAATTCGCAGGCGCAACAGGAACGCGGCGAGACGCAGCCGGGCAACAACGCGCCGGTCTGGCGCGAGGTGCGCTCGGGCAACCAGGGCTACACCAGCCTGCCGGGCCGCGAGATGGGCGTGCTGGTGCAGTCGGCCGGGGAGACCTGGCGCCAGATCCGTAACGGGCCGGTGACGGTGTATGGCGGCTGGGTGCTGGTGCTCGTGGTGCTGGGAATCGCCGCTTTCTTCACCACCCGGGGCGCGCTGAAGCTCCGGGAAAAGCCCACCGGGCGCATGCTGGAGCGCTTCAACTCGGTGGAGCGCGTGACGCACTGGACCGTGGCCATCACGTTCGTCGTGCTCGCGGTCTCGGGTCTGATCATGCTGTTCGGCAAGCATGTGCTGCTGCCCGTCATCGGCTATACGCTGTTCGCGTGGCTCACTGCGCTCGCCAAGAACCTGCACAACTTCATCGGTCCGCTGTTCATCCTCGGCCTGCTGATGATGATCGTGCTGTACATCAAGGACAATTTCCCGAAGGCGGTGGACCTGCAGTGGGTCGCCAAGGCAGGCGGCCTGTTCACGGGTGCGCACGTGCCCTCGGGCCGCTTCAACGCGGGCGAGAAGAGCTGGTTCTGGGTCGGCGTCGTGGCGATGGGCATCATCGTCAGCGTGACGGGACTGATTCTGCTGTTCCCGAACTTCGAGCAGACGCGCGGCACGATGCAGGACGCCTGGACCTGGCACGCCGTGGCGTCGCTCGTGGTCATGGCGGCATCGCTCGGCCACATCTACCTGGGCACCATCGGCGTCGAAGGCGCCTACCAGGCGATGCGCTCGGGTCAGGTCGATGAGGCCTGGGCCAAGGAGCACCACGAACTCTGGTACCGCGAGGTCAAGGGTGGCGCGAAATCCGCGCCCGGCGGGGCGGTCCCGGCGGGTGCACCCCACATGAAGGAAAAACAATGAAGAAGATCCTGCTGGCGCTCGCCGGAGGGGCGCTGATCGGTACTTCCGTTAGCGCTGTGTACGCGCAGGCCAAGCCGGCGCCTGCGGCGCCCAAGGGCCCGAGCGCCGACGACATCGCGCAGGAGCGCGCTGTCGCCAACTACAGGAAGAACAAAGGCATGAGCATGGACGCGAAGAAGCCTGCGGCGCCCATGGGCGTGGGCGCCACCAAGGACGCGGCGAAGAAGTAGCGCGGCCTGCGCGCCCCTAGGCCGGGGGCGCGCCTTCCACCAGCAGCAGCTTCGAGCGCGCGGCTTTCAGCCGCAGCGCCAGCGCGGGCGCGTACTCGGGCGACGCATACCACTTGCGCGCGTCCTCCAGCGACGGAAACTCCAGCACCACGAGGCGCTTGGGCTGCCAGCCGCCTTCCTTGCTCTCGATCGCGCCGCCCCGCACGAGGAATCTGCCGCCGTACTTGGCGATGGTGGCGGGAACGAGCTTGCGGTACTCCTCGTAGGCCGCGGAATCGGTGACATCCACTTCGACGACGACGTAGCCGGCCATGGCGCTCCTCCTCAGTTGAGCAGCACTCTATAGCACAGTCCAGCGGCGCCGCAGCCGAGGATCACGGGGATCAGCCCCGCCTTGAAGCGCAGGAGCGCAGCGAGCGCCGCGGCGGCGAGGACGATCGAGATCCAGTCGATCGCCTCGGCAGTGAAAAAGACGTGCCGCGCGAAGAACACCGCCAGGCTCACCACCACCCCGACGACCGCCGCGGTGATGCCGGCGAGCGGCGCCGTGAAGCGCAGGTTGCCGTGCGTGGTCTCGACGAACGGCGCGCCGGCGAAGATGAACACGAACGAGGGCAGGAAGGTGAAGTAGGTGGCGACGAGCGCGCCCGCCGTGCCGGCGAGCGCCAGCGCCTCGGGCCCGAGCGCCTCGCGCGCCCAGGCGCCGACGAAGCCGACAAAGGCCACCACCATGATGAGCGGCCCCGGCGTGGTCTCTCCCAGCGCCAGCCCGTCGATCATCTGCGGCGCCGTGAGCCACTGGTGGTGCTCGACGGCGGCCTGGTAGACGTACGGCAGCACCGCATAGGCGCCGCCGAAGGTGAGAAACGCCGCCTTGGTGAAGAACCAGCCCATCTGGGTCAGCGTGCCGGGCCAGCCGAAGGCGAGCGCCAGCGCGCCGAGGGCGAGCGCCCACAGCGCGGCGGCGATGCCGAGGATGGCGAAGAAGCGCGGCCAGCGGAATAGGGCGTGTGGCGGCGTCGGCGTGTCGTCGTCGACCAGCGCCGGGCCATAGCCGCGCTTGCCGGCGCCGTGGCCGCCGTTGCCCGAGAACTTGGCCGGCGCGATGCGCCCGCCGGCGTAGCCGATGACGGCGGCGGCGGCGACGATCGCGGGGAAGGGCACGCCGAGGACGGCCAAGGCGAGGAAAGCGGCGACGGCGATCCCCCAGTGCCATTCGTTCTTCAGCGTGCGCGCGCCGATGCGCCAGGCTGCCGCGGCGACGACCGCCACGACCGCCGGCTTGATGCCGTAGAAGATTCCGGCCACCAGCGGCACCTCGCCCCAAACGAGGTAGATCCACGACAGCGCGATGAGGATGAACACTGAAGGCAGCACGAACAGCCCGCCCGCGATGATCCCGCCCCAGGTGCGGTGCATCAGCCACCCGAGGTAGGTCGCGAGCTGCTGCGCCTCGGGCCCGGGGAGCAGCATGCAGTAGTTGAGCGCGTGCAGAAAGCGGTTCTCCGAGATCCAGCGCCGGCGCTCCACCAGCTCCTGGTGCATGATCGCGATCTGCCCGGCGGGCCCGCCGAAGCTGATGAAGCCGAGCTTCAGCCAGAAGCGCGTGGCCTCGCCCAGGCTTACCGGATCAGGGCGGGGTTCCACGTGTGCACCTCGGACTTGGTGCTGCGGCACCAGGCGTAGAGCGCGTCGTACATCACCATGCCGTGCTCGAGCATCTCGTGGCCGTGCACACAGTACACGACGACGTCGTCCGCGCAGGGCAGTGCGCCGGGCGACTCGGGATCGCGGCGCAGCGCGCCGCGGATCATGTCGGGCGCGGCGAGGAACGCCGGGCGCTTGCGCACGTCGATGACGAGCGGGGGATTGCTTGAACGAAGCGCTTGCTGGAGTGCAGCGGCGGTGATGCTCGCGTCCATGGGTCTCTCCTGGAGAGTCCGCAGAGCTTGGACGCGAGGGCGTCTTCGCAGGGGAGTCTGCAAGTCCCCGCGGCGCCGACTATGCGCGTGCGCCGCCGACCCTGTCACGCGGACCCGACCCAGGTGAGCGCGGCATCGAGCGCCTCCCGGCGCCCGGACTTGGAAGCGTCGTAGCCGGGCAGCCGGCCCACGCGCACCGCGAATGCACTCCCTTTCAAAGTGTCGAGCAGCGCCTTCAGCGCGGCGCCGCGCAGCGCGGTCCTGGCGCAGGCGAAGAAGTAGCGCTCGGTGGCAAGCGGCGTGAAGGCGAGCCGGTGACGCGTGGCGTCGGCGCGCAGTCCGAATCCGGCATCGGCATGCCCTGCGGCGACCGCTTCGGCGACCGAGGGTGTGTCGGCGCCGCGCGACTGGCGGTGGATGAAGCGCACGCCCGGTCGCGCGAGGTCGTGCAGGCCGCGAATGCGTGCGCCCGGTCGCGCGATCAGGCCCTGCTCGCGCGTGACGAAATGCAGCAGCGTGTGCTTGCGCGGATCGAGCCAGCGCCCCAGCGCGGCGGCCGCCGCGGCGGCGCGCGGCAGCGCATCGGCAACATGAAACCCCGCCACGTCGCACTCGCCGCGCGCGAGCGCCGCCAGGCAATCATCGGCGCCGCGGAACACCACCTCGAGATCGAGCGTGCCGCGGCACAGCGGCGCCAGCTCGGCGAGCGCGAGATCGTGGCTCGCATGCACCACGAGGCGCGGCTGCGCCCCCGGCAGCGCGTCGGCGAGCAGCGCCGGGATCTCCGCGCGCAGGCGCTCGAAGTGCGCCCCGAGCGCACTGCGCACGCGCTCGTCGGCCTCGAGCACGCGGCGGCCGAGGGCGCTCAGGCGCGCGCGCCGGCCGCGCTGCATGTCGACGAGCGGCGCGCCGAACAGGCGCGCGCCGTCGGCGAGCGCGCCCCAGGCCGAGCGGTATGACAGGTCGGCCCGCCGCGCGGCCTCGCGCAGCGACTCGGCCTCGGCCAGCGCGGCGAGCAGCCTGAGCAGCGCCCGGCCGCGCTCGCGCGGCAGCTCGCGCCCCGCCAGCCAGGCATGGTCGAACTCGACGGTGAACCCTGTATGCATGAGTGTGCCTATTTAAATACCTAGAAACGGCCCTGTAAAGTGACGGGACTGATGACGATATGCAGTCATATGCATAAGACGCATGCTTGAGGCGCTGGGTGCCGGGCTGCGCCTGGTCGCCACCCTCGACCTGCGCTTGTGGGAGATCGTCGGCCTGTCGCTGGCGGTGAGCCTGTCGGCCGTGGCGCTCGCCACGCTCGCCGGGCTGCCGCTCGGCGCCGTGCTGGCGGTGGGCCGTTTTCCCGGTCGCCAGGCGCTGATCGTGGTGCTGAACGCGCTGATGGGCCTGCCCCCGGTGGTGGTCGGGCTCTTCATTTACCTGCTGCTCTCGCGCGCTGGCCCGCTCGGCGAGCTGGGGCTGCTCTTCACGCCGCGCGCCATGGTCATCGCGCAGACGGTACTCGTGCTGCCGATCATCGCCGCGCTCGCGCGCCAGGCCGTGGAGGACGCATGGCTGGAGTACGAAGAGCAACTGCGCTCGCTCGGCGTCGACGGGCTGCGCGGCGCGCTCACGGTGCTGTGGGACATCCGCTTCTCGCTGCTCACCGCGGTGCTCGCGGGGCTCGGCCGTGCGAGCGCCGAGGTCGGCGCGGTGATGATCGTCGGCGGCAACATCGATGGGGTGACGCGGGTGATGACCACCGCCATCGCGCTGGAGACTTCCAAGGGTGACCTGCCGCTCGCCCTTGGCCTGGGCATGGTGCTGATCGCGATCGTCCTGGCGCTGAACGCGGGGGCGCACCTGATCCGCGACGCGGCCGCGCGGCGCTACGGATGAACGGCATCCTGCCGCTGCGGCTGGAGCAGGTGTCGTACGTCGCGGGCGGGCGCGCGATCATCGATGGCGTCAGCCTGACGCTCGAGGCCGGGGCGAGCACCATCATCCTGGGCGCCAACGGCGCGGGCAAGAGCGTCCTCATGCGGCTGATGCACGGGCTGCTTGCGCCGAGCGCCGGCCGAATCGAGTGGCGCGCGCGGGGCGCAAGCCGCCGCCAGGCAATGGTGTTCCAGCGGCCGGTGATGCTGCGCCGATCGGCGCTCGCCAATGTGACCTATGCGCTTGAGGCCGCGGGCGTTGCGGCGCCCGAGCGCGAGCGGCTGGCGCGCGAGGCGCTCGCCGAGGTCGGCCTGATCGCGGCCGCCGCGCGTCCGGCGCGCGTGCTCTCGGGCGGCGAGCAGCAGCGCCTGGCGCTCGCGCGCGCCTGGGCGCTGCACCCCGAGGTGCTGTTCCTCGATGAGCCGACCGCCAGCCTCGATCCCGGCGCCACGCGAGAGATCGAAAGCATCATCCGCGCCTTCGACGCCGCGGGCACCAAGATCGTCATGTCGACGCACAGCCTGGGCCAGGCGCGGCGCCTGGGCGACGAGGTGGTCTACCTGCACCAGGGGCGCGTGCTCGAGCGCGCGCCCGTGGGAGCGTTCTTCCCCCGGCCGGCGTCGCCCGAGGCCGCGGCTTTCGTGAAGGGAGAGCTGCCCTGGGCCTGAGGGCAATCCTGCTTGTCGCGCTGCTCGCGCTGGCGCCGGCGGCACGGGCGCAGAGCACCTTCATCGTCGTGTCGTCGACCACCTCGACCGAGAACTCCGGCCTGTTCAAGCACCTCCTGCCGATATTCCGGAACAAGACCGGCATCGAGGTTCGCGTCGTCGCCCAGGGCACCGGCCAGGCGCTCGACACCGGCAGGCGCGGCGACTGCGACGTCGTCTTCGTGCACGACAAGGCCGCCGAGCTCAGGCTGGTCGAGGAGGGCTGGTTCGTCGGCCGGCGCGACGTCATGTACAACGACTACGTCATCGTCGGGCCCCGATCGGATCCCGCGCGCGTCGGGGGCATGCAGGACGCGGTGGCGGCGCTGAAGAAGTTTCAGGACGCGAAGGCGGCTTTCGCCTCGCGCGGCGACAAGAGCGGCACGCATTCGGCCGAGCTGCGCCTTTGGACGGCGGCCGGCATCGAGCCGAAAGGCGCCTGGTATCGCGAGACGGGCTCGGGCATGGGCGCGACGCTGAACACGGCCTCGGGCATGAATGCCTATGCGCTCACCGACCGCGGCACCTGGCTCGCGTTCAAGAACCGGGCCGAGCTCGCGATCCTGGTGCAGGGCGACGCGCGCCTGTTCAACCAGTACGGCGTCATGCTGGTCAATCCGGCCAGGCATCCGCACGTGAAGCGGGCGAGCGGCGAGGCGTTCATCGGCTGGCTGGTGTCGCCCGCAGGACAGGCAGCGATCGCCGCCTATGCGATCGGGGGCGAGCAGCTGTACTTTCCCAACGCCGGGCGCTGACGCGTTTCATGATAAATAGCGAAGGTGATCGGTGCGAGCGACCCCCTTATTGCGCTGCTCGCCGCCGGCATGCTGGCGGCCGCCTTCGTCTACGCCTCGGTCGGCCATGGCGGCGCGTCGGCCTACATCGCGGCCATGGCGCTCGCGGGGATCGCCCCGGCCGAGATGCGGCCCGTGGCGCTCACCCTGAACGTGATCGTGTCCTCGCTCGCCACCTGGAAGTTCTGGCGCGCGGGCTACTTCCGCTGGCGCCTGTTCTGGCCGTTCGCCGCGGTGTCGATCCCGTTCGCCTACCTGGGCGGCGCGATCGCGCTCCCGGGCAACGTCTACAAGGTGGTGGTCGGCGCGGTGCTGGTGTACGCCGCCTGGCCGCTGTGGCGCAGTGCCGCGGCGGGCGCTGAGATGCGCCCGGTGCGCGAGCCCGCGGTGCCACTTGCGCTCGCCATCGGCGCCGCGCTGGGGCTCCTCGCCGGGCTGACCGGCGTGGGTGGCGGGATCTTCCTCAGCCCGCTGGTGCTCCTCCTCGGCTGGGCGGGGACCAAGCAGACCTCCGCGGTCGCCGCGCCCTTCATTCTCGTCAACTCCCTCGCCGGGCTGAGCGCGGGCTACGTCGCGGGCACCGCCGCGCTGCCGCCGGCGATCTGGCTGCTCGCGGCCGCCGTGCTCGTCGGCGGCTGGCTCGGCGCCGAGTACGGGAGCCGGCGCTTCACCAACCCGATCGTGCGCCGGCTGCTCGCCGCGGTGCTGGTGCTGGCCGGCGCGAAGCTGATCCTGACATGAAGACCTTCGGCTTCGCCGGCTGGTCCGGCAGCGGCAAGACCACGCTGATCGAAAAGCTGATCCCGCGCTTCACGGCGCGGGGCTTGCGCGTCTCGCTCATCAAGCACGCGCACCACACCTTCGACGTCGACCACCCGGGCAAGGACTCCTACCGCCACCGCTACGCCGGCGCCTCCGAGGTGCTGGTGACCTCGTCGCGGCGCTGGGTGCTGATGCACGAGCTGCGCGGCGCGCAGGAACCTTCGTTCGAGGACCAGGTCAGGCACTTGTCGCCCTGCGACCTGCTGATCGTGGAAGGCTTCAAGCACGCGCCGATCCCCAAGCTCGAAGTGTGGCGCGCGCTCACCGGCGAAGGGCTGCTGCACCCGCAGGACCCGCACATCGTCGCCGTCGCGAGCGACACGAAGCTGGAGACGAAGCTGCCGCTGCTGGATCTCAACGACGACGCCGGGATCGCCGAATTCATCGTCAGGCACCTGAAGCTCGCATGAACAAGGGACTGCTTTCCGTAGACGAGGCGCTGGAGGTGCTGCTCGCCGGCGCGCGGCCGGTCGCCGAGGTGCAAGAAGTGCCCACGCTCGAAGCCACCGGGCGCGTGCTCGCACGCTCGCAGGCCTCCACCATGGACGTGCCGCCGATGGACAACAGCGCCATGGACGGCTATGCGGTGCGCACCGCCGACGTCAAGGCGCCCGATACGAAGCTGAAGGTGGCCCAGCGCATCATGGCCGGCGCGGTGGGCCAGGCGCTCGCGCCCGGCACCGCCGCGCGCATCTTCACGGGTGCGCCGATCCCGCCCGGGGCGGATGCCGTCGTCATGCAGGAGTTCTGCGCCGCCGACGGCGAGGCCGTGACCATCAAGAAGGTGCCGCAGAAGGACGCCTGGATCCGGCGTCGCGCGAGCGACATCGCGAAGGGTGCGCAGGTGCTGACCGCCGGCATCCGGCTGCGGCCGCAGGATACGGGTCTCGCCGCGTCCGTGGGCATCAAGACGCTGCCGCTCTATCGGCGCGTGCGCATGGGCCTGTTTTTCACCGGCGACGAGCTGGTGATGCCGGGCGATCCGCTGCCGCCCGGGCGCATCTACAACTCCAACCGTTTCACGCTGAACGGGCTCGCCGCCACCTTCGGCTGCGAGGTGCGCGACTACGGCATCGTGCCCGACACGCTCGAGGACACGCGCGCGGTGCTAAAGCGCGCCGCCGCCGAGTGCGACGTGATCGTCACCTCGGGCGGCGTCTCGGTCGGGGACGCCGACTTCGTCAAGCCCGCGGTCGAGGCGGAAGGCTCGCTCCTCATGTGGAAGATCGCGATGAAGCCCGGGCGCCCGCTCGCCTTCGGCAAGGTGGGCGATGCCGCCTTCATCGGCCTGCCCGGGAACCCGGTGTCCAGCTTCGTGACCTTTCTCATCTTCGTGCGGCCGTTCCTGCTCAAGACGCAGGGCATCGCCGCGGTGCAGCCGCGCGCCGTGGCGGCGCGCGCCGACTTCGACTGGCCCGAGCCCGACGCGCGGCGCGAATACCTGCGCGTAAAATGGAACGCGCAGGGTGGCCTCGAGATCTATCCGACGCAGGACTCGGCGGTGATGACCTCGACGGCCTGGGCCGACGGCCTGGTGGACAACCCGCCCAACCACGCCATCCGGCGCGGCGACACGGTGCGCTTCCTGCCCTACGCGGAGCTCTACGGATGAAGGTGAGGGTGCTCTATTTCGCCGCGTTGCGCGAGCAGCTCGGCACCCCGGGCGAGGAGATCGAGCTGCCGGCGGGCGTCGGCACCGTGGCGGCGCTCCGGTCGCACCTGCGCGCGCGCGGCGGCGCCTGGGAGCTTGCGCTTGCCGAGGGCAAGCTCGTGCGCGCGGCGCTGAACCAGGACATGGCGCCGCCCACGTCGGCGCTGAAAGCGGGCGACGAGGTCGCGTTCTTTCCCCCGGTGACCGGCGGATGAAGGCGTCGGTGCAGCGCGAGGACTTCGACGCGGGCGCCGAGATCCGCGCCCTTTCGTCCGATCCCAGGGTCGGCGCCGTGGCGAGCTTCGTCGGCGTGGTGCGCGAGGTGGGCATGACGCTCGAGCACTACCCGGGCATGACGGAAAAGGCGCTGCACAGAATCGTCGACGAGGCCACGGGCCGCTGGCAGGTGCTGGGCTGCACCGTGATCCACCGCTATGGCGAGCTGAAGCCCACGGACCAGATCGTGCTGGTGGCGGTGGCGAGCGCGCACCGCGGCGACGCCTTCGCCGCGTGCGAGTTCATCATGGATTACCTGAAGACGCAGGCGCCGTTCTGGAAGAAGGAGGCGGCGGGCTGGGTCGAGGCGCGCGCCGCCGACGACAAGGCGGCGGCGCGCTGGAAGTGAGCGCGTCGGCTCTCGCCGCGGTCGGCGTGGGTGCCATGCTCGGGGCCTGGGCGCGCTGGGGGCTCGCCGGCTGGCTGAATCACCTCACGCCGAGCCTGCCGCTCGGCACCCTCGTCGCGAACGTCGCGGGCGGCTACGCGGTGGGGCTGGCGCTGGCCTTCTTTGCCGCCCACCCGTCGATGGCGCCCGAATGGCGCCTGGCGTGCATCACCGGGTTCCTCGGCGCACTCACCACCTTCTCCACGTTTTCGGCCGAGTCCATGGCGCTGCTGTACGCGGAAAGGTACCTCGCGGCCCTGGCGCACTCGGGCGCCCACCTGCTGGGGGCGCTGCTGGCCACCCTCGTGGGCTACGCAAGCTACCGGTTCCTCGCTTGAATCGGGGGCTTCCGCCCCCATTCTCCCCACATGCGACTCGACAAATTGACCACCCGGCTGCAGGAAGCCCTCGCCGAGGCCCAGAGCCTCGCCGTGGGGCGCGACCACCCGTACATCGAGCCGCAGCACCTACTGGCTGCGCTCCTCGAGCAGGAGGACAGCGGTGCCGCCTCGCTCATCGCCAAGGCGGGCGGCAACCCCGGCGCGCTGAAGAAGGCCCTCGCCGAGTCGCTTGGGCGCATCGCCAAGGTGGAAGGCACCGCGGGCGAGGTCAACATCTCGCGCGAGCTGGCGGCGCTGCTCAACGTCACCGACAAGGAGGCGCAGAAGCGCGGCGACCAGTACATCGCCTCGGAGCTCTTTCTGCTCGCTGCCACGGCCGACAAGGGCGAAGCCGGCCGGCTGCTGAAGCAGGCCGGCGTCACGAAGGCGGCGCTGGAGAAGGCGATCGAGGAAGTGCGCGGCGGGGCGAGCGTTTCCGGCCAGGCCGACGAGTCGCAGAGGAAGGCCCTCGAAAAATACACGCTCGATCTCACCGACCGCGCGCGCGCGGGCAAGCTCGACCCGGTCATCGGCCGGGACGACGAGATCCGGCGCTGCATCCAGATCCTGCAGCGGCGCACGAAGAACAATCCTGTGCTGATCGGGGAACCGGGCGTGGGCAAGACCGCCATCGTGGAGGGCCTTGCGCAACGGATCATCAATGGCGAGGTGCCCGAGTCGCTGAAGCACAAGCGCGTGCTGGTGCTCGACATGGCTTCGCTGCTCGCCGGCGCCAAGTACCGCGGCGAGTTCGAGGAGCGCCTCAAGGCGGTGCTGAAGGACCTGGCGAAGGACGAGGGCAACACCATCGTCTTCATCGACGAGCTGCACACCATGGTCGGCGCCGGCAAGGCCGAAGGCGCGATCGACGCCGGCAACATGCTCAAGCCCGCGCTCGCGCGCGGCGAGCTGCACTGCATCGGCGCCACCACCCTGAACGAATACCGCAAGTACGTGGAAAAGGACGCCGCGCTCGAGCGGCGCTTCCAGAAGGTGCTGGTGGGCGAGCCGACGGTCGAGGCGACCATCGCCATCCTGCGCGGCCTGCAGGAGAAGTACGAGGTGCACCACGGCGTCGAGATCACCGACCCGGCGATCGTCGCCGCGGCCGAGCTCTCGCACCGCTACGTCACCGACCGGTTCCTCCCGGACAAGGCGATCGACCTGATCGACGAGGCCGCCTCGCGCATCAAGATGGAGATCGACTCCAAGCCCGAGTCGATGGACCGGCTCGAGCGGCGCCTGATCCAGCTCAGGATCGAGCGCGAGGCGGTGAAGAAGGAAAAGGACGAAGCGTCGAAGAAGCGCCTCGGCCTCATCGAGGACGAGATCAAGCGCCTGGAGAAGGACTATTCCGACTTGGAAGAGGTCTGGAAGGCGGAGAAAGCCCAGGTGCAGGGCGCGCAGCACATCAAGGAAGAGATCGAGCGCACGCGCCAGCAGATGGCCGAGCTGCAGCGAAAAGGCCAGTACGACAAGCTCGCCGAGCTGCAGTACGGCAAGCTGCCGCAGCTCGAAGCGCAGCTGAAGAGCGCGGAGAAGGCCGACGCCAAGACGGCGAAGGCGAAGCTCGTGCGCACCCAGGTCGGCGCGGAAGAGATCGCCGAGGTGGTGTCGCGCGCCACCGGCATTCCCGTGTCCAAGATGATGCAGGGCGAGCGCGAGAAGCTCATCAAGATGGAAGCGAAACTGCACGAGCGCGTGGTCGGCCAGGACGAGGCCGTGCGCCTCGTGTCGGATGCGATACGGCGCTCGCGCTCGGGCCTTTCCGACCCGAACCGCCCGTACGGCTCGTTCCTGTTCCTCGGGCCCACGGGCGTGGGCAAGACCGAGCTGTGCAAGGCGCTCGCCGGTTTCCTCTTCGATTCGGAAGAACACCTCATCCGCATCGACATGTCGGAATACATGGAGAAGCACTCGGTGTCGCGCCTCATCGGCGCGCCGCCCGGGTACGTGGGCTACGACGAGGGCGGGCAGCTCACCGAGCAGGTGCGCCGCAAGCCCTACGCCGTGATCCTCTTCGACGAGATCGAGAAGGCGCACCCCGACGTCTTCAACGCGCTCTTGCAGGTGCTCGATGAGGGGCGCCTGACCGACGGCCAGGGCAGGACGGTCGACTTCAAGAACACGGTGCTCGCCATGACCTCCAACCTCGGCTCGCAGATGATCCAGCAGATGTCCGGGTCGGACTACGGCGTGATCAAGGTGGCGGTGATGGCCGAGGTGAAGAACCAGTTCCGGCCCGAGTTCGTCAACCGCATCGACGAGGTGGTGGTGTTCCACGCCCTGGGCGAGGAGCACATCAAGTCGATCGCCGGCATCCAGCTTGGCGTGCTGAAGGCGCGCCTGGCGAAGCTCGAGTACGGGCTGGAGGTGTCGGACGCGGCGGTGAGCGAGCTCGCCAAGGTCGGCTTCGACCCGGTGTACGGCGCGCGGCCGCTGAAACGCGCCATCCAGTCCGAGCTCGAGAACCCGCTCGCCAAGGCGATTCTGGAGGGACGCTTTGCGCCCAAGGACACCATCCGCGCCGACTGGCGCAACGGGCGCATGAGCTTCGAGAAGGCGCAGGCGCGCGCGGCGGCGTAAAACACCGTCTTGACCCTCACCGCGCGATGGCGCAAGCTCGCGCCGTCGCTTGCGATCATTCCAGGAGGAGGGGATCCATGAAGTTCTCACGCATGCTGTTTGCCGGCGCGCTCGCGCTCGGCCTTGCCGCCGGCAGCGCGCTCGCGCAGAAGAAGGAAGTCAAAGTGGTGTTCATCGGCCCGCTTACCGGCGGCGTTTCGGTGAACGGGCTGGGCGGGCGCAACTCCGCCGACCTTGCGGTGCGGCTGCGTAACGCCGACCCCAAGGCGAAGTACAAGTACGAGATGGTGGTGCTCGACGACGAGTGCAAGCCGAACGTCGGCGTGCAGGTGGCGACCAAGGCCGCCTCCGACCGCTCGATCATCGCCGGCGCCACGCACTACTGCTCGGCGGTGGCGATCGGCACCGTCGACGTCTATCACAAGTTCGGCCTGCCGGTGATCGTGTGGGGCGCGGTGCTGCCCGACATCACCTACGGCAACAACTACAAGGAGATCCACCGCGTCAACGGCACGATGATCAACCAGAACGAGGTGAACGCGAAATTCTCCACCGGCCAGGGGTTCAGGAAGTTCGCCGTGATCCACGACACCACCGACTACGGCAAGGGCCACAACAAGTACTTCAGCGAGAACCTGGCGAAGAACGGCGGCGCGATCGTCGGCACCTTCGGCGTCACCGCCGACCAGCAGGACTTCAACGCCGAGCTCACGCAGATCAAGTCGCTCAACGTGGACGCGATCTACTTCGGGGGTCTCACCCCGATCGGCGTGCGCATCCGCTCGCAGATGGAAAAGCTCGGCATCAAGGCGCAGTTCGTGGGCACCTCGGGCATCGTCTCGGATGCGTTCATCGAGGGCCTGGGGCCGCTCGCCGAGGGCGTGCTCGCGTTCCGCGAGGGCGCGCCGGTGGAAAAGCTCCCCGGCGGGCAGTTCTTCATGCAGAAGTACGCCGAGGCGAAGTACGCGGAAGCGCCCGAGGCCTACGGCGCGTTCGCCTTCGCCGCCATGAACCTGATCCTCGACACCATCGAGCGCGTCGGCCCCGACCGCAAGAAGGTCACCGAGGCGCTCGGCAACGTGAAGAACGTGGATTCGATCGTCGGCAAGATCACGTTCGACGACCACGGCCAGAACACCGTGGCGGCGATCACCAAGTACGTCGCCCAGGACGGCAAGTGGGTGGTCTGGGAGGACAGCGAATACGCCACCGGCAAGCGCAAGCTCGCCGGGAAGTAAGCAGGCAGTCCTGACTGGCGGAAGGGGCGGGCGCAGCGCCTGCCCCTTCCATTTCGCATGGACGCCGGACTCCTCGCGCAATTCGTCGCCAACGGCCTGATGCTGGGCATGATGTACGCCCTGGTCGCGGTCGGCTTCACGCTGTTCTTCGGCGTGCTCGACGTCATCAAGTTCAGCCACGGCGACGTGCTCACGGTGGGCACCTTCGCCGGCTTCTCGACCTACCTCGGCCTGCAGGCGCTTGGCGCCGCCAATCCCTGGCTGCAGGTCCTGGCCGTGCTGCTGGTGGCCACCGGCTCGATGGCGATCCTCGGGGCGCTCATCGCCAAGTATCTCGTCATGCCGCTGAAATCCGCGCCGCCGCTCAACATCCTGCTGGTGACGCTGATGCTCGGCACGGTGCTGCGCGAGTGCGTGCGCTTGTTCTTCCCCGACGGCGCCAACCCGAAGCGCTTTCCGCGCCTGCTGCCCGACGACGCGATGGCGCTCGGCAGCTTCAACCTGCGCCTGGATAGCGTGCTGCTGTTTCTCGCCGGCCTGGCGGTGATCGTCGCCATCCACGTGCTCATCAACCGCACCAAGCTCGGTCTCGCGATCCGCGCCGTGGCGCAGGACGAGGAGACGGCGAAGACCATGGGCATCAACTTCACGCTCATCGTGCTGGTGACCTTCGCGGTCGGCTCGGCGGCGGCGGCCTTCGCCGGCGTGATGAACGGCCTGTACTACAGCGAGATCAACTTCGGCATGGGCCTGCTGCTCGGCGTGATCGGCTTCAGCGCGGCGATCGTCGGGGGTCTCGGCAACATCTACGGCGCGATCCTGGGCGGGTTCCTGTTCGCCGCGCTGCAGACCGTCGGCGCGGTGGCGCTGCCTTTCGCCAGCGCCTACAAGGACGTGTTCGCCTTCGCCGTGGTGATCGCGATCATGGCCTGGCGCCCGACCGGCCTGATCGCCGAGAAAACGAGCGAGCGCGTATGAGCGCGCCGCTCTGGCCGGGGGCGCTGGCCGCGGGGCTGGTGACGGCACTCGCCATCGCCTTCATGTGGGCCGAGAGCGAGTGGGAGGTGGTGGCGGTGCTGGCGGCCGCCGCGGTGGGCGCGGTGCTGGCGCGGCGCACCGGCTGGCTCGCGCCGGCGGCGCGCGCCTTCACCGAGCGCGAGCCCGCGATGCTGCGCCTCGGCATCGTGGGGCTGTTCGTGTTCGTCGGCTTCTTCCACGACGACCACTTCCCGCTGCTGATGGCGGGCACGGTGCTGGTGTATTTCCTCGTCTGCCTCGGGCTCACCATCCAGTTCGGCTACGCCGGCATGGTGAACTTCGCCGCCGCGGCGTTCCTCGGCGTGGGCTGCTACACCGCGGCGGTGCTGACTACGCACACCGCGATCCCGCACCTTTTGGTGCTCGCCATCGGCGGCGCGGTGGCGGCACTGGTCGGCTCGATCCTGATCCTGCCGGTGCTGCGCACGCGCGGGCACTACTCGGCGGTGGTGACCATCGCCTTCGTGCTGCTGTTCAAGACGTTCCTGGAAGTGAACGACACGCTCGGCGGGCCGCAGGGCCTGAAGCTGCCCAGCATGCAGGTGCTGGGCTGGAAGTTCAACCAGAACTTCAGCGTCGCCGGCGTCGAGTTCTCGTTCTACGTGAGCTACGTGCTGGTGGCGCTGCTGCTGGTGATCCTCGGCTTCGCCGTGACGCGGCGCCTGGAGCGCTCGTGGATCGGCTTGAGCCTCGACGCGGTGCGCCTGGACGAGACTGCGGCGGCCTGCTTCGGCGTGCACATCGCGCGCTGGAAGATCGTCGCCTTCACCCTGGGCAACTTCATGGCCGGGGTCGCCGGCGCGCTCTACGCGCTGATGCTCGGCTTCATCGCGCCGACCAACTTCACCTTCGGCGACTCGCTCATCATGGTGTCGATCATCCTGCTTGGCGGCATCGGCAACCCTTGGGGCGCGGCGCTCGCGGCGGCGATCGTCGTGATGCTGCCCGAGAAGCTGCAGCTGATCCAGGAGTACCGGTTCCTGCTGTTTGCCGCGCTGGTGATTCTGGTGCTGCTGTACCGCCCGGGCGGGCTGCTGCCGCGGCGGCTGCGCGTGTACCTGCCGGGCTGGAAGCCGCGATGAGCGCCCCGGTGCTCCTGCTCGAGGGCTTCAGCCGGCGCTTCGGCGGCCTGGTCGCGCTCGACCAGCTCGACATGCAGGTCGGCGAGGGCGAGATCGTGGGACTCATCGGCCCGAACGGCTCGGGCAAGACCACCTGCTTCAACGTGCTCACCGGCATCTACGAGGCGAGCGCGGGGCGGGCGCGGTTTCTGGGCCGCGACATCACCAACCTGCCGGCGCAGGCGGTCTACGAGGCGGGCATCGCGCGCACCTTCCAGCGCTCGCGCCTGTGCCTGCCGCTGTCGATCGTCGACAACATCCTGCTCGGCAACCACAAGAACCTGTCGCGCGGGCTGTGGTTCAACCTGTTCCGCCGCGCCGCCTTCGCGCGCCAGTTCGAGCAGGCGTTCGACGAGGCACGCGAGCTGGTGCGCGTGTTCGACGCGCCGCTCGCCGAGCGCATGTTCGAGGCGGTGGGCGCGCTGCCGATGATCGACCGGCGCCGCATCGAGATCTGCCGCGCGCTCATCAGCCGGCCGCGGCTGCTGCTTCTGGACGAGCCCTCGGCCGGCATGACCGAGGAAGAGACGCGCGAGCTGATGGACGACATCCTGGAGATCCGCGGGCGCATCGCGGGCCTCACCGTCGTCATCATCGAGCACGAAATGGGCGTGATCGAGCGCATCACCGAGCGCTGCGTGGTGCTCAACTTCGGCAGGAAGATCGCCGAGGGCAGCTACCGCGAGGTGGCGGCCGACCGCCAGGTGCAGGAAGCCTACCTGGGGGTGGAATGAGCGCCGCGCGGCCGCTCGAAGTGAACGGCGTGTACGCCGCCTACGACAAGGCCGACGTGCTCGAGGGCGTGACGCTCTCGGTCGCCCCCGGCAGCATCACCTGCCTGCTCGGCTCGAACGGCTCGGGCAAGACCACGCTGATCCGCGCCATCCTCGGCCTCACGCCGCCGCGCGCGGGCTCGATCCGCTTCGGCGACGTGGAGCTCGCCGGGCTGCCGACGCACAAGGTGATCGCCGCCGGCATCGCCTGCATCCCCGAGGGCCGCAAGGTGTTTCCCAAGCTCACGGTGGAAGAGAACCTGCGCCTGGGCGCCTACCAGGAGGCGTCGGCGGCGACCGTCGCGGCGCGCCTCGCGCACGCCTACGAGATCTTCCCGCGCCTCGCCGAGCGCCGCGCGCAGCTCGCCGGCACCATGTCGGGCGGCGAGCAGGCGATGGTGTCGATCGGCCGCGGCCTGATGAGCGCGCCGCAGCTGCTGCTCGTCGACGAGCCCTCGCTCGGCCTGTCGCCGCTGCTGGTGAAGGAGAACTTCCAGATCATCCGCCGCATCAACGAGCAGGGCATCACCGTGTTCCTGGTCGAGCAGAACGTGCACCAGACGCTCGCCATCGCGCACCACGGCTACGTGCTGCAGCAGGGCCGGGTGGTGGCCGCCGGCCGCGCCGAGGAGCTGGCGCGCGACGCGGCGGTGCACCAGGCCTATTTCGGCTGAGCGC
>DATHYT010000018.1:0-1764 GCA_035459025.1 Burkholderiales bacterium | reverse complement strand
CGCGAGGTGCCGACCTCGCGCGTTGGCGACCTGGTGATGCGCGAGCTCGCCAAGCTCGACAAGATCGCCTACATCCGCTTCGCTTCCGTCTACCGGCGCTTCGAGACGCCGGAGGATTTCCGCGAGGCGCTGCAGGACGTGAAGGCGAAGAAGCGGCGCAAGTGAGCACCTTCTCCGAGCTCGACCACGCCATGATGCGGCGTGCGCTCGCGCTGGCGGAGAAGGGGCTGTACACGACGACGCCCAATCCCCGTGTCGGCTGCGTGCTGGTGAAGGGCGAGCAGGTCATCGGCCAGGGCTGGCACGAGAAGACCGGCAACCCGCACGCCGAGGCGCGCGCGCTGCTGCAGGCGAGCGCCGCGGCGAAGGGCGCCACCGCCTACGTCACGCTGGAACCCTGCAATCACCACGGCAAGACGCCGCCGTGCGCCGAGGCGCTGATCAAGGCCGGCGTGACGCGCGTGGTGGCGGCGATGCGCGATCCGAATCCGGAGTCGAAGAAGGGCGGCGACGCGCTGCTTGCCGCCCGGATTCCGTTCGAGGCCGGGCTGCTCGAGGAGGAGGCGCGCGAGCTCAATGTCGGCTTCGTTTCGCGCATGACACGCGCCCGGCCGTGGGTGCGGATGAAGATCGCCGCGACGCTGGACGGGCGCACTGCCCTGAGCAATGGCGTGTCGCAGTGGATCACGGGGCCCGAGGCGAGGAAGGACGGGCACCGCTGGCGCGCCCGGGCCTGCGCCATCCTCACCGGCGCCGGGACCGTGCGGGCCGACGATCCGCTGCTGACCGTGCGCGACGTGGAAACGCCGCGCCAGCCTTTGCGCGTGATCGCCGACAGTCATCTGGAGACGCCGCCGAATGCGCGCATCCTGCAGGGCGAGAAGGTGCTCATCTTCGCGGCGCGCGACGGGACGGCGCCGCCGAACGCAGAAGTCGTGGTGCTGCCCAATCCCCAGAACAAGGTGGAGCTGAAGAAGATGCTGAAGGAGCTGGCGCTGCGCGGCGTCAATGAGCTGCACGTCGAGGGCGGGTTCAAGCTGAACGGGTCGCTGGTGCGCGAGGGCTGCGTGGACGAGTTCCTGATCTATCTGAGTCCGAGCTTCCTCGGCGATTCGGCGCAGGGCATGGTCAACCTGGCGGAAGTGACCTCGCTCGACGACCGGCTGCGGGTAGAGATCAGGTCGGTCGAGCGGATCGGCGACGACCTCAGAATCCTGGCGCGGCCCGCCTGATGTTCACCGGCATCGTCCATGCGGTCGGCAAGATCGTCAGCGTGCGTCCGTTCGTGGTGGATGCCGGCAAGCTGCCGCTTGCGCAGGTGAAGGTGGGGGATTCGATCGCCGTTCAGGGCGCCTGCCTGACGGTGACCAAGAAGCGGGGCAAGCGCTTGTCATTCGACGTTTCCCAGGAGACGCTGGATTGCACCGTCGGGCTGGATCGTCCTGGCAACGTAAACCTGGAGAAGGCGATGCGGTTATCGGATCGGCTTGGCGGTCATCTGGTGAGCGGGCACGTCGACGGGGTGGGGTTGCTGCTGCGGGTGGAGGGGAGCGTGTACACGTTCCGTGCGCCGAAGGCGGTGGCGCGCTATGTCGCGCCCAAGGGGTCGGTGTGCATTGACGGGGTGAGCCTGACGGTGAACCGGGTAAGCGGGGCGGAGTTCGAGGTGAATCTGATTCCGCATACGTTGAAGGTGACCACGCTGTCGCGGCTGAAGCCGGGGGCGGAGGTGAACATGGAGGCGGATCTGGTGGCGCGGTATGT
>DATHYT010000017.1:0-24778 GCA_035459025.1 Burkholderiales bacterium | reverse complement strand
CGGGCGATAGGCGACGGCCTGACGGTACCCCTGACGGTAGCCATAGTAGGGCACCTGCTTGTGCACTACGACGACGCGCTTCGGGCCATGCCCGTAGCCGTGACGATAGCCGTCGGCAAGGGCGGGGGTGGTGCTCAGCAGGGTGGCACCAGCCAGGGCGGCGATTGCAGCGGTCTTCTTCAGCATGTCTGTCTCCTTTACACGTTGCACCGGACAACTCGTTTGCGCCGGTGACGGAGACATAGTGGTGGGGCGGGGACGTAACGTGTGTAACGGTGTGTTACCTGCGTAACGGCACCGCCGCAGCTGCTAGTACCGGCCCGAGCCGCGCCGCAGCCGCTTGGGACGGCGGTATTGCAGGAGCGCGCCGATCCGGCGCTCGAACGGGTCGCGCCGCACCAGCGCACGCTCCTCGGCGGGCGAGAGCAGCCGGTAGTGATGCAAGGCATCGAGTCGCTCGGCGACCGCCCATGCGCCCTTGGGCGCCGTGACCCAGTCTGCGGTGCGCAGCACGCGCAGATCGAACGGGCGCGAATACTCGCGCAGCGTCTTGTGATCGCGCCGGTTGCAGTACTCGTGCAGGTACGACATGGCGAGCTCGCGCAGGCTGCGGTAGACCGGGTCGCGCCAGCGCAGCGTCGCGCCGTTGGTCTTGGAGATGGCGCCCCAGCGGCCGCGCCGGCGGAACAGCGCCACCACATGGTCGAAATCGCGCACCGCGCGCATATCGAGGAGCAGGGGCGGCTCGCCGTGCACCCAGAGCGCGGCCGCGGCGAGCATGGCCCCCTCGATGCAGTGCGCGCGCCGCGTGCGCAGCACGTCGCGCACGCTGTTGCAGGTGTCGCCGCGCAGCTCGAAGTTCTGCGGCAGTCCGTAGAGGAAGGCCTGGGCCTTGCGCGGCGTGTTCAGGCGGCGCAATACGGCAAACTCGGCTTTGGTGAGACCGAGGTCCTCGCGACGGGCGAAGCGGCGGCGGGCGGGCATGAGGGGGCGATCTTGACACGGACCGGCGCCCGGGTAGACAAGAAAGCCGCAATCGCAACCGGCAAAGGAGATCCCGATGGGCAACCCCGCTCCTGGCTTCAAGAATGCTCAGCGCAACCACATCGTCACCCGGCCGGCCCGCAAGCGCGTGCGCGTGACGCTCGGCGCCGAGGTGCTCGCCGACTCACGCGAAGCGCTCGAGATGCGGGAGGGCAGCTACCCGCCCGTGTACTACGTGCCGCGCAAGGACGTGAAGCTGGAGCGGCTGATGCGCACCTCGCTGACCACACATTGCCCCTACAAGGGCGATGCGTCGTACTACTGCATCGTGAACGGGCCGGACAACGCGGTGTGGAGCTACGAGCAGCCTTATGACGAGATGCTCGATATCCGGGACCTGCTCGCCTTCTACCCGAACAAGGTCGCGATCGCGCTCGGCGATGACTAGGGCGACGCGCCGCGAGTGGATCGGGCTCGCGGCAGTACTGCTGCGTGGCGTGCGCGCCGTGCCGCATCCGGCGCAGGCCTGATCGGATCGCTAGGCCTTGCGCACGCTCAGGAGGTAGTCGTAGCCAGTGGCTTCGGTGCGCAGCGAGATCTCGGCACCCTCGAGTCCCTCGGTCCAGGCGAGGATGCTCTCCGCGTTGCGATAGCGCAGCGTCCAGTCCGCGATCATCTCGAGGGGCCAGAGCATGTCGGTACCCGCCTTCATGTTGCCGAGCAGCAGGTGGCCGCCCGGGCGCAGCGCCTGATAAAGGCGCTGCGTAAGGATGCGGCAGGTACGGTCGCTGAAGTAGTCGAGCAGGCCGGCGCTGTAGATCAGGTCTGCGGGCGTTAGCAGCTCGCCGGGCTCGATTTCGCGAAGTAGCCGCAGCACCGACAGATGCCGCATCTCGATGCGCGCCGCGCCCTGGCCGGCGCCCCCGCGAACGACCGCGGCCAGCTGCCGGCCGGCGAAGGACAGGGCGTCGCTGTCCTGATCGACGAGGAAGAAACGCGTCGGGCGCGATGCAAGCGGGTCGTGCGCAAGGAACTCCGTCACCTCCCGCGAGGGCCCGCAGCCGAGGCTCGCGATCACGCACGGCTCGGCGCCGCTATGCCTGGCGACCGCTTCGGCGATCGCGTGGCGCACGAGATCCTTGCGCTTCACCACGAACTGGCCGATATGCACCGCCAGCTCGTGCGCGACGCTGGCGAACGCCGTATCCCCCTCGGGCGTGCCGTCGTACATGTAGTTCATCGCGATGTAGTCGCCGGGGTAGCCGAGCGGTTTGGTGTACGCCTGGCGCCACAGCGGGGCGCCCATCAGCTCGGGCGTGAGATGCGATTCGGTGTAGTCCTTGGCCAGCCGCAGGTGCTCGGGCGTTGCGGCGATCTCGGCCAGGGATGCGGCCGCATCGACCCAGGCGCTGCGCCATTCGGCCCACAGATCGTTGGTGATGGTCTCGATAGCGCGGCCGCCGTCCGCGCCGGCCGGCACCGCGGCGCGCAGCCGCGCTTTGGTGTTCAACAGCAGCTCGACAGTGCGGTCCACCACTTCGCGGTACTCGGGGCACAGCCAGCCGGCGGCGCGCGCTGTGGCGTCGGCACGGGCGACCTGCTGCTGCCCAAGAGTGGCGTCCATCTCAGCCCGTCTTTGCCGGAAGCGTGTCCGCGGTCGCGCGCGAGGCGTCGCTGATCACGTGCAGGCCGGCGCCCGCCGCCACCTTGCGGCCGGTCAGCAGGTAGGCATTGATCTGCTCGCCGTGCTTGAGCGTCAGAGTGCCGCGCGCCTGGAACTCGTACTTGTTACGCAGCCGCCAGTACGTCGTCTCCGACACCTGGATCGCGCCGGGAATGCCTTCCTGCTGCAGCCGGCTCGCGTCGTTCACCGGTGCGCCCCATAGGTCGAAGATCGGCACGTGCGTGCCGATCACGCCCGACACCAGGGACCCCGTGCTCATGCCGATGCGAACCTGCAGCGGCAAGTCGTTCTCCATGGCGTAGCTGCGCACGAAGGCAAGCGCCTCGATGGCGAACTCGGCCATCGCCTCGGCGTTGCGCGGCGACGGCGAGCGCACGCCCGCGACCGCCATGTAGCTGTCGCCGATGGTCTTGACCTTCTCCACGCCGCGCTGATCCGAGATCTCGTCGAAGCGGTTGAAGATGACGCTCAGCACCTCGACCACGTGGCCGGGGGCCATGCGGTGCGTGAGCGAGGTGAAGCCGACGATGTCGGCGAACAGCACGGTGGCCTCGCCGACCGCCTCGGCAATGGTGCGCTCGCCGTCGCGCAACCGGCTCATGATGCGATCGGGAAGGAAGTTGCGCAGCAACGTCTCGCTCGCCTGCTTGTCCTTGCGCAGGTCCTCCTCCAGCGCGAATGCGTGGCGTTCCGTCCATTCGAGCAGGGCCGTGTAGATCAGGCCGATCGCCGAGGCCGCGATCAGGAACACGTTGGTGTTGAGGACCTGAAACGTGCTGGCGCCCGTGGTTAGCAGCAGGACGTTGGTCAGCGCCACGATCGTGCAGCAGGCGACGAACGCCGAGGTGAACAGCAGGCGGATGGCGCCGCAGGCATACATGATGACGAGCAACAGGCCCGGCACGCCGTAGGTGAAGCCCTGTGGCAGAATCGCCAGCACGAGCGCGATGCCCGCCGCGCCCAGGATCACGGTGGCGCAAAGCACGCTCTGCGACCAGCGCTCGAACGTGTGCAGGAAGGTGAAGCCGAACACCGCGACCGCGAAGAAGCTGAACGGCAGGCGCACGCTCAGCGTGTAGAGCAGGGCCTCGGGCGCGATGCTGTAGTCCCATGCGAGGAACAGCAGGTACAGGGTCGCCGCAAGGGGCAGCGAAACGCGGACGAACGGGATCGAGCGTTCCGCGTACTGCGCGCGGAAGCGCACCTCCATGTCGCCTTCGAACCGGGCCAGTCCGGGCATCGCCTCACCTTCGATGCGGATATGAGCTGACGCTAGTCCGGACCCTGCCGGAAGATCGTCAGAGAACGTGGCCAGCGTGCACTAAGTCACACCGCCCCGTGTCAGGATTTCTCCGGTCCCGGGCTCAGGAGATAGGCATCCATGGCGAGCACGCCGCCCTCCACGTGCCCGACGATCCGCTCGGCGCGCGCCTCGCCGCCCGCCGCGCCAAGCGCCACGAACAGCGGCAGGAAATGCTCCTCGCTCGGGTGCGCGCGCACGCCCGCCGGCGACAGCTGGCGATAGTCGGCAAGCCGACCGTAGTCGTGCGTCTCGATGCACTCGCGCACCCATTCCTGGAATTCGGCCACATACGGCTCGGCGCGCCCGACGCCGGTCTCCCGTACGCTGCGCAGTTCGCGCAGGTTGTGCGTCAGGTGCCCGGAGCCGATGATGAGGACGCCCTCGCGCGCGAGCGGTGCCAGCGCGGCCCCGAGCGCCAGGTGGTGGCGCGGCCCAAGCGCCGTCTGCACGGAAACCTGCGCCACCGGCACATCGGCGGCGGGGTAGACATAAAGCAGGGGCGTCCAGGCGCCGTGATCAAGGCCGCGCCGCGGGTCGATCGAGGCCGCCAGGCCCGCCGCGCCGAGCAGCTGTTGCGCGCGCCCCGCCACGTCGGGTGCGCCCGGGGCCGGATAGCGGATCTCGTACAGGGGCGGGGGAAAGCCCCGGAAGTCATGGATCGTTTCGGGGCGCGCCGTGCCGGTCAGCGCCGGCTGCTCGGTTTCCCAGTGCGCCGAGGCGATGAGAATCGCGCGCGGGCGGGGCAGCCGCGCGCCGAGCGCCCGCCAGGCGCGGCCGGTCGCGCTCGCGTCCGCCTCGAGCGCGTGCATCGGCGAACCGTGCGAGATGAAGACCGCGGGCAGCGGCGCGCTAGACTCCGTCATCGCCGACCATTCTGGCAGAACCATGCAACGCTGGCCGCTCCTGCTGTGCGCGCTTGCCGCGCTGCCCGCCGCCGCGCAGGACCAGCCACGCCCGGATGTGATGGAGACCTTCATCGTCAACCAGGAACGGGAAGGCCACGAGCCGCCGCTCACCGAGAACGAACCGGTGTACTTTGTCATGGGCGCGCGCGGCGGCACCAACGCGCGCTTCCAGCTGTCGTTCAAGTACCGGATGTTCGACCGCGGGCTGGGCTGGGGCGGCGAGCAGCCCTGGCTCTCCGGGTTCTACCTCGGCTACACGCAGACGTCGCTGTGGAACCTGTCGGGCGACTCCAAGCCGTTTCGCGACACCAGCTACCGGCCGTCGCTGTTCTGGGACTGGAAGCGCGCCGGCGACAAGACATGGATCGACGGCCTGCGCGCCGGCTTCGAGCACGAGTCGAACGGCAAGGATGGCGCGCAGTCACGCTCCATCGACATGCTGTTCGTGCACCCCGAGTGGGTCTGGCTGCTCGACAACGGCAAGCGGCTCGAGCTCGCGCCGAAGCTCTACGGTTACCTCGACAAGGAGGAGAACCCCGACATCCAGCGCTACCGCGGATACGTCGACTGGCGCTTGCGCTACGGCGATGACGTACGCAGCTGGCGCGCGATGGCGCGCCTCGGCACGGCGGGCAAGGGCAGCCTGACGCTCGACTGGTTCGAGCGCACGCGCGTGCTCGGCTTCGGGCCGGTCTCCGGCTACTTTCACGTGCAGTTCTTCGCCGGCTACGGCGAAGACATTCTCGACTACGACCGGCGCTTCAAGTCGCAGCTGCGCCTGGGCTTCGCCATCGTGCCCTAGGCGCGCGCGCTCAGGTGGTCGACGGCCGCCAGGTGTAAGGCACGGGGCTGGTCGAGCGCAGCACGCGAATCATGCGCAGGGCCGCTTCGCGGCCCCGGTAGTAGCCCGGGACGACGATGGTCTCGTCGAAACCCATGGCGCGATAAAAGCCGCGCGCTGCCTCGTTGCCCGCCCGCAGCTCCAGGTGCACGCTGGCGATGCCGGCCGTGCGCGCCGATTCCACAAGCCAGTCCACCAGGCGTCGCCCGATGCCCATGCGCCGCTGCGTGGGCCGCACGGCGAGCAGGACGAGATGCGCGCGCTCGTCGCCGAACTCCATGATCGCAAAGCCCGCGATGCGCCCGCGGTCGCACGCCACCGGCGTCAGCGTTTCCGGATCCCGGATCGCCTTGAGGACGCGGGCCGCATCGTATTTCCAGCCCAGTCCCGCCTCCACCAGGTCGCGCGACATGAGCGCGATCGCCTGTGCGTCGCGCTGCCCGGCGAGCCTGACCGAAATGGCATGCGCGGTCATGCGGGAAGTCTAATCTCAATCGCGCCGGGTTGTCATCGTTCGGCCGAGGCTGCGAAGCGTTCGCGGATGCGAACCGTGCGCTCCAGCCCGTCGGCAGCTTCGAGCACTTTACGCCGCAGGTCCGGGTCGAGGTCACGGCGCAGGAAGCGCCGCACTGCGGCGAGCGCCCGCGGCTCGGTCTGGCCGGCGAGGAACGCATCCAGCCAGTGCTCGACGAAGAAGATCTTGCGCCGGCGCTTGAGCTCGGGCAGCTGCGCCAGCGCGGCGCTCAGCAAAGGCGCGGTGAGCGCCGCATGCTCCGGCGCGTTGAACGACGCGAGCGCCTCCTCGATCCAGCGCTCCGGCAGCTCGGCGTCGCGCGTGAAGCGCCGGTACATGGCGCGCTTCGCCTCGGCGTCGGCCAGCGCCGCTGAGGCGGCGAAGGCGTAGCGCCGGGCGTTATCGCCGCGCTCGGCCGCGGCGGCCTCGCCCAGCAGGCGCGGGCCGTCGGCGTCGGCGCGCACCAGCAGCCGCGCGAGGATGCGGAAGCGGTCGCGCTCGCCCAGCTCGAGGCCGGGCGCGGAGAGCGAGCCTTCGTGGAGGCGCTTGAGATCGGCGAGTGCCGGGCCCGACCAGGCGAGCGCGACGAAGGCGCGCAGCATGAGCCGGCGGCGGCTTTCGGGGCCTTCGCCGAGCGCAGCGCCGAGCAATGCGCGCTCGAGCCGCGGCGCGAGGCGGCCGCGCTGCGCTTCCGACAGGTAGCGCCGAAACGCGCCCTCCACGCGTGCCAGCAACCCGGCCAGGATCACGTCGTCGCCTTCCTCCGGAAGCAGCACCAGCGCGAAGTCGATGAAAGCCGTCGGGTCGAGCTCGGCGTCGCGCACGCTTTCCCACAGCGCCTCGATGAGCTGCGCGCGCAGCAGCCCGTCGGGCAGCGCGCGCGGCTCGGCGAGCAGCGCGTCGCGGCTCGCCGCGTCGAGGAGGAAGCGCCCGTAGCCGAAGTCGCCCGCATTGGGGTAGCGCCAGCGCACCACGCGTGCACCCGCGGGGCCGCCGACCGTGGCGGACGCCTGCTCGAGCCGTACCTCCGAGGTGACGACGCTGCCCTCGGCCGTCGCCGCAGCCACCACCAGCTTCTGCGGCCACACGCCGTCCTCGCCGAGGGTGTCCTCCTGGGCGAGCAGCACGCCGCCAGGGGTCTCGCGCAGCGTCACGGTGGGTAGCCCCCGGCGCTGCACCCAGGCCGCGGCCCAGGCCTGCAGGTCGCGGCGCTCGACGCGCTCGAAGGCCCGCACCAGGTCGCTCCAGTCCGCGGCGCCGTAGGCGTGACGCTGCAGGAAGTCGCGCATCGCGCGCCGGAACACGTGCTCGCCGAGGTAGAACTCGGTCTGGCGCAGCACCGCGGGACCCTTCGAATACACGATCGAGCCGTAGGCGGATTTCGCCGACGACAGGTTGGCGAGCGGCTGGCGCAGCGGCGTGGTGCCCGCGGTGGCGTCCGTGCGGTAGGCGCTGGTTTTCAGCGCGTGGAACGCGCTCCAGGGCTCGAGCTCCGGGACGATCGCGGCGGCCGCCTTGGCCGCCATGAAGTTGGCAAAGCCTTCCTTCAGCCACAGGTCGTCGAACCAGCGCATGGTGACGAGGTTGCCGAACCACTGGTGCGAGGCCTCGTGGAAGATGAGCTGCGCGCGCCGCAGCAGGTCGGGCCCGCTGGGCGGGTCGGGAAACAGGATCGACTGCTCGTTAAGGAACGTGGCGCCGGCGTGCTCCATGCCGCCGTAGGCGAGCTCGGGCACGAGCACCAGGTCGTACTTGGCGAACGGGAAGCGGCGCGCGAATTCCGCCTCGAAAAACGCGAGCGCCAGGCGGTTGAGGCGCAGCACCTCGCCGGCGTGCTCGCGCGCGCGCTCGAGCTGCGAGCGGCGCACGAACAGCCGCACCGGCTCGCCCACTTGCGTCACGGCCTCGAAGGGCCCGGCGGCGAAGGCGAACAGGTAGGTCGAAATGGGCTCGGTTTCGGCGAAGCGCACCCGCCCCGGCGCCTCTTCGAGCAGGGGCGCGTTCGAGATCGCGCGCCATCCCCGCGGCAGCTCGAGCGCGAGGCGAAAGCGCGCCTTGAGGTCGGGCTGGTCGAAGCAGGGAAATACGCTGCTTGCGTCCGCCGGCACGAACAGCGAGTACACGTAGCTCGCGCCGTCCTCGCGGTCGCGGTAGAGGGTCAGCGCACGGCCCGAAACGGCGATCGGGGCCCTGAATGCGAGCTCGACGCGGTTGCGGCCGCGCACGAGCGCCGTGCGCGGCACCACGAGGTGCTGGCGCTCCTGGCGCGCACGCACGGGCTTGCCGTTGACGCGCAGGCCGCGCACCGGCGCGCCGCGCCAATCGAGCACCAGGTCGACGCGGCGCGCAAGCGTGACCTGCAGCTCGAGCGTGCCGCTGGCGCGCCGGCGCCGCGCGTCGATCTTCAGCTCCAGCGCATAGGCCGGATCGCGGTAATGCTGCGCGCGCCAGCGCGCGAGCTCCAGTGACACGCCGGGTTCCAGGCGCGGCGACGACTGGGCCGACGCGGCGGGCACGTGCGCGGCGAGCAGGGCAAGGAGGGCGGCGCCGGCGCGCATGCGCGGCAGTATAGTGGGAGGGCACACGGAGGGTGCGACACGGCGGAACGATTCGACGCAATCATCATCGGCGCAGGCCAGGCCGGGCCGGCGCTCGCCGCGCGGCTCGACCGCGAAGGGCTGACGTCCGCGGTCATCGAGCGCAAGCTCGTCGGCGGCACCTGCGTGAACACGGGCTGCATCCCGACCAAGACGCTCGTGGCGAGCGCAGGCGCCGCGCACATGGCGCGCCGCGGCGCCGAGTTTGGCTTCAGCGCCGGCGACGTGCGCGTCGACATGGCCGCGGTCAAGCGGCGCAAGGACGCGGTGGTGAAGCAGTCGGTCGACGGTGTCACCAAGTGGATCATGGGCCTGAAGCACGTGCTCCCGGACGTCATGTACGCGAACCGGCCCCACACGACGATTCAGCGCGCCATGCACATCCACCCGACGGTGAGCGAGCTCGTGCCGACGCTGCTCGGCGGCCTTGCGCCGCTCAGCGATCCAGGCGCGCGAAAAGGATAGGGCAGAGCGCAAGCAGCGCCACGAGCAGCGCGACCGTTCCCGGGGCTCGCGTGGCGAGGAGTGCCAGCGGTGCGACGACGAACAGCGCGCCCAGCAGCCACGGCACGCGCAGCGCGCTTCCGATGTCCGCGCCAAGCTTGCGCTTCACCCAGCGCGCGAGCCTGCCCGGCGCCGGGCCGGTACGGTGCCCGAGCGCCCGGGCCAGCGAGCGTTCCTCCAGCCACGAGAACAGCACCAGGCTCAGCACGAACAGGCTGCCGATCAGCATCACCGGCGCGAGCAGCAGGCCGACCAGCGCGGCTGCGGCGTTCGTGCTCAGGAACACCACGATGGGCGCCAGCCCGCAAGCGAGCGCCGCCACCACGACCAGAGCGAGCGCCGGGGCGACCAACCGTACCCGGGCCGCGAGGTAGTCCCGGAAGGCGTCCAGCTCCCGGTAGCGCTTGACCAGCCCGGCCGCATCGTCCAGCGGCCCGAGCAACTGCCGGCCGAGCCATTGCGGCACCGAGACCTGCGGTTGCGTCATTGCCATGCCCCAGCCTCCTTTCCTGTCAGGAAATGCAAGGAGCAGCATACGGAACTCCCGGCCTGCGCGCCGGGGAAAAATACGCACTTGCGCCCCCCCGCGCTTAGACTTGCGGCCCATGAAGCCCAACTTGATCGTGATCCTGATCGACGACTTGCGCTACGACGAATTCGGCGCCGGCGGCCACCCGTACATGAAGACCCCGCACATCGACCGGCTGGCCGCGGAAGGGGTGCTGTTCGAGCGCGCGTTCCACACCACGCCGATCTGCTCGCCGAACCGCGCCTCCATCGTCACCGGCCAGTACGCGAGCCGCCACGGGATCATCGACAACGTGGCGCGCGATGCCATGAGCCACCGCCTGCCGAACTACCATCTGGCGCTGCAAAAGCTCGGCTACGACACGGCGCACGTCGGCAAGTGGCACATGGGCAACGACGGCATGCCGCGCCCGGGCTACGCGCACTGGGTGAGCTTCGACGGGCACGGCAGCCTGGTCGACCCCAGGCTGAACGTGAACGGCCGCTACGAGCAGCGCCCGGGCTACATGACCGACCTGTTGAACCAGGAGGCGCTTGCGTTCGTCGTGCGCAAGCGTGCAAAGCCGTTCGCGCTGTTCTTCGCGCACAAGGCGGTGCATCCCGATGCGCACCAGGCGGCCGACGGCACGCTCGACATGAGCCGCTTCGGGGGCTACATCCCGGCCGAACGCCACCGTGCGCTGTACGCGGACGGCGTGTTCCCGAAGACGCCCAATATGCGGCCGACCCATGAGCTGGTAAAACAGGCGCCCGCGTGGACCGAGGCGTTCGAGCTGAAGGGCAGCGAGCGCTCGCGCGCCCTGCTCGAGGCGATCCAGGCCGGCTCGCAGGACGAGATCCGCCAGCGCGCGCGCATGATGGCTTCGGTCGACGAGGGCGTGGGCCAGCTGCTCGACGCGCTCGCGCGCCAGAAGAAGCTCGACGACACGGCGATCGTGTTTCTCGGCGACAACGGCTATTTCTTCGGCGAGCATGGCCTCGGGCCCGAGCGGCGCTTCGCCTACGAGGAGGGCATCCGCTCGCCGTTCGTCGTGCGCTACCCGCGCAAGGCGCGGGCCGGCACGCGCAACCGCGACCTCGTCATCTGCCAGGACATCGCCCCCACCTTCGTCGAATTGGCGGGCGGCAGGCCCGGCGCGCACGTCCAGGGACGGTCTTTGCTGCCGCTGCTCGCCGGCCGCAGGAAGGGCTGGCGCAAGTCGTTCCTGGTGGAGTACTGGGCGGAGCAGGCCATGCCCTGGCTCGTCGGCATGACCTACAAGGCGGTGCGCACCGACCGCTACAAGCTGATCCGCTGGGTGAACCGTGGCGCCGCGGGCGAGCTCGACGAGCTCTACGACCTCGCGCGCGATCCCTGGGAGCTGAAGAACCTGGCGCGCGGCGCGCGCCACGGCGCGCTCAAGGCGCGCCTGCGACGCGAGTTGCGCAAGCTGGTCGCCGACGCCGCCGGCCTGTAGCGCACCCCAAGGAAAAGGAGTCCGCCGTGGAATCGATCGATCGCCCCACCATCCAGCGCTCGGCCATCGACCTCGCCGAGGACGTCAAGCTGCGCGCGCCGCAGGGCGCAGCCGAAAAGCTCGCGCACTACGGCGGCGCCGAGGTCGCCGCGGTGCTGCTCAAGCTCTCGCCCGGCTTCACGCAGGACGTGCTGACCTACCTGCCCGCCGATACGCGCGAGCGCGCGCTCGCCGCCGCGCCGGTCGAGATTGCGCGCCAGTGGCAGCGCAACGCGCTCTACGCGGAAGGCACGATCGGCCGCATGATGGAGCCGTTGTACGCGGCATTTCCGCCGCAGGCCACCGTGGGAGAGGCGATCGAGGCGCTGCACGAGCTCGTGAAGCATGCCTTCATCACCTACATCTACATCGTCGACGAGGACGAGCGGCTGCTCGGCATCGTCACCATGAGGGACCTCCTGTTCAACGACCGCGCGCGGGCGCTGCGCGACGTCATGCTCACCGACGTGTTCGCGCTGCACGCGCCGACGGTGCTCGACGAAGCGATGAAGCAGGTGCTCGACCGGCACTACCCCGTGTACCCGGTGGTCGACGCCGAGAACCGGATCCGCGGCCTGGTGCGCGGCCAGAGCATGTTCGAGGCGCGTGCCTTCGAGATCGCGGCACAGCCCGGCAGCATGGTCGGCGTGGAAAAGGAGGAGCGCATGGGCACGCCGTGGCAGCGGAGCCTGATGATGCGCCACCCCTGGCTGCAGCTTAACCTGCTTACGGCATTCCTCGCCGCCGCGGTCGTCGGCATTTTCCAGGACACGATCGATCGCCTGGTGATCCTCGCGCTGTTCCTGCCGGTCCTCGCCGGGCAGTCCGGCAACACGGGCTGCCAGGCGCTCGCCGTGACGCTGCGCGGCATGACCATCGGCGAGCTCAAGCCCGGCTCCGAGCGCGCGCTGATCACCAAGGAAGCGGGCCTCGGCCTGCTGAACGGCGCGGGCGTTGGCTTGGTGGCGGCGATCGGCATGTACATTACCGCGAGCAGCCAGAACTCGGCGCACCCGGTCCTGCTCGGCTTCGTCGTCTTCATGGCGATGGTCGGCTCGTGCGTGGCGAGCGGGCTCTCCGGGGCCATGGTGCCGCTCACCCTGAAGCGCCTGGGCTTCGACCCGGCGACCGCTTCGAGCATCTTCCTCACCACGGCGACCGACGTGGTGAGCATGGGCATGCTGCTTGGCCTTGCGGCGCTGCTGGTGAGCTAGCGACTGCCCCCATGTCCCCAAGCGGCGCGACCGGAAGATGGGGGCTGTCCCTACTATAATGCGCTGAGCGGAGCAGGCATGGGAGGCCGACATGCAAGTCAAGGAGATCCTGCGCGTCAAGGGCAACCGGCTGTTGACCATCGAGCCGTCGGGACGAGCGACGGATGCGGTGAAGACGATGGCGGAGCAGAACCTCGGCTCGCTCATCGTGCTGGAGCAGGGGCGCATGGTCGGCGTGCTGACATTCCGGGAAATCCTGCAGGCGCTGGCGCAGCGCAGTGGCACCCTCGCTGAGCTGCGCATTGCCGAGGTCATGGTGCGCGATCCCGTGACCGCCACGCCCGACATGGAAGTCAACGACCTGCGCCGCACGATGCTCGAGTCGGGCGCGCGCTACCTGCCCGTGGTGCAGGACGGCAAGCTCCTCGGCGTGATCTCGTTCCGCGACGTCGCCAAGGCGGTGCTCGAGGAGCAGGATTTCGAGAACAAGATGCTCAAGGGGTACATCAAGAATTGGCCCGCGTAGGAAGTTTCTCGTCGGCGCGTCCGCGCTGACCCTGGCCGCGGCCGGCGGCGCTGTCTGGCGCTGGTGGCCCGAGCAGGGCCTGTGGAATCCTTGCCTTTCGCGGCTGCCGCGCCGCCTCGCCGAGCACGAGCTGGTGCGCGCCGCTTGGGGTGGCATCGACGCCGCGCAGGTTTGGGACGCGCATGCGCACCTCGTCGGCACCGGCGATGCGGGCAGCGGCGTGGTGGTCAATCCGCGCATGGAGAGCCTGCTGAATCCGGGCGAGTACGCGCGGCGCCTGTTCTTCCTCAACGCCGGCTGCGTGCACGATGCGCCCGGCAGCGTCGATCGCGCGTACGTCGATCGCATGCTCAACCTGATGGCCGGGATGCGCGCCGGCGCCAAGCTTCTGCTGTTCGCGTTCGACCGCGCGCACGACGAGCGCGGCCGGGTGCAGTGGGAGCGCACCGGGTTCTACGTGCCGGACGCCTACGCGCGGGATACCGCGCGCGCGCACCCGCAGGTATTCGAATGGGCGGCCTCGATCCACCCCTACCGCGCCGACTGCGTGGAGGCGCTGGAGCGCGCGAAGGCCGATGGCGCGCGCGCCGTAAAGTGGCTGCCGGCGGCGATGGGCATGGACCCGGCTTCGGCGCTCTGCGAGCGCTTCTATGCGGCGGCCGCGCGCCTCGAGCTGCCGCTTATCTCGCATGCGGGACGCGAGCTCGCCGTCGTCGGTTCGGACGCGCAGGATCACGGCAATCCGCTGAAACTGCGCCGCGCGCTGGACGCCGGCGTGCGTGTCGTGGTGGCGCACTGCGCTTCGCTCGGCGAGGACCGCGACCTCGACCGGGGACCGGGCGGGCCGTGGGTCGACAGCTTCGCGCTCTTTGGCCGCCTGATGGACGAGACGCGCTTTGCCGGGCGCGTTTACGGCGACATATCTGCGATCACGCAGGTGAACCGCGCCGGCGGCACGCTGGTGCGGCTGCTCGAGCGCACCGACTGGCACGCGCGGCTGCTCAATGGCTCCGACTATCCGCTGCCCGGGATCATGCCGATCTTCTCGGTCGATTACCTGGTCGCGCTCGGCCTGCTCGCCGCGAGCGCGGCGCCCGTGCTCACCGAGATCCGTGCGCACAACCCGATGTTGTTCGATTTCGTGCTCAAGCGCAGCCTGCGGCGCAACGGCAGCGCCTTCGCCGCCCGTGCGTTCGAGACGCGGCGCTTCTTCGAAGGCGCCGTGTAGAATCTTCCGCATGTCCGGCAACAGTTTCGGCACGCTGTATTGCGTGACCTCGTTCGGCGAATCGCATGGCCCGGCCTACGGCGGCGTGGTCGACGGCTGCCCGCCGGGGCTCGAGCTTTCGGCGGCGGACCTGCAGCAAGAGCTCGACCGGAGAAAGCCCGGCAGCTCGCGCCACGTCACGCAGCGCCGCGAAACAGATACGGTAGAGATCCTGTCCGGGCTGTACGAAGGCAGGACCACCGGCACGCCGATCGGCTTCCTGGTAAGGAACGAGGACGCGCGCTCCAAGGACTATGCCGCGATCGCGGAGAAGTTCCGTCCGGGTCACGCGGACTACACGTACTGGCAAAAGTACGGCGTGCGCGACCCGCGCGGCGGCGGCCGCGCCTCGGCGCGCGAGACGGTGGTGCGCGTGGCCGCCGGCGCCATCGCCAGGAAGTGGCTCGGCGTGCGCTACGGCGTGCAGGTCCGCGGCTACCTGGCGCAGCTCGGGCCGCATCGCATCGCGTTTCGCGACTGGGACGCCGTGAGCGCCAACCCGTTCTTCGCGCCCGATGCCGGCGCCGTCGCCGAGCTGGAGAAATTCATGGACCAGCTGCGCGAGAGCGGCGATTCCTGCGGTGCGCGCGTCAACGTCGTGGCGCACAAGGTGCCGGTGGGCTGGGGCGAGCCGGTCTACGGGCGGCTCGACGCCGACATCGCGGCCGCCATGATGTCGATCAACGCCGTCAAGGGGGTCGAGATCGGCGCCGGGTTCGCCGCGGTGGCGCAAAAGGGCAGCGAGCACGGCGACGAGATGACCCCGCAGGGCTTCCTCACCAATAACAATGGCGGCGTGCTCGGCGGCATCTCCACCGGCCAGGACGTGCTGGTGTCGATTGCCCTCAAGCCGACCTCGAGCATCCGCCTGCCGCGGCGCACGATCGACGTGCACGGCGCGCCCGCCACGGTGTCGACCAGCGGCCGCCACGATCCCTGCGTCGGCATCCGCGCCACGCCGATCGCCGAAGCGATGCTCGCGTGCGTGCTGATGGATCACGCGCTCCGGCATCGCGCACAATGCGGCGACGTGACGCCGCCGACGCGCACGGTATAGAAAAGCCGGTTGGAATCCATTACAGTATTGCTCCACCCCACGCGAGTGAGGCAATAACATGAGTAGCAAAGGGCAGCTGCTACAAGACCCGTTCCTGAACACCCTGCGCAAGGAGCACGTCCCGGTCTCGATCTACCTCGTGAACGGCATCAAGCTGCAGGGACAAATAGAATCGTTCGACCAGTACGTGGTGCTGCTGCGCAACTCGGTGACACAGATGGTCTACAAGCACGCCATTTCCACGGTCGTGCCGTCGCGCGCCATCAGCCTCGGCGCCGACTCCGAAAAGGACGCTTGATTTCCGCGGCCGCGCCCGACAACCAGGCCGCGGTGCTCGTGAGCCTGGACCTCGGCGGGGCGGCCCCCGAGGACGCGGCCGAAGAGCTGCTGCGGCTCGCGCACAGTGCCGGCATCCGGCGCCATGCCGAGGTGCGCGGCCGGCGCCAGCGACCCGACCCCAAGTTCTTCGTCGGCAGCGGCAAGGTGCAGGAGATCGCGCGCGCGGCGCAGGGTTTGAACGCCGCGACAGTGATCTTCAACCATGCCTTGTCGCCGGCGCAGCAACGCAACCTCGAGAAAGCGCTCGAGCGGGAGGTGCTCGACCGCACCGAGCTGATCCTTACCATTTTCGCGCAGCGGGCGAAGACCCACGAGGGCAAGCTGCAGGTGGAGCTGGCGCGGCTGCAGCACCTGTCGACACGGCTGGTGCGCGGCTGGACCCACCTGGAGCGCCAGCGCGGCGGGCTGGGCAAGACCGGCGGCCCCGGCGAGAAGCAGATCGAGCTCGACCGGCGCATGATCGCGGACCGCGTGCGCATGCTGAAGGGCAAGCTGGAGCAGTTCCGCGACCGCCGCGTGGTCCAGCGCCGCGCGCGCGCGCGGCGCGACGTGCTGTCGGTGTCCCTGGTCGGCTATACCAACGCCGGGAAGTCGACGCTGTTCAATGCGCTGGTGCACGCCCGGGCGCTCGAGGCGGACCAGCTGTTCGCGACGCTCGATACCACCACGCGCCGCATCTGGCTGCCGGAGGCGGGGACGGTCGTCGTCTCCGACACGGTGGGCTTCATCCGCGACCTGCCGCACGGCCTGGTGGCGGCGTTCCGCGCCACGCTGGAGGAGACGGTGCACGCCGACCTGCTGCTGCACGTCGTCGACAGCGCCTCGCCGGTGCGCGAGCAGCAGGCGCTCGAGGTCGACAAGGTGCTCGAGGAAATCGACGCCGGCGGCATCCCGCAGATCCTGGTATGGAACAAGATCGACCTGTCCGGCTTGCAGCCCGGCGTCGAGCGCGACGAGTATGGTAGGATTGGCCGCGTGTTCGTTAGCGCGCGCAGCGGCGCCGGCCTCGCCGATCTGCGGGACGCGATTGCCGAGGCCGCCAGAGCGCGGCAACCCCGCACCCCTTCTCCGGAACCGATCTCACTGTAATGTCATTGAACGATCCGAACTGGGGGCGCGGCTCCCGCGGCCCGGGCGGCAACCAAGGCCCGCCCGATCTGGACGAGCTGTGGCGCAATTTCAACCGCAAGCTGAACGACCTGTTCGGCGGGCGCCGCGGCGGCGGTGGCGACATTCCCCCCATGCCGCCCTCGGGCCGCATGCTCGGCGGCGGCGCCGGCGTGCTGGTCGCGCTGGTGGTGGTGATCTGGCTGGCGAGCGGCTTCTACGTGGTGGATGCCGCGTCGCGCGGCGTGGTTCTCACCTTCGGCAAGTTCTCCGAGATCACCGATCCGGGCCTGCGCTGGCGCATGCCGTTCCCGATCCAGTCGCACGAGGTCGTGAACCTGTCGCAGGTGCGCACGCTCGAGGTCGGCTACCGCAACAGCGTCAAGACCAAGGTGCTGAAGGAGTCTTTGATGCTGACCGACGACGAGAACATCGTCGATCTGCAGTTCGCCGTGCAGTACGTGGTCACCGACGCGCAGGCCTGGCTGTTCAACAACCGCCGGCCCGAGGAAGTGGCGATGCTGACCGCCGAGGCGGCGATGCGCGAGATCATCGGCAAGAGCAAGATGGACGCCATCCTGTACGAGGGGCAGGACAACATTGCCAACCAGGCTCAGGTGCTGATGCAGCAGATCCTCGACAACTACAAGACCGGGATCAGCCTCAGCCGCGTGACCATCCAGAACGCCCAGCCGCCCGAGCAGGTGCAGGCGGCATTCGACGACGCGGTCAAGGCCGGGCAGGACCGCGAGCGCCAGAAGAACGAGGGCCAGGCCTACGCCAACGACGTCATCCCGCGGGCGCGCGGCGCGGCCGCGCGGCTCACGCAGGAGGCCGAGGGCTACAAGGCGCGGGTGGTGGCCAACGCCGAGGGCGAGGCGTCGCGCTTCCGCCAGGTGCTGACCGAATACTCCAAGGCGCCGGCGATCACGCGCGAGCGCATCTATATCGAGACCCTGCAGAGCGTGCTGTCGTCGACCTCGAAGATCCTGGTCGATACCCGGGCGAGCGGGAACCTCCTGTACCTGCCGCTCGACAAGCTGATGCAGCAGTCGGGGGTTTCCGGGCTGACCGAGTCGCAGGCCTCGCAGCGTTCGTCGGATGCCGCGCTGCCGATGGATCCTGGTCCGCGCTCGCGCGACAGCCTGCGCAACCGCGAGCGGGGGGAGCGCTGACATGAGAGCCTTCGGGCCGGTCATTGCCGTCCTGGTCGCGCTGCTGCTGGTCGCCTCCAGCGTGATGTTCACGGTCGACCAGCGCCAGAACGCGATCGTGTTCCAGTTCGAGGAGGTGAAGGACGTCATCACCAAGCCGGGCCTGCATTTCAAGTGGCCGCTGATCCAGAAGGTGCGCCTGTTCGACATGCGCATCCTCGCCTATGACGATGCCGAGCCGCTGCGCTTCCTCACGCAGGGCAACAGGCCGGTGCTGGTGGATTCGTTCATCCGCTGGCGCATCGTCGACGTCAAGCAGTACTTCGTCTCGGTGCGGGGCGACGAGCTGGAGGCGACGCGGCGCCTGCGCCAGACGATCTCCGGGGCGCTGCGCGACGAATTCGGCGCGCGCACCGTGCATGACGTGGTCTCCGGCGAGCGCGACGCGGTGATGGGACGGGTAAGGGAAAAGGCGGACCAGGACCTGCGCCGCATCGGCGTCGAGATCGTCGACGTGCGCCTGAAGCGCGTCGACCTGCCTCAGGAAGTGAGCGAGTCGGTGTACCGCCGCATGGAGGCCGAGAGAAAGCGCATCGCCAACGAGTTGCGTTCGACCGGCGCGGCGGAATCCGAGCGCATCCGCGCCGATGCCGACCGCCAGCGCGAGGTGATCCTTGCCGAGGCCTATCGCGACGCCCAGCGCGTCAAGGGCGACGGCGACGCGCGCGCCGCCGCGACCTACGCGCAGGCTTTCAGCCGCGACGCGGAGTTCTATTCGTTCTACCGCAGCATGGAGGCCTACCGCTCGACGTTCCGCGGCCGCGCCGACCTGCTGCTGCTCGAGCCGAGCTCGGATTTCTTCCGCTATCTCAAGGATCCCGGCGGCAGGGCCGGGGGCAAGAAATGACGCGCCATGGCGACCACGTTCCTCCTTGCCTTCGCCCTGATGCTGATCATCGAAGGGGTGCTCCCCTTCCTCGCGCCTAGCCTCTGGCGCGACACGTTCCGGCGCGTCACGCAGCTCTCCGACGGACAGATCCGCTTCTTCGGCCTCACCTCGATGCTGATCGGGCTGCTGCTTCTCGCCCTCGCCACGTGATGCGCTGGCTCCTGCCCGAGTACATCGAGGACATTTTGCCGGCGGAAGCCGCGCGCATCGAGCGGCTGCGCCGCGCGATCCTCGACCTGTTCGCCGCGGCGCGCTACCAGCTGGTGATGCCGCCGCTCATCGAGTACGTGGATTCGCTCCTCACCGGCACCGGGCACGACCTCGACGTGCGCACCTTCAAAGTGGTTGACCAGCTCTCGGGGCGCATGATGGGCCTCAGGGCCGACATCACGCCCCAGGTGGCGCGCATCGACGCGCACCTGCTCAATCGCAAGGGCGTGACGCGCCTGTGCTACTGCGGCAGCGTGCTGCACACGCGGCCCGCCGGACCGGCGGCGACGCGCGAGCCGATCCAGATCGGCGCCGAGGTCTACGGCCACGCCGGCGTGGAAAGCGACCTGGAAGTGCAGCGGCTGCTGTGCCGCGCGCTGGCGCTGGCGCGCGTGAAGAAGCTGCGCCTGGACATCGGCCACGTGGCGGTGTTCCGCGCCATCGTGCAGGCTGCCGGGGCGGGCGCGACGCTCGAGGCGGCGCTGTTCGAGGCGCTGCAGAAGAAGGACCTGCCGGCGCTGCGCGGCCTGACGCGCGGGCTGGACTCGAAGGCGCGCGAGGCGCTGCTGCTGTTGCCCGAGCTCTACGGCGGCGCCGAGGTGCTGGCGCGCGCCGAGAAGAAGCTGCCCGCGATCGCGCCGGTGAAGCGCGCGCTCGCCACGCTGCGCGCGCTCGCCAAGGCGTGCCCGGTGCCGGCGAGCTTCGACCTCGCCGAGCTGCGCGGCTACCACTACCATTCGGGCGTGGTGTTCGACGCCTATTGCGATGGTGTCAGCGGCGCGGTGGCGCGCGGCGGGCGCTACGACGAGGTGGGGAAGGCCTTCGGCCGCGCGCGGCCGGCGACCGGCTTTTCCATCGACCTGCGGGCGCTCGCCTCCGCCAACGGCCGCAAGGGCGGGCGCAAGTGAGCAAAGCGGCGCGCAACGTCGTCGTCATCGGCACGCAGTGGGGTGACGAGGGCAAGGGCAAGATCGTCGACTGGCTCACCGACCACGCGCAGGGCGTGGTGCGCTTCCAGGGCGGGCACAACGCCGGCCACACGCTGGTGATCGGCACGAAGAAGACCGTGCTGCACCTGATTCCGTCCGGCATCCTGCGCCAGAACGTGGACTGCTTCATCGGCAACGGCGTGGTGGTGTCGCCGCAGGCACTGATCCAGGAGATGGATGAGCTGGAAGCCGCCGGCGTGCGCGGCGTGGTGGCGCGGCTGTGCATTTCGGAGGCCTGCCCGCTGATCATGCCTTACCACGCCGCGCTCGACGCGGCGCGCGAAGCGGCGCGCGGCGCGCAGAAGATCGGCACCACCGGCCGCGGCATCGGCCCGGCCTACGAGGACAAGGTGGCGCGGCGCGCCATCCGCCTGCAGGACCTGTTCAAGCCCGTGCGCTTCGCCGAGAAGCTGCAGGGGCTGCTCGAGTACCACAATTTCGTCCTCACGCAGTACCACGGCCAGCCCGCGGTGGAGTTCCAGAAGACGCTCGATGAGGCGCTGGCGCTCGCGCCGCGCCTGGCGCCGCTGGTCGCCGACGTGCCGCGTGCGCTCTACCATGCCAACCGCGCCGGCAAGAACCTGCTGTTCGAGGGCGCGCAGGGGTCGCTTCTCGACATCGACCACGGCACCTATCCGTACGTCACGTCCTCCAATTGCGTTTCGGGTGCCGCGGCGGCCGGTGCGGGCATCGGCCCGCACCACCTGCACTACGTCCTGGGCATCACCAAGGCCTATACCACGCGCGTAGGCAGCGGCCCGTTCCCGACCGAGCTCTCGGATGACGTCGGCGAGCAGTTGCGCCGGCGCGGGCAGGAGTTCGGCGCCACCACCGGGCGGCCGCGCCGCACCGGCTGGTTCGACGCCGCGGCGCTGAAGCGCTCGATCCAGTTGAACGGGGTCTCGGGGTTGTGCATCACCAAGCTCGACGTGCTCGACGGCGTCGAGGCAGTGAAGATCTGCGTCGGCTACCGCATCGAGGGCGAGCTCTCGGAGATCCTGCCGGTGGGCGCCGAGGAGCTCGAGCGCTGCGAGCCGGTCTACGAGGAGCTTCCTGGATGGAAGGAGAGCACCGTCGGCATCAAGAAGTACGACGCGCTACCGCAGGCGGCGCGCGACTACCTGAAGCGCATCGAGGGGCTCGCCGGCGTGCCGATCGATCTCATCTCGACGGGCCCGGAGCGCGACGAGACCATCGTCAGGCGCCATCCGTTTGCTTGAGCGTGGTGCCGAGGAAGGGATTCGAACCCCCACAGTGTTGCCACCGCTAGGACCTGAACCTAGTGCGTCTACCAATTCCGCCACCTCGGCAGGGGAGGCGCATTCTAGTGTCTGAGGATTTTCGTGTCAAAGAAACGACGCGCTGAAGAGCGCACCCATCGCACCGAGCGCGCTCGCGCCGCGCCGCTGGCGCTCGGCAAGTTCAGCGGCCGGGTCGAGGGCCACGCCGACGGGCACGGCTTTCTCGCACCCGACGGCGGCGAGCCGCGCATCTTTCTCTCGGCCGCGGAAATGCGCCAGGTGATGCACGGCGACCGCGCCGTGGTGCGCGTCGCGGGCGCCGATCACCGCGACCGGCCCTCGGGCGAGATCATCGAAGTGCTGGAGCGCGTCAACCGGCGCGTCGTCGGCCGCCTGCACAGCGAGCGCGGCGTGACCTTCCTCGTGCCCGAGGACCGGCGCATCGCGCAGGACATCCTGGTGCCGCCGGCCGATGCCGGGCGCGCCAAGGCCGGCCAGGTGGTGACGGTGGAGCTGGTGACGCAGCCTTCGAAAACCGCGCAGCCGATCGGCCGCGTCGCCGAGGTGCTCGGCAATTACGCCGACCCGGGCATGGAGATCGAGATCGCCCTGCGCAAGTTCGATCTGCCGCACGAATTCTCGAAGCGCGCCGAAGCGCAGGCGCGCGCGCTGCCGGAGGCGGTGCGCGAGGAGGATGCGCGGGGGCGCCGCGACCTGAGGAGGCTTGGCTTCGTCACCATCGACGGCGAAACGGCGCGCGACTTCGACGACGCGGTCTACGCGGAAAAAGAGGGCAAGGGCTACCGCCTGTGGGTGGCGATCGCCGACGTCAGCCACTACGTGCGCGACGGCGAAGCGCTCGACCAGGACGCGCGCGCACGCGGCACCTCGGTCTACTTCCCGCGCCGCGTGCTGCCGATGCTGCCGGAGAAGCTCTCCAACGGCTTGTGCTCGCTCAACCCGGAAGTCGATCGCCTGGCGATGGTGTGCGAGATGGCGATCACGGGCGCGGGCAAGGTGGCGCGCTACGAGTTCTATCCGGCGCTGTTTCGCTCGCACGCGCGGCTCACCTACACCGCGGTGTGGGCGAGGCTGTCCGGGGGCAAGGCGCCCCAGAACCTCGCCGTGCTCTATGAGCTGTTCAAGGTGCTGCACGCCGCGCGCGTGCAGCGCGGCGCCATCGACTTCGAGACGCTGGAGACGAAGATGGAGTTCGACGCGCACGGCAAGATCGCGCGCATCGTCGCCGAGCCGCGCAACGACGCGCACCGGCTGATCGAGGAGTGCATGCTGGCGGCGAACGTCTGCGCCGGCGAATTCCTCGCCGCGCGCGGGCAGCCGGCGCTGTACCGCGTGCACGAGGTGCCGGCCGAGGAAAAGGTGCGGGGCTTGCGCGAGTTCCTCGCCGAGCTCGGCCTGCAGCTGCCGGGCGGCGACAAGCCCAGGCCCAAGGACTACGCGCAGCTCCTCGAGCGCATCAAGGCGCGGCCGGACTTCGCGCTGCTGCAGACCATCCTGCTGCGGTCGCTCAAGCAGGCGGTGTACACGCCGGAGAACGTCGGCCACTTCGGCCTGGCGTTCGACGCCTACGTGCATTTCACGTCGCCGATCCGGCGCTATCCGGATCTTCTGACGCACCGCGCGATCAAGGCGGCGCTCGCCAACCGGCGCTACGAGGGCGTGGACTGGGACGAGCTCGGGCGGCACTGCTCGGAGACCGAGCGGCGCGCGGACGACGCGAGCCGCGACGTCGAGAGCTGGCTGAAGTGCCACTACATGCAGGACCATGTCGGCGGGGTGTTCGAAGGCGCGATCACCGGCGTGACGCCCTTTGGCCTGTTCGTGACCCTCGACGAGTACTTCGTCGACGGCCTGGTGCACATCTCGGAGCTCGGGCGCGACTACTTCGAGTTCGACGCCGCGCGGCACATGCTGCTCGGCAGCCGCACGAAGAAGCGCTACCGCCTGGCCGACCGCATGAAGGTGAAGCTGGTGCGCGTGGACCTGGATTCCCGCAAGATCGATTTCGTGCCGGCGTGATAGACTGTAAGACACTGTATTACAGGAGCGACGATGAGCACGCTGACAATCCGGCTCGACCCCAAGCTCGACAAGGAGCTCGGGCGGATGGCCAGGCGCACGGGGCGGACCAAGAGCGAGCTGGCCAGGGACGCGCTCAGGCGCCAGCTGGCGATCGTGCGCTTTCGCGAAGTGCGGGCGAAGATCCTGCCCTACGCGGAAGCGCAGGGCTTTCTTACCGATGAGGATGTCTTTCGCGAGATCTCGTGAAGGTCTTCATGGACACGAACGTGCTGGTGAGCGCGTTCGCGACCCGGGGGCTGAGTGCCGAGTTGCTGCAAGCGGTTGCGCTGGAGCATGATTTGCTCACCGGTCGGGAGGTGCTCCGCGAGTTTGCGCGGACGCTCGCGGAGAAGTTCAAGGCGCCTGCTGAGCGATGCGCGGAGGCGATCGAGACCATCGTGCGCAATGCTTCGCTCGTCGTCGAAGAATCGGCGCCTGCGGACTGCGATGCAGACCGCGATGACCGCCGCATCCTTGGTGAGGCGCTCGCCTCGGGCGCCCAGATATTCGTTACCGGTGACAAGCAGCTTCTCGACCTGGAGGCGGTCGGCTCGATGAGGATCCTGACACCTCGGCAGCTTTGGGAGCAGCTGAGGAAGGGTTCGGGAGCATGAGTCGTCAGATCGGACGCGAGCCGCGGGTGGTGTTCGGGTTCCATGCGGTGTTGGCGCGCCTGCGCGCCGATCCTTCGTCGGTGCTCGAACTCTACGTGGACGAGACGCGCCACGACGCGCGCATCCGCGATGTCGCCACGGTCGCCGAGCGCGCCGGGGTCAAGGTGCTGAAGGTGCCGACCAAGCGTCTGGACGGCTTCTACGGAGGTGGGCGGCACCAGGGCGTGGTGGCGCGGGTGGAGGTGAAGAGCCTCAGCCACAGCTTGGACGAGATCCTGGACGCGGTGCAGGGGCCGCCGCTGCTATTGTTATTGGATGGGGTGACCGACCCCCACAACCTGGGCGCGTGCCTGCGGGTGGCAAACGCCGCCGGCGTGCACGCCGTAGTGGCGCCCAAGGACCGGGCGGCGGGAATCAGCGCCGCGGTGTCCAAGGTGGCGAGCGGGGCGGCCGAGGCAACGCCTTATCTGATGGTCACCAACCTTGCGCGCACTATCGACGAGCTGAAAGAGCGCGAGATCTGGGTGGTCGGGACGGATGAGCGCGCCGAGCAGTCGCTCTACCAGGCCAACCTGCCCGAAGCGATCGCCTGGGTGCTGGGGGCCGAAGGCGAGGGCATGCGGCGTCTGACGCGGGAGAAGTGCGATTTGCTCGTGCGCGTACCGATGGCGGG
>DATHYT010000016.1:0-29991 GCA_035459025.1 Burkholderiales bacterium | reverse complement strand
GCTCACCCGGCTGCTCGGCGAGATCTTCGCCAAGCGCACCAAACGGGACTGGGTCGCCCTGCTCGACGCCGCGGGCGTGCCCAACGGCCCGATCAACGACATCGCACAGGTGTTCGAAGAGCCGCAGGTGAAGGCGCGGGGGGTGAGAGTCGAGGTCGCGCATCCGGTCGCCGGCCGGTTGGCGATGGTGGCGAGTCCGATGCGCTTCTCGGGCACGCCGCTCGAGCACAAGACCCCGCCGCCGCTTCTGGGCGAGCACACCGACGAGATCCTGCAGGAAATACTGGGCAAGAAGCCCGAGGAGATCGCGCGCCTGCGCGAGGCGGATGTGCTCTAGAGCCGGTTACTGGGTGCGCAGGCGCGGGTCGAGCGCGTCGCGCAGCGAATCACCGAACAGGTTGAAGGCGAACACCGCCAGGCTGATGGCGAGTCCCGGGAAGATCGCCATCCACGGCGCGGTCTCGGCGAACTCGATCGCAGCGCCCCGCAGCATCAGGCCCCAGGCCGCGACCGGCTCCTGCACGCCCAGGCCGAGGAAGGAGAGCGAAGCCTCCAGGAGGATGGCCTGGCTGAGGAAGGCGGTCAGCATGATCAGGTACGGCGCCATCACGTTCGGCAGCATGTGGCGCAGCACGATGCGCGCGTCGGTGTAGCTGGCGGCGCGCGCCGCGTCGACGTATGGCATTTCGCGAACCGCGAGGGCGCTCGAGCGCACCACGCGTGCACAGCGCGGGATCATCGGGACCGCGATCGCAAGGATGACGTTTTCCAGACCGGTGCCCAGAATCGCCACTACGGCAAGCGCCAGGATGATGAGCGGAAACGAGATCAGGATATCCATGATGCGCTGCACGATCAGATCGACCCGGCCGCCAAAATAGGCGCTGGCCACGCCGATCAAAGCGCCGAGCGTCGCGCCGATGAACGACGCCCCCAGACCGACGATAAGCGCGGTGCGCGAACCGTAAATAATGCGCGAGAACACGTCGCGACCGAAGGCATCGGTGCCGAGCCAGTGCGCGCCGTGCGGCGCCGATAACATGGCCGCATAGTCGGTGGCGAGCGCGTCGTATGGCGCGAGCCAGTCCGCGGTTAGCGCGACCAGCGCCATGACTACGATGATGACAGCGCCGATTGCGCCAAGCGGCCTTTGCCAGGTGAAGTCGTAGACCGCCTGCAGCCAGCGTGCACGCGGCTTTTGCGCGCCGTTGAGGTTGTCGAGGGTTTCTTTGGTGACGGCCATGGCTAGCGGTAGCGGATGCGCGGGTCGAGCCACGCGTAGGCGATGTCTGTCGCGAAATTGACGAAGATGAACACCGCCGCCACGATCAGCACCAGCGCCTGCGTGAGCGTGTAATCGCGCCGCGCGATCGCCTCAACGAACAGCATTCCCAGGCCGTTCAGGTTGAACACCTGCTCGGTCACCACGAGGCCGCCCATCAGAAACGCGAACTCCAGTCCGATCACGGTGAGCACCGGCAACATCGCGTTCTTCATCGCATGGCGGGTGAGAATGAGCTTCAACCACAGCCCTTTGGCGCGCGCGGTACGGATGTAATCCTCGCGCAGGACCTCGAGCATCGCGGAGCGCATCATGCGCGTCGCCACCGCGGAGTAGCGGTAGCCGACCGCGAGAGCTGGCCAGATCAGCTGCGCGAGGTTCTCCCAAGGGTTCACCCAGAAAGGCGTATAGACCATGGGCGGCAGCCACTTGAAGACGATGAGCATCGCCAGAATCATCAGGATGCCGAGCCAGAACGATGGCATGGCCAGTCCGGCGATCGAAAACACCCGAACCGCGTAATCGATCCACGTGTCCTGCTTGATTGCCGCGAGGATGCCGAGCGGGATGGCGAGCAGCGTGGCCACCACGGTCGCCATGATCGCGAGCTGCAGGGATAGCTCGAAACGCAGCTTGATCTCCTCGGTGATCGGCGCTCCGGTCCACATGGACAGACCGAAGTCGAGACGCAGCAATCCCCCCATCCAGGTGGTGAACTGCTGCCACAGAGGCTTGTCGAGACCGAGCCGCGCGCGCTCGAGCGCCAGCACCTCTTCGGAGCTGTACTGCCCCTGGGCCGCGAAGCGGATCTCGACCACGTCTCCGGGAACCACACGTAGCAGCAGAAAGATGAGGACCGCGACCCCGAACAGGGTCGGGATCATCAGTAGAAACCGCTTCAAGATGTACTGGATCATCGCGCGAACCGCCGGCGGCAGGTTGCTCCCGCCGCCGGCCGTCAGCACCCTACCGAGTTACTCCGACAGCCAGACCGTATCGAGCTGGTTGTTGAGGTAGTGGCTCGGCGTTACCTGCCAGCCGTGCACCTTCGCGTTCTGCGGGATGATCCGGTGCCACTGCAGCGTCATGAGGTAGTGCGCTTCCTCGTCCAGCAGACGACGCTCGAACGCGCGCAGGTATTTCGTACGTTCCTCCTTGCTGGTCGCGCGGGACTGCTTCTCATACAAGTCATCCAGCACGCGGTCGGTGTAGTAGCTGTAGTTGTCGTGATTCTTGTCGTTCGAGATGAACTTGTAAATGTCGAGGTCGGGCTCGACGATGTAGCCGCACTGGAAGTCCATCGCCACCTCGAATGCATCGGGCTTGCGCAGTACGCCGTAGTAGGCCGCAGGCTCGATTACCTGCTGCTTCACGTTAAGGCCGATCTGGCGCCACTGGTCGATCAGCCAGATCGCGAGCGGCTCGTAGGGCATCGGCGTGCCGCGGTTGTGGAACGTGAACGAGAAGCCCTCGGGGACGCCCGCTTCCTTTAGCAGGCGCCGCGCCTCTGCACGGGACTTGTCGATATCAGGCCAGTACCCGGCGAGCTTCTTCAACTCCTCCGGCGGCGTCGCCCACGGCGTTCCCGGTACCTGGATGCCCGCCACGTCCTGCACGATCGCGATCTTGTTCAGGGTCTTGGAGGCACCCCAGCGATCGAGGGCGAGCGTCAATGCCTTGCGCACACGCCTGTCGTCGAAGGGCTTCTTGGTGTGATTGATCGCCACGAGAAGAATGCAGTCCCACGCGCTTTCCTGGAACTTGATCTTGTCGCCCATTGCCGTGGACAAAGTTTCCTTGTCCGCTGGCGTGAAGCTGCGGAACTGGATGTGCGAGCGCTCTCCGCGCACCGCAGCCACCTGTGCCGAGTGCGAGCGCACGAACAGCGCGCGATAGCCGTCCAGGTAGGGCTTGCCCTTGTTCCAGTAGTTCGGGTTCTTCTTGCCGACCCAGTGCGAGCCCTTGACGTGCTCGACGAACGTGAACGGGCCAGTGCCCATGATGTTCTTCTCGTACCAGTGCATGTCCTTCGCCAGGATGTCGGCCTTGTAGATGAAGTTCCAAGGCGAAGCGAGCGACTGCAGGAACGCACCCGAAGGCCACTTCAGCTTGAAGCGGACCGTGTAGGCATCGGGCGCCTCGACCTCTTCCACCACCAGGTACGTCGCCTTGCGCACGCTGGCGACGCCTTCGGGCGGGTTGATGATCTTGTCGTAGGACGCCTTTACGTCCCGCGAGGTCATGTCGGAGCCGTCGTGGAACTTGACGCCCCGGCGCAGCTTGAACGTGTAAATCAGCTGATTGCTCGAGACGGTCCAGCTTTCAGCGAGGTCCCCCACCGGCGTGGTGCCAGTCGGGTCGTTGGGGTCGACGCGCAGCAGCGTGTTGTAGTGCGGCGCGATCGGATGGATCAGACCGAAGGTCTGCTCGCGGTGGCCGTCGTAGGACGGCATCTCCGAGGGCACGGTGAAGACGAGTTCCCCACCGTACCGGGGACTTTGGGCTTGCGCGGGAAAGGCGAGTGTGGCGCTGGCCACGACGGCCAGCAGACTCGCGAGTCGATTCTTCATGTTGCACCTCCTCCTCGAAATGACGGGTCCCCTGCGATGGGGGTCCTGCGGATCGTCCAATGCTTGTGGAAGGCTAGTTAATGGGGATCATCCCCTTCTGTCAAGCAAGATGGCACGCGGCCCAGTGTCCGAGGCGGATCTCCCTCAACGGCGGCACTTCCGCACTGCAGCGAGCGACCGCGATCGGGCAGCGGGGATGAAACACGCACCCGGACGGCGGGTTGAGCGGGCTCGGCACCTCGCCGCGCACCACCATTCGCTTGCGCTTGGCTTCGATCTTCGGGTCGGGAATGGGCACCGCCGAGAGCAGAGCCTGGGTGTAGGGGTGTATTGGCTCTTCGTATAGCGCGTTGCGGTCGGCGAGCTCGGCGATCTTGCCGAGGTACATTACCGCCACGCGATCGGAGATGTGGCGCACCACCGACAGGTCGTGAGCGATAAACAGGTATGTCAGCCCCAAGCGCGACTGCAACTCTTCGAGCAGGTTGATGATCTGCGCCTGGATCGACACGTCAAGGGCCGACACGGGCTCGTCGCAAACGATGAGCGCGGGCTCCGTGGCGAGGGCGCGCGCGATGCCCACGCGCTGGCGCTGCCCCCCTGAGAGCTGGTGCGGATAGCGCCTCGCGTGCTGCGGCAGCAGGCCCACCTGGACGAGGAGCTCGCGCACGCGCAGCTCCCGCTGCCCCTTGTCGGGCACGATGCGGTGCACCTTGAGCGGCTCCGCGAGGATCTGGCCCACGGTCATGCGCGGATTGAGCGAGGAATACGGGTCCTGAAAGATTACCTGGACGCGGCGGCGCACGGCGCGCAGCTCGGCGGCGTCGAGCGCCATCATGTCGACGCCCTCGAAGACGATGCGCCCGCCCGTGGGACGCTCGAGCTGCAGGATGCAGCGCCCGGTAGTGGTCTTGCCGCAGCCTGACTCGCCGACGAGGCCGAGCGTCTCGCCCTTGCGGATGTTGAAGCTCACTCCGTCGATCGCGCGCACCACGCCGGCCGGCTTGGAGAACATCCCCCCGCCCACCGGGAAGTGCATCACGAGGCCATGCACTTCGAGCAACGGCTGACTCATGCCGGCACCTCCTTCGCCAAGTGCTCGGCCTCCCAGCAGGCCGACAGGTGTCCGGGCGCGCCGAGCGCCGTGAGCGGCGGCGTCTCGGTGCAGCGGTCCACGCGGAAGGCGCAGCGCGGCGCGAACGCGCAGCCGGGCGGCAGCCTGGTCAGATCAGGCGGCTGCCCTTCGATCGGATCGAGCTTGGCGCGCATCGGCTCATCGAGGCGCGGCACCGAGCGCAGCAGCCCGAGTGTGTAGGGGTGACGTGGATCGGCATAGATCTCCGCAGCGCTGCCTTGCTCGATGACGCGTCCGGCGTACATGACGTTGACGCGATCGGCGTAGCGCGCCACCACGCCCAGGTTGTGCGTGATGATCAGCATCGCGACGCCCAGGCGGCGCGAAAGGTCCTGCAACAGCTCCAGGATCTGCGCCTGGATGGTGACGTCGAGCGCCGTGGTGGGCTCGTCGGCGAGGATGAGCTTCGGATTGCAGGCGAGCGCCATGGCGACCATCATGCGCTGGCGCATGCCGCCGCTGAACTGGTGCGGATACTGCGTGAGGCGGCGCTGCGGGTCCGGAATGCCGACGAGGCCGAGCAGTTCCACGGCGCGCGCCTGCGCCGCCTTCTGGTTCATGCCGAGGTGGATCTCGAGACCCTCCGTGAGCTGGCGCCCGATCGAAAGCACCGGGTTGAGCGAGGTCATCGGCTCTTGGAAGATCATCGTGATGTCGCGCCCGCGCACGTCGCGCATCTCCTCCTCGGTCAACTTGAGCAGGTCGCGTCCCTTGAACAGGATCTCGCCGCCGACGATGCGCCCCGCGGGCTCGGCGACCAGACGCATGATGGACAGCGCCGACACCGACTTGCCGCAGCCCGATTCGCCGACCAGCGCGACGGTCTCGCCCTCGTTGATGTCGTAGGAAACGCCGTCGACGGCGCGCACGACGCCGGCGGACGTGAGAAATTGCGTCTGCAGGTTCTTGACTTCGAGCAGCTTCGCCACCTTCCCCCTCCTAGTAGGGTGGCCACGGGCTGGGCAGTCTACCATGCCGAAAATCCAGCTCCTGCCGGATCGCCGATGAGCAAACGCACGCTGACGACTTGCAGCGCGGTGCACTCGCTGCACGACGGGCTATCCGACGTTACCTACGTCCTGCTGCCGCTGCTCGCGAATGCGTTCGGGCTGTCGCTCGCGCAAGTCGGCATCATTCGCGGCGCGCACCGCGCGGCCATGGCGGCGTTCCAGATACCGGCTGGCATCCTGGCCGAGAGGGTCGGCGAGCGCGGCCTGCTTGCGTTCGGCACTGCGCTGGCAGGCGCGGCGTTCATCGCGCTCGGCTACGCGCAAGGCTTCTGGGCGATCCTTGCGGCACTGTTCTTCGCGGGCATGGGCTCTGCGGTGCAGCATCCGCTCGCCTCGACGCTGGTGTCGCGTGCCTATCCGGTCCAGGGACGGCGCGCCGCGCTCGGCACGTACAACTTCGCAGGCGACGTGGGCAAGTTCGCGTTTGGGGGACTGGTCTCGCTGCTGCTGCTGGCGGGGGTCGCGTGGCAGGCGCCGGTGATCGGATTCGGCGTCGCCGCCATTGCAGTGGCGGTGGCGGTGCTTGCGTTGTTGGCTGCGGGAAGGGCGCCGGCGCCGCAGCATGCGTCGAGGGGGGATCGCGCTATGGACTGGGGCATCCGGGACCGCCCGCGCTTTCTCGCGTTGTGCGCGATCGAGGTTCTCGACGCGAGCACGCGCAGCGCCTTTCTCACCTTCATCGCCTTCCTGCTGCTCGCCAAAGGGCTGTCCGCGGGCTGGGCGGTGGCCGCGGTGCCCCTGGTGCTCGCCGGCGGCATGGCCGGCAAGCTCGCCTGCGGCGTGCTCGCCGAGCGCATCGGCGTGCCGCGCATGATCGTCGCCACCGAGATCGCGACCGCGGCCGGCATCTTCGCCGTGCTTGCCCTGCCCGCCGCGGGGGCGCTGCTACTGTTGCCGTTGCTTGGCGTCGTCGTCCAGGGGACGTCGTCGGTCCTGTACGCCACGATCGGCGAGTACGTCAGGCCGGAGCGGCTGTCGCGCGCTTTCGGTCTGTTCTATACGGTGGGTTCGGTCTGCGGCATCGTCGCGCCGCTGACCTTCGGGCTGCTCGGCGACCAGCTTGGGGTGCAGGCCGCCATCGCGGCGCTGGGCGGGACGATCCTGCTCACCTTGCCGCTCGTGGCGGTGCTGCGGCCGCGAGGCTGACGCCGGGCTCGCGCTCGAGCCGCCACAGGCGCGCGAGTAGCGCACGCGCCGGCGCGGCGCCGATCACCGGCGCCGCCAGCTCCAAGTACTTCGCCTCGAGCTCGGCGTCGTCGAGCGGCAGCTCGGGATCGCCCTTGCGCGCCGGCTGCAGCAGAGCGTGGCTGCGCCCGTCGCGTGTTTCGATCGCCACGCGTGCGGCACGCTGCCCGGGGAACGCGGCGTCGAGTTCGGGATCGACGGCCGCCTCGATGCACCCCATCAGCGCGCGGGTTTCGGGATCGGCGAGCGGCGCAGCCTCGAACGCGGCAAGCCGTACGCTGCCGTGGCGAAGCGCGTGCGCCACCACGTACTTGATGGAAAAGCGCGCCTCGGCCGCCGTGCGCGGGTTCTCGATGCCGGAGACTTCGGTCGCGGCGCGATAGCTGCCGATGCGAACGCGCGCGATGTCCGGCGCGGCGGCGCCGAGCGCCGCGCGCGCGGCGAGCGCGCCGTCGATGGCCGCGAACGTATGTCCGCAGCAGGCGTGGTTCTTGAACGTCATGCGCGCAATGTTGTAGTGCGTGCCGAGCGTGGCGAACGCGTCGACCCAGTCGGGGCCTTCGCCCATGGCGCGGCCGAAGCCGGCCGCGCCGTCGAGGACGTCGAGCGATCCGGTCACGCCCTCGCGCGCGGCGAGCGCCGCGGTGACGCCGGCTTCGGCCGCGCGTCCCGCGTGCAAAGGCTTCGACATGGAATCGCTGCGGAAGGCCTGCTGCAGCCCGGCTGCGAACGTGGCCACGGTGGCGAGCGCATGGGCGCTGCGCTTTCGGTCCAGCGACAGCGCGCCCGCGGCCGCCGCGGCGGCGCCGAACGCGCCGATGGTGCCGGTGTTGTGCCAGAAGCGGTAATGCGCGCGGCCCATCGCGCGCGCGATGCGCGTGGAGACTTCGTAGCCGGCGATCACCGCGCGGAGGAAGCGCAGGCCACTCAGCGAGCCGGCCTGCGCCAGCGCGAGCGCCGCCGCAATGGTCGGTGCGCCGGGGTGGTAGATGCCGTCGCGGAAGATGTCGTCGACTTCCGCCGTGTGCGCGGCGGTGCCGTTGATGAGCGCTGCGGCGCGCACGGTGGCCGGACGGCCGAGCACCAGTTGCGCCGCGCCGCGGTCGAGCTCCTCGACAAGCGCCGCTTCGAGTGCGAGCGCCGGCGGCACCCCCGCACCGGGCAGCGCGGCCGCGACCCAGTCGATGACCGCGCGCTTGGCATGGTGCAGGACCTCTGCGGCGAGCGGCGCCTCGCGCATGAACTCGACAAACTCGCCGCAGCGTTCGACGGCGCGCATGCCCGTCAGCCGCGCGCCCGGATCTCGTCCAGCACCGGCTTCAGGTACGACAGGAACAGGGCCGGGTTCTCGCTCATCGGAAAGTGACCGAGCTTCGGCATCACCGTGAACTTCACGCCCGGAATGCGCTCGGCCGCGGCGCGCGTGTCCTCCGGCGAGACCGAGTAGTCGTACTCGCCCGTGAGCAGGTACAGCGGACAGACGCGGGTGTCGATCGCGGACAGGCGCTCGCGGATGTCGCCGTCGGCGCCGCGATAAAAGTACAGGTCGCCTTTGAAGATGCCGGGGCCGCCCTGCATGTAGTGCCAGAGCGTCTCCCAGCGGTCCGTGTCGGGCGACATCGGCGCCATCAGCCCGCTGACGTAGGCCGCCGCTGCCTCGCCGCCATGCACCTGCGGATGATGGAACCAGGTCAGCTCGTAATAGGGGTCGATCGAGGCGCCGGATTGCAGGCCGATGATGGCGCGAAAGCGCTTCGCGTGCTCCATGGCGAGCACGAGCGCGATGCGCCCGCCGATCGAGCAGCCCATCACGGCCGGCCGCTCCAGCGCGAGCGCGTCGCACACCTCGAGCACCATGCGCGCGTAGTCTGCGCTCGTCAGCCTGTATTCCTCGGTCTGCCAGCCCGCGGGCGGGGAGGACTTGCCGTGCCAGGGCATGTCGAACGCTATGACGCGGTAGTCGCGGAGGATGCCGGCATCGTTCATCAGCCCGCGGTACTGCCGCGTGTCGGAGCCCGCCGTGTGCAGGCACAGCAGGGGAATGCCCTGACCCGCCTCCTCGACATACAGGCGCTGCGGCCGGCCGAGGATCTCGACATTGAGGTAGTAGCCGGTGACCGGCTCGCGGGCCGCTTTCATGCGCCGGGTGCGCGCAGCAGCGCGAACAGGCGCTTCAGGTAGAACAGGTACGCCGACATGAGGCGGATATCGCCTTCGATCTGGATGCGCCGGTAGCGTCGCAGCGCGAGGAGGTCGTGATAGCCGGGCGGCGGCACGGGCGCGAGGAATTTGCCCCACACCTCGCTCGCCGCGCGCAGCCGCAGGTCGGTCTTGGGCATGATGAACGGGCCCTTCGCCACGCGCACGATCGCGCCGCGCGCGATCTCGACGAGCCAGTCGGTGTCGCCGTCGCCGACCAGCAGGGCGCAATCGAAGTCCAGCCCGAAGCGCGCGAGCAGCGCGTCGCCCGCGGCGCGCTCCATCAGCCTCTCAAGCGGCAGCGCCATGATCGGGCGCACCTTCGCGCAGAACGACCAGCGCGTCAACGCCGACGACGCCGTCGGCCTTGACGATCAGGGGATTGATCTCGGCTTCGGCGATCTCGGGCCGCGCCGCGAGCCGCGAGTGCGCGGCCACCGCCCGGGCAAGCGCCTCGAGGTCGCCGCGCGGCGCGTTGCGGTAGCCGCGCAGCGGCGCAAAGCCGCGCACTTCGGCCACCATCTCGCGCGCTTCCTCGAGGCTCACCGGCGCGAGGCGCAGCGCGAAGTCGCGGTAGAGCTCGGCGAGCGTGCCCCCGGCGCCGACCAACACGAGCGGCCCGACCTGCGGGTCGAGGCGATAGCCGAGGATCGCCTCGGCAAGCCCGGTCTGCATGCTCGAGACCGTCACGCCGTTGACCCGGGCCCGGGGGCACGCCCCGCGCACGCGCTCGAGCACGCGCCGGGCCGCCGCCGCCGCCTCTTTGGCATCGCGCAGGTCGAGCTCGACGCCGCCGACCTCGGTCTTGTGCTCGATGTCGGGCGAATCGATCTTGATCGCCACGGGGAACGGGATCGTGATGGGCTCGTCCGGCGTGCGCAGCCGCTGCGTGGGCGCCTGCGGTATGTCGAAGGAGACGGGCGAGGCCGGCGCCCGCGGCGCGCGCCAGGAGAGAAACGCCGCGAGCGCGTCGGCGCAAGACTCGGGCGTGCGGAATGCGGCGATGCCGGCCTGCGCCAGCAGCTGCAGCGACGCGGGCGCTTCGGGCGCGAGGAACACCGCCAGCGGCTTGCCGGAATGCTTGCGGTGCGCTTCCAGGATCGGCTCGATCGCGAGCTGCGGATGGAATTGGGCCGACGAGCCCACCGCGGCGAGCACCGCGTCGCAGTGGTCCGAGGCGAGGAGCGCTTCGAGCACCGGGCCGTAGACGTTGGCGCGCGTGCCGGCGAGCGTGAGGTCGATAAGCGGCGAGTCTGCGACGCGCACCCCGAGCGCCCGGATCGTGTCGGCCAGCGCGGGCGGGGGCGCGACCAGCTCCGCGCCCGCAGCGCCAAGCGGATCGGCAACCACCGCCGCGCCGCCCCCGGTCGTGGTCAGCGCGGCCACGCGCTTGCCGCGAGGCGGGCGCTGTCCGATCGCCAGCTGTGCCGTCTCGATCAGGGCTTCAAACGAGCGTACGCGCAGGATGCCGCAGGCGCCGAAGAAGGCGTCGGCTGCCCGATCGTCGCCCGCGAGCGCGCCGGTGTGCGAGCGCGCGAGCGCCGCGCCGGCCGCCGAGCGGCCAAGCTTGTAGGCGATCACCGGCTTGCCGGCGTCGAACGCGCGCCGCGCCGCACGCTCGATGCGCTTCGCGTCGCGCAGCGTCTCGAGAAACAGCAGGATCACGCCGGTCTGCGCATCGTCGACGAGGAGGTCCATCAGCTCGCCGACCGAAAGGTCGGCTTCGTTGCCGACCGACACCAGGCGCGAGAAGCCGATGCCGCGCGCCGCGCCGCGCGACAGCAGCGCGCCGATCAGGCTCCCGGACTGCGATACCACGGCAAGCGGGCCGACCGGCAGGCGCTCGAGCTCGAGCGTCGCGTTGACCGTCAGCGGCGCCGGCGGGGAGGTGCTGACCAGGCCGATGCTGTTGGGACCCAGCAGGCGCGTGCCGGCGGACTTCGCCGCCGCGACCAGGCGCGCTTCGGCCTGGCGCCCCGCATCTCCCGTTTCGCCGAAGCCGTCGGTGAAGATGGTTACCACGGGCACGCGGCGCGCGAAGCACTCAGCACAGGCGGCCGGCACGTCTGCCGGCGGCACCATCACGAAGGCCTGGTCGATATCGCCCGGCGCGGCGGCGAGGCTCGGGTAGGCCGTCTCGCCGAGGACCTCGCGGCGCGTGCGGTTGATCGGAACGATGCTCCCCGCATAGCCATGCTTGCGCAGGAAGCGCTGCGGCCGCGCGGTGTTCTTCGACGGATCGCCGGACGCGCCGTACAGCGCGATGCCACGCGGCGCGAACAACGCACGGAATAGTTCGCCGCTCACGGCCGCTGCGGGAAGCTGCGCCCGAAGATCCCTTCGGCGATGCGGTTCTTCATCATCTCGATCGAGCCCCCGGCGATCATCCAGCCGCGGCAACGGCGCAGGCAGTACTCGACCAGCAGTTCCTGGCTGTAGCCGGTGCCGCCCATCACCTGCAGCGCCTCGCTCGCCACTTCGAAGCCGGCCTGGTTGCAGAACGCCTTGGCGATAGCGGTCTCCTCTGCCGAGGGCATGCCGCGGTCGGCGTTCGCTGCCGCGCGGTAAAGGAGCAGCTCCCCGGCGTCGAGCTTCATCTTCATGTCGGCGAACTTCCACTGCAGGCCCTGGAACTCGGCCAGCGCCCGGCCAAACTGGTGGCGGGTAAGCGCCCACTCACGGGCTGCCTCATACGCGTAGCGGCCCAGGGCGAGCGAGCGCGCCGTATTGCCGATGCGCTCGACGTTGAACCCCGCGATCTGTTTCTTGAATCCGCCGGGTCCGAGGAGCACGTTTTCGCGCGGCACGCGCACGTCCTCGAAGTGGATCTCGACCCATTCCTCGCCCGACATGAAGCGCGAGGGCTTGCCGAGCGTCACGCCCTTCCAGCCCGGCTCGATCAGTACCGAGCCGATGCCGCCGACCCCCAGGCCGTAGCGCACGTAGGCGAGGATCACAGAGGCGTAGGGCCCGTGGGTCGAGAACACCTTGTTGCCGGTCACGCGATAGCCGTCGCCGTCCGGCGTGGCGCTCGTCTTCAGGTCGGTGACCGCCGACCCCGCCTCGGGCTCGCTCATGCCGAGGCACATCACCGTTTCGCCGGCGAGGATCGGCGCGAGGTACTTCTTCTTCTGCTCGGGGCTGCCGAACTCGGCGAGCACGCGCACCGGGCCGAAGTTGCCTGCCTGCACCACGTCGGCGCTGCGCGGGCAGACCGAGGCCACTGCTTCGATGGCGAGGACCGCGTCCATCAGCGTGCCACCCTGCCCGCCGTCGGCCTCGGCTATCGTGATGCCGAGCAGGCCCTGCTTGGCCATCAGGCGCGCGACGTCGAAGGGGTGCGCCGGGTCGTGCGCGCGCGCAAGCGCGCCCGCGGCGAGGTGCTTTGCCGCGAAGCCGCGCACGCTGTCGCGAAACAGCCGCTGCTCTTCGCTCAGCGTGAAGTCCATGCTCAGGCGGCGATCGCCGCTCCGCTGCCGATCAAGTCCTCGATCTCCTTCTTGCCAAAGCCGAACTCGGCCAGGACCTCGCGCGTGTGCTGGCCGAAGAGCGGCGCCGGCCGCCGCACCTTGCCCGGCGAAGCGGAGAGCTTGATCGGCAGGCCGATGGCGCGCGTGTGGCCTGCTTTCGGGTGCTCCAGCTCGACCACCATCTCGCGCGCGATCGCGTGCGGATCCTGGAACACCTGCGCGATCGAGTTGATCGGGCCGCAGGGCACGCCCGCGGCGTCGAGCAGCGCCAGCCACTCGCTCACCGTCTTCGCCGCGAGCTTCTCGTTCATCAAGGCCACCAGTGCGGGAAGATTGTTCATCCGCTGCGTGTTGTTCAGGAAGCGCGGATCCTCGATCCACTCCGGCGCGCCGAGCACGCGCGCCATGCGCTGCCAGTTCGCCTGGTTGGCGCCGCCAATGGTGAGCCAGCCGTCCTTCGCCTGGAAGGCCTGGTAGGGCGCCGACAGCGGGTGCGCCGAGCCGCCCGGGCCCGGCGATTCGCCGGTCGCGAAGTGCATGGCCGCCTGCCAGTAGGTTTGCTGGATGCCCGCCTCGAAGAGCGAGGTGTCCACCATCTGCCCCTTGCCGGTCTTCAGGCGGTGCACGTAGGCGGACACCACCCCGAGCGCGGCGAGCATGCCGCCGTTGATGTCGCAGACGGGGCTGCCGACCTTAACCGGCGCTCGTCCCGGCTCGCCGGTGATCGCCATCAGGCCCGACATGCCTTGCGCGATGAGGTCGTAGCCGCCCTTGTCGGCATAGGGCCCGGTGCGGCCGTAGCCGGAAATCGAGCAGAAGATGATCCCGGGGTTGATCTTCTTCAGCGTGTCGTAGCCCACGCCGAGCTTCTCCAGCGTGCCCTTGCGGTAGTTCTCGGTGAGCACGTCGGCCTTGGCCGCCATGCGCTTCAGCGCTTCCTGCGCGGCCGGCAGCTTGAGATTCAGCGCGATGCCGCGCTTGTTGCGGTTCATGGCCATGAACGCCGCCGATTCGCCGTTGATCGAGTGCCGGTCCATGCTGCGCGTGTCGTCGCCGCCCGGGATGCGCTCGACCTTGATGACGTCGGCGCCGAGGTCGGCAAGCAGCATGCCGCAGGTCGGGCCCGCCATGATCTGCGCGAGCTCGAGCACTTTGACGCCCGCGAGCGGCCCGACCTTAGCGGCCGCGGAACTGGGGCGCGCGCTTGGCGAGGAACGCCGCGGCGCCTTCCTTGAAGTCCTCGGTTTCGAAGCAGGCATAGCTTTCGTCGTACTCCTCTTCAGTCAGCGGCCGCGGATCGGCCAGGCGCCGCGCGAACTTCTTGTGCCAGCGCGCCGCGAGCGGTGCGCCTTCGGCGATGCGCCGCGCGGCGGCGTACGCTTCCTCGTCCAGCCGGTCGTCGGCCACCACGCGGGTCACCAGACCCTTGGCCAGCGCTTCGGCGGCGCCGAACACGCGGCCCTCGAGCAGGATCTCGAGCGTTGTAGCACGGCCCACCAGCGCGATGAGCGCCGCCATCTCGTCGTAGGCGACGACCAGGCCGAGCTTCTTGATCGGCACGCCGAAGCGCGCCGACTCGCCGGCGATGCGCAGGTCGCACAGCGCGGCGAGCTCCAGCCCACCGCCCACGCAGGCGCCGTGGATCAGGGCCAGCGTCGGGTGGCGGGCATGCGCGATTTCGTGCATGGTGCCGCCGACCTGCCGGCTATAGGCCTTGGCGGCTTTCGCGTCGCTGCGCGTCTTGCCGAACTCGCCGATGTCGGCGCCGGCGGCGAAGGCCTTGCGCCCGGCGCCGCGCAGCACGATGCAGCGCAGCGCCTCGTCGGCATTCAGCGCACGAAACGCATCGCCGAGCCGCAGCCACATGTCGACCGTCGTGGCGTTCATCTTGTCCGGGCGGTTGAGCACCACCGTGGCGATGGCGCCGTCGCGCTCGACGTAGACGCTCTCCGGCATGGCGGCCCTAGCGATAGAAAAGGTTCACCAGCGCGAGCGGGATGGCGGGGACGTAGGTGATGAGCAGCAGCACGCTGACGAGCACGCCGATGAAGGGCAGATTCACCTTGGTCACGTCCCAGACGTTCTCCTTGGCGATGGAGCACGCAGTCATCAGCACGCTCGCCACCGGCGGCGTCTGCTGGCCGATGGCGAGGTTGAGCGTGACGATGAGTCCGAAATGCACCGGATCGATGCCGACCGCGTTCACCACCGGCATGACGATCGGAACGACGAGGATGATGGCCGCGGCCGAGTGCAGGAACAGGCCGATGAACAGGAAAAAGAAATTGAGCAGCAACAGCACCGCCCAGGGCTCCTTGGTCAGGCCGACGATCACCTGCGCGAGCTTCTGCGGCACCTGCGCTTCGGTGAGGTACACGCCGAGCAGCGCGCTTGCCGCCACCAGCAGCATCACCGCGGCGGTCTGCACTGCGCCGTCGATTACCGCCGTCCAGAGCTGCTGCCACTGGATCTCGCGGTAGTACAGGGCGATGCCAATGGCCGCCACGACCGCCAGGCCCGCCCCTTCGGAGGCCGTCACGATGCCGCCGAAGATGCCGCCAAGGATGATCACCGGCAGCAGCAGCGCAAGCGCGGCGTCCTTGAAGGTCTTCCAGACCCGCTTGAGCTGGAACACTTCCTCGACCGGCCAGTTGAAGCGCACCGCGTACCAGTAGCTGAGTGCCATCATCGCCAGCCCGCCGATGATTCCGGGGATGATGCCGGCCACGAACAGTTGCACCACCGAGGCGCCCGACATCACCGCGTACAGGATCATGGGAATCGAGGGCGGAATGATGATGGCGAGCGAGGCCGAGGACGACGTGATCGCCGCGGCGAAGGTGCCGGGATAGCCTTTCTTCTTCATCGCCGGCATCAGCACCGAGCCGAGCGCTGCGACATCGGCCACCGCCGAGCCCGAGATCTCGGCGAAGAACATCGAGCTGCCGATGTTCACCATCGCCAGGCCGCCGCGGATGAAGCCGAGGATCGCGGAGGCAAAGGCGATCAGACGCCGCGAGATGCCCGAAGTGTTCATGATCGCGCCGGCGAAGATGAACAGCGGGATTGCGATCAGGGGGAAGCCGGTGGTGCCCGAGTACATGACGATTGCCATGTTGGGCAGCGCGCCCGCGCCTTGCGCCGCGATCATGGCGACGGCGGCGGCGATGCCGAGCGCCACCGCGATCGGCACGTTGATCAGCACCAGCGCCAGCACCCCGAGGAACAGCAGGACGACGGCCATGTCAGGGGCTCGCTTCGCTGCGCGCGGCGGCGCCGCGCAGCACGGCGGGCAGCCGCAGCAGCTCGGCGATTACGAAGCACGCCGAGCCAATCGGGATGATCGACTGCACATAGTCGTTCGACACCTTGGGCAGCGTGACAAGGTAGTCGGTGGCGAGCACGCCCAGCACCTGGTAGCCGGCCCAGCCGAGCACGAGGAAGAAGGCGATGACGCAGGCCTCGCCGAACAGCGTCACGACGATGCGCGGGCCGCGCGGCAGGGCATCCACTACTGCCGAGACAGAAATGTGGGCGCCCTTGAGCGCGGCGAGCGCCGAGCCGTAGTAGGTGATCCAGGCAAGCAGGATCACCGCGACCTCGTCGTACCAGATGATCGGCGCGTTGAACTTGCGGAACACGACCGCCGCCGCGACGAGCAGCGCGAGCGCGATCATCAGCACGAAGACCACGACCTCGAGCAGGCGCTCGAAGGCCGTGCGCAGGCGATCAGCCATGGTCAATGCGGCGGTCGACGAGCGATGCGAGCCGGGACGCAAAAAAAGGGCCGCGTACAGCGGCCCCTTGGCGTCGCTCTTACTTGCCGAGGGCGATCGCCTTGTCGATGAGCGCCTGCGCGCCCGGCACTTCCTTGCCGAACTCCTCGTAAATTGCTTTCGAGCCGGCGATGAACGCGTCCTTGTCGGCCTCGTTCACCTTGATGCCGCCGGACTTGAGCTTGCCGAGCAAGTCGTTCTCCATGGAGATCGCGGTGCTGTAGACGTACGCCTGCGTCTCCTTTGCCGCGTCCTCGAGCGTCTTGCGCAGCTCCGGGGAATGCGTCTTCCACTTGTTGATGCCGACCACCGGGTAACCCGGGGTGTAGACGTGGCCGGTCAGCGACAGGTATTTCTGCACCTCGTAGAACTTGGCGGTCCAGATGTTGGCGAACGGGTTTTCCTGGCCGTCCATCACTCCGGTCTGTAGTGCGGTGAACACTTCCGAGAACGGCAGCGGGCTCGGGCTCGCGCCGTAGGCCTCGAACATCTTCACGCGCCACTTGCCGCGCGGCGTGCGCAGCTTGACGCCGTTCAGGTCCGCCGGCTTCACGATCGGGCGCTTGTTGTTGGTGATGTGGCGGTAGCCGTTCTCCCACACCGCGAGCACCTTGAGGCCTTTCTGCTCGGCGAGCGGCGCGAGGCTCGGCCAGAAGATCTCCTTCTCGATGCGGGCCATGTGCGCCCGGTCCTTGACCAGGTAGGGCATCTCGAACAGGCCGAACAGGTCCACTTCCGAGGACATCACCGTGGTGGGCAGCGCGAAATCCACCGTGCCGAGCTTCACTTTCTGCAGCAGCTCGCGGTCGTTGCCGAGCTGGCTCGAGCCGAACACCACCACCTTTGCCTTGCCGGCGAGCTTGGCGTTGGCGATGCGGGCGAACTCCTCCGCCGAAGCGGCGATGAGCGAGCCGGGCTCGCCGACATGGCCGAAGCGCAGCTCGGTCTGCGCGGCGGCGGGCGCCGCGAGCGCGGCGAGCAACAGGGCTGCAAGGGATGCACGAAGCTTCATGGTTTTCTCCTCCTGGATGTGCGGCGGGTTCAGGCGGCCGCGCGCGCCTTCGGCCGATGGCACTCGGCGAGATAGCGCATGGCGGCCGCTACGCCTTCATTCTTGACCGGGACGCCCGCGAGCGTAAGACCCATTTCGACGCCCGCGAGGGTGCCCGTCAGCGCGAGGTCGTTGAAATCCCCGAGGTGGCCGACGCGGAACACCTTGCCGGCGAGCTTGCCCAGACCGGTGCCAAGGGACATGTCGAAGGCCTCGAGCACGACCTTGCGCACGCGGTCGGCGTCGTGCCCGGCGGGCAGCAGCACCGCGGTGAGCGAGGCCGAATACTCGGCCGGATTGGTGGCGAGCACCTCCAGGCCCCAGGCGCGCACCGCGCGCCGCGTCGCCTCGGCATGGCGCTGGTGGCGCGCGAAGACGTTGTCCAATCCTTCCTCCTCCAGCATGGCGAGCGCCTCGCGCAGGCCGTAAAGGAGGTTGGTCGCCGGCGTGTAGGGGAAGTAGCCGCTCTTGCCGCTGGCGAGCATCTCCTCCCAGGCCCAGTAGCTGCGCGGCAGCCCGGCGCTTTTCGCGGCGGCGAGCGCCTTGTCGGAGATGGCGTTGAACGAAAGGCCCGGCGGCAGCATCAGGCCTTTCTGCGAGCCCGCCACCGTGACGTCCACGCCCCACTCGTCGTGCCGGTAGTCGATCGAGGCGAGCGACGAGATGGTGTCGACCATGAACAGCGCCGGGTGTCCGGCGGCGTCGATCGCCTTGCGCACCTCGGCGATGCGCGAAGCGACGCCAGTCGAGGTTTCGTTGTGCACCACGCAGACGGCCTTGATGTTGTTCGCGGTATCCGCGCGCAGGCGCTTCTCGATGGCCTGGGGATCGGCGCCGCTGCGCCAGTCGCCCGGCAGGAACTCGGGCTTCAGGCCGAGCTTCACGGCCATCTTCTGCCACAGCGTGGCGAAGTGCCCGGTTTCGCACATCAGCACCGCATCGCCGGGCGAGAGCGTATTGACCAGCGCGGCTTCCCACGCGCCCGTGCCCGAGGCGGGGTAGATCACGACGTGGCCGCGCGTCTTGAATACGCGCCGCAGGCCCTCGAGCACCGCCTTGCCCAAGTCTGCAAACTCCGGCCCGCGGTGATCCATCGTCGGGAAATCGATCGCCCGCAGCACCCGGTCGGGCACGTTGGTCGGCCCCGGGATCTGCAGGAAGTGTCGTCCGGCATTGCGCGGCATGCATCCTCCCCAGCGAACGCGCCCATCGTGTCGCGCGGCGCAGTGTATTCTACCCCGCAGCCATGGACGCTCAGGCACGCCCGGTGCGCATCGTCGGCCCGCGAACCGGCGAGGCTTCGATCGCTGCACGCCTGCGCAAGGCGGTCGACGGCGAGGTGCTGTTCGACGCGGCGAGCCGCGGCCGCTACTCGACGGATGCCTCGATATACCAGGTCGAGCCCGTCGGCGTGGTCGTGCCGCGCACCGAGGAAGCGGCACGCGCCGCGATCGCCATCGCGGTGGAGGCGGGCGTGCCGGTGCTGCCGCGTGGCGCCGGCTCGTCGCAGTGCGGCCAGGCGGTCGGCGCCGCGCTCGTCATCGACGATTCAAAGTACCTGAATCGCGTGCTGGAGGTCGACGCCGCCGGGCGCACGGCGCTGGTGCAGCCGGGGCTCGTGCTCGACCAGCTGAACGCGCAGCTTCGCGCGCACAAGCTCTGGTACCCGGTCGACGTGTCCACCAGCGCGCAGGCGACGATCGGCGGCATGGCGGGCAACAACTCCTGCGGCTCGCGCTCCATCGCCTACGGCAACATGGTGCACAACGTGCTCGCCATCGACGCCGTCATGGCCGGGGGCGAGCGCTGGCGCTTCGGACCGATGCGGGATGCCTCGGGCCCCCCCGGCTACCTCGAGCTGGTGCGAAAGCTCGGCGCGCTCTACGAGCGCGAGAAGGACGAGATCGCTGCGCGCTTTCCGAAGGTGCTGCGGCGCGTCGCCGGCTACAACCTCGATCACCTGGGACCGCCGCACGCGAACGCGGCGCATCTCCTGGTCGGCTCGGAGGGCACGCTCGCCTACTCCGAACGGCTGCTGCTCCGGCTGGCGCCGCTGCCTCCAGCGCGCGCGCTGGGGGTGTGCCACTTCCCGAAGTTCTACACCGCGATGGATCTGACGCAGCACATCGTCAAGCTGGGTCCCTCGGCGGTGGAGCTGGTCGATCGGACGATGATCGGCCTCGCGCGCGACATCGGCGCCTTCCGCAGGACGGTCGACGCCGTCATCCAGGGCGAGCCGGACGCCATCCTGCTGGTCGAGTTCTCCGGCGACGACGCGCCGGCTCAGGTTTCCAAGCTGAAGCAGCTGTCGCAGCTGATGGGCGATCTCGGACTGCCGGGAAGCGTCATCGAGATCACCGATGCCGGGCTGCAAAAGGACGTCTGGGAAGTCAGGAAGGCGGGCCTCAACATCATGATGTCGATGAAAGGCGACGGCAAGCCGGTGTCCTTCATCGAGGACTGCGCGGTGCCGCTCGAGCATCTCGCCGAGTACACCGAGCGCCTGACGCAGGTATTCCAGAAGCACGGCACGCGCGGCACTTGGTACGCGCACGCCTCGGTGGGGACACTGCACGTACGCCCGGTGCTCGACATGCGGCGCGATGGCGCCGAGAAGATGCGCGCCATTGCCGAAGAAGCCTGCGCGCTCGTCAAGCAGTACAAGGGCGCCTACTCGGGCGAGCACGGTGACGGGCTGGTGCGCTCGGAGTGGATCGCGCCGTTCTTCGGGCCGCGCCTCACGGCGTGCCTGGCCGAGATCAAATCCTGGCTCGACCCGCAAGGCCTGATGAATCCGGGCAAGATCGTCGCGCCCGGCCGGATGGACGACAAGGCGCTGTTCCGCTTCAAGCCCGGCTACGCGACCCAGGTGCCGACGACCGCGCTCGACTGGGGCGAATGGGGCGGTTACGACAAGGCCGTCGAGATGTGCAACAACAACGGCCATTGCCGCAAGTTCGACGCCGGCACCATGTGCCCGTCGTTCCGCGCGACCGGCGACGAGATGCACCTCACGCGTGGTCGGGCCAACACGCTGCGCCTCGCGCTCTCGGGCCAGCTCGGCGCGAGCGCCGACGAAGACGTGAAGGCGGCCCTCGACCTGTGCGTATCGTGCAAGGGCTGCAAGCGGGAATGCCCGACCGGCGTCGACATGGCGCGCATGAAGATCGAGTTCCTCGCGCACTACCGCAGGCGCCACGGCGCGACGCTGCGCGAGCGGTTGATCGCCTACCTGCCGCGCTACGCACCGTGGGCGGCGCGCGCGGCGGGCCTGGCCAATCTGGGCGCGCGCGCCACGCGCACCCTGCTCGGGTTCACGCCGCGTCGCGAATTGCCGCCGTGGCGCTCGGACTACTTCGTCGACCGCGTCTGGCCCAAGCGCGGCCGCCGTGAAGTGGTGCTGCTGGTGGACACGTTCAGCCGCTACTTCGAGCCGGAGAACGCGCGCGCGGCCGTGCGCGTGCTGGAGGCCGCGGACTACCGCGTGCACGTGGCGCAGCCTGCGTCCGGCGAGCGACCGCTGTGCTGCGGGCGCACGTTCCTCACCGCCGGGATGCTGGACCAGGCGCGGGTCGAGGCGCGGCGCGTGCTCGAAGCGCTGCGTCCCTGGCTTGGGCTCGGCGTGCCCGTGATCGGTCTCGAGCCCTCGTGCCTGTACACGCTGCGCGACGAGTATCCGGTGCTGCTGCCCGAGGCCCGCGCGCAGGCCGGCAGCACCTACCTCTTCGAGGAGTTCCTCGCCGCGGAGCTCGATGCCGGGCGCTTCGCGCCGGCCCTGAAGCCGCTCGCCGCGCAGGCGCTCGTGCATGGGCACTGCCACCAAAAGGCGTTCGGCGCCATGGGTGCAGTCGAGCGAGTGCTGCGGACCGTGCCCGCGCTGCAAGTGTCCATCATCGAATCGAGCTGCTGCGGCATGGCCGGCAGCTTCGGCTACGAGGCCGAGCACTACGAGGCGTCGATGAAGATGGGCGAGCGTTCGCTGCTGCCCGCGGTGCGCAATGCGCCGGCCGAGGCGCTCATCGTCGCCGACGGCACCAGTTGCCGCCACCAGATCGCCGACGGGGCCGGGCGCCGCGCCGAGCACGTGGCGCGCGTGCTGGCGCGCGCGCTGGAGAGCTAGCGGCCCTTCGCCTCCGCGAGCGCTGCGGCGAAGCCCTCGGGCGGGAGGTAGCCGACCCGGCGCAAGACGACGGCGCCGCGCTCGTCCAGGAACAGCAGCGTCGGCGTGCCGCGGATGCCGAGCGCGCGGGCGAGCTCCTTTTCGCGCAGCGTGCGCCCGTCGGTCCACTGCAGCTCGCGCTCACCGAACACATTGAGCGCGACGGCGACGAAACGCCGGCGTGTCGCCTCCACGAGCGCTGGATCGGCGAGCGTGGTCTCCTTCATCTTCCGGCAGGCGGGGCAGCCCTCCTGCCAGAAGTACAGCATCAGGCGCTTGCCATCGCCAGCCGCTTCCTTCACGTCCTGCGGGAACTCGAGAAACGATTCGGCAAACCAGGAGGGCACCTCGTGTGACTGCGCACGTGCCGCTAGAGCGGTGCAGGCGAGCGCGAGGGCGAGCAGCAGCCACCTCATTTCTGACCTCGGCTCCAGACGTAAAGCGCGGCGCCGGCCGCGATCATCGGCAGGCTCAGCCACTGGCCCATCGACAGGTTGAGCGCCAGGAGCCCCAGGAATTCGTCGGGCTCGCGGGCGAACTCGGCGATGAAGCGGAAGGTGCCGTAGCCCATGAGGAACATGGCTGAGACCGCGCCGCGCGCCCTGGGTTTCGCCGCATACCACCACAGCAGCACGAACAGAAGCACGCCCTCGAGCGCAAACTGGTAGAGCTGCGACGGATGCCGCGGCAGGCTACCCGCGCCGCGGAACACCATGCCCCATGGCAGATCGGTCGGCCGGCCCCACAGCTCGCCATTGATGAAGTTGCCGAGCCGCCCCGCGGCGAGGCCCGTCGGCACGCACGGAGCGATGAAGTCCATCAGGCGCCACCAGTCCACGCCGCGTCGCCAAGCAAAGAACGCCACCGCGGCCAGCACGCCCAGGAAGCCCCCGTGAAACGCCATGCCGCCCTGCCAGATCGCGAAGATCTCCAGCGGATGCTCGAGGTAGTACCCGGGCTTGTAGAACAGCACGTAGCCCAGCCGCCCGCCGAGAATGGTGCCGAGCACGCCGAGAAAGATCAGATCGTCGAACTGCTCGCGGCCGATCGGCGCCAGGCCGCGCGCGATGCGGATGCGCCCCAGCCACCACAGGAAGCCGAACGCGGCGAGGTACATCAGGCCGTACCAGCGAATGGCGAGCGGGCCGAGGGAGAGCGCGACGGGATCGAATTGCGGGTGAATCAGCACGGTAGAATTTGCATTCTACTTCCGGAGATATGCCGCATGGCCGACAACCGCCGCTCACAACTGATCACCCAGGGCGTCGCCCGCTCGCCCAACCGGGCGATGCTACGCGCGGTGGGGTTCAAGGACGGAGATTTCGAGAAACCCATCGTCGGCGTGGCCAACGGCCACTCGACCATGAACCCCTGCAACGCCGGCATCCAGCCGCTGGTGGACAGCGCGATGGCGGCGCTCGAGGCCGCGGGCGCCAAGCCGCAGGTGTTCGGCGTGCCGACCATTACGGACGGCATCGGCATGGGCACCGAGGCGATGAAGTACTCGCTCGTGTCGCGCGAAGTCATCGCCGATGCCATCGAGACCTCGGTCAACGGCCAGGCGATGGACGGCGCGCTGGTGGTCGGCGGCTGCGACAAGAACATGCCGGGCGGCATGATGGCCATCGCGCGCATGAACGTGCCGGCGATCTACGTCTACGCCGGCACCATCAAGCCGGGCACGTGGAAGGGGCAGGATCTCACCATCGTCTCGGCGTTCGAGGCGGTGGGCGCATTTTCGGCGGGGCGCATGAACGAGGAGGACTTCGTCGGCATCGAGAAGAATGCCTGCCCTTCGGTGGGCGCCTGCGGCGGCATGTTCACGGCCAACACCATGAGTTCCTCGTTCGAGGCGCTCGGCATGAGCCTGCTCGGCTCCTCGCAGATGGCCTCGCCCGACCGCGAGAAGGCCGATAGCGCCGCCGAGTCGGCGCGCGTGCTGGTCGAGGCGGTGAAGCGCAATCTCAAGCCGCGCGACATCATCACGCGAAAGTCGATCGAAAACGCGATCGCGCTCGTCATGGCGACCGGGGGCTCGACCAACGCCGTGCTGCACTACCTGGCGATCGCTTCGGCCGCGGGCGTGAAGTGGACCATCGACGACTTCGAGCGCGTGCGGCGCAAAGTCCCGGTGCTGTGCGATTTGAAACCGTCGGGGCGCTACGTCGCGGTGGACTTCCATCGCGCCGGCGGCGTGCCGCAGGTGCTGAAGATCCTGCTTAAGAACGGCGTCCTGCACGGCGAGTGCATGACGATCCACGGCAAGACCATGGCCGAGATGCTGAAGGACGTCCCGGCCGAGCCGCGTGCCGACCAGGACGTGATCCGGCCCTGGTCCAATCCCCTTTATCGCCAGGGCCATCTCGCCATCCTCAAAGGTAATCTGGCGACCGAGGGTTGCGTCGCGAAGATCACCGGGCTGAAGAAGACCGCGATCACCGGGCCGGCGCGCGTGTTCGATTCCGAGCCCGCTTGCATGAAGGCGATCATGGCCAAGCGCATCAAGGCCGGCGACGTGGTCGTGATCCGCTACGAAGGGCCGAAAGGCGGCCCGGGCATGCAGGAAATGTTAGCGCCTACTTCTGCTTTGATTGGCCAAGGCCTGGGCGATTCGGTGGGCTTGCTCACCGACGGCCGTTTCTCGGGAGGCACCTGGGGCATGGTGGTCGGCCATGTGGCTCCGGAGGCCTACGTCGGCGGCACCATCGCACTGGTAAAGGAGGGCGACTCGGTCACCATCGACGCGAAGAAACACCTGGTCCGGCTGAATGTCCCGGCGAAGGAGCTGGCCAGGCGCCGTAAGCGATGGAAGGCGCCCAAGCCGCGCTACACCAGGGGCTTGCTGGCGAAGTACATGAAACTGGTTTCCACGGCTTCGAAAGGCGCCATCACCGATTCAGAAACCTGACCCCGGCAGCTTGAGAAATTCGATCTCGGCAGCGGTACTTTCGCGTCCGAGAATGCCGTTGCGGTGAGGGAACCTCCCGAAGCGAGCGATGATTTCACGATGCCGCTCGGCGTAGCGCCGCTGCTCGGCGCCGAAATCCTTCATCAGCTCGCACGACAGGTCCTGGTCTTCGAGCGACTCGCTGTGCTCGAACGGCAGGTAGGCGAACAGCTGCTCGGCCTGCGTCATCGCCTTGTCCCAGCCGTGATCGAGGATCACGCGCGCCGCCGCGCGCGCGCGCGCGTCGGTGGCGAACGCCTGCGCCTCGCCCCGAAACATGTTGCGCGCAAACTGGTCGAGCAGGATGACGAGGGCCAGGCACTCGCGCGCATCGTCGAGCCAGTCCTGCAGGCGACCGGTTGCGGCTTCGAGGTATAGCGCGTGAAAGCGCCGCCGGATCTCGGCGTCGAGGTCCGGTTTCTTCACGAACCAATCCTTGGAATGCTCGTCCAACCAGAACCGCAGCACCTCGAGTGCGCGCGGATCGCTCACGGCGTGCTTGCGCCTGTCGTGCCGCGCCGACAAGCCGAGGTTGACGCTGACGGTGAGCGCGGACTACCCTTTTTGCATTCGCAACCCCCAAAGGAGAATTGAATAATGCTGACTCGTTTTCGTCGCATGGTTGCCGGCCTCATCATCGTCTGCCTGGGCGGCACGGGACTTGTACTGCCCGCGCATGCCGGGATTGTAAGCAGCGACGTACTGGTCGCCGGCGCGCAGCACGAGCGCCTGGCGGGCCTGCTCGAGCGCAGCGATGTGCAAGCCCGCCTGAAGGCGTACGGCGTGGATCCGGTCCAGGCGCAGGCCCGGGTCGCCGCCCTGACCGACGAGGAGGCGGCGCACCTTGCTGCGCAGATCGACGAGCTGCCCGCGGGCGGCGACGTGCTCGGCGCCGCGGTGCTGATCTTCCTCGTGCTGCTGTTCACCGACGTCATGGGCTACACCAAGATCTTTCCGTTTACGCGCTCCGTGCGCTAAGCGGCCCATGCGGCAGGTCGCGACCCCCGCTGCGGCGGGGGTTTTCATTTCGGCGGCAGTATTGCTTGCCGGCTGCGCGGCGCCGCAGACGAGCGTCATCGTCGAACGCCCTCCGGCGAACCTGCCCGTACGGGCCGAGCTGACGCACACCCCGTTCTTTCCGCAGGAAGATTACCAGTGCGGCCCGGCATCGCTCGCCACCGTGCTGCAGCACGCGGGGCGGAACGCGATGCCGGCATCGCTGGTGCCGCAAGTGTACGTGCCGGAGCGCCAGGGGTCTTTCCAGGCCGAGATGCTCGCGGCGACGCGCCGCCATGGGCTCGTCGCCTACACGCTCGAGCCGCGTCTCGACACGCTGCTGCGCGAGATTGCCGCGGGCACGCCGGTGCTGGTGCTGCAGAACCTGGCGCTTGACTGGGCGCCGCAGTGGCACTACGCGGTGGCGATCGGCTACGACCTCGAGGCGCGCGAGCTCGTGCTGCGCTCCGGCGTCACGCGCCGCCTTGCCATGCGCCTCGACACCTTCGAGCACACTTGGGCGCGCAGTGGACATTGGGGCATGCTCGCGCTGCCGCCGGCAAGGCTGCCGGAAACCGTCGCCGAGCGCCCCTACCTCGCCGCCGTTGCCGCGCTCGAGCGCGTCGACCCGGCCGCGGCGCGCCGCGGCTATGAAGCGGCGCTTGCGCGCTGGCCGGACAGCGTCGCCGCCCAGATCGGCCTGGGTAACGCGAGCTACGCGTTGCGCGACCTCTCCGGCGCCGCGGCCGCGTACCGGCGCGCGGCGCAGCGCCATCCCGGGTCGGCCGACGCGTGGAACAATCTCGCGCAGGCGCTGACCGAACTGGGAAGCCGCGACGACGCGCTGGCGGCGGCGCGCCGCGCGGTCGCGCTCGGCGGCCCGCGGCTGCCGGTCTACCGCGAGACACTCGAGCACATCCTGCGCCAGCCATGAGCAATCGCCTTGCCGGCGAAACCTCGCCCTACCTGCAGCAGCACGCGGCAAATCCCGTCGACTGGCAGCCGTGGGACGCCGCGGCGCTGGCGCGCGCGCAACGGGAAGACAAGCCGATTCTTCTCTCCATCGGCTACTCGGCCTGCCACTGGTGCCACGTGATGGCGCATGAGAGCTTCGAGGACCCCGAAGTAGCCGCGGTCATGAACCGGCACTTCGTCAACATCAAGGTCGACCGCGAGGAGCGGCCCGACCTCGACCAGATCTACCAAACCGCGCACCAGATGCTGGCGCAGCGCGGCGGCGGCTGGCCGCTCACCATGTTTCTCGCGCCCGATGGCACGCCGTTCTGGGGCGGCACGTACTTTCCGAAGCGCGCGCGCTATGGGCTGCCGGGGTTCGTCGAGATCCTGGAGCGCATCGCGCAGGTCTGGCGCGAGCAGCGTGCCGCGGTCGGCGAGCAGGGCGAGCAGGTGCGCCTCGCGTTGGAGCGGCTGCAGCCGCGCACGCCCGCCGGCGGCGAAGCGCTCGATGCCGAGCCGGTGCGCGCGGCGCTGGACGTGCTGCGCGCCAGCTTCGATGCGCGTAACGGCGGCTTTGGGGGCGCACCCAAGTTTCCGCATCCCACCGATCTCGAACTGTGCCTGCGCCGCGGCGAAACCGCGATCGTCGATACGACGCTGCGACGCATGTGCGAGGGCGGCATCTTCGATCAGCTGCGCGGCGGCTTCTGCCGCTACAGCGTGGACGCCGAATGGCGCATCCCGCACTTCGAGAAGATGCTGTACGACAACGGGCCGCTGCTAGCGCTGCTCGCCGACGCCTGGCGCGTCACGAACGACGATCTCTATGCGCGCTGCGCCGCGGCCACCGCGGGCTGGCTGATGCACGAGATGCAGTCGCCCGAAGGCGGCTACACCTCCTCGCTCGATGCCGATTCCGAGCACGAGGAGGGCAAGTACTACGTGTGGGACGCGGACCAAGCGCGCGCGCTGCTCACGTCCGAGGAGTGGGCGGTAACGGCGCCGCACTTTGGTCTTGACGGCCCGCCCAACTTCGAAGGGCGTCACTGGCACCTGCGCGTGGCGCGCCCATTGCGGACCGGCGGCGAGGCCCTGCTCGCCGCGGCCAAAGCGAAGCTCCTCGCCGCGCGCGGCAAGCGCGTGCGGCCCGGTCGCGACGAGAAAGTGCTCGTGTCCTGGAATGCGCTCGCCATTGGCGGCATGGCGCGCGCGGGACGCGTGTTCGGCGAACAGGCGTGGCTCGCCTCGGCGCGCCGCGCGCTCGATTTCGTGCGCTCGCGCATGTGGCAGGGCGGCAGGCTCCTCGCCACCTACAAGGATGGGCGCGCGCATCTCAACGCCTACCTCGACGACTATGCGTTCCTGATGCTGGCGCTCGTCGAGCTGCTGCAGGCGCAGTTCCGCGCCGAGGATCTCGCATTCGCCACAGCACTGGCCGACGTGCTCTTCGAGCAGTTCGAGGACCGCGCATCGGGCGGGTTCTACTTCACCGCGCGCGACCACGAGCGCCTCATCCACCGGCCGAAGCCGGGCCATGATCAGGCCACGCCTTCGGGCAACGGCGCGGCCGCGCTTGCACTGAACCGGCTTGCCGCGCTCACCGGCGAAACCCGTTATGCCGTTGCGGCCGAGCGCACGTTGCGGCTCTTCCTTCCCGGCGTGCGCGCGCAGCCCGCGGGCTACGCAACGCTGCTGATGGCGCTGGAAGAATGGCTCGCGCCGCCCGCCACGGCAATTGTGCGCGGCGCGCCGGAAGCGCTGCGCGCATGGACCGGCGCGATGGCACGGGAGTACCTGCCACGGACTTTGGTGCTCGCCATCCCGGCCGGCCTCGGCGGTCTGCCGCCGCTGCTCGACAAGCCGGGGTCGGCCGCCGTGCAGGCTTGGCTGTGCCGCGGTGCCGTATGCCTGCCGCCCTTCGACGGCATCGACGCGCTGCGCAACGCCTGCCGCGCGTAGGCCGCGCTGGGCGCGACACCGCGCCCTTTTTTGTGTAACCATTCCCGCGCGCGCAACCGCGGCACGGGACGATCCATGGGCTACTTCCTGCAGCAGCTCATCAACGGGCTGACGCTTGGCATGATCTACGGGCTGATCGCCATCGGCTATACGATGGTGTACGGCATCATCGGCATGATCAATTTCGCGCACGGCGAGATCTTCATGATCGGCGCGTTCATCGCCTTCATCGCGTTCCTTGCCCTGGGCCTGATCGGTATCGGCTGGATCCCGCTCGCGCTGGTCATCGTGCTCGTGGCGACCATGCTGCTCACCTCGGTGTACGGCTGGGCGCTGGAGCGCGTCGCCTACCGGCCGTTGCGCCACTCGCCGCGGCTCGCCGCCCTCATCACCGCGATCGGCATGTCGATCTTCCTGCAGAACTACGTGCAACTGCTGCAGGGGGCGCGCGTGAAGCCGCTGCAGCCCGTCGTCACCGGCGGTCTGAGGTTCTTCGAGACCGGGGAATTCGCGGTGGCGTTCAGCTTTCTGCAGATGCTGATCATCCTGATCACCCTGGGCCTGATGGTCGGCTTCACGCTGATCATCACGCGCACGGCGCTCGGGCGCGCGCAGCGCGCCTGCCAGCAGGATCTCGGTATGGCGGCGCTGGTCGGCATCAACGTCGATCGCACCATCGCGATTACTTTCGTCATGGGCGCGAGCCTCGCCTCGGTGGCCGGGCTCATGTTCCTGCTCAACTACGGCGTGATCGACTTCTACATCGGCTTTCTCGCCGGCATCAAGGCGTTCACCGCGGCGGTGCTCGGTGGCATCGGCTCGGTCCCCGGCGCGATGCTCGGGGGGCTGCTCATCGGCCTGATCGAGGCGTTCTGGTCGGCGTACTTCTCCGTCGAGTACAAGGATGTGGCGACCTTCGCGATCCTCATCCTGGTGCTGATCTTCAGGCCGACAGGGTTGCTGGGCAAGCCCGACGTCGAGAAGGTCTGATGCGCGCAGCCGCCGCCCCGCGATCGCCGTTCGACTGGCCTGGCGCGCTCAAGGACGCCGGGATGGTCGCCGGGGTTGTCGTCCTGCTGACCCTGGCGCTGGTCGGCGCGCGCATCCAGGACACCTCCGGCGGACCGCCGCTGGCCTATCGCTTCGACGATGTCGTCGCGGCGGCGGTGATCGCCTTCTTCGGGCGCCTCGCCATCGGCGCGCTGCGCGCGCAGCGTCCCGTGCCGGTCCTGGCCGGCACGCTGGTCTTCGCGCTGGCGCTTACCGGAATCCTGCTGTTGGGGGCCGAACAGCAG
>DATHYT010000015.1:0-31826 GCA_035459025.1 Burkholderiales bacterium | reverse complement strand
GGTACCCGGGGCCGGACTTGAACCGGCACGGCCTTGCGGCCGAGGGATTTTAAGTCCCTTGCGTCTACCAGTTTCGCCACCCGGGCGGCGCTGTAGGAAGAAAGTCTGGAGGCGGGAGTCGGAATCGAACCGGCGTCCACGGCTTTGCAGGCCGCTGCATGACCACTCTGCCATCCCGCCAGGGGATGCCTCGGAAACAGGGAAGGCCTGGCGGCCTCCCCTAGCCTAAACTGGAGCGGGAGACGAGTCTCGAACTCGCGACCTCAACCTTGGCAAGGTTGCGCTCTACCAACTGAGCTACTCCCGCGTCTTTGGGGGCCCGGATTATAGCTCATCCTCCCGCGTACGGCAGCGCGCGGCGCAGGTAATGCACCATGGAGATCACCGTCAGCACCGCGGCGATATTGATGAGCAGGGTCCCCACCCACTGCGTGCTGATGACGCCGAAAAGCGCATCGTGGTAGAGCAGCAGGGGGATGGCCACCATCTGGCTCGCCGTTTTCACCTTGCCGACGAATGCCACGGCGACGCTGCCGGCCTGCCCGAGCTTCGCCATCCACTCGCGCAGCGCCGATATGGCGATCTCCCGGCCGATGATGATCAGCGCGATCACCGGCTCGACCCGCTCCAGCTGCAGCAATACGATGAGGGCGGCCGCCACGATCAGCTTGTCGGCAACCGGATCGAGAAATGCGCCGAACGCGGACGTCTGGTCGAGCGCGCGCGCCAGGTACCCGTCCAGCCAGTCGCTCAAAGCCGCGACCACGAACACCGCGCAGGCCGAAGCGTTCTTGCCGCTCGGGGAAAGCCAGTCATCGGGAAGGTAGAAGATCCCGATCAGCAGCGGAATCAGGATGATGCGCAGCCAGGTGATGAGATTGGGCAGGTTGAGCGGCATCAGTGCAGCGCCTTGTAGATGCGTTCCGCGAGCGGTCGGCTGATGCCCGCGACTTGCATCAGCTCGTCCACCGCCGCCGCCTGCACCTCCCGCACGCCGCCGAAATGGGTCAGCAAGCGCTGGCGGCGCTCCGAGCCGATGCCGGGGATCTGCGTCAAGGCCGAGGCGGTTCGCGTCTTGGCGCGCCGGGCGCGATGCCCGAGGACCGCAAAGCGATGCGCCTCGTCGCGGATCTGCTGCACGAGGTGCAATCCCGGGTGCGTCGGCGGCAGGCTGAGTGCGGCGCCGTCGGCTTCGATGACCAGCTCTTCGAGTCCGGGCTTGCGCTCCGGTCCCTTGGCCACGCCCACGACGCTGACGTCGTTCATGCCCAGCTCGGCAAGTACCGCGCGCGCAACGGCTGCCTGTCCCTTGCCACCGTCCACCAGCACCAAGTCCGGGACCTTGCCGCCCTCGGCGTTCACCCTTTCGAAGCGGCGCCCCAGAACCTGGCGCATCGCCGCGTAATCGTCGCCCGGCGCCGCATCGCCGACGTTGTAGCGCCGGTACTCGCCTTTCTGCATCGCGTGCCGATCGTAGACCACACAGGAGGCAACCGTCGCCTCGCCCATGGTATGGCTGATGTCGAAGCATTCGATGCGCTGCGTCGAATCGGGAAGGTGCAGTGCTTCGCGTAACGCCGCCAAGCGGGCCTCCTGCGCGCTCTTCTCGCGCGCGCGCTGCTGGAGCGCGAGCTCGGCGTTCTTGCGTGCCATTTCCACCCACACGCGGCGCTCTCCCTGCGTCGGCACCACGGCGGGGAACTCCACCGCGTGGCTCACCAGTACCAGCGCGGGCTTTGGCTGCTCGACGTAATGCTGCTCCAGGAAGGCCTGCAGCACTTCGGCGGGCCCGGCAGCGGCGGCGTTTGACGGAAAGAAACTGCGGTCGCCGACGTGACGGCCGTTGCGGATCATCGCCAGATTGACGCAGCCCGCGCCATCCTGCTCGGCGCAGGCCACAACATCGGCGTCCACGCCGCGGTTCGATTCCACGTATTGGCGCGCCTGCACGCGCGACAGCGCGCGCACCTGATCGCGGTACACCGCCGCCTGCTCATAGTGCCGCGCGCGTGCCGCCGCCTGCATGCGTTCGGTCAGCTTGCGCGCCACGTCGTCCTCGCGTCCGCGCAGGAAGAGCGTCGCGTGCTCCACGTCCTCGGCATAGGCGCCCTCGCCGATCAGCCCGGTGCAGGGCGCCGTGCAGCGCCGGATCTGGTGCAGCAGGCACGGCCGGGAGCGGTTCTGGAACACCGTATCCTCGCAAGTGCGCAACCGGAACACGCGCTGCAGCAGCTGGATGCTTTCGCGCACGGCGTGGGCGTGCGGGAACGGCCCGAAATAGCGGCTGCGCGCGTCGCGCGCGCCGCGGTGAAAGCCCAAGCGCGGAAAGGAGTGCGCGGTGATCATCAGGTACGGATAGGACTTGTCGTCCCGGAAGACGATGTTGTAGCGCGGCGCCAGGCTCTTGATGAAGTTGTTCTCCAGCAGCAGCGCCTCGTCCTCCGAGCGCGTCACCGTGGTCTCGATGCGCGCCAGCTGGGACAGCATCATGCGGATACGCGGGCTGCCGGCGTTCTTCTGGAAATACGAACCCACGCGCTTCTTGAGATCCCGCGCCTTGCCTACGTACAGGGCCTCGCCCGCGGCACCGAGCATGCGGTAGACGCCGGGCAGGTTGGGCAGGCCGGCGACGAAGCGCTGTGCGTCGAACTTCGCGTCGTCCATGGGGACGATTCTAGCGCCGCGCCTCGGAATCAGTGTAAAATTCGCGCCCGTTTTCCATCCGGCAATCCCGCCATGGCCAAGGTCTCCGCAGTCGAAATTCGCGTCGGCAATCTGATCGAGTGGGACAAGCGCGTATGGCGCGTGCTCAAGTGCTACCACGTGCACGTCGGCGGCCGTGGCGGCGCGTTCATGCAGGTGGAGATGAAGGACATCGAGTCGGGCACCAAGACCAATCAGCGCTTTCGCACCGAGGACAAGGTGGAGCGCGCCTTCGTGGATGCGCGCGCCATGGAGTACCTGTATCAGGACGGCGACAGCTACGTGTTCATGGACAAGGAGAACTACGAGCAGCTGTCGCTGCCCGCCGAGTTCCTGGAAGGCCAGGCCGGCTACCTCCTGCCCAACGCCGAGGTGCAGATCAATTTCTACAACGGCCGCGCCATCGGCATCGCCATCCCGCCCTCGGTGGTGCTCACCGTGACCGACACCGAGCCCGGGATCCGCAACGCGACCGCCACCAACACCTTCAAGCCCGCCAAGCTGGAAACCGGCATCACCGTGCAGGTGCCGCCGTTCATCAACAAGGGCGAGCGCATCAAGGTCGACACGAACGAAGGCACCTACATGGAGCGCGCCTAGGCGAGCCTGCCGAGCGCGCCCTGCGCATCGCGAAAGGCGACGCTGCGTCGCAGGTCGCGGCCGCCGCGATGGCGCATCTGCTCGGCACGCTCCGCCGAGGCCAGGGTGCTCCCCTGCAGGGAGTGCAGCAGGCGCTCCTGGCCCTCCGGATCCCCACACAGCAGCACCATGTCGCAGCCCGCACCGAGCGCGGCCTGGGCGCGCTCGGCGACGCCGCCCGCCGTGCTCGCCCCTTCCATCGACAGGTCGTCGCTGAACACCAGGCCCTTGAAGCCCAGCCTGCCGCGCAGCACCTCCTGCAGCCAGACACGCGAATAGCCCGCCGGCTCGGCATCGACCCGGGAATAGATCACGTGCGCGGGCATCACCCCGGCCAGGCCCGCCTGGATGGCGGGGCCGTAGGGCACCAGATCCTTGCGCAGGATCTCCGCGAGCGGGCGATCGTCGGTCGGCACGGCGACGTGCGAATCCGCGGTGGCGTACCCGTGACCCGGGAAATGCTTGCCGACCGCACCCATGCCGCCGTCGGCGAGGCCGCGCACCAGTTCCGCTCCCAGCGCCGCGACGGCAAGCGGGTCGTAGTGAAACGCGCGGTCTCCGATCACCGAGCTTGCCCCATAGTCGAGGTCGAGTACCGGCGTGAAGCTGAAATCGAGGCCGTGCGCCGCCAGTTCCGCCCCGATCACGTAGCCGGCGGCTCGGGCCGCCGCGCGCGCCGCCTCGCGGTCCCGGTCCCATAGCTGGCCCAGTGCTCGCATCGGCGGCAACGCGGTAAACCCCTCCTTGAAGCGCTGCACGCGGCCGCCCTCATGATCCACGCCGATCAGAAGCTGCGGCTCGCGCAGGGCGCGGATGTCCCGGGTCAGCGCCTGCAGCTGCTCGGGCGACTCGAAGTTGCGCGCGAACAGTATGACGCCGCCCACTGCGGGGTGCCGCAGGCGGCGGACATCGTCCTCGCCGAGGATCGTACCCGCCGGATCGATGACCGCCGGCCCGAGCGGCAACCGCGCCCTTACGCGTCGCATTCCAGAATCACCGTCGCGGCGGCCAGGCCACGCTCGTCGGTCAGGGTCAAGTGCGTACGGCGGATGCCGCGCGCCTCGAGGAGCTCGGCGAGGGATGCCGAAAATTCCAGCTGCGGCTTGCCCGAGCGCAGGTTGATCACCCAGACGCCGTGCCAGTTGGCCGGCGCGCGGATGCCGGTCCCCAACGCCTTGGTGAAGGCTTCCTTGGCGGCGAAGCGCTTGGCCAGATAGGCCGCCGGCTTGGCGTGCGAGCAAAAACGCCTGAGCTCCGGCTCGCACAGGATGCGTCGCGCAAACCGCGCGCCGAAGCGCTCCAGCGCCCGCTCGACGCGCGGAATCTCGATCAGGTCGGTGCCGACGCCGTAGATCACCGCACGGCCTGCAGCATCAGCTGCTTCATTTCGCGCACCGCTTCGCGCATGCCGACGAACACGGCGCGGCTGACGATGGCATGACCGATGTGCAACTCGCGCAGGCCCGGCAGGCGGGCCACCGGCCCGACATTGAAGTAGTTGAGCGCGTGGCCCGCGTTAAAGCGCATGCCTAACGCCCGGATGGCTTCGCCGGCGCGGCGGATCTCCGCCAGCTCGGCGCGCACCGCCGGGCTCTCGGCATCCCGGCCCTTCGAATGAAAGGCGATGGCATAGGGACCCGTATGCACTTCGCAAACCGACGCGCCGATGCGATGCGCGGCCTCGACCTGGCGCGCGTCGGCATCGATGAACACCGAGACGATGATGCCCGCGGCTGCCAGGCGCTCGACGGCCCGGCGCAGCTTGTCTTCCTGGGAAACGATGTCGAGGCCGCCTTCGGTCGTGATCTCGTGTCGGCCCTCGGGCACCAGCATGGCCATCTCCGGCTTGATGCGCGCGGCAACGGCCACCATCTCGTCGGTCGCCGCCATCTCCAGGTTGAGGCGGATGTGCGTGAGCTCGCGCAACCGGCGCACGTCCTCATCCTGTATGTGGCGACGGTCCTCGCGCAGGTGGACCGTGATGCCATCGGCGCCGCCCAGGTGCGCTTCGATCGCCGCCCACACCGGGTCGGGCTCGTAGGTGCGGCGGGCCTGGCGCACCGTCGCCACATGGTCCACGTTCACGCCGAGCTCGATCATAGGTCCTGCAGCTCCCGCAGCATGTCGCTCGTATGCAGCGTCTGTCCCGACAGCCGCGCCGCGATCAGCCGGCGCATCAGGCGCCGGGCCTCATCGCGCGTCTCCTGGCGCGTGAAGTCCTCGCGCGACATGTCGAGCAGCGTCTGGCCGGAGACCGTGAAATCCGAGTCCACGCTCCCGGCGCCCGCCCCGGCCAGGGTAAGCGGCCCGCGCTCCGGCACATAGGCGTAGCGCTCATCGGCGCGCACCAGCGTGCCGCTGCCTGCGTCCCGGTCCAGCGGCGGAGCATACCCGAGTTCGCGCAGCATCCTCAGCTCGAAGGCGCGCAGCAGCGCCGCGGGCTCATCGCCCGCGCCCAGGCGCGCAACGGCGGCGGCGTAAGCGTCGAACAGCGCCTCGTGCGCATCGTCACGCGGCAGCAGCCGCAGCAGCAGCTCATTGAGATAGAAGCCGCACATCAGCGCGATGCCCGAGAGCGCAGGCTGCCCGCCCGCCCACTCCGCGGCGGTCAGCGTGCCGAGCTCGCTCGCCGCGCTCCAGCTCAGGCGCAGCGGGTGGAACGCGAGCAATGTGCCGCGGATGGCGGAGCGCGGCCGGCGTGCGCCGCGCGCCAGCAGGCCAACCCGCCCGCGATGGCGCGTGAACGCCTCCACGATCAGACTGGATTCCTTGTACGGGTAGCTGTGCAGCACGAAGCCGGGCTCGTGCTCCGTGCGGCGGCGCATCAGGCGTATCCCAGCTGACGCAGCATGCGCTCGTCCCCGGACCAGCCGCGCCTGACCTTGACCCACGTTTGCAGAAACACCTTGCCGCCGTACATGCGCTCCATGTCCTTGCGCGCCTCGCTGGCGATGCGTTTCAGGGTCGCGCCCCCGCGGCCAAGGATGATCGGCTTGTGCGCTTCGCGCTCCACCCACACGGTGGCATCAATGCGCCGCAGGCGACCGTCCTCGCGAAAGCTGTCGATCATGACCTCGCAGCTGTAGGGCAGCTCGTCGGTCAGTGCACGGAACAGCTTTTCGCGCAGCAGCTCGGCGGCAAAGAAGCGCTCGTCGCGGTCGGTCAGCTGGTCGGCGGGGTACAGCGCCGGGCCCTCCGGCAGCAACCCGCCGAGCACGCGCAGCAGCTCGGGCACGTTGCGGCCCGTGGTCGCCGACACCGGCACGATGGCGGCAAACGTGTGCTCGCGAGATACGCGCGCGATGAAGGGCAGCAGGCTGGACGCCGTGCGCACACGATCGACCTTGTTGATCACCGCCACCGTCGGTCGGCCGGCGGGCACGCGGGCGAGCACCACGCGATCGGCGGCGTCGAACTGCATGGCCTCCAGCACGAAGGCGACGACATCCGCGTCACGCGCCGCCTCCCCGGCACGCCGGTTCAGCGACCGGTTGAGCAGATTGCGGTGACGCGTCTGGAACCCGGGCGAATCTACGAACGCCAGCTGGCAGTCCTTGGCATTCAGCACGCCCAGGAGCAAGTGACGCGTGGTCTGCGCGCGCGGCGAGACGATCGCCAGTTTCTGTCCCATGAGGCGGTTCAGCAGGCTCGACTTGCCGGTATTGGGGCGACCGACCAAGGCAACGCTGCCGCTGCGAAATGCGGTCATGCGTCGAGGCGGCCGAGCAGCGCCTGGGCCGCCTGCTGCTCGGCGGCGCGCCGCGAAGCGCCGCTGCCACGCGCGTGCAGGGCAAGCCCCTCGATCGAGCACTCCACCTCGAAGACCTGCTCATGCGCGGCCCCACGCGTGGCGACCACGGTGTAGCGCGGCAAGCCCTGGCGGCGCGCCTGCAGTACCTCCTGCAGCCGCGTCTTGGGGTCCTTGGCAGTCGTGAGCTCATCGGTCGCCGCGAGCGCCCCGCCGAGCGTGGCGAGGACGGCGGCCCGGGCGCTGGCGTAGCCGCCGTCGAGAAACACCGCGCCAAACAGCGCCTCGAGCGCATCGGCGAGGATCGAGGGACGCTGCGCGCCGCCGCGCGCGCTCTCGCCCTGGCCCATGCGCAGGTACCCGGCGAGCTCGAGGCTGGCCGCCGCGGCCGCCAGCGCCTCCTGGCGCACCAGGCTGGCGCGCATTCGCGAAAGCTCGCCCTCGCTCAGTTGCGGGAACCGCGCCAGCAGCGCCTCGGCGATTACGCAGCCGAGCACGCCGTCGCCGAGGAACTCGAGACGCTCATTGTGCGGGGTGCCGAAGCTGCGGTGCGTCAGCGCCTGCTCGAGCAGCTCGCCGTGGCGGAACCGATGGCCGAGGCGTTCCTCGAGGCGGGCGGTGCGTGACAAGGCGCGTGCGCGGCCCCGGCTAGTTGGACTCGGCCACGAAGTCGATGTAGATGCCGATGTTGGCGAACAGCGGGATCTCCTTGCGGTAGGCGGCGACAATTTGCACGTCGTTGCCCACCTTGGTGATCTCGAGGTCGGCCGCCTTGACCGCCTTGAAATCGTCGATCGCCTGCCGGGCGTCGAACGCGCGGCGCACGTCGTTGGCCGAGCCGCCGCGCCCGCGCATCTCGTTGGAAATCGAGACCACCGCTTTCTTGATGGTGAAGTACTCGATGTACGACGGCAGCAGCCGCATCGCGAGCAATGCCACGAACACGAGGACGAAAGAGCCCATGATGAGCCCCATCAGCGTTATGCCCCGTTGCCTAGCGCGCATGGCCGATCTCCTGTTGCAGCGAGCCCTCAGCGGAAAGCGCCGAAGCGCCCCAGCTCGCCGAGGTTGAGCCAGATGAAGAACGCCTTGCCGACGATATTGCCATCGGGCACGAACCCCCACACCCGGCTGTCGCTCGAGTTGTCACGGTTGTCACCCATCACGAAGTAGTGCCCCGGCGGCACCGTGCACGCCAGGCCGGACATATTGTAGTTGCAATTGCCTGCGTGGGGGAACGCGCGCACCTGCGGCACGTAGGCCGGCGCGTCCTCCTCGATCATGATCTGGTGCTCGGCGCCGTTGAGCGTTTCCAGGTAGCGCCGCGAGTACTGCATGCGCTCGCGCGACAGGTAGTCCTCGATCTGGCGCACCGGCACGGGGCGGCCGTTGATGCTCAGGCGCTTGTTGCGGTACTCGACGCGATCGCCCGGCACGCCGACGACCCGCTTGATGTAATCCAGCGACGGATCCTCGGGATACCGGAACACCATGACGTCGCCGCGCTGCGGGCTGCCCACCTCGAGCAGCTTTCGGTTCGCCACCGGCAGCCGGATGCCGTAGGTGAACTTGTTCACGAGGATGAAATCGCCCACGAGCAGCGTCGGGATCATCGAACCCGAGGGGATCTTGAACGGCTCGACCAGGAACGAGCGCAGCAGGAACACGATGAGGATCACCGGGAAGAAGCTCACCGAATACTCGACCCACCACGGCTGCTTGGCGTCCGCCCCGCGACGCTTGCGCAGCCACGCCGCCTCCAGCGCCCAGACCGCGCCCGTCAGGACAAGCAGCAGCAGCAGGAACAGGGCGAAGCTCATGCCTAGTCCGCGTCCCGCTGCAGCACCGCCAGGAACGCCTCCTGGGGAATCTCCACCGAGCCCACCTGCTTCATGCGCTTCTTGCCCTCCTTTTGCTTCTCCAGGAGCTTGCGCTTGCGCGTCACGTCCCCGCCGTAGCACTTGGCGAGTACGTTCTTGCGAAGTGCCTTCACGTTCTCGCGCGCCACGACGTTGCCGCCGATGGCGGCCTGAATGGCGACATCGAACATCTGGCGCGGGATCAGGCCGCGCAGCCGGGCCGCGAGCTCGCGGCCGCGGCGCTGCGCGACGTCGCGGTGCACCATGCTGGACAGAGCGTCCACGCGCTCGCCGTTCACCAGCACGTCGAGCCGCACCACGTCGGCGGGACGGTACTCCTTGAAGTCGTAGTCCATGGAGCCGAAGCCGCGCGTCATCGATTTCAGCCGGTCGAAGAAGTCCAGCACCACCTCGTTCAGCGGAAGGTCGTACGACAGAACCACGTGCCGCGCCGCGTAGTGCAGATTGGTCTGCACGCCGCGCTTCTCGGTGCACAGTGTCATCACCGGGCCGACATGCTCCTGCGGCACGAAGATCGTGGTGGCGATGACCGGCTCGCGGATTTCCTCGATCTGGCCGGGGTCGGGCAGCTTGGCCGGATTGGAGACCTGCTCCACCGAGCCGTCGCGCAGCAAGACCTCGTACACCACCGACGGCGCGGTCGTGACCAGCTGCATGCCGTACTCGCGCTCCAGCCGCTCCTGTACGATATCCATGTGCAGCAGGCCGAGGAAACCGCAGCGAAAGCCGAAGCCGAGCGCCTGCGAGATCTCCGGCTCGTAGTGGAACGAGGCGTCGTTGAGGTGCAGCTTGCCGAGCGCCTCGCGCAGCGCCTCGTACTGGTTGGCTTCGACCGGGTACAGGCCGGCGAACACCTGTGGCTTGATCTCCTTGAAGCCGGGCAGCGGCTGCGCCGCGGGCTTGTCGGCGTGTGTCAGGGTATCGCCGACCCGCGCTTCGCGCAGGTCCTTCACGCCGGCGATGACGAATCCGACCTCGCCCGCGCCCAGGGCCTCACGCGGCTGCGACTTGGGCGTGAACACGCCCACCTGCTCGCACAGGTGCTGCGCGTCCGCGCTCATCAGGAGCACCTTGTCCTTGGGGCGGAGCGTTCCCTGCATCATGCGCACCAGCATCACCACCCCGACGTAGTTGTCGAACCAGGAGTCGATGACCAGGGCCTGCAGCCGCGCCGTCGGCTCGCCCTTGGGCGGCGGCACGCGCGCGACGATCGCCTCGAGTATTTCATCCACCCCCTCGCCGGTCTTGGCGCTCGCCCGCAGCGCGTCCTGTGCCTCGATGCCGATGACGTCCTCGATCTCCTGGATCGCGTTGTCCGGGTCGGCCGCGGGCAGGTCGATCTTGTTCAGCACCGGGATCACCTCGACACCCTGCTCGATCGCCGTGTAGCAGTTGGCCACCGTCTGCGCCTCGACGCCCTGCGACGCGTCGACCACCAGGATCGCACCCTCGCAGGCCGCCAGGGAGCGGCTGACTTCATAGGAGAAGTCGACGTGGCCCGGGGTATCGATCAGGTTGAGCAGGTAGCGCTCGCCGTCGCGCGCCAGGTATTCCAGCGCCGCGGTCTGCGCCTTGATGGTGATGCCACGCTCGCGCTCGAGCGCCATCGAATCGAGCACCTGGTCGGCCATCTCGCGCGCCGCAAGGCCGCCGCAGCGCTGGATGATGCGATCAGCGAGCGTCGACTTGCCGTGATCGATGTGCGCGATGATGGAAAAGTTGCGGATGCGGCCTTGCGGCGTCATGAAAAAAAGGGTGCCGGCGGCACCCTTCGCGGTCTCGAGCGGCCGCTATTCTAGCGCAAGCCGCGCACGCAGGGCCCGCAGATCGAGCCGGGCGTGACAGATCTCGCGGTCCGCGCCGTCGGTCAGCACGGGGACCTTGCTGCCGTAGCGTTCCGCGAGCGCCGGATCGGCATCCACGTCGCGCTTGGCGAACTCGACGCCGAGGGCGCGCAATGCCTCCGCCATCTCGTCGCAGAGGTGGCAGTTCGCGCGCGAGTACAGGCGCAGAATCGGCTCAGCCCTTGTCGCCCAGGCCGGCGACGGAGACAAACGCCGTGCTATCTCCGCGGCGCACCTGGAGCGTGATCACGGCGTTCTTGTCGAGCCCCGCGAGCAGCTTGTTCAGCTGCTCGGTGGTCTTTAGATCGGTGTGCCGGCCGTTGTACACGAGCTTGAGCAGGATGTCGCCACGGCGCAGCTCGGCGCGTGCGTTGGGCCGCACCTCGGCGACCACCAGGCCGTGCGCCAGCTTCAGTTCCCGCTTCTGCTCGGCGCTCAGCTCGCTCACCACCACCCCGAGGCGGTTGGCGGCGAGCGGCGCGGGTTTCGGCTCGCGCGGCGCTTCGCGCGCCGCGATCCGCTCCTCGAGCAGCTCGCCCACCGTGATGCTGAGCAATCGCGACGCCCCCTTGCGCCACACCTCGACCTGCACCTGGCTTCCCGGACGCGTGCCGCCGACGATGCGCGGCAGGTCGCTGGAGGAATCTACCTCCTTGCCGTCGAAGCGCGTGATGATGTCCGTGGCCTCGATGCCCGCCTTGTCCGCCGGGCTGCCCTTCTCGACCGAATTGACCAGCGCCCCGTGCGGCTTCTGCAGGCCAAACGACACTGCCAGGTCCTTGGTCACCTCCTGAATCACGACGCCGATGCGGCCGCGCGAGACACGGCCTTTCTCGCGCAGCTGGCTCTGGATGTCGAGCGCGACGTCGATCGGGATGGCGAACGACAAGCCCATGAATCCGCCGGTGCGGCTGTAGATCTGCGAATTCACGCCGACGACTTCACCCTTCATGTTGAACAGCGGCCCGCCGGAATTGCCCGGGTTGATCGCGACGTCCGTTTGGATGAATGGCACGAAGTTCTCCTGCGGCAGCGAGCGGCCCTTGGCGCTGACAATGCCGGCGGTCACCGTATTCTCGAAGCCGAAAGGCGAGCCGATCGCCACCACCCATTCCCCCACCTTGAGCCTGGAGGGGTCGCCCATGCGCACCGCCGGCAAGTTGCTCGCCTCGATCTTGATCAGCGCAACGTCGGTGCGCTTGTCGGCGCCGATGACCCGGGCCTTGAATTCGCGCTTGTCAGTGAGGCGCACATCGATCTCGTCCGCGGCATCGATGACGTGCGCATTGGTAAGGATGTAGCCGTCGGGGCTGATGATGAACCCCGAGCCAAGGGACCGGCTTTCGGGCCGCGACCCGGGCCCCGGTTGCCGTGGAATGAAGCGCCGGAAGAACTCCAGCATCTCCTCATCCTCGATGTTCGGCACCTGCGGCGTGCTCGCGCGCCGCGGCGCCTGCGTCGTGCTGACATTGACGACGGCGGCACCGTGCGCCTCTACCAGGTGCGTGAAGTCGGGCAGGTCTCGCCCCTGGGCGCTGACAAACGTGGCAACGGTGCCGAACGCCAGCACGGCGGCGGCTCGGATCAGTAGCATGAAGAATCCTCTCGGAGGGTGGGCGACAACTGCTATTGCGGGCGGTACACGACCGTGTTGCCGATGCGCTGCACGCTCGCGGCCGGCGTTTCGCCTACGACGGTGACGAGGTGGTCGGCGACCTCACGCGTGTAGACGTTGACCGCCCCCAGGCTGGACAGGCCGAAGCGCGCTGCCTCGGGTCGGCCGGACATCGGCTCAATGAACACCGACACGGCGGCGAGGCCGTCCGAGTACACCATCTGCGCCACCGGCTGGGCGGCACGCAGCATGCGCCGGATCTCGATGATCTTGCGGAACCCGGGCAGCTCCGCGCCGACGCTCCATCCCGAGCGCGACAGATCCACCGGGGCCACCGCGGTCTGTTCCACGCGCCAGCCCTGCGCGGCGTGCGGCGGGCGCAGACGCTCGCGCGGCACGCTGCCGATCTCCAGGTGCGTGAAAGTGAACTGCTCCATCGTCTGCCCTTCGCGGTCGAAGGTCTGCGCCTTCAACAGCATGCCGCTGTCCGCGTCGGCCCACAGGCGGTAGCCGTAGCGCAGATCATCCTTGGGGGACAGCGCGATGACCCGGCCCTTGAAGCCGGCGATACGCTCCGTCCCCTCCATGCTCACCCTGTAGTACTCGGCGAGGCGGTCGACCCGTTCCGGCAGCAGCGCCGGGAAAGCACGCGGATCGCTGCGACGGTCAACTTTCACCGTGCGGCTTTCCGGCAAATAGCAGCGGATCTCGTCTCGCGTGCGCAGAATCTCGCGCGGCGCGCCGTCCAGCACTTCCAGCTTTTCGGTGCCGCCGTCGACGCCCGCCAAACGCGTGATGCGGGAGGTCTCGGTGCGGTCCCGCTGCTGATAGACGAAGGTGCCCGAGTACGAGAGCTGCTCGGAGGCCTGGTAGATCTTGCGCAGCCACTCGAGCGCTTCGGGCGTGGTCTGTGCCTGCGCCCACCCGGCGACCGCAAAAAGCAGCAGAGCGCAGACGGTACGGCTCACGGTTTGCCCGGGTGCGATTCGGCGGCTACCGAGCGCACATAGGGCGCCATGCCCTGCAGAGAACTGCGCGGCGAGAACACTTGGTGCGCAATCAGGTAGTCGCGCGTCGCTTCGGTCATCGGCAGGCGCACCGGCGCTTCGGTCGCCCGCCGCGCCATGGTCACCGCGGTCGGCGCCGGCCCCTCGGCCACGGGTGCTGGCAGGGGCGCCGCGCCCTGCGGCGGCGCGAACGCCATCCACCCGACAATCGCCACCGCCGCCACGCCCGCCGCCAGCGCGGAGGGCGCGAACCAGCGGGAACGTTCCGGCGGTACCACGTCCGCCGGCAGCGGCCCGATCAGCGCCGGCTCCTCGGCCAGGCGGGCCATGACGCGGCGCAGGCAGTCGTGCGCCAGCTGGGCGCGCCCCTGCAGCGCGTCGCTGATCAGATGATAGGTACGCCAGGTCTCGAGCGCCTCGGCGTCCGTGCCCAGCGCCGCCATCGGCTCGCCTTGCTCGAGCGCATCGAGCTCACCGTCCATCAATGCCGAAATCTTGGCTTTCATAGCGCTACCACCTCTGGTCCTTGCGCGTATCGAGCAGAGGCCGCAGCCGCTCCGCAATCGCCTCGCGCGCCCTGAAAATCCGCGACCGCACCGTCCCGATCGGACAGTCCATGATGCGCGCGATATCCTCGTAGCTCATGCCCTCGATCTCGCGCAGCTGGATCGCCGTGCGCAACTCCTCGGGCAATTCGTCGATCGTCGCATTCACCGTCCGTGCTATCTCCGCCGACAGCAATACGCTTTCCGGCGTATTGATGTCCCGCAACTGCTCGCCGTCCTCGAAACCCTCGGCGTCCTCCGCCTCCACCTCGGTGGAGGTCGGCGCCCGCCGCCCCAGCGCCATCAGATAATTCTTGGCGGTGTTGATGCCAATGCGGTACAGCCACGTATAGAACGCGCTGTCGCCGCGAAACGCCGGAAGCGCCCGATAAGCCTTGATGAACGCCTCCTGCGTCACATCCTCCACCTCTGCCGGATCGCGGATGAACCGCGCCAGCAGGCGGCCGAGCTTGCGCTGGTACTTCTCCACCAGCAGCCCGAAAGCGTGCTTGTCACCGCGCTGCGCCCGCGCCACCAGCTGTCGGTCGACATCGCGCTCAGACATCGCCGGCGCCCGCCGCGGCTCCGGCCCGGGCAGCATACCTGCCCCGTCCCCGGATGCAACGCCTCTCTGCCACAGACACGGCACGCCGGAAATAGTTCGCCCGCATACGCGGCGTCATCAGGCCGCGTGCTGCGGCGGCGCCAACGGCACCCGACCCCACAGCGCCCACAGACGCAAGGACCGGAACGCCGGGGGCGGCAGCATGTCGCGCACCACCACGAGACTGCATCTCGATTCGCCCTGCACGGGCAGTACGACCCACCACGGCCCCACGTGGCGGCGCTCGCCCACGCGCGCCGCGAGACGCCGTCCGTCGACCAGCTCGAGTATCGCGGCGCCGCCCGCGCCGAGTTCCAGCGCGCGCACCGACCCGCTCGCGCGCAGCAGCGCCCGCTTGCGCGCGCTCGCCACGCCCAGCGCCAGGACCAGCAGTGCGAGGACACCCCCGGGATAACCGGGAACGAAGACCGCCAGGCAGGCGGCACCGGCCCCGTGGACCAGCGCCAGCACCCCCGCTAGCGCGCGCGACGCACGCAGCTCGAGGCGCAGCGCCGCCATGAAATTCAGACGCGAGCGAACACCAGCGTACCGTTGGTGCCGCCAAAACCGAAGTTGTTCTTGACTGCGTTCTGGATCTTCAGATCCCGCGCCGTGTTGGCGCAATAGTCCAGATCGCACTCGGGGTCCTGGTTGAAGATGTTGATGGTGGGTGGAGAAACCTGCTTGTGCACGGCGAGGACCGTGAATACCGACTCGATGCCGCCGGCCCCACCGAGCAGGTGGCCGGTCATGGACTTGGTGGAGTTCACCACCAGCTTGTGCGCGTGCGCGCCGAACGCCTTCTTGACCGCCTCGGTCTCGTTCTTGTCTCCCAACGGCGTTGAAGTGCCGTGCGCGTTCAGATACTGCACCTGATCGGGGGATATGCGTGCGTTGGCGAGCGCCGCCTGCATGCAGCGCCTGGGCCCGTCGAGATCCGGCGCCGTCATGTGGAACGCATCGCCGCTCATGCCGAAGCCGGTAACTTCGCAATAGATGCGTGCACCGCGCGCCTTGGCGTGCTCGAATTCCTCCAGCACCAGTGCGCCGGCGCCTTCGCCCAGGACGAACCCGTCGCGGTCCCGGTCCCAGGGGCGGCTCGCCGTCGCCGGATCGTCGTTGCGCGTCGACAGGGCCCGTGCGGCGGCAAATCCGCCCACGCCGAGCGGCGAGATCGTGGCCTCGGCCCCGCCCGCCACCATCACGTCGGCGTCACCGTACTCGATCATGCGCGCCGCCTGGCCTACGGCGTGCAGCCCCGTGGTGCAGGCCGTAACCACCGCCAGGTTGGGGCCTTTCATGCCGTATAGGATCGACAGGTGCCCGGAGATCATGTTGATGATCGAGGCCGGGACGAAGAACGGCGAAATGCGCCGCGGGCCGCGCTGCATTAGCTCGGCGTGCGTTTCCTCGATGCGCGGCAGGCCGCCGATGCCCGATCCCATGTTCACGCCGATGCGCTCGGCGTTGGCGTCCGTCACCTGCAGGCCGCAGTCCTTCCAGGCCTGGATCGCCGCCGCCAGCCCGTAGTGGATGAACACATCCATGTGCCGTGCCTCTTTCGGCGGCAGGTACGCGGACACGTCGAAGCCCCGCACCTCGCCCGCAATGCGGCAGGCGAAAAGCGTCGCGTCAAAGCGCGTGATGGGCCCGATACCGGGTTTGCCGGCGACCAGGTTCCCCCAGGCGGCCTCTACGGTGTTGCCGACCGGGCAGACGATCCCGAGCCCGGTAACGGCGACTCTGCGGCGTGACACTTAGCGCGCGGCGTTACGACTTGGAATGCGACTTCACGTAGTCGATGGCCTGCTGCACCGTGGTGATCTTCTCGGCTTCCTCGTCGGGAATCTCGGTCTCGAACTCCTCTTCCAGCGCCATCACCAGCTCCACGGTGTCCAGAGAGTCCGCGCCCAAATCATCGACGAACGACGACTCGTTCTTGATCTCCGACTCGTTCACCCCGAGCTGCTCGGCGATGATCTTCCTGACGCGTTGTTCGACGTTCTCCATGTTCTGCTCCTTCCCTAGTGGGGCCAAGCGGCGGCCCGGATTTTACCAAATTGGCGCCCTCGCCCTCACCCCATGTACATGCCGCCGTTGACGTGCAGCACGCAACCCGTGACGTAGCCCGCCGCCGGCGACGCCAGATAGGCTACCGCGGCCGCGATGTCGGCGGTTTCGCCGAGCCGGCCGAGCGGAATCTGCGCCAGCAGCGCGCTGCGCTGCGCCTCCGAGAGCGCCCGCGTCATGTCCGTGTCGATGAATCCGGGGGCAACGCAGTTCACCGTGATGCCCCGGCTGCCGAGCTCCCGCGCGAGCGACTTGGTCAGACCCACGACGCCGGCCTTGGCGGCCGCGTAGTTCGCCTGGCCCGCGTTGCCCGAGGCGCCGACCACCGACGTGATGTTGATGATGCGGCCCCAGCGCGCCTTCATCATGCCGCGCATCACGGCGCGCGACAGCCGGAACACCGCCTTCAGGTTGGTGTCGAGCACGTCGTCCCATTCGGCGTCCTTCATGCGCAGCGCGAGGTTGTCACGGGTGATGCCGGCGTTGTTCACCAGGATGGCGACTTCGCCCAGGTCCTTCTGCAGCTCCGCCACCAGCGCATCGCCTTGCGCGGCATCGCGAACGTTCAGCACACGCCCCGCACCCTTGGCGCCGGCCTGCACCAGTGCCTGGCCGATGGCGGCGGCGCCTTGCTCGGTAGTGGCCGTACCCACGACCGTCGCGCCCTGCCGTCCGAGCTCGAGCGCGATCGCGTGGCCGATGCCGCGCGAGGCGCCGGTTACCAGGGCGAGCTTGTCCTGCAGCATCGTCAGACCCCCTTCAGAGTTGCCAGAGCCTGCTCGAGCGATGCCTTGTCCGCCAGCGCCAGGCTCTGCAGCGCACCGTCAATGCGCTTCACCATGCCCGCCAGCACCTTCCCGGGGCCGCACTCCAGCACGTGCGTCACGCCGTGGGCGCGCATCTGCTGCACCGTCTCTACCCAGCGCACCGGCGACGCCGCCTGGCGTACCAGCGCATCCTTGATCGCTTCAGGCTGAGTCTCGATGCGTACGTCCACGTTGTTGATCAACTGGCAGGCCGGTGCGCGCACCTCGACGCCGGCAAGGTAGCCTTGCAGCCGCTCTGCCGCCGGCCGCATCAGGCTGGAATGAAACGGTGCGCTTACCGGCAGCGGCAGCGCGCGCTTGGCGCCCTTTGCCTTGCACAGCTCCATCGCCCGCGTTACCGCTTCCTTGTGGCCGGCGATCACGATCTGGCCCGGCGCGTTGAAGTTCACCGCGTCGACGACCTGACCCTGCGCCGCCTCGGCGCAGGCTGCGCGAACCGCGGCGTCGTCGAGGTTGAGGATTGCCGCCATCGCCCCCTGCCCCTCGGGCACCGCCTGCTGCATCGCTTGCGCGCGGAAGCGCACCAGCGGCAGGCACTGCGCGAATTCGATCGATCCCGCCGCAACCAGAGCCGTGTACTCGCCCAGGCTGTGGCCCGCGACGAACTCAGGTGCCGGGCCGCCGAGCTCGCGCCACGCGCGAAACGCCGCATAGCCGGCGGTCACCATGGCGGGCTGCGTGTTCACCGTGAGGTTGAGGGATTCCTGCGGGCCTGCGTCGAGCAACGCGAGGAAATCCGCGCCCAGCGCATCGCCGGCCTGCCGGCACACCTCGTCCACGCCGGGCAACCCGGCATAAGCGCGCAGCATGCCAACGGCTTGCGAGCCTTGCCCCGGAAACACCATCGCCAGCTTCATCTCGTCACATTGTCGCCAGAGTGGCGCCCCACGTGAAGCCACCGCCCACGCCCTGCATCATCACCCGGTGGCCGGCGCGGATCTTGCCGGCGCGCACGTACTCGTCGAGGGCGAGCGGCACAGAAGCCGCCGACGTGTTGCCGTGATGGTCCACGGTCACCACCAGCCGCTCGAGCGGCAGGCCGAGCTTGCGCGCGGTGGCCTCCAGGATACGCACGTTGGCTTGGTGCGGAATGAGCCAGTCGACGTCCGCAAGCTGCATGCCGGCGGCGGCGAGGGTCTCGCGCGCCACCTCGTCGAGCACCTTCACCGCGAACTTGAACACCTGGCTGCCCTGCATCTGAAGATAGGGCGAGCCCACGATGCGTCCGCCGCACACGTTTCCCGGTACCGACAGGATGTCGGCATGGCTGCCGTCGGCGCGCAGCACGGAGGCGTGCAGCCCGGGCTGCTCGGCAGCGGCCAGCACCACCGCGCCGGCGCCGTCGCCGAAGAGAACGCAGGTGCCGCGGTCGTTCCAATCGAGGATCCGCGAGAACACCTCGGCGCCCACGACCAGCGCGCGCCGGCTCATGCCGGCGCGAATGAAGTTGTCGGCTGTGGCGAGCGCGTAGACGAAGCCGCTGCACACCGCCTGCACGTCGAACGCCGGGAAGTTGCGGATGCCGAGCTTCGCCTGCAGCAGGCAGGCCGTGCTCGGAAACACGAAGTCGGGCGTCGAGGTGGCGACAATGATCAGGTCGAGGTCCCCGGGCTTCAGCCCCGCGGCCTGCAGCGCGGCGCGGCTCGCCTCCAGCGCCAGGTCGCTCGAAGCCTGCGATTCGTCGGCAATGTGGCGCCGCACGATCCCGGTGCGCTCGCGAATCCACTGGTCGCTGGTGTCGAGCCGCGCCGCGAATTCCTCGTTGCCGACCACGCGCGGCGGCAAATAGCTTCCCGTGCCGACGATGCGCGAATAGATCATTCGGCCCCCACCCGGGCCGCCGGCGCGGCGGGATGCACCTGCGCCATGCGGCGCGTGATGCGCTCGATCACATCGTTGCGCACTTCCTCTACCGCGCGCTCCAGGGCCTTGCCGAACGCAAACGCGTCCGCCGAGCCATGGCTCTTGATGACGATGCCGCGCAGCCCGAGCAGGCTGGCGCCGTTGTAGCGGCCCGGATCCATGCGGGCTCTCAGCGCCTTCAGCACCGGACGCGCCAGCAGCGCCGAGAGCTTGCGCCACGGCGTGCGCGTGAACTCCTGACGCAGGAAGCCGACGATCATGTTGGCGACGCCCTCGGACGCCTTGAGCACCGAGTTGCCGACGAAGCCGTCGCACACCACCACGTCGGTGGTGCCCTTGTAGATGTCGTCGCCTTCGACATTGCCGTGGAAATTGAGGCCGCTCTCGCGCAGCAGGTCTGCCGCGACCTTCACGGTTTCATTGCCCTTGATATCCTCGACGCCGATATTGAGCAAACCCACCGAGGGCCGCTCCTTGTGCTCGACCGCGGCCACCAGCATCGCGCCCATCACGCCAAACTGCATCAGCTGCTCCGCCGTGCAGTCGACGTTGGCGCCCAAGTCGAGCACGTACGTCCATTCGCCCCGCATGTTGGGCAGGACCGTGGCGATCGCGGGCCGGTCGATGCCGGGCAGCGTCTTCAGCACAAAACGCGAGATGGCCATCAGAGCCCCGGTGTTGCCGGCGCTGACGCAGGCGTGCGCCGCCCCGCTCTTCACCAGGTTGATCGCCACGCGCATCGAGGAGTCTTTCTTCAGCCGCAGCGCCTGCGCGGGCGGCTCGTCCATGCTCACGAGCTGGGAAGCATGCTGCACGCGCAGCTGCGGGCTCGTCGTCACGCCTTGCGCGCGCAGCGCCGGCTCCAACGCCTCGTGCGGCCCCACCAGGATGATCCGGACCCCCGCGTGCTCGCGCTGGAATGCCAGCGCGGCGGGAACCGTCACACGGGGCCCGTGATCCCCCCCCATGCAGTCAATAGCGACAGTGATATCCATCGAGCCTGCGGCGCCTACGCCGCTTACCCGGGATGCGAGCGCTGCGCGCCGTTACTCGTCGCGCGACTTTGCGACCTTCTTGCCGCGGTAATAGCCGGTCGGGCTGACGTGGTGACGCAGGTGAACCTCGCCGGTCGTCGGCTCCACCGCCAGCGGCGGCTTGGCGATGAAATCATGCGCGCGATGCATGCCGCGCCGCGACGGGGACTTCTTGTTCTGTTGCACAGCCATGTTCAAACTCCTCTCAATGTCGATTCCTGCCGCGCAGCATCCCGCGCAGTCCTGCAAACGGCGTCTGCCGCATCACCGGCGCCATGCTGCCTTGCGCCGAACATTTCTCGTGCCGCGGCGCGTACGGCAGCGCCAGCAGCAGCTGATCCTCCACCAGATCCCGCACCGGCATGTCCTTGGCAGCGACGATGCCGTCGGGCCCTTCCGCGGTGAGCGGCTGCGCGTCGAGCTCGCCCTGCGAGCGCGCCAGCCACAGCGTGACATCCTCGCGCAATGCCACGTCGACCGCCTCAAGACAACGCTTGCAGGTCAGTCGCAGCCTGGCGGCCACATGCAGCGCCAGGCTGTGACGGCCGAGCTCGTCACGCGCTCCCTGCAATTCATATTCGACCGAGCCCGTCGTGTCATGCAGCAGCGCGCGCAGCCGCGGAAACTCCTCCGCGGTCCAGGCGCCGCGCATGCTGCCGCCGGCTCCCGCGAATTCGAAGCCGTCGATCAAGGGAAACCGCGGCGGCTGCGGCATGAAGGGGCGGATGATATCATCGCGAAAAAAGTTGTGTCAAAACAAAGTCATGCCTGACTCCCGCGCACTGCTGCTCGCCTCGACCTCGCGCTACCGCAAGGAGCTGCTGCAGCGCCTCGGGCTGCCCTTCGCCTGCGTCGATCCGCAGGTCACGGAAGATGCGATCGCGGGAGAAGCGCCCGCCGCGACGGCGCGCCGTCTGGCCGCGGCCAAGGCGCGTGCCGTGGCGGCGCGCCACGGCGACGCGCTCGTCATCGGCGCCGACCAGGTGGCGTCCTGCGGCGATGCGCGCCTGGACAAGCCGGGCAGCCACGCCAACGCAGTGCGGCAGTTGCGTGCCGTGAGCGGCAAGTCGGCGCGCTTCGATACGGCGGTGGCCCTGCTCGACGCGCGTAGCGGCGTGCTGCTGGAGCGCGTTGTCCCGAGCGTCGTGCATTTCCGCGATCTGGCGCCGGCGCAGATCGAGGACTACCTGCGTCGCGAGCAACCATACGACTGCGCCGGCAGTGCCAAGGCCGAAGGACTCGGCATCGCCCTCATCGCCCGCATCGACAGCGAAGATCCGACCGCGCTCATCGGCCTGCCCCTGATCGCGTTGAGCGAGCTGCTGCTGCAGGCCGGGATGGCGGTGCTGCGCGCGTGACGCCCGCCTTGTATCTCGTGCCTGCGACGCTGGGCGGTGCGCCGGGACAGGTGCTGCCTGCGCCGACGATCGAGACGGTCCGTGCGCTGCGCGACTTCGCGGTCGAGGACGCCAAGAGCGCCCGCGCGTTCCTGGCCGCGCTCGGCATGTCTTGCCCGATGCGCGAGCTGCGCATCGAGACGCTCGATGCGGATCCTGCTGCGCTGCTGGCGCCGTTACGCGCCGGGCGTTCCCTGGGGGTGCTGTCGGAAGCGGGCTGCCCCGGCGTGGCCGATCCCGGCCAGGCGCTGGTGGCTGCCGCGCATGCCGCCGGATTCCGCGTCGTGCCGCTGGTCGGGCCCTCCTCGATCCTGCTTGCGCTGATGGCGAGCGGGCTCGAGGGGCAGCGCTTCGCGTTCCGCGGCTATCTGCCGCGCGATGCTCGGGAGCGCGCGACGCGCATTGGGGCGCTCGAGCAGGTCTCGCGCGAGGCGCGCGAGACGCAGATCTTCATCGAGACGCCCTACCGCAACGATGCCTTGCTCGCCGCACTGCTCGAAGCCTGCGCGCCCGGCACACGCCTGTGCGTGGCCGTCGACCTGACGCTGCCCGAGGAGTCGATCACCACGCGCAGCGTCTTGCAGTGGCGCGAGGCCGCCAGGGTGATCGGCCGGCGCCCGGCGGTGTTCCTGCTGCTCGCCTAGCGCGGCTGCGCTGCGCCGCGCAGCGCGAACTCGAGCAACGCGTTCGCCGCGCCGGCGCCCAGGCGCCGAGCGAACTTCTCGGCCAGGTTCTCCTTCTGCGTGTAGTCGACCACCTTCTCCGCCTTGACCACCTCGCGCGCCACGTAGTCGAGGCTGCCGAGGGCATCCGCGAGCCCGAGCTCGACGCTCTTCTGCCCGGTCCAGATGAGCCCGGAGAACATCTCCGGTGACTCCTTCAGCCGCTGGCCGCGCCCGTCACGCACCGCGTCGATGAAGTGCCGGTGCACCTCCTCGAGCAGCGCCTGCGCGTGCGCCTTCTGCGCCGGGTCCACCGGCAGGAACGGATCCAGGAATCCCTTGTTGTCGCCGGCCGTGAGCAGCCGCCGCTCCACGCCGAGCTTGTCCATCAGGCCGGTGACGCCGAAGCTGTCCATGCGCACGCCGATCGAGCCGACGATGCTCGAGCGACCGACGTAGATGCGGTCCGCACCCGCCGCCACGTAATAGCCGCCCGAGGCGCACAGATCCTCGACCACCGCGTAGAGCGGCACTGCGGGATGCTTCTTGCGCAGGCGGCGCATCTCCTCGTAGATATAGTTCGACTGCACCGGGCTGCCGCCGGGCGAGTTGATGCGCACCACGACGCCCTGCGTGTTCTCGTCCTTGAACGCGGCCTGCAGTGCCGCCATGACCCGCTCGGCGCTGGCGTCGGTGCCGGGGGCGATCACGCCGTTGACCTCGACCAGCGCGGTGTGCTTGCCCTTGGTGTCGCGGCGATCCCCCCAGTCCATCGCCATCAGGATGATCACCGTGATGTAGGCGAAGGTGAGCAGCTTGAAGAAGAGGCCCCAGCGGCGCGCGCGCCGCTGCTCCTGCAGCGCCGCGCCGGCGAGCCGCTCGATCGCGGCGCGCTCCCATTGCCCGTCGTTGTCAGCCATCTTGCACTCCCAGGTAATAGACGCGGCCGTCGCGCTCCTCGACCCGCAGGCGCACCAGCGGGGCGCCGTTGCAGGGCCCGCCGAGGCACTGGCCGCTCGCCGCCGCGTACACGGCGCCGTGCGTCGAGCATATCAAATCGCGCCCCTCGAAATCGAAGAACTGGCCCTCGCGCCAGTCGAGCTCCATGGCGACGTGCGCGCAGCGGTTGAGGTAGGCGTGCACCCGCCCCTGGTAGCGCACGGCAAAAGCCGGCGCGCGCTCGCCGAAATACTCGACTTCGAAGCGCACGCCGTCGCCCGAATCGCGCAGCGCCGTCGCCTCGCAGATCAGGCGTTCGTCGTCAGCCATGCACGCAACTCCTGGACGCTGGCGACGCAGGCGCGCGGCGCCAGCGCCTGCAGCGCCGGCGCCGGGTGCGCGCCGTAGCAAACCGCGACCGCGTCCACGCTGGCGCTGCGCGCCATCTGGAGATCGTGCGAGGTATCGCCGATCATGAGCGCGTGGCCCGGCGACGCGCCAAGCTCCGCCATCAGCTCCAGCAACATCGCCGGATGCGGCTTGGGCTGCGTTTCATCGGCGCAGCGCGTGGCGCGAAAGTAAGGACGCAACGAGGTCGCCGCCAGCGCGTGGTCGAGGCCGCGCCGGCTCTTGCCGGTCGCCACCGCGAGCCGGTGCCCGGCGGCGTGCAGGTCCCGAAGCAGCTCACGCGCGCCGGGGAACAAGTCCATCGCATCCTGCCGCGCCAGGAAATGCCGCCGATAGGCGTCGGCAAACTCGCGGTAGCGCGCCTCGGGCAGTGTCGGCACTGCGGACCGCAGCGAATCCTGCAGGCCAAGGCCGATGACGTGGCTGGCGGCCTCGCGCGTGGGCACGGGGAGCTGCAGGTCGCGCGCGGCCTCCTGGATCGACTCGACGATACCCGCCGCCGAGTCGAGCAGCGTCCCATCCCAGTCAAAGACGATCAGGCTGTAGCGCAAGCTGCGCCTCCGCGTATCGCCGCAGGTCGGCAGGCAACGGCGCCTCCAGGCGCAGGCGCGCACCGGTCAAGGGGTGCGCGAATGCCAGGCGCCGCGCGTGCAGCATGAGCCGCTTCACGCCGTGCTGCGCCAGCGCGCGGTTGAGCTCGAAATCGCCGTACTTGTCGTCGCCCAGGACGGGATGGCCGGCATGCGCCAGGTGCACCCGGATCTGGTGCGTTCTTCCGGTGAGCAGGCGCAGCTCGAGCAGGCTGCAGGCATCCGACGCGGCGACCGGTCGCACCAGCGTCGCCGCGGCCTGCCCGCCGGCGTGCACCGCCACGCGGCGCTCGCCGCCGGCGGCGACGTACTTGTGCAGCCGCTCGCGCAGCTCGCGTGCGCCGCCCGCCCAAGCGCCCTTCACCAGCGCGAGGTACACCTTCTCGGCCTCGCCCTCGCGCAGCATGCGGTGCAGCTCAACGAGGGCGCTGCGCTTCTTGGCGATCACCAGCAGCCCGGAGGTGTCGCGATCCAGCCGGTGCGCCAGCTCGAGCAGCTTGGCGCGCGGGCGCTCCGCGCGCAGCGACTCGATGACGCCGTAGCTCACCCCGCTGCCGCCGTGCACGGCAACACCCGAGGGCTTGTCCACCACCAGCAGCGCATCGTCCTCGTAGACCACCGGCAGCGCGAGGGGTCGCGGCGCCGGCTTGGCACCCGGGCTCGCCAGGCGCACGGGCGGCACCCTGACCTTATCGCCGATGCGCAGCCGATAGTCGGGCTTGACGCGGCCGCTGTTCACGCGGACCTCGCCGCTGCGCAGCACCCGATAGACGTGGCTCTTCGGCACGCCCTTCAGGCGGCGCAGGAGGTAATTGTCGATGCGCTGCGCGTCGCCTTCCTCCCCGACTTCGAGTAGGGTCGCGCGAGCCTTGCTTAAGTCTTTCATTATCCGTATGATCTGCCCGTTGCTTCGAGATGCGAGGCACAGGTTCGCGCGGCGTGCTGGAGAGAACTTCCCGGCGCCGGAGCCTGCAACCCGCCTCCTGTTTGGCCACAGCCGGACCTGAAGCAGTGGTGACTATCGCTCACCGTAAGTAGCGATACTACTCAATAGCGCGCGGCAGGTTCATTCCCCGCCCCTTCGCAACCGCTTTCCTAGGAGAGCACTGACCGACGGACACCAGGGTCTCCTGCGCGCGCAGGAGAACAATAAGTGAAACGCATGTTGTTTAATGCGACGCAGGCCGAAGAGCTGCGCGTCGCCATCGTGGACGGGCAGAAGCTCGTCGATCTCGACATCGAATCGGCATCACGGGAGCAGCGCAAGAGCAACATCTACAAGGGCATCATCACCCGCATCGAGCCCAGCCTCGAGGCCGCCTTCATCGACTACGGCGAGGAGCGCCACGGGTTCCTGCCCTTCAAGGAAATCGACAAGGCCTATTTCCGGGCCGGCGTCGACGTCGGGCGCGCCCGCATCCAGGACGCGCTGGAGGAAGGCCAGGACCTGATCGTCCAGGTGGAGAAGGACGAGCGCGGCACCAAGGGCGCCGCACTGACCACGTTCATCAGCCTTGCCGGCCGCTACCTCGTATTGATGCCGAACAACCCGCGCGGCGGCGGCGTTTCGCGCCGCGTCGAGGGCGAAGACCGCAACGAGCTGCGCGACACCCTGGACAAGCTGCAGGTGCCCGCCGGCATGAGCGTCATCGCGCGCACGGCGGCCATCGGCCGCTCGCCCGAAGAGCTGCAGTGGGACCTCAACTACCTGCTGCAATTGTGGAGCGCCGTCGAGGGCGCCGCGCGCACGCAGGAAAAGAAGCCCTTCCTGATCTACCTGGAGTCGAGCCTCGTCATCCGCGCGATCCGCGACTACTTCCAGCCCGACATCGGCGAGATCCTCATCGACACCGAGGAGATCTACGAGCAGGCGCGCGCCTTCATGCAGACGGTGATGCCGGCCAACGTCGCCAAGGTGAAGCTGTATCGCGACGACGTGCCGCTTTTTTCGCGCTTCCAGATCGAGCACCAGATCGAAAGCGCCTATTCGCGCCACGTCAACCTGCCTTCGGGCGGCGCCATCGTCATCGACCACACCGAGGCGATGGTCGCGGTGGACGTCAACTCGGCGCGCGCCACCAAGGGCGGCGACATCGAGGAGACCGCGCTGCGCACCAACCTCGAGGCGGCGGATGAAGTCGCCCGGCAGCTGCGGCTGCGCGACCTGGGCGGCCTGATCGTGGTCGACTTCATCGACATGGAATCGCAGAAGAACCAGCGCGAGGTCGAGAACCGTTTTCGCGAGGCCCTGCATTACGACCGGGCACGCGTGCAAGTGGGCAAGATCTCGCGCTTCGGGCTGCTCGAGCTCTCGCGCCAGCGCCTGCAGGCCTCGCTCGAGGAGACGGCGCACATCAATTGCCCGCGCTGCAGCGGCACCGGCTTCATCCGCGGCACCGAATCGACCGCGCTGCACGTGCTGCGCATCGTGCAGGAAGAAGCGATGAAGGAGAACACCGGCGCGGTGCACGTGCAGGTGCCGGTGGACGCGGCGAGCTTCCTGCTGAACGAAAAGCGCGCCGAAATCCAGAAGCTCGAGGCGCGGCTCAAGGTCAACATCGTCCTGGTGCCCAACCCGCACCTGGAAACCCCGCACTACAAGGTGCAGCGGCTCAAGCACGACGAGCTGAACGCCATGGAGCACGTGCCGGCGAGCTACGAGATGGTCGAGCAGCCGGAGGAGCCGAAGTCGCCCGACGCGGCTGCCGCGGAAAAGCGCGAGCGCCCGGAAGCTGCGGTCAAGGCGATCGTGCCCGACCAGCCGGCGCCGAATGTGCCCGAAGTGCAGTTCCAGCCCCCCGCGCGCGCCCAGACCGCACCCGCGGCGGTCGCGGGCACGGCCGTGGCGCCCGGCTTCCTGGGCCGCATCCTCGGCTGGTTCAAGTCCGGCAAGCCCGAAAGCGCGGCGGCGGCAGCGAACGACGCCGCCGTACGGCCGGCGCGGGAGCCGCGCCGGGAGCAACCGCAGCGTGAACGCCGGCCGGACCAGCGCCATGGCGGCGGCGAGCGCCGGGATCAGCGGCGCGACCGCCCCCGCGACGAGCATCGCGGCGGCGAGCGCCGGCCGCAGCACGGCGGCGAGCGCCGGCCGGACCAGCGCCATGGCGGGCCGGCCCAGCGCGACGGTCGCCAGGGCGGCGAGCGCCGGCCAGACCAGCGCCCGCAGCACTCGCAGCAGCGGCCGCCGCACCAGCAGCAGCGGCCGCCGCAGCCCCAGCCCGGACAGCAGCCTCAGGGCCCCCGCCCTGCGGAGAGTGCACTTACCGGCACCCGCGACGGCGAAGAACATCGTCGCGGCCGGCGCGGCCGCGGCCGCGACCGCAATCGCGATCGGCGTCCCGACGGGTCCCGCGACGGCCAGGGCCAGGGCGGTCGCGCGCCGGAGCAGGCCGGTTCGCTGCCGGCGGATCCGGGCATTCCGAGCTATCTGGCGCGGGAACCGGACGAAAAGGAATTGCGTGCCCGCGAGCGGGAAATGCACGAGGCGCAGATGCGCGAGGAGGCGCGGCTGAATGCCGAGGCCGAACAGCGCGCGGCGCAGGTGCAACCGGAACCGCAGCCCGAGCGCGAGATGCGCGAACCGCGTCCGCAGCCGGCGCCCGAGCGCGAGATGCGCGAACCGCGGCCGCAGCCGGCGCCCGAGCGCGAGATACCCGCGTCACCGCCGGCCATGGCGAAAGTCGATCCGCGGGAAGTGCTGGAAAGCGCCGGCCTGCAGATGGTCGAAACGCGGCCCGACCGCGTGCCCGCGGCACTGGCCGAGCCGGAAGCCGTGCCGCTCGGCCGGCCGCGGCGCGAGCGTTCGCGTCCCGCGGCGGCCGAGGACGAGCCCCTGGTCCAGGTCGAGACGAAGAACTGACGCGGGCGGCTACTCGGGCGCGAGCTCGACGCCGAACACGCGCTTCTTGAGGGCGGCGAGCTGGTCGCGCAGCTGCGCCGCCTTCTCGAACTCGAGGTTGCGCGCGTGGCCGATCATGTCCTTTTCCAGGCGCCGGATCTCGCGCGCCACCTGCTTTTCGCTCATCGCCTCGTAGCGCGCTTCGTCCTGCGCAGCCCGCAGCTCGGCGGCCGCGTCCTCGGCGTCGTACACGCCGTCGATCAGGTCCTTGATGCGCTTGCTCACGCCCCTGGGCGTGATGCCGTGCGACGCATTCCACGTCAGTTGCTTGCGCCGCCGGCGCTCGGTCTCGCCGAGGGCGCGCTGCATCGATTCGGTGACGACATCGGCATACAGGATCGCGCGCCCGTTCAGATGGCGCGCGGCGCGGCCCATGGTCTGGATCAGCGAGCGCTCGGAGCGCAGGAAGCCCTCCTTGTCCGCATCGAGGATCGCCACCAGAGACACTTCGGGCAGGTCGAGCCCCTCGCGCAGCAGGTTGATGCCCACGAGGACGTCGAACTCGCCCAGGCGCAGGTCGCGGATGATCTCCACGCGCTCCACGGTGTCCACCTCCGAATGCAGGTAGCGCACCTTCACGCCGTGCTCGGATAGATACTCGGTCAGCTCCTCGGCCATGCGCTTGGTGAGCGTGGTCACGAGCACGCGCTCGCGCTTCGCGCTTCGCAGGCGGATCTCGGACAGCAGGTCGTCGACCTGGCTCGACGCCGGGCGCACCTCGACCGCCGGGTCCACCAGCCCGGTCGGGCGCACCACCTGCTCGACCACCTGCGCGGACTTCTGCGCCTCGTAGTCGGCCGGGGTGGCCGACACGAACACCGTCTGGCGCACCACGCCTTCGAACTCGTCGAAGCGCAGCGGCCGGTTATCGAGCGCCGAGGGCAGCCGAAAGCCGTACTCGACGAGGTTCTCCTTGCGCGAGCGATCGCCCTTGTACATGCCGCCCAGCTGGCCGATGGTGACGTGGCTCTCGTCGATGATCATCAGCGCATCGGGCGGCAGATAGTCGATAAGGGTCGGCGGCGGCTCGCCCGCCTTGCGGCCGGAGAGGTGGCGCGAATAGTTCTCGATACCCTTGCAGAAGCCGAGCTCGACGAGCATCTCCAGGTCGAAACGGGTGCGCTGCTCGATCCTCTGCGCCTCCACCAGGCGCCCGGCCTTCTGGAAGAACTCGATGCGCTCGCGCAGCTCCGCCTTGATCGCCTCGATGGCGCGCAGCGTGGTCTCGCGAGGCGTCACGTAGTGGCTCGACGGGTAGACGGTGAAGCGCGTCAGGCCGTGCAGTACCCGGCCGGTGAGCGGATCGAACAGCTGCAGCCGCTCGATCTCGTCCTCGGCGAGGGACAGGCGCAGCGCGTGCTCGGCATGCTCGGCGGGAAAGACGTCGATCACGTCGCCGCGCACGCGGAACGTGCCGCGGCGGAAGTCGAGCTCGTTGCGCTCGTACTGCATCGCCACCAGGCGCGCGATCACCTCGCGCTGCGTCGCCTTTTCGCCCTGGCGCAGGTGCAGGATCATGCCGTGGTACTCGGACGGATCGCCGATGCCGTAGATCGCCGAGACTGTGGCCACGATCACCGCGTCGCGGCGCTCCATCAGCGACTTGGTCGCCGACAGGCGCATCTGCTCGATGTGCTCGTTGATCGAGGAGTCCTTCTCGATGTAGAGGTCGCGCGCCGGGACGTAGGCCTCGGGCTGGTAGTAGTCGTAGTACGAGACGAAGTACTCGACCGCGTTCTCCGGGAAGAACTCGCGGAACTCCGAGTAGAGCTGGGCCGCCAGCGTCTTGTTCGGCGCCAGCACCAGCGCCGGGCGGCCGAGGCGCGCGATCACGTGCGCCATGGTGTAGGTCTTGCCGGAGCCGGTGACGCCGAGCAGCGTCTGGAACGCGAGGCCGTCGCGCACGCCCTCGGTCAGCGCCTCGATCGCCTCGGGCTGGTCGCCCGCGGGCGCGAACGGCTGGTGCAAGCGGAACGGGCTGTTGGGGAAAGCCAGCGCCACGGGTAGAATTTCGGCTGCCAAAGCCGAAAGATCCTAGCACGATGAACGCGCCGCACGCCCCCTCCCTCCTCGCCTCCGTGCCGATGGCGCCCCGCGATCCGATCCTGGGCGTGACCGAGCTCTACGTCGCCGACAAGAATCCGCGCAAGGTCAACCTCGGCGTCGGCGTGTACTACGACGACAAGGGCAAGGTGCCGCTGCTCGAGTGCGTGCAGCGCGCGGAGCAGCAGCGCGTGCAGACCGCCGCGCCCAAGTCCTATCTGCCGATCGACGGCCTGCAGGCTTACGACCAGGCGGTGCAGGCGCTGGTGTTCGGCGCGGATGCGCCGGTGCTGAAGGAAAAGCGCGTCGTCACGGTGCAGGCGATCGGCGGCACCGGCGGACTGAAGATCGGCGCCGACTTCCTGAAGCTGCTCGCGCCCGCGGCGCAGGTCTGGATCAGCGAGCCGAGCTGGGAGAACCACCGCGCGCTGTTCGAGGCCGCCGGGTTCAAGGTGCAGGCCTATCCCTACTACGACGCGGCGACCCGCGGCCTGAAGTTCGAGGCGATGTGCCAGGCGCTGGAAGCGCTGCCCGCCGGCACCCTCGTCGTGCTGCATTCCTGCTGCCACAACCCGACGGGCGTGGACCTCAGCCAGGAGCAGTGGCGCAAGGTGCTCGCGATCGTGCAGGCACGGGCACTGCTGCCGTTCCTCGACCTCGCGTACCAGGGGTTCGCCGAAGGCATCGACGCGGACGCCTATGCGCCGCGCCTGTTCGCCGCCGCCATGTCGCCGATCTTCCTGTCGAGCTCGTTCTCCAAGTCGCTGTCGCTCTATGGCGAGCGGGTCGGCGCGTTCACGCTGGTGGCGGGCAGCGCCGACGAAGCGGCGCGCGCGCTCTCGCACGTGAAGCGCGTGGTGCGCACCAATTATTCCAACCCGCCGACGCACGGCGGCGACATCGTGGCGCGCGTGCTCAACACGCCCGAGCTTCGCGCTTTGTGGGAAAAGGAGCTAGCGGCGATGCGCGACCGCATCAAGGCGATGCGCAAGGCGCTCGCCGACGGCGTGCAGAAGCGCTCGGGAAAGGATTTCTCGTTCGTGCTCAAGCAGCGCGGCCTGTTCTCGTACACCGGTCTGACCAAGGACCAGGTCGAGCGGCTGCGCAAGGAGCATTCGATCTACGCCATCGACACCGGGCGCGTGTGCGTCGCGGCGCTCAATTCGGGCAACATCGACACCGTCGCCGAGGCCATCGCCGGGGTAATCCGGTAGAATCGCGGTCTTTCCGGATCCCCGATAGCTCAGTTGGTAGAGCGACGGACTGTTAATCCGCAGGTCCCAGGTTCGAGCCCTGGTCGGGGAGCCACTCTCATTGTGCGAGGCTCGCCGCGTTCGCAGCGAGCCACGCCTCGATCGCCATCCGCATGTCTTCCGGCTGCTCTGTCGGAATCCAGTGCTCGGCCTCCAGCACTTTGAATTCGACACGGGGCAACTCTTCGAGAATGGCGCGCGTCCGTACCGGATCGGTCATCGTGCTGCTGCGCGAAAGCAGCACCAGCGCCGGGGCG
>DATHYT010000014.1:0-31400 GCA_035459025.1 Burkholderiales bacterium | reverse complement strand
GTCTTGCGCCAGCTTCACCGCTGCCGCGACGCCGAGCACCGGGAAGTCGAACGCGCCGCGCCGGCGCAGCTTCCAGTAGCTGCTCGTCCAGCCCTCCGGGATCGCCACCTCGGTGAGGATCTCGTCGGGCCTGCGCGTCAGATAGTCGATGCCGTCGTTCCTGTAGAGATCGGCGAGCGCGAGCTCGCGTTCGCCTCCAGCCGAAACCAGCTTCACCTTCGCGTCGAGCGCGATCAGCGCGGGCGCGCCGTCGGTCGAGGACACGGCCACGCAGCGCTTGCTCGCGGTGGCGACCCAGCAGGTCTCGCCGTCCTTCTTCAGGCAGAAGTCGATCGCCTGGCGCCACTCGTGGCTCTGGTTGTAGTACGTGCAGCGCGTATCGAGGCACAGGTTGCCGCCCAGCGTGCCCATGTTCCTCAGGTGCGGGGTCGCGATCTGCGCGGCGGCCTGCCAGAGCGCGCGGTAGCGCTCGCGCACCTGCGGCGACTCGACCAGTGCGGTGAGCGTGAGGCCCGCGCCGAGCGCGCCGTTCGACTTGCGCAACTCGGACACGCCGCGCAGCGAGACCAGCGTCTTCGGCGACTGGTGGCGGCGCTTCATGTTGGGCACGAGGTCGGTGCCGCCCGCGATCAGCATGGCCTGCGGCCCTTCGCCCGCGAGGATCTTCGCCGCCTCCGCGAGCGAGCGCGGCGCGCGCCACTCGAACCAGGGCAGGCGCATCATGCCGCTTTCCTGCCTTCCTTGGTCTCGTTGCCGTCGCCGCCTTCCCACGGCGGCAGCACGAACGTCGGCTTCGGATACGGCACCGCCGGAAACGATTCGGGACCCACGCGCGGGGTTTCGCCCTTCGCCTTTTTCTCCAGCGCGCGCAGGATCTTGTCGGGCGTGACCGGAATCTCGTCGACGCGCACGCCCACCGCGTCGTGGACCGCGTTGGCGAGCGCCGGCATCACCGGCAGCAGCGGCCCCTGCCCCACTTCCTTCGCGCCGTACGGGCAGTTCGGATCCGGGTCCTCGATCAGCGCCACCTCGACCTCGGGCATGTCCAGGGAGGTGAGGCTCTTGTATTCGAGGATCGAGGGCTGGCGGTGCACCAGCGCGCCCGAGAGCTTGGGCGGCAGCCGCCGGAACGCCTGCTCCTCCATCAGCGCCTCGCCCAGGCCCATGTAGACGCCGCCGATCACCTGCCCGCGGGCCAGGACGGGATTGAGCGCCCGCCCGATGTCGTGCGCGATCCAGACCTTGGGCACCGTCACCCAGCCGGTCTGCGCGTCCACCTCGGTCTCCACCACGCAGGCCGAGAAGCTGTAGGCGGGTGACGGCCCGACGCCGGCGCCCTTGTACCTACCGGGCGCCTTCGGCGGCGCGTACGAGCCCAGCGCGCCCAGGGTGCCGAACTTCGCTTCGGCCAGCGCCACCGCCTCGATGAAGCTCATCGCGCCGCCCGGGTTCTCCGCGCTGAACACGCGGTCCTGCGAGAACACGACGCGCTCGGGCAGCGTGTTCAGCTGCTCGGCCGCCGCCGCGGCGAGCTGCTCGCGCACGCGGCCCGCCGCCTGCAGCGCGGCATTGCCCATCATGATCGTCACCCGGCTCGAATAGGACCCCAGGTCGATGGGCGTGATGCCGGTATCGCCGGTGATGCAGCGCACGTTCGCGGGGTCGATGCCGAGCGCCTCGGCGATGAGCGAGGCGAGCACGTCATCCGACCCCTGCCCGAGCTCGGTGGCGCCGCAGTACACGGTGACCTGGCCGCTGCGATCGAGCAGCAGCTGCACGGCCGAGTGCGGCAGCTTGTTCCAGTAGATCGAGACCCCCGCCCCGCACATGTACGCCGAGCAGGCGAGCCCGAGGCCGCGCCCGGGCCCGAGCTTGCCGCGGCGCGCCTTCCAGCCCGACATCTCGACCACCTTGCGGATGCACTCGGCGAGCCCGGTCGAGCCCACGCGCAGCCAGCTCGCGGTGAGCGAATCGGGCTGGGTGACCATCGCGAGGCGCAGCTCCGCCGGATCGAGGCCGAGCTTCTCGGCGATCTTGTCGAGCTGCACCTCCTGGCCGAAGCGCGGCTGCGGCGTGCCGTGGCCGCGCTTGGGGCCGCAGGCGGGCTTGTTCGTGAAGACCCTGCAGGCTTCGAACTTGAAGCGCGGCAGCTCGTAGGTCACGGGGGTGAGCACGCCCGTATAGAAAGTGCTCGCCGGTCCATGCGAGCCGTAGGCGCCACCGTCGAGCAGCGTCTGCAAGTGCATGGCCGTGAGCTTGCCGCCCGCGTCCACGCCGGTACGGAACTTCATCAGCACCGGGTGCCGGCCGCGGTGCTGGTAGAACACCTCCTCGCGCGTGAGGCAGATCTTCACCGGGCGGCCGAGCATCAGCGCGGCCTTGGCCACCACGAACTCGTGGTTGCCGGGATCGCACTTGCCGCCGAAGCCGCCGCCGTTCGGCGTGGCGATGACGCGGATGCGCGCCGCCGGCACCTGCAGCACGCGCGCGAGCTGGCGGTGCAGGTAGTGCGGATTCTGCGTGCTCGTCTGCAGCAGCAGCGTGCCGCCGCCCTCGATCGAGGCGAGCGAGGCCTGCTGCTCCATCGGCAGGTGGGTGTTGCCTTCGTAGAAGAACAGGTCCTCGAACACGTGCGCCGACTTCGCCAGCGCCGCGTCGACGTCGCCGAACTCGTAGGCCTGGTTGCGGTGGATGTTGCCGCGCTCGCCGTAGTCGTGGATGCGCGGCTCGGGCTTCGCCAGCCCCTCCTCGGCCGACGCGATGGTGTCGAGCGGCCGATACTTCACCTCGATCAGCTCGAGCGCGGCGACCGCGGTCTGCTCGTCGGTCGCGATCACCGCCGCGACCGGATCGCCGACGAAGCGCACGCGCTCGCGCGCGAGCGGGTGCTCGTCCTGCGATACCGGCATGATGCCGTAGGGCACCGGGAACTGCGCGCCGGTGAGCACCAGGTGCACGCCCGGATGCGCCTGCGCGCGCGCGACCTCGATCGACTCGATCAGCGCGTGCGGGTGCGGCGAGCGCAGCAGCTTGCAATGCAGCATGCGCGGCAGCGAGAGGTCGTCGGCGAAGCGCAGCTCGCCGATCGCCTTGGCGCGGCCGTCGACGCGCCGCCGCGGCTTGCCGATGGTGTCGAAGCGCGTCTTGCCGCCGGGTTTGCCGGGCGCGTTCATGGCTTGGCCTCCCGCAGGCGGCGCGCCGCCGACTCGATCGCCTCCCAGATCTGCTGGTAGCCGGTGCAGCGGCAGAGGTTGCCCGAGATCGCTTCCTTGATGCGCTCGCGGCTCGGCGCGGGCTCGCGGTCGAGCAGCGCCTTGGCGGTCATCAGCATGCCCGAGGTGCAGTAGCCGCACTGCGAGCCGCCGTGGTCGGCGAACGCCGCCTGCAGCGGATGCAGCTCCGTGCCCTGCGCCAGGCCCTCGACGGTCTGGATGTCACGTCCCTCGCACTGCAGCGCGAGCTCGAGGCAGGAGAGCACCGGTGCGCCGTCCACCAGCACGGCGCAGGCGCCGCACTCGCCGAGCTCGCAGCCGTGCTTGGTGCCGGTGAGCCCGAGCTCCTCGCGCAGCACTTCGAGCAGCGTCTTGTACGAATGGAACAGGACCTCCTGCTCCTCGCCGTTCACGCGCAGCGTCATGCGTACCCGGTTCATGCCAGCCCCCTCGCCAGATAGTCCGAAAGCGTCTCGGCGATCTCGTCCGGCGCCTGCGCGCCGTCCGGCCGGTACCAGCGCGCGGTCCAGTTCACCGCGCCCAGCATGGCGCGCGTCACGAGCGCCGCGTCGCCGCGCGGCATCGCCTCGGCGACGATCGCGCGCACCGCGCGCTCGTAGGCATCGCGCCGCTCGATCATCGCCGCGCGCAGCTTCTTCGGCAGCGCCTCGACGTCCAGGTGCGCGGTGGCGCCCTCCAGCTCGTCGAGCATGCAGTGCACGTGCGCCCGCAGCACCGCGCGCAGGCGCTCGGCCGGCGTGCCGCGTGCCGCATCCACCGCGGCCTGCATGCGCTCGAGCGTGCGTTCCTGGCAAAACAGCAGGATCTCGTCCTTGCCCGAGAAGTAGTGGTAAAGGTTTCCGGGCGAAAGCCCCGCTTCCTCGGCGATCTCGCGCATGCCGGCCGCGGCGATGCCGCGCCGGCGGAACACGCGCGCTGCGGCGCGCAAGATGTCCAGGCGACGGGCTTCATTGCGCTGGCGCACCCGCGCCGAGGGCTGGCGCGCGGAACTCACGTTCAAGATTTGAACCATCGTTCGAATGCTATTCCTAACCACGCGGAAATCAAGGCCCTTTCTTGATCCGGCTCATGAAATTCGGCGCCAGGGCGCAAAGCCGCTGGTCGCTCATCCGGCCGCTGCGGGTCATGTAGTCGTAGGCAAGGCGAAGCGCGTCGAAGCGGGCCATGCGCGCCGGGAATTCCTCGTACCACCAGGAGCTTGCGGCAGCCGCGGTGAACAGCTTCTGCACCACTGGCCGGCGCTCGCGCTCGAAGGCCGCAAGCGCCGCTGGCACGTCTTCGCCCGCCTCGCCGAGCGCCCGGTCGAGCGCAATCGCGTCCTCGAAGGCGAGGCGTGTCCCCGAGCCGATGGAGAAGTGCATGCTGCGCAGCGCGTCGCCGATCAGCACGCGGTTGCCTGCAGTCCAGACCGCGTTGGAAAGCAGCGGGAACTGCCGCCAGGTCGAGTTGTTCGACACCAGGGCGTGGCCGCCCAGATCTGCCGCGAACACGCGCTCGCAGTAAGCGCGCGATTCGGCGTCGCCCATGCGGTCCAGGCCGGCGCGTTGCCAGGTCGCCGCGTCGCACTCGACGATGAACGTGCTCATCTCCGGGCTGTAGCGGTAGTGGTGGGCGACAAAGGCCCCCTGGGCGCTGTCGCGGAAAGTGAGCGTCAGGCACTCGAAGCGCTGGCGCGTGCCGTACCAGACGAACCTGTTGGTGAGCCACTCGATCTTCGGCGCAAAGCCCGGCGCGCCCCGCACGACGGAGTTCAGGCCGTCGGCGCCGACCACCAGGTCCGCCTCCGGCAGCGCATCGAGGCGGCGCCCGAACGCCAGGCCGACGCCCTCGGCGCGGCACAGCGCCTGCAGGAACTGGATGAGCTGCAGCCGCGCGATGGCGGAAAAACCGTTGCCGTCGATGTCGACCGCCTCGCCGCGGTGCACGATGCGCTGCATCGGCCACGATTCCATGCGCGCGGCGAGCGCGGCGTGCAGGTCCGGCGCATCGCGCTCGAGGAAGGCGAGCGCCCCCTGCGAGAACACCACGCCGAAGCCGAAGGTGGCGTCGGGCGGATTCTGCTCGGTGACGGCGATGTCCCAATCGGGAAAGCGCCGCTTGGCGAGCAGCGCGAACAGCAGGCCGGCGGGGCCGGCGCCGATGACGCGGATGCGCATCGGCCGATGATACAAATTGTTACGCCTTGTTACCCAGGCGCGCGGCGCTTGGGTCTAGTCTTCACAACATGAAGCGAGCGTTGATACTGGTGGCGGCCGCGGCATTCGCTGCGCTGGCAATGGCCGGGCCTGCCGACGCCCATCGCGGCGCACGGGTGCGCCTGGGCGTCGTGATCGGCGGGCCGCTGTGGTGGGGCTGGCATCAACCCTACTACCCGCACTACACCGAGCGCGTGATCGTCGAGCGCCCGGGCCCCACCGTGTACGTCGAGAAGGATGCCGACGGCGTCGAGCGCGACGCCGACCAGTACTGGTACTACTGCCCGGATTCCGAAACCTATTACCCGTACGTCAAGCAGTGCGCGAGCCCATGGCACCGAGTCGCCCCACAGCCTTCGCCGTAGCGGCAGCGGCGCTTCTCGCCGCCGCGTGCGTCACCGCGCCGAGCGGCCCGTCGGTGCTGGTGCTGCCGGGCAGCGCGAAGAGCTTCGAGCAGTTCCGCGCCGACGACTACGAATGCCGCCAGTATGCCGGCTTCCAGGTGAACGGCACCACGCCTGAGCGCGCCGCAGAGCAAAGCGGCGTGAAGAGCGCCGCCATCGGCACCGCGGTGGGCGCGGTCGCGGGCGGCCTGCTCGGCGGGCACGACGGTGCGGCCGCCGGCGCGGGCGCGGGCCTGCTCGTCGGCGCGGCCGCCGGCTCGGGCGCCGCGCGCAGCTCGCAGCTCGGCGCGCAGCAGCGCTACGACCACGCCTTCCAGCAGTGCATGTACGCGAAGGGACACAAGGTCCCGGTGGAAGGCTACGCGCTGCCGCAGCGCAGCCCGCGGCGCGCGAGCATTCCGCCGCCGCCGCCGCCGCGCTGACGCCCTAGGGCAGCTGGATCTTGCCGCCGCCCGCGCCGCCCAGGCCGCCCAGGCCGCCGGCGGGCGGCATGCCGCCTTGCGGCACCACGATCGACGACGCCGCCTGGCGCCGCAGCTCCTGCAGCTCCTTCATGGTGCGCTCGATCGCCTCCTTGGCGAGCGGGCCGAACTGCTTGGCCGCGTCCTCCAGCGTCTTGGCCGGAATTTCGAACGCGATGGGCAGCGTGCCGACCTGCGTCAGCACCTGCGTCTCGCCCACGTAGACCACGGGGCGCGAGAGGTCAGTGGTGGCGTCGGCCTTGACCGGCGTCATGCGGCGGATGGTGCCGATGCGCCGGTCGGTAAACACTTCCTCGAGATACAGCGCCGCGGGGTCCAGTTTCGGATCGCTGCCGCGCTGTTGCCTTTCGTCTTCTGCCGCCATGAGCGTCCCTTTAGATTGGCCTAAGGGCGCTAGTTTACTGCGCGCGGCCCGTGCTCACGCGCGCAGCTTGAAGCGCTGGATCTTCCCGGTGGCCGTCTTCGGCAGCTCGTTGGCGAACTCGATCCAGCGCGGATACTTGTACGGCGCGAGCTTTTCCTTCACGTGCGCCTTCAGCTCGTCCTCGCTCGCCTTCGACCCGGGCTTGAGCACCACGTAGGCCTTGGGCTTCACCAGCTTTTGCTCGTCTTCCTTGCCGACCACCGCCGCCTCGAGCACCGCCGGGTGCCCGACCAGCGCGGCCTCGACTTCCGCCGGCGACACCCAGATGCCCGATACCTTGAGCATGTCGTCGGTACGCCCGCCGTAGGCGTAGAAGCCGTCGGCGTCCAGCGTGTACTTGTCGCCGCTCTTGGTCCACGCGCCGACGAATGTTGCGCGGCTCTTGGCGCGGTTGTTCCAGTAATACATGGCGCTGGTCGTCCCGCGGATCTCCAGCTCGCCGAGCTCGCCCTGTTTCACCGGCTTGCCCTCCTCGTCCACCAGCCGCAGCTCGTAGCCGGGCACCGCCTTGCCGGTGGTGCCGTAACGCAGGTCGCCCGGGCGGTTGGAGAGGAAGATGTGCAGCATCTCGGTGGAGCCGATGCCGTCGAGGATGTCGAGCCCGGTCTTTTCCTTGAAGCTCTTCGCGATCTGCGGCGGCAGCGCCTCGCCCGCGGACACGCACAGGCGCAGCGCGAGCGCCTCCTTCTTCGGAAAGGCGGCGTCGGCGAGCATCGCCGCGTAGAGCGTCGGCACGCCGTAGAACAGCGTCGGCTTTCTCTCGGTGAGGCGCTTGAACACCGCGGCCGGCGTCGGGCGCTCGGCCATCAGCACCGAGGTCGCGCCGGCCGCCAGCGTGAAGGACAGCGAATTGCCCAGGCCGTAGGCGAAAAACAGCTTCGCCGCCGAGAACACGACGTCGGACTCCTTCATGCCGAGCACGCCGCGCGCATACAGCTCGGCCGTCTCGATCATGCTCGAGTGCGCGTGCACGGTGCCCTTGGGCATGCCGGTCGAGCCCGAGGAGTACAGCCAGAAGCAGGCGTCGTCGCGGGTCGTCGGCGCCGGGTCGAGCTTCGTCGCGCCCTTCTCCAGCACCTTGTTGAACGAGGCGCCGGCGACGATGACGTGCTTGAGGAACGGCAGCCGGTCCACCACCGGCTTGAACTGCGGCAGCAGCGCTTCCGAGACGACGAGCGCCTTGGCGCGGCTGTCGGACAGCATGTACTCGTAGTCCTTGGTCGTGAGCAGCGTGTTCACCGCCACCGGCACGATGCCGGCGCGGATGGCGCCGAGAAACGCCACCGGCCAGTCGTTGGTGTCGTGCATCGCGAGCACGACGCGATCCTCCATGCGCAGCCCCATGGCGAGCAGGCCGCTGCCGAAGCGGTTGGCGCGCTCGCCGAGCTGCGCGTAGGTCAGCGTGCCGGCGTCGTCGTGGAACGCGGCCTTGCCGCCGCGCCCGGCCGCGAGGTTGCGCTCGACCAGGTCGTAGGCGGCGTTGTATTCGCGCGGCACCTCGATGCGTGGTGGCGATGCCGAATGGTCGGCCCGGGACAGTTCCATGCGCTTTGCCTCCTCCGCTGCAATTCTAGGCCGACTGCGCGAGCCTTTCGCGCACCTGCTGCACCCAGGCCGTGGCCCACTCCAGCGCCACCTCTTCGGGCAGCGTGCCGCTCGAGGCGTCGTGCATGTAGCGCTCGCCGATGCGCTCCGCGCCGAGGCTTGCGAGCAGCTCGTCGAAGCGCTTGCCGCCGAAATTGAAGGTCTCGGCGTAGGTGCGGTCGCCGAGGCCGAACACCCCGTAGCGCACGCCGGCGAGGCCGGGCTTCTGCGCGCCGAGCGCCTCGTAGAACGCCTTGGCGTTGTCGGGCACGTCGCCCTGGCCGTAGGTCGAGGTGCACACCAGGTACACCGCCTCGCGGTCGGCGAAGACCGACGGCTCGAGCTTGTCCATCAGATGCGTCACCACCTGGAGGTCGTCGCCGTCGAGGGCGAGCTCCATTTCCTGCGCGCACATCTGCGCCGTGCCGGTCATCGTGCCGACGAGGATGTTGATTTTCATGCCCCACACAGTATAATGCAGAATTTCACCCACGTAAAGCACTATATTGCATATGGGCGCCCCCCTTCTGCCGCTGCATCGCGACGACCAGGCTGAAACCGCGTATCTGGCGCGGCTCGGAGAGCGCGTGCGCGCCTGGCGCACCGAGCACGCCATGACGCGCAAGGCGCTCGCCCTCGCCTCGGGCGTCTCGGAGCGCTACCTGGCGCAGCTCGAGGGCGGCCAGGGCAACATCTCGGTGCTGCTGCTCCGGAAGCTCGCGCATGCCATGCAGGTACCGGTGGAGCTGCTGGTGCGGGAGCACAACGCGCCCGCGCGAGCCGGCCGCGTCGCGCTGCTCGGCCTGCGCGGCGCCGGCAAGTCGACGCTCGGCGCGAGGCTGGCGCAGGCGCTGCAGCTGCCGTTCATCGAGCTCGACCGCGAAGTGGAGAAGGAAGCGGGCGCGCCCCTCGCCGAAGTGTTCTCGATGTACGGCCAGGAAGCGTTCCGCCGCTTCGAGAGAAAGGCGCTGGCGCGGGTGCTGAAGCAGCTGCCGCGCGCCGTGATCGCCACCGGCGGCAGCCTGGTCACCGATCCCGACGCCTACGGCCTGCTGCTCGATCACTGCACCTGCATCTGGCTGAAGGCCACGCCCGAGGAGCACATGGCGCGCGTCATGGCGCAAGGCGACGTGCGCCCCTTCAAGGGCAGCCCGGCCGCGCTCGAAGAGATCCGCGGGCTGCTCGCCGACCGCGACCGGCTGTACGCGCGCGCCGACGCCGTGCTCAATACCTCCGGCCGGGCGCCCAAGCAAAGCCTCGCCGAGTTGAAGGCGCTCGTCGCCAAGGAGACCGCATGAACGCCCCCGGCACCCCGCCCGTTCGTGTGAGCTTCGAGACGCAGCCCGACGCGTATCACCACTGGAAGCTCGCGTTCGACGGCCCGGTGGCCACGCTCAGCCTCGACATCAACGAGGACAAGGGCATCGCGCCGGGCTACAAGCTGAAGCTCAATTCCTACGACCTCGGCGTCGACATCGAGCTGCACGATGCGCTGAACCGCATCCGCTTCGAGCATCCCGAGGTGAAGACGGTGGTCCTCACCAGCGGCAAGAGCCGCATGTTCTGCTCGGGCGCCAACATCTACATGCTCGGCCTCTCGAGCCACGCCTGGAAGGTGAACTTCTGCAAGTTCACCAATGAGACGCGCAACGGCCTGGAGGATTCGAGCGCGCATTCCGGATTGAAATTCCTCGCCGCCCTGAACGGCACCACCGCGGGCGGCGGCTACGAGCTGGCGCTCGCCTGCGACGAGATCGCGATGGTCGACGACCGCTCGAGCACCGTGAGCCTGCCGGAAGTGCCGCTGCTTGGCGTGCTGCCGGGCACCGGCGGCCTCACGCGCATCATCGACAAGCGCAAAGTCCGGCGCGACCTCGCCGACGTCTTCTGCACCACCGCCGAGGGCGTGCGCGCCGACCGCGCGCAGCAGTGGAAGCTCGTCGATCACATCGCCAAGCCGCAGGAATTCCAGGACGCGGTCAGGGCGCGCGCGCTCGAGCTCGCCCGGGGCTCCGACCGCCCCGGCGGCGAGGGCGTGAAGCTGACCCCGCTCGGTGCGAACCGGCTCGTCACAGTCGAGCTCGACGCCGCCGGCGGCACGGCCACCCTCACGGTGCGCGGTCCCGCCGAGGTGACGCTGGAGCGCGGCGCCGACTGGTACCCCTTGCGCCTCGCGCGCGAGCTGGACCGCGCCATCCTCGAGTTGCGCCACAACCAGCTCGAGATCGGCCTGTGGCTCCTCAGGACCGAGGGCGACCCGGCACGCGTGCTCGAGCTGGACGCCCTGCTGGAGAACAACGCCAGCGACTGGTTCGTGCGCGAGACCGTGGGCATGCTGCGCCGGACGCTGGCGCGGCTCGACGTGACGTCGCGCTCGATGTTCGCGGTCATCGACAAGGGCTCGTGCTTCGCCGGGACGCTCGCCGAGCTCGCGCTCGCCGCGGACCGCAGCTTCATGCTCGACGCCGAGGACGGCGGGCCGAGCGTTGCGCTGAGCAACCTGAACTTCGGCGCCTACCCGATGGTGAACGGGGATTCGCGCCTGTCTGCGCACTACTGCGGCCAGGTACCGGCGCTCGAGCGCGGCGAGTTGCTCGACGCCAAGGCGGCGGAACAGGCGGGCCTGGTCACCGCCGCGCCCGACGAGCTCGACTGGGACGACGAGGTGCGCATCGCGGTCGAGGAGCGCGTGAGCCTGTCGCCCGATGCCCTCACCGGCATGGAAGCGAGCCTGCGCTTCACGGGCCGGGAGAACATGCTGACGCGCGTCTTCGGGCGCCTGTCGGCCTGGCAGAACTGGATCTTCATCCGGCCCAACGCGGTCGGCGAACAGGGTGCGCTCAAGGTGTACGGCACCGGCGCCAAAGCCAAATTCAACAAGGAGCGGGTCTGATGGCCGCCATCAACTACACCGACAAGATCCCCAACAACGTCAACCTGGCGAACGACCGCGCGCTGCAGCGCGCGCTCGAGCACTGGCAGCCGCACTTTCTCGACTGGTGGAAGGGCATGGGCCCCACCGATTTCCAGAACTCGGAGGTCTATCTGCGTACCGCCACGTCCGTCGACGCCGACGGCTGGGCCACCTACGGCGCGGTGCAGATGCCTAACTATCGCTGGGGCATCTTCCTCGCCGACCCGGTGGCCGAGCGCAAGATCGGCTTCGGCGACAACATGGGCCAGGACGCCTGGCAGCAGGTGCCGGGCGAGTTCCGCTCGACGCTGCGCCGGCTCATCGTCACGCAGGGCGACACCGAGCCCGCGTCGGTGGAGCAGCAGCGCCTGCTCGGCCACACCTGCCCTTCCCTCTACGACCTGCGCAACCTGTTCCAGGTGAACGTGGAGGAAGGCCGGCACCTCTGGGCGATGGTGTACCTGCTGCACGCATATTTCGGCCGCGACGGCCGCGAGGAAGCCGAGGAGCTGCTCGCGCGTCACTCCGGCGACGCCGACAAGCCGCGCATCCTCAAGACCTTCAACGAGCCGATCTCGGACTGGTTGTCGTTCTTCTGCTTCACCTACTTCACCGACCGCGACGGCAAGTACCAGCTGAAGAGCCTGGCCGAGTCGGCCTTCGACCCGCTGTCGCGCACCTGCCGCTTCATGCTCACCGAGGAAGCGCACCACATGTTCGTCGGCGAGACCGGCATCGGCCGCGTCGTGAAGCGCACCCTGGAGGTGATGAAGGAGCTCGGCACCGACGATCCGGCGAAAATCCGCGCCGCGGGCGCGGTCGACCTGCCGCTGCTGCAGAAGTACCTGAACTTCTGGTGCTCGAGCTCGCTCGACCTGTTCGGCTCGGAGATCTCCTCGAACTCGGCATCGAACTTCGCCAACGGCCTCAAGGGCCGCCCCGACGAGTCGCAGTACGAGGACCACGTGCTGCGCGCCGCGCAGTTCAAGCTCGAGACGCCGAAAGGCACGCAGGACGTTCCGATGCTGAACGCGCTGAACGAAGTGATGCGCGAGAGCTACCTCCGGGATTGCGAGATCGGGCTGAAGCGCTGGAACCGCGCCATCGAGCGCGCCGGCCATGCGTTCCGGCTCGCGCTGCCCTCGCCGCATTTCCGCCGCTCCATCGGTGCCTGGGTCGATGCGCCGGTGACGCCCCAGGGACAGATGATTTCGCGCGAGGAGTACGACAAGCGCGTGCACGAGTGGATCCCGTCCGAGCAGGACCGGGCGTTCGTGCGTTCGCTCATGCAGCGCGTGGTCGAGCCGGGCAAGATGGCCGGCTGGGTGGCGCCGCCCGAGCGCGGCATCAACAACCTGCCGGTCGATTACGAGTACGTGAAGCTCGCGGCCTAGTGCTTCTTGGCGCCGATCAGGACCACGGCGCCGACGACGATGAACGCGCCGACCAGCTGGCGCGGCGCGACGCCCTGGCCAAGGATCACGAAGCCCAGGCCGAGGGCGGCGATCGGCTCGAAATTCAGCGCTGCGGTGTTGCTGGGCGAGGCGAGCCGCGGCACCACGGTAAAGATCGCCGTGATCGCGGTGCCGTAGCACACCGTCAGCAGCGCCAGTCCCAGCCACCCGGTCGCGTCCGCCGGCAGCGCCAGCGCTCCGGCCGCCGCGCCGCCCAGGCCGATGACGACGGCGGTGGTGCCCATGGTGAGCAGCGTGCGCAGGCGCCCGTCCACATCCTTCAGGTGGCGTGTGGTGAAGAACAGCACCATCGCGAACGAGGCCGCCGCGCCGAACGCCCAGCCCACCCCCACGCCGATCTCCGCCCAGCGCCCGGCCATCGTTTCCAGGGTGCCGAGGATGTCGAGCGCGAGGACGAGGCCGAACAGGGCGAGCGGCATGGCGACGAACGCGCGCCGCCCCGGGTGCTCGCCCCCCGCGGCCCAGGTGGCCAGCACGAAGAGCAGCGGGAACGTGTTGAAGGCGAGCAACGCCAGCGCCACCGGAATGACGGCGACCGCCGAATACAGGCAGTAGCTCTGCACCGCCACCAGAGCGCCGATGCCCAGCCCGCGGGTGAGTGTCGCGCGCGGCAGCGCCATGGAGATGCCCCGCAGGTGCAGCAGCACCACCATCACCAGCGCGGTGATGCCGGAGCGCACGGCGACCGCCGCCGCGACGCTTGCGCCGTGGTCGAAGGCCAGCCGCGCGGCGATGTGGTTGGCGGCGAAGATGCTGGAGAGCAGCATGAGCAGCGGGATGCCGACCCGCGGCGATAGAATCGCGGTCATGGTTCGGGAGCTTAAGGCATGAGCAACCTCGCGCGCTTGCGCGGTTTCATCCGCGACATGACGCGGCTGACCGAGCGCCACGGCGCAGACGAGCAGCGCATGCTGGACGAGGGCGAGAAGCTCCTGCGCGGCCTGATCGCGCAGGACGACTGGCTGCCGGAGGATTACGCCCGCGCCTCGCCCGCGGGCTACCGGCAGTACCTCCTGCACTGCGATCCGATGGAGCGCTTCTCGGTGGTGAGCTTCGTCTGGATGCCGGGCCAGAAGACGCCGATCCACGATCACACGGTCTGGGGGCTGGTGGGGGTGATGCGCGGCGAGGAGATTTGCGAGGAGTACACCCGCGAGGTGAAGCCCGCGGGCCGCCACCCGGTGCGCCGCGGGCAGGTGGACCGCGTCTCGCCGCGCATCGGCGACATCCACGTGGTCGCCAACGAGGGCAGCGAAGTCGCGGTGAGCATCCACGTGTACGGCGCCAACATCGGCGCCGTGCGGCGCCATACCTACGATGCCGCAAACGGAGCGCGGCACGATTTCGTCTCCGGCTACGCCAACGCCAGCATTCCGAACCTGTGGGACCGCTCCAGGGAAGCGTAGCGGCGGCGCTGCTGGCGGCGGCATTCGTGGCGCAGGCCTGCGAGGTGCCGGGTGACGGCACCTCGCTGCGGCGCGCGCTGCTCAAGGTCAAGTACCTCCCCGAGACCGAAGCCTGGGAGCGTGCGGCACGCAAGTCCGCGACGGTGCAATTCGTGCTCTCGCTCGGCGCCCCACACAAGGTCGACGGGCGCTGCTACTGGCCGATCGAAGCGCGCAGCGACGGCGCGCTCTGGAACACGTTCTACGCCACCCCGAGCGGCGAGCACATCCTGGTCGGCACTCCCGGCAGCGGCCTGGTGCCGCTCGACACCTGGCGCAACGCTGCTCGATGACGCCCGGCGAGCCGTTGCGGCGGCCGGTACGTTTCAGGGCTTGAACCTCTCGTCGACGTCCACGCGCAGCCCGTTCGCCAGCCGGTTGGTCTGGTTGGCGAGCCCGACCACCGCCATCAGCTCCATCAGCATCGCGTCGCTCATGCCCCGCTTGCGCGCCGACGCGGTGTGGGAATAGGTGCAATATTCGCAGCCGTTGGTGGCGCTCACCGCGACGTAGATCATCTCCTTCACCAGCGGATCGAGCGCGCCCGGCGCCATCACCTGCTTCACCTGCTCCCAGGTGCGGCGCAGCTGCGCGGGGTCATGGGCCAGCGCCTTCCAGAAGTTGTTGATCCAGTCGACGCCGCGCGTTTTCATGATGTCGTCGTAGACCGCGCGCACTTCGGCGCCGGCAGCATCGTATTCGATCAAGGTGACCAGTGACACGTTGCCCTCCGTGGTGATCCCGGTATATTAGCCCCATGCTGCTGAAAGGCTCCTGCCACTGCGGCGCGGTGCGCTTCTCCCTGGAGTCGGAGACGCCGTATCCCTACATGCACTGCTACTGCTCGATCTGCCGCAAGACCGCGGGCGGCGGCGGCTACGCCATCAACATCATGGGCCAGGCCGCCAGCTTCAAGAAGCGCGGCCGCACGCGCATCTACCGTGCGACGCGCGGCGGCGGCGAGCGCCATTTCTGCCCGCGATGCGGCAGCGCGCTCTGGGTCTGGGACAAGCGCTGGCCCGAGGGGATCTACCCGTTCGCCTCGGCGATCGATACGCGCCTGCCCGCGCCGAAGGAGCGCCAGCACATCCTGCTCGGTTCGAAGGCGAGCTGGGTCCCGGCGCCCAGGGGTCGGCACGACAAGCACTTCCGCGAATACCCGCGCGAGGCGATCATCGACTGGCACCGCAAGCGCGGCCTGCTGCGCTAGCCCATGCCCGGCTGGATCTCCGCGCTCAGCCCCGAGACGCTCCTCGTCGCGATCGCCACGATGGGCGGCATCGTCGCGCTGCTGCTCACCGTCGCCGCGGTACGCCGGCTGCGCGCCTGGGAGATCCGCCGCGGCTCGGTGTATCTGTTCCTGGCCGCGGTGGTGGCCGCGCTCGGCGTAGGCGGCGCGATGCTCGCGGCCAGCCTTCACACCTACGCCCGGCTCACCCACGAGCAGGAGGCGGCGCGCGCGGTGCTGCGTGCGCTCGGCCCGCAGCGCTTCGAACTGCTGCTGGTGCGCGAGGGCCAGCTGTCGCAGCGTTTCGAGCTGCGCGGCGACGAATGGCAGATCGACGCGCGCGTGCTGAAGTGGCGCGGCATGGGCGCGCTCCTCGGCTTCGACACCGTGTACCGCTTCGAGCGTCTCTCGGGCCGCTACGCCGACAACGACGCCGAGCGCAAGGCGCCACGCAGCGTGCATTCGCTGTCGCCCGACGGCACGGTGGACTTCTGGCAGCTACTGAAGAAGTACCACGGCTACATGCCGCTCGCCGACGCGCTCTACGGCAGCGCGGCGTACGTGCCGATGGCCGACGGCGCGCAGTACGTGGTGAGCGTGTCGGCGACCGGGCTGCTGATCCGGCCGCTGAACGACACGGCGAAGCAGGCGGTCGGCGGCTGGAAATGAAGCGCTTCGCCGCGCTCCTGGCGCTCGCCCTGCTCGCGGGGTGCGCCGGCAGCGGCGCGTACTTCAGCGACGCCGGCCCGCAGCCCGCCCGCGAGCCGCGCGCGCTCGCCGCGTGGCCCTGGCAGGAGGTCTGGACCGGCGTCGTGTTCCAGGGCCGCAAAGTCGGCTTCGCGCGCCTCGCGCTGCGGCCCGCCGCCACGCCCGGGCGCTGGGAGATCGAGACCGAGTCCGCCCTGCAGCTGCGGTTTCTCGGCGTCGACAAGAAGGTCGGCCTGCGCGCGCTCGACGAGGTGCGCGCCGACCTGGCGCTGGAGCGCTTCCGCTACGAGTACCACCTCGACGGCAGCCGCCTCGCCGTCGCCGGCGAGCGCGACGGCGACGCGCTCGTGGTGCGCACCGACAGCAGCGGCGCGCGCCGCGAGCAGCGCCTGAGTCTCGACGCACCGACGGTGCCCGCGAGCGCACTCGCGCTGCTGCCGGCACAGCGCGGCCTGAACGCCGGCGAGCGCGCGCGTGTCGCCGTCTTCGTCGGCGAGTCGCAATCCCTCGAGCAGGCCGAGCTGCGCGCGCTGGCGCACGAGCGCAGCCCGCTGTTCGAAGGCGTTGCGCTGCGCGTGGCCACCACGCTGCTCGGCCTGGAGACCGAGGCCTGGTACGACGCCGAGGCGCGGCCGCTGCTCGAGACCGCGCTGCACGGCGCCATGCTCTCGGCGCTCGAAGAACCCGCGCGCGCGCGGGCCTACCTGGTCGAAGCGAGCCTCAACAAGGACGAGTCGCTGCTCGAATTCAGCCTGCTGCGCTCGCCGCCGGTGCGAGAGGCGCGGCGCACGGCCGCGTTGACGCTTTCGCTCGAGGGCGTCCCGGCGGCGCTCGACGTGCCGGGCACGGCCGGCCAGCGCTGCGTGCGCGATGGCGCGCGCCTGGAATGCCGCGTCGACCGGCGCACGGCGCGGTCCGCGGGCGACGCGAGCGAGGCGGCGTCCTACCTGCGCCCGAGCCTCGCGGTGCCAAGCAACGAGCGCCGCTTCTTGGAGCTCGCGCAGTTGATTGTCGCCGGCGCGCTCGATGCCGAGGCGCGCATCGAGCGCCTGCTTGCGTGGATGGACGGAAACATCGCCAAGGCGGCGCTCGATGCGTTCTCCGCCGCCGACGTGCTGCGCGAGCGGCGCGCGGAGTGCCAGGGCCATGCCTACCTGTTCGCGGCGTTCGCGCGCGCGCTCGGCCTGCCGACCCGCGTGGTGAATGGCGTGGTGTACTCCGCCGAGCACGGCGGCTTTCTGTACCACACCTGGAACGAGGTCTGGCTCGAGGGCGCCGGCTGGCGCGCCGTCGACCCCACCTTTGGCCAGTCGCACGCCGACGCGACGCACGTCGCGCTCGCCGTGGGGGAAACGCCGGCGGCGATCGCGCCGCTCGCGGCGATGGTGGGGCGCGCGCGCGTCGCGGCGATCGGGGAGGTCGCGCACTGGTAGAATGCGCCGCCGCGCATGAAGTTCATCTTCGACCTGTTCCCGGTCATCCTGTTCGTCGCCACCTACGTGTGGACGGACAACATCTACATTGCGACCGCCGTGATCATTCCCGCGTCGATCGCCCAGGTGGCGTACGTGTGGTTCCGTTACCGCCGCATCGAGCGCATGCTGCTGGTGTCGATGGTGCTGGTGCTGATCCTCGGCGGCCTCACCCTGTTCCTTCAGGACGAGCGCTTCATCAAGTGGAAGCCGACGGTCCTGTACTGGCTGTTCGCCGCGGTGCTCGCGCTCTCCCCCCTCGTGGCGAAGAAGAACATCGTGCGCCTGATGATGGAGAAAGGCTTCACGGCGCCTGAGCGCATCTGGAACTCCCTCAACGTCGCCTGGGTCCTGTTCTTCGTGTTCATGGGCGTGCTCAACCTGTACATCGCGCAGAACTTCAGCCTCGGCTTCTGGGTGCAGTTCAAGCTCTGGGGTCTCACCGGGCTGATGTTCGCCTTCATCGCCGCGCAGATCGCCGTCCTGTACAAGTACGTGGACGAGCCCGAGGCCAAGAAATGAGCACGGCGGACGACATCCGCGCGCGCCTCGCGGTACTGCAGCCGGAGTCGCTCGAGCTCGAGGACGAAAGCGAGCGCCACCGCGGCCACGCCGGCTACCGGCCGGGCGGCGGCACCCACTGGCGCCTGAGCATCGTCGCGCGCGCGTTCGCCGGCCAGTCCACCGTCGCGCGCCACCGCCTCGTCTACCAGGCGCTCGGCGGGCTGATGCAGGATCCGATCCACGCGCTCGCCATCCACGCGCGCGCGCCGGGAGAACCCGGCGCGGGCGCATAATGGCGGGCAATCCTTCTACTCGTTACTCTCTCGAGAGGCATTCCATGAAATTGAGACTCCTTGCTTTCGCGGCGGCCGCCAGCCTCGCGCTCCCCGCGCTGGCGCAGCAGGCCAAGCCCGCCGCCAAGCCGGCCGCGGCCGGGCCGGTCGCCACGGTGAACGGCACCGCCATCCCGCGCGCGCGCCTCGAGTACCTGATGCGCCAGCAGCTGCAGCGCGGCGCCCCCGACAACGAGCAGACGCGCGCCCTCGTGCGCGAGGACCTCATCAACCGCGAGCTGGTGTCGCAGGTGGCGGCGCGCGCCGGCACGGCGAAGAAGCGGGAAGTGCAGACCCAGCTCGAGGTCGCGCGCCAGGAAGTGCTGGTCGGCGCCTACCTCAGCGATTACCTGCGCGAGAACGCGGTCACCGACGCCGACGTGAAGAAGGAATACGACCGCGTGCGCGACCAGACCGGCGCCAACGAGTACAAGGCGCGCCACATCCTCGTCGAGACCGAGGACGAGGCGAAGCGCCTGATCGCGGACCTGCAGAAGGGCGACAAGTTCGATGAGCTGGCGAAGAAGTCGTCGAAGGACGAGGGCACGCGCGAGCTGGGCGGCGACCTCGACTGGAAGATCCCGTCGACCCTGGAAAAGCCGTTCGCCGACGCGATGGTGGCGCTGGAGAAGGGCAAGTTCACCGGCACGCCGGTGCGCACGCGCTTCGGCTACCACGTGATTCAGCTCGACGACGTGCGCGCGGTGGACTTCCCGCCGCTGGCGCAGGTGCGCCCGCAGATCCAGCAGCGCCTGGCCCGGCAGAAGGTCGAGGAGCTGGTGCGCGAGCTGCGCGCGAAGGCGAAGGTCGAGTAAGGATGCCGGCCCGGCCCCGACGAAAGGGGCAGGAGGCGACTTCGTCATGAACCGATTGTTGCTGCTGTTGTGCGCGACGCTGCTGCCGGCGCTCGCGCAGGCGCAGGGCCTGGCCAAGGCCACCTTCGCCGCGGGCTGCTTCTGGTGCACCGAGGAGGCCTTCGACAAGGTGCCGGGCGTCCTGTCGACGGTCTCGGGGTACATGGGTGGGCACATCAAGGAGCCCAGCTACGCGCTGGTGTCCACGGGCCGCAGCGGCCACACGGAGGTGCTGCAGGTCACCTACGACCCGAAGCAGGTCAGCTACGACAAGCTGCTCGAGACCTTCTGGCTGAATCACGATCCCACGGCCCTCGATCACCAGTTCTGCGACCACGGCTCGCAGTACCGGCCGGGCATCTTCCACCACGACGCCGAGCAGAAGCGCCTCGCCGAGGCCTCCAAGGCCAGGTGGGAGAAGGACAAGCCCTTCAAGGACGCGATCGTGACGCCGATCGAGGCGGCGAGCGATTTCTGGCCCGCCGAGGACTACCACCAGGACTACTACAAGAAGAACCCGGCGCGTTACCGCTTCTATGTCACCGGGTGCGGCCGCTACGCCCGGCTCGACCAGCTGTGGGGCAAATACCGCGCGAAGTAGCGTACCGGGGCGCTCAGCGCGGCGCCCACCAGGTCAGCAGCCAGTAATCCGGCAGCAACTCAAGGTTTGCACCCCAGCCGTGTCGCGAGGCGCGGCCGATGAGCTCGCCTTCCAAGGGCGTCCCGTCCCGCCGATCGAGGAAGGCGATCAGCGCGCCCGGCGCCGCCGCCTGTACCGCTCGCCGCAGAAATTCGTCCAGTCGCTCGGAGGGCAGCCGCGACCACACTTCGGGCGCGAAAAGCGCATCGTGCCGGCGACCGAAATCCGGCAGCGCGTCCAGACCCTCCTGCACGGTCACCTCCGCGGCCTTGCCCGAGAATGACCCGCTCCACTGCGTGCCGCCGCCGAGCACCAGCACGCGGCGTCCGGCGAAGGCGCGCGCCAGGCGCTCGCCGAGCACGCCCACTACGACTCCTCGATCCACGCCATCTGGATGCCTTCCAGGATCTTCTCGCCGCAGCGCTTCGGATCGTCGTCGAAGCCCTCGAGCTGCTGCACCCACTGGTACAGGTCGGTGAAGCGCACCGTCTTCGGGTCGACCTCGGGGTACTTCTCGCTCAGGGCGATCGCGATATCCAGGGTGTCGGTCCACTTCATTTCCTGCCGCCGCCTTCGCGCTCGTAGTTGATGGTGTACTTCGGGATCTCGACCGTCAGGTCGGCGTCCGCCACCCTGGCCTGGCACGACAGACGCGAGGTGGCCTCCAGCCCCCAGGCCTTGTCGAGCAGATCTTCCTCCTTGTCCTCGGCGGCGTCGAGCGAATCGAAGCCCTGGCGCAGGATCACGTGGCAGGTGGTGCAGGCGCAGGACTTCTCGCAGGCGTGCTCGATGTCCACGCCGTGCTCGAGGAGCGCATCGCAGATCGACACGCCCGCCGGCGCCTCGAATGCGGCGCCCTGCGGGCACAGCTCGGCGTGCGGCAGCACCTTGATCCGCGCCATCTACAGGTCCAGCGTGGCGATCTTGCGCCCGGCGAGCGCGCGCCGCACCCCCGCGTCCATGCGGCGCGCCGCGAACTCCTCGGTCGCCCGGTTGAGCGCGTCGGACCCGGCGCGCAGCGCGCGATGGTCGCTTCCCGCCAGCGCGCTGTCCAGCGCCGCCACGCGCGCCTCGATCTCGGCGCGCTCGTGCGGCTCGAGCAGCGCGCCGTCGGCCGCGAGCGCCGAGCGGGTTGCCTCGAGCAGCCGCGCCGCGTCCACCCGCGCCTCGTGCAGCGCCCGCGCATGCATGTCGTCCCGCGCATGCTCGAAGGAATCCCGGAGCATGCGCTCGATCTCGCCGTCGGCCAGGCCATACGAGGGCTTCACCGCCACCGAGGCCTCGACGCCGGTGGTGGCTTCCTGCGCCTGCACCGAGAGCAGCCCGTCGGCATCCACCTGGTAGGTGACGCGCACGCGCGCCGCGCCCGCCGCCATCGGCGGAATGCCCTTCAGCTCGAAGCGCGCGAGCGACCGGCAGTCGGCCACCAGCTCGCGCTCGCCCTGCACGACGTGGAAGCTCATGCCGGTCTGGCCGTCCTTGTAGGTGGTGAACTCCTGCGCGCGCGCCACGGGAATGGTGGAATTGCGGGGGATGATCTTCTCGGCGAGGCCGCCCATGGTCTCGACCCCGAGCGACAGCGGGATCACATCGAGCAGCAGCCAGTCCTCGCCCGCCGGCTTGTTGCCGGCCAGCACGTTCGCCTGCATGGCGGCGCCGATCGCCACCACCTTGTCCGGATCGAGGTTGTTGAGGGGATCGCAGCGGAAGAATTCGCCCACCGCGCGCTGGATCTGCGGCATGCGCGTCGCACCGCCGACCATCACCACGCCTTTCACTTGGTCCGGCCGCAGCCCCGCGTCGCGCAGCGCGCGGCGCATCGGGCCGAGCGTCTTCTGCACCAGGTGCTGCGTCACGCCGGAGAAGGCCTCGGTGTCGAGCGACACGTCGACCACGTCGCCCGTGGAGAGCTTCGCCGTGACGCGCGCCTCCCCGTGCGCGGTCAGGTACTCCTTTGCCTCCCGCGACTTCACCAGCAGCAGCCGCATGTCCTTCGCGCCGAGCGGCGGGAGCTTCGCCTCCTCCACCACCCAGCAGAACACGCGCTGATCGAAGTCGTCGCCGCCGAGCGCGGCGTCGCCCGCGGTCGCCATCACCTCGAACACCCCTTTCGACAGCCGCAGGATCGAGATGTCGAACGTGCCGCCGCCGAGGTCGTAGACCGCGTACACGCCTTCGGCCGCGTTCTCCAGACCGTAGGCGATGGCCGCCGCCGTGGGCTCGTTCAGCAGCCGCAGCACGTTCAGCCCGGCGAGCTGCCCGGCGTCCTTGGTCGCCTGGCGCTGCGCGTCGTCGAAGTAGGCTGGCACGGTGATGACGGCACCGTCGAGACTGCCGGCGAGCGCGAATTCGGCGCGCTGGCGCAGGACCTTCAGGATTTCCGCCGACACCTCTACCGGGCTCTTCGTCCCGGCCACCGTGCGCAGCTGCACCATGCCCGGCGCGTCGACGAAATCGTAAGGCGCGTTCTCGGCATGCACCACGTCCTTCAGCCCGCGCCCCATGTAGCGCTTCACGGAGACGACGGTATTGCGCGGGTCTTCGGCCTGGCGCGCCTGGGCCGCGTAACCGACGTCGACGCGTCCGTCCCTGTGGTAGCGCACCACCGAGGGCAGCAGCGGCCGGCCCAGCCCGTCCGCAAGTACCACGGGCACGCCGCTCCTCACCGCCGCCACCAGCGAGTTGGTGGTGCCGAGGTCGATGCCCACGGCGACACGGCGCTGGTGCGGCGCCGGCGAGCGCCCGGGCTCGGAAATCTGCAGGAGTGCCACTATTCGTTCTCCTCGTAGGCCCGGTCGATCTCCTCGGCGAGCTTGTGCAGGAACATGAGCTTTCGCACCTGGCCGGCGGCCGCGGCATAGTCGCGGCGCACGTCGATCAGGTCCGCGAGCGCCTGCTCCAGGTCGCGCGTTTGCGCGCGCACCGTGTCGTGCAGGCGATCGAGCGCACCCGGCCCGGTGGCTTCGGCGAGCGCCTCGCGCAGCTCGAGCTGGCGCGTGAGGAACTCGGCCGGCATCTGCGTGTTGGTCTCGAGCCCGACGTCGACGCCGCGCATCTCCAGCAGGTACCTGGCGCGCTGCACCGGGCTCTTCAGCGTGCGATAGGCCTCGTTCACGCGCGTGGTCCACTGCATCGCGGCGCGGCGCTCGGCGTCACCGGCATGGGCATGGCGGTCGGGGTGGATGCGCGACTGGATGTCGCGGTACGCGCCCTCCAGCGCCGCGGCGTCGACCGCGAATGCCGGCGCCAGCCCGAAGAGGGCGAAATGGTCCTTCAGACGTTAAACGACTCGCCGCACCCGCACTCGTCCTTCACGTTGGGGTTGAGGAACTTGAACCCCTCGTTCAGGCCCTCGCGGGTGTAGTCGAGCTGCGTGCCTTCGAGAAACGGCAGGCTCTTCGGGTCGACCACCAATTTCACGCCGTGGCTCTCGAACTGGTGGTCCTCCGGGTTCACCGCGTCGGCGAACTCCAGCTTGTACGCCATGCCGGAGCAGCCCGTGGTGCGCACGCCCACGCGCAGCGCCACGCCCTTGCCGCGCTTGGCGAGGTAGTCCTGCACGTGCGTCGCCGCTTTTTCTGTCAGCGTCACTGCCATGTCAGGCCACCTTTTCCTTCTGCTCTTGGGCCGCTTCCAGGCCGTGCTTCTTGCGATAGTCGGCGATCGCCGCCTTGATCGCGTCCTCGGCGAGGATCGAGCAGTGGATCTTCACCGGCGGCAGCGACAGCTCCTCGGCGATCTGCGTGTTCTTCAGCGCCGCGGCCTCTTCCAGGCGCTTGCCCTTCACCCATTCGGTCACCAGCGAGCTCGACGCTATGGCCGAGCCGCAGCCGTAGGTCTTGAAGCGCGCGTCCTCGATGACGCCGTCCTTGCCGACGCGGATCTGCAGCTTCATCACGTCGCCGCAGGCCGGCGCGCCGACCATGCCGGTGCCCACCGCCTCGTCGCCCTTGTCGAACGAGCCCACGTTCCTCGGGTTCTCGTAGTGATCGATGACTTTGTCGCTGTATGCCATAGCGTGCTCCTACTTCAATGTGCGGCCCACTGGACCGTATTCAAGTCAACGCCGTCCTTGTACATCTCCCACAACGGCGACAGCTCTCTGAGTTTGGCAACCTTGGCCTGCACAAGGTTCACCGCGTAGTCGACCTCTTCCTCGGTGGTGAACTTGCCGAGCGTGAAGCGGATCGACGAGTGCGCCAGCTCGTCCGAGCGCCCCAGGGCGCGCAGCACGTACGAGGGCTCGAGCGAGGCCGAGGTGCAGGCCGAGCCCGAGGACACCGCGATGTCCTTGATGGCCATGATCAGCGACTCGCCCTCGACGTAATTGAAGCTCACGTTGAGGTTGCCGGGAATGCGCCGCTCCAGGTCGCCGTTCAGCACCACCGCCTCCATCGACGACAGGCCGCGCCACAGCCGGTCGCGCAGCGCGCGGATGCGCTCGTTGTCGGTCGCCATTTCGAGCTTCGCCAGGCGCGCGGCCTCGCCGAAGCCGACGATCTGGTGCGTGGCGAGCGTGCCCGAGCGAAAACCCCGCTCGTGGCCGCCGCCGTGGATCTGCGGTTCGATCCTCACCCGCGGCTTGCGGCGCACGTAAAGCGCGCCGATGCCCTTGGGGCCGTACATCTTGTGCGCGGTGATCGTCAGCAGGTCCACCTTCAGCGTCCCCAGGTCGATGGGAAGCTTGCCCGCGGCCTGCACCGCGTCGCAATGGAAAATGATGCCGCGCGCGCGGCACAGCTCGCCGATCTCGGCGATCGGCTGGATCACGCCGATCTCGTTGTTGACCATCATGATCGACACGAGAATGGTGTCGGGGCGCAGCGCCGCTTCCAGCTTCTTCAGATCGACGATGCCGTTTTCCTCCACGTCGAGATAGGTGCACTCGAAGCCCTGGCGCTCGAGCTCGCGCATCGTGTCGAGCGTCGCCTTGTGCTCGGTCTTCTGCGTCACCAGGTGCTTGCCCTTGGTCTTGTAGAAGTTCGCCGCGCCCTTGATGGCGAGGTTGTTGCCCTCGGTGGCGCCCGAGGTCCAGACGATCTCCTTCGGATCGGCGCCGATCAGCGCCGCGACGTGCGCGCGCGCCTGTTCCACGCCCTCCTCGGCCTTCCAGCCGAAGGCGTGCGAGCGGCTTGCCGGATTGCCGAAGTTCTCCGTGAGGTACGGGATCATCTTCTGCGCCACGCGCGGATCCACCGGCGTGGTCGCGGAGTAATCGAGGTAGATCGGCAGCTTCACGCGGCCACCTCTTCCTTGTCCGGCGCGCGCCGGTGATCGTGCAGCACGGCAATGTGCTTGCCGCCCTGGTGCGCGACCAGGTCGGCGAGGCTCACCGAGGACAGGTACTCGTACATCTTGCTGTTGAGCGTGGCCCACAGATCATGCGTCATGCAGCGCTTTTCGTCGGCGCAGTTCTCCTTGCCGCCGCACTGCGTCGCATCGAGCGGCTCGTCCACCGCGGTGACGATGTCGGCGACCGTGACATCGGCGGCCGGCTGCGCGAGGTTGTAGCCGCCGCCAGGACCGCGCACGCTGGATACAAGCTTGCGCCGGCGCAGCTTGCCGAACAACTGCTCCAGGTAGGACAGCGAGATGTGCTGGCGCTCGCTGATCGCGGCGAGCGCCACGGGTCCGCGCGACTGGCGCATGGCCAGATCCACCATCGCGGTCACCGCGAACCTGCCCTTGGTCGTGAGTCTCATGTCTGCCTCGAATACTTGATTAACGCGCTCAAGTATAGCAATTCCCGACAGAAACAGTCAACAACTCACTTGACCGCCCTAAGCTGATCCCTGCGCTGGTCTTTTTCCAGATCGGCGAGCTTTTCCTTGAGCTTGGCCAGGGCCTGCTCCAGTTCGGCGGAGTGTTCTGCCAGCTTCTGGATTTCCTGTGCAAAGGGGTCATCCTGACCCTGCTCCACCGCGTAGGCGGCAAAGTGAGGCGCCTTCTGCGCCGTGGCTTCCTCGATGATGCGGCCCGGAATGCCGACCACCGTCGCCCCTGCCGGCACGGCCGTCACCACCACGGCATTGGAGCCGATCTTCGCGCCCGCGCCGACGGTGAAACCGCCGAGGACCTTGGCGCCCGCCCCGACCACCACGCCGGCGCCGAGCGTCGGATGGCGCTTGGCGCCGCGATACAGCGAGGTGCCGCCGAGCGTTACGCCTTGGTAGATGGTGCAGTCGTCGCCGACCTCCGCCGTCTCGCCAATCACTACGCCCATGCCATGGTCGATGAACACGCGCCGCCCGATGATGACGCCGGGGTGGATTTCGATGCCGGTGGCCCAGCGCCCCACGTGCGAGGTGAAGCGCCCAAGCCAGCGCAAGCCGTGGGTCCAGAACCAGCGCGCCAGCTTGTGGATGTAGATGGCGTGCAGCCCCGGGTAGCAGGTCAGCACCTCGAAGGTCGTGCGCGCCGCCGGATCGCGGGCAAAGATGCTTGCGATGTCTTCGCGTAGATGTTTGAACATGCAGGAACTCTAGGGTATCCGAGTAAATCCATCAACTATTTCTTGTACAGGGACTTGAGTAGCCCCCGCAGGATGTTGACCTCCTCGCGCTCCAGCCCCGGCACCCTGGAAAACAGCCGCCGCCAGCGCTCGCGCAGCTTGGAGCCCGGCGCCATGAAGCCCGAGGCGCGGGCCACCTCCTCGAGGTGCGCGTACAGCCCTTCGAGATCGGCCACCGTCGCCAGCTTTTCGGTGCGCATCGGCGGCACCGCCGCGCCCTGCGCCATGCGCAGCTCGTAGCACACCACCTGCACCGCCTGCGCGAGGTTGAGCGAGCTGCTCTCGGGGTCCGCGGGGATGTGCACGAGGAACTGGCAGGCGAACAGTTCCTCGTTGGTCAGCCCGGCGTCCTCGCTGCCGAACACGAACGCGACGGGCTCGGCGAACGTCGCCGCGCGCGCCGCCGCCGTGCGCGCATCGAGCACCTGCGGCGACCATTCGCGCGGCCGCGCCGACAGCGCAAACGCCGCCGCGCAGTCCGCAATCGCCTCGCCGAGCGTGGCGTGTGTTTGCGCCGCCGCCAGCACGTCCGCGCCGTGCGTCGCCATCCATGCGTCCTGCGGCGCCGGCGGGCGCGCCGGCGCCACCAGCCGCAGGTCCGCAAGGCCCATGGTCTTCATCGCGCGCGCCGCCGCGCCGATGTTGCCGGGGTGGCTCGGCCGGCACAGCACGATACGCGGGGCGGACATGCGCGCAGTCTAGAATAGGACATGCATCCGATGCTCAACATCGCGGTGAAAGCCGCGCGGCGCGCCGGCGCGCTCATCAACCGCGCCGCGCTGGAAGGCGGACTCGAAGTCCGCGCCAAGAACCGCAACGATTTCGTCACGCAGGTGGACAAGGCGGCCGAGCAGGCGATCATCGACGTCATCCGCCGCGCCTACCCCGAGCACGGCTTCCTCGCCGAGGAGTCGGGCGCGAGCGCGGGCGCACGGCCCGAGTTCCTGTGGGTCATCGACCCGCTGGACGGCACCACCAACTACATCCACGGCTTTCCGCAGTACTGCGTGTCGATCGCGCTCGAGCACAAGGGCGTCCTGACGCAGGCGGTGGTGTACGACCCGGCGAAGAACGAGCTGTTCACCGCCTCGCGCGGACGCGGCGCCTTTCTCGACGACCGGCGCATGCGCGCCTCCAAGTGCACGCAGCTGGCGGGCGCGCTGGTCGGCACGGGCTTTCCGTTCAAGGAGCTCGACCACATCGACGCCTACATGCGCCAGCTGCGCACGGTGATGTCGACCGCGGCGGGCGTGCGACGCGCCGGCGCCGCGGCGCTCGATCTCGCCTACGTCGCGGCGGGGCGCCTCGACGCCTTCTGGGAGATGGGGCTGTCGCGCTGGGACATGGCGGCGGGCGCGCTGCTGATCCAGGAGGCCGGCGGCCTGGTGAGCGATCTCGACGGCAAGGCGGGATTCCTCGACAGCGGCGAAATCGCCGCCGCCGCGCCGAAGGTGATGCCGCAACTGCTCGACGCGCTGCGCGCCTAGTGCGCGAGCGGCACGGCCGCCGCCACCTCGTACTTGAGGTGGCCGAGGAACCGCAGCGGCCGCTTGACCCGCACCGACGGCACGTCGCCTTCGCGCATGTGCAGGATGTCGGCCGGGCTGATCAGGCGCGGATCCGCGTCGGTGAGCGGCACGCCGGCCTGGCGGTAGCTCTGCAGCACCAGCTGCGAGCAGAACAGGGCGCGCCGGCTGGTCGCGAGGTGGAACACGCCGCCCATGCTCTGCAGGCACAAGTCACGTGCCGCCGCGGGCAACAGCGGCAGCTCGCACAGCCGCCGGTTGATGGTGAACGGGACGTGCATCGCCACACCCACGTAGTTGAAATTGCGTCCCACCTTCTCCAGCGCCACGGAACGTACGCTCTGCGCCTGCAGCTCGGACAGATCCGGATAGCGCAGCGCCAGCGCGATCGATTCCTCCTCCAGGAGCGCGCGCAGCGTCCGCACGCGCACGCCCGAGCCCACCGCCTCCACCACCTGGCCCCTGCCGACATAGACGGCCGCATGGCTGACCGGCGCGAAGGTCATCAGCTGGATGCCCGCCGAGCGCAGCGTCCCGGTCGACGTGAGGAGGATGTCCCCGGGCCGCAGCTCGGCCGGGGCGATGCGTTCCGCCGTGTCGTCGGGCTGGATCGACACGCCCTGGAAGCGCAGCGTCGGCGCCTCCGACTCGGGTCGCGCCTCGAACTGCGTGGCGCAGCCCCCGAGCCCGAGCGCCGCAAGCATCAGCACCAACAGCATGTTCCGTTTCACGGCCACCCCCGCTTGACGGTTGTCGTTCCTACCCAGCATGGACTAGCCCGGGCTGAGGATGGCTTACCGGGGGGTTACCGGTCGCTTACAGAGCTAAGCGGCGGCGCCACCTCCTCCAGCGACTTGCGCTCCGCGCGCACGCCGTAGGCAAGGACGGCCCCCACCGCGAGCAGCATGAGCCCCGCGCCAAGCAGGTAGCCGGCGAACACCGCGTCGCGCGAGCCGCTGCCGATGAGCGTGCCGAACAGCCACGGGGCCAGGATGCCCCCGGTGCCGGTGCCCACCGCGAAGAAGATGGCGATGGCGAGGGCGCGGATCTCGAGCGGAAACAGCTCGCTCGCCGTCAGGTAGGCGGAGCTCGCGGCGGCCGAGGCGAAGAAGAAGATCACGCTCCACATCGCCGTCTGCCCCGCCGCCGAGAGCAGATCCTGCGTGAACAGCCAGCCGGTGAGCGCGAGCAGCGTCGCCGACGTTCCGTACGTGAGCGCGATCATGGGCCGGCGGCCGACGGTGTCGAACCAGCGCCCCAGCACCACCGGGCCGAGGAAATTGCCGATGGCGAAGGGCAGCAGATAGAGCCCGGTGTCGCCGGCCGGCACGGCGTAGAAGCGCGTCAGGACGAGGGCGTAGGTGAAGAAGATCGCGTTGTACAGGAAGGCCTGCGACATCATCAGCATCACGCACAGCGCCGAGCGCGAGCGGTAGCGCCTGAACATCACGTGCGCGACCTGCACGAGGCCGAAGCGGCGGTGCGGGCGCAGCACGAACTCGACGTCGGCGGGCGGAGGCGGCGCGCCGATCGAGCGCTCGATGCCCGCGACAATGCGCTCGGCCTCCGCCGCGCGCCCGTGCGTCAGCAGCCAGCGCGGGCTCTCCGGAATGAAGCGGCGGAAAAAGAGGATCGCGAGGCCGAGCGCCGCGCCGATGCCGAAGCCCAGGCGCCAGCCGAGATCGGGCGCAAAGCGCGCCGGGTCGAGCAGCAGCACGGTGGCGCCCGAGCCGAGCGCGGCGCCGAGCCAGAAGCTGCCGTTGATCATCAGGCCGACGCGGCCGCGGTGGCGCGCGGGGATCAGCTCGTCGATGGCCGAGTTGATCGCCGCGTACTCGCCCCCGATGCCGCAGCCGGTGATGAAGCGGAAGACGAAAAAGCTCCAGAAGTCCCACGAGAACGCGCTCAGGCCGACGCCCGCGAGGTACACGCCGAGCGTGATGAAGAACAGGCGCTTCCTGCCGTAGCGGTCGGTCAGGCGCCCGAACACCAGCGCGCCGCACACCGCGCCCGTCAGGTAGCCCGAGCCGAGCAGGCCGATCTCCGCGGCGCTGAAGCCCATCGTCTCGGGCAGCTGCAGCACGCCGCTCACCGCGCCCTTGAAGGTGACCTCGAGCCCGTCGAGAATCCAGGTGACGCCGAGCGCGAGCACCACCAGCCAGTGGAACCGGCTCCAGGGCAGCTGGTCGAGCCGCGCCGGAATGCGCGTGCGTATCGTGCCGCTTGTGTCGTGCATGTACGACGGGTTATACCGGAGTGCGCCGTCGCGCGGAACCATCGCGCCCGATGCAGGTCAGGAGTCTGGGACCCCCGGTAAAGGAGTGAAGCGAATGCAGAAGTTTGCAGCGATATGCTTTTGTCTCGGGCTCGGCGCGGCGGGCGCCGCAGCAGCGCAGACCGTCGCCAAGCCCGACGGCGCGTGGCGCGGCTCGCTCGGCGCGAACGTCAGCTCGGCGAGCGGCAACAACAAGAGCCTCAACGCCGGCCTCAATGCCGACGTCGTGCGCCAGACCGAGATCGACAAGCTGGGCGGATTCGTGCAGAGCCTGTATGGCCGGCGCGAGACCGACGGCGTGAGCGAGCTCACCGCGAGCCGGTTCCGCGCCGGCACGCGCTATGACCGCGACATCACCGACCTCACCTACGGCTTCATCGGCTACGACGTCGAGAAGAACAAGCTGAACGACCTCAAGTGGCGCCACTCGCCTTCGATCGGCGCAGGCCTGCACCTGCGCAAGACCGAAACCTTCACCTTCAATGTCTTCGCCGGCTACTCCTACAACCGCGAACGGCTCTACTCGGGCGGCAAGCGCTCGTTCGACGAGGCGCTGATCGGCGAGGAGACCACGCACCAGTTCTCGGAGAGCACGAAGTTCCGCCAGCGCCTGTCGTACTACCCCAACCTGTCCGACTCGGGCGAGTACCGCGTCGTGCTCGACGCCGGGCTGCTCACGTCGCTCGTCGATCGCTGGAACCTGACGGTCAACCTCTCGGCGCGCTATCAGAGCAATCCGCCGCTCGGCGTGCAAAAGAGCGATACGCTGCTGTTCACCGGTCTGCAGTACAGCTGGGGGCCGAAGTAGGCTGCGCGACCATGATCGAGCTCGTCATCGACCCGCGCCGCCGCGATCTCGGCGGCTTCGAAGTCGGGCGGCTGCTGCCGTTCACCGCGCGGCGCATGATCGGCCCGTTCATCTTCCTCGATCGCATGGGGCCCGCCGCCTTCGCGCCGGGCATCCCGCGCTCGGTGGACGTGCGCCCGCACCCCCACATTGGCCTTTCGACGCTGACCTACCTGTTCGAGGGCGAGATCATGCACCGCGACAGCGTCGGGTCCGAGCAGGCGATCCGCCCGGGCGAGGTCAACTGGATGGTCGCCGGCCGCGGCATCACGCATTCGGAGCGCTTCGAGCGCGCGCGGCGCGAGGGTGGCCGCATGGACGGCCTGCAGGCCTGGGTGGCGCTGCCG
>DATHYT010000013.1:0-94438 GCA_035459025.1 Burkholderiales bacterium | reverse complement strand
TAGTGATAGCCCTCATTGGATCCGAAGGTAAGAGTCTGGCCTGACGGGGCGACGGTTGCTGAGCCGATCCACCGGCCCCAAGCGACTATGCCAGCAGCCGAACCGCCCTCCACGTGGGTCCCTGAAAACGAGCTGGTGCCGGACTGATCGGTCCAGGCGGTGAGCTGACTTGACCCGTTAAACGTCATATTTGTCGGGCTACCGCTACTGCCGATTTGCCACTGATCGGTATTGCCGCCCCACGCAAAGCTCACGTGATACCCCGGCCCCGACACCAATGGCGGCGACGCCAGCGAGTCGCACGTCGCGGTGATGACGCATGCCTCCCCGCTCGCCGTCGTCTCGTCGCTTTGCCTGAACGTCGGATCCGACACCTGCGGCGGCGGTGGCGCGGACGGCCGCTGATCGGTCGGCTTGGGCGGTTCCTTGGGATCGGGCGGCGCAATGCCCGAAGTTCCCGCCGGCACGTCGATCTGCCCCGCCGGGTTGGTCAGAATCCAGATGCCGCTCGAGCCGCGAATCAACGTGGCCATATCCGGCAGGATCTCGATCAAGCCGCCGGTGCCGCGGATGCCCACGGTGGCGGTAGGTGTACGTACCTGGTAGGCGTTCCTATTGAGGCGGCCGATAGCGCCGGTGACGGTGCGCATCGCACCGCGCAGGAGCGCGAAGAATCCGCGCTCAGTGCCGTCCGCCTTTCCGTCATAGCGGTACTCGCGCACGCCGAACTCGGTGTTCGGCTGCAGCGATACGTAGGCGCCGTCGGTGAAGCGGATCTGTGCGCGGCCGTTTCGCGTAATCAGCGTGTCGCCGTCCATGACTTCCACGCCACGCGCAAGCGGGCGCTCCTGGCCGCTCGAGCCGCGCAAGGCCGCGTCGCCGAAAACGAAATCCACCCGACCGGCGGTGGCGGCGAACGCAGAATTGGCGAATGCCGCCGAAACGATCGCCAACAATGCGCCGCGAGAACAGAGTCTGAACAGAGTGGGTTTCATGGCGGAGCTCCTGGCGAGTCCCTAGAAATCGCGCCGCAGGCTGAGTTGCGCGACGGTACGGCGGAATGCGTAGATATCGATGTTGGAGTCGTTGTCCGTGATGTTCAGCTGCGGACGCATCGACCATTTCGTCGAGCCGAGCGTGTAGGTAAGCCCGATAGAGGCGTCGAACTGGGTATCTTCGCGCTCGACGAAGAACAGGGGGTCGACGCCCCCATGGCGCCGCCGTTCCATCGAGGCGCTGGCGGACAAGTGCACTCCCGGCCCGAGTCGCCATTGGCCGCCGACGCGGACGCCGATCGGCTTGTGGCCAAGGTGCGGGACGCCCTGGGCCTCCTCCTTCTCCTCGCCGGCGTAGATGCTCGCAAACACGACGGGCGCGGTCCGGCCGGCCAGAGCCTGTGCCGTCGCCATACCGACGATGCTGCGCTTGGCGTCGCGAATGCTCTGTGAGGCGTCCGGATACTTCAGTTGCGCGTGCTGCGCGTATAGCGATACCTGGCTGGTCCGGCTGTAGTTGTGCTGCCACTGCATGACGCCGCCGGTGCTTTCGCGGAAGCTATCGCCGTCCACGCTGTAGCGTTGCAGTTGCATGGCGCCCGTCACGGTGTCGCTGCCGCTGGACCAGCGCAGTCCGAGCGCGCCGTCAAGCGTGCCGGTGTCGAACTGGGACTGTTCATTGTTGTACTTGCCGTTGTAAGAGGCGCTGCCCACCAGCGACCAATTCCTGCCCAGGTCGTTGCCAAAAGAAAGGCCCGCGGACAGTACTCCGAATTCGTCCTTGAGGCGCGTCGAGCCCGGGGCAAGTTGTACGATGGCACCCCCGAAGAATGGCACGGCAACCTGCGACTGCGCCGTGGCACTGTTCACATTGGTGTCGTGGCCGAAGCCGACCTCGACGTACGCATTGAACCGCCGGCTGCGCGCCGACTCGATCGCCGATAGGAAACGATCGATCGTTTCGCGGACCTCGGCAGGAACGCTCCCCGCGCGCACGGTCTCGAATTCACGCTTCGCGGTGTTGTGCTCGCCGATCTGGAAGTACGCGCGCGCGATTTCCGCGCGCGCCTGCAGGTTCCCCGGTTGCAGCGCCAGCACGCGCTCCAGCGCGAACACCGCCCGTTCCGGATCGCCCGCGTCCAGCGCGGCAATGCCGAGCAGATAGTCGAACTCCGGGTCACCGGCACGCTGGGGCTCGAGCGGCGCCAGCAGCGCGTAGGCAGCCACGGCGTCCTTTCGCTCGAGCAGGGCTCGGGCGCGGTCCGTCACGGCATCCGCAGTGGCGTTGAGGCTGGCGCATAGAAGCGTGAAACCGAGCAGGAGCCGGCCGATCGTGCGCTTCATGGGTGTTGCCTCCCCGGCGATTGATACCGCGAGTCTAGCAGGGGGTCCCGTAGGGACGCCAATCCTCGGCTAGCCCTCGAAGAACTCCTTCACCTTCTCCAGCCAAGACTTGCTGCGCGGATTGTGGCGCGCGACGTCCTGTTCGCTGATGCCGGCGAACTCCTTCAGCAGTTCCTTCTGCCGCGACGTCAGGTTGACCGGCGTCTCCACCACGACGTGGCAGAACAAGTCCCCGGCCTCGTGGCTGCGCACGCCTTTGATGCCCTTGCTGCGCAGGCGGAAGGTCTTCCCGGTCTGGCTCTCGGCGGGTACGCGGATGCGCGCCGACCCGTCCAGCGTGGGAATCTCGATGTCGCCGCCGAGCGCCGCCGTGGTGATGGAGATCGGCATTTCGCAGTGCAGGTCGTCGTGGTCGCGCTGGAACACCGGATGCGGCTTGATGTGCACCTGCACGTACAGGTCGCCGGCGGGGCCGCCATTCACGCCGGGCTCGCCTTCGCCGGACAGGCGCACACGGTCGCCCTCGTCCACGCCCGCGGGAATCTTCACCGACAGGGTCTTCTGCTGCTTGATGCGCCCGCTGCCGCTGCAGGTCGTGCAGGGATTGGGGATGATCCTGCCGGCGCCGTGACAGCGCGGGCAGGTCTGCGCGATCGAGAACGGCCCCTGCGACACGCGCACCTGACCGGCACCGCGGCACGTGGGGCAGGTCTGCGGCTGGCTGCCGGGCCGTGCGCCGCTGCCCTGGCAGGTCTCGCACGGCGCCATGGACGGGATGCGAATGCGCGTTTCGAACCCGTGCGCCGCCTGCTCCAGCGTGATCTCGAGGTTGTAGCGCAAGTCGGCGCCGCGAAATACGCCGGAGCGTCCGCCGCGGCCGCCGCCGAAGATGTCGCCGAAGATGTCGTTGAAGATGTCGCCAAAGCCCGTGAAGCCGCCGGCGGCGCCCGCCGCGCCCATGCCCGCCTGGGGGTCGACGCCGGCATGGCCGAACTGGTCGTAGGCGGCGCGCTTCTTCGCGTCCGAGAGCACGTCGTAGGCTTCCTGCGCCTCCTTGAAGTGGTCCTCGGCCTTGGGGTTGTCCGGATTGCGGTCCGGGTGCCACTTCATGGCGAGCTTGCGGTACGCCTTGCGGATGTCGTCCGCCGATGCGTCCCGGTTGACGCCCAGTACTTCGTAGAAATCGCGTTTCGCCATGTGCCTTCCCAGACAGCAAAACGGGCGGCGCGCCTACGCGCACCGCCCGGCTGCCGTCATGTGGTGGTGCCGATCAACCCGTCTTCTTGTCCTTCACCTCGGTGAACTCGGCGTCGACCACGTCGCCATCCGCCTTCTTGCCTTCGCCACCCTGGGCACCGCCCTCCGGCTGCCCGGCGGCCGCCTGCGCCTGTGCCGCCTTCTGGCTTTCAGCGTACATCTTCTCGCCGAGCTTCTGCGACGCCTTCGCCAGCGCCTCGGCCTTGGCCTCGATCTCGGCCTTGGCTTCGGACTTGAGCACGCCCTCGGCGTCCTTCAGCGCGGCCTCGATTGTCTCCTTCTCGCCGGCGTCCAGCTTGTCGCCGTACTCCTTCAGCGACTTCTTCACCGAGTGCACCAGCGCCTCGCAGGCATTGCGCGCGTTCACCAGCTCGAGCGCCTTGCGGTCTTCCTCGGCGTGCGCCTCGGCGTCTTTCACCATGCGCTGGATCTCGGCCTCGTTCAGGCCCGAGCTCGCTTGGATCTTGATCTTGTTTTCCTTGCCGGTGGCCTTGTCCTTGGCCGAGACGTGCAGGATGCCGTTGGCGTCGATGTCGAACGCCACCTCGATCTGCGGCATGCCGCGCGGCGCGGGCGGAATGTCGGTGAGGTTGAACTGCCCGAGGCTCTTGTTGCCCGAGGCCATGTCGCGCTCGCCCTGCAGGACGTGGATGGTCACCGCGGTCTGGTTGTCGTCCGCGGTGGAGAACACCTGCTGCGCCTTGGTCGGAATGGTGGTGTTCTTGTTGATCAGCTTGGTCATCACCCCGCCCAGCGTCTCGATGCCGAGCGAGAGCGGCGTGACGTCGAGCAGCAGCACGTCCTTGACGTCGCCCTTCAGCACGCCCGCCTGGATGCCCGCGCCGATGGCCACCGCCTCGTCGGGGTTGACGTCCTTCCTCGGCTCCTTGCCGAAGAACTCGCGCACCTTGTCGACCACCTTGGGCATGCGCGTCTGGCCGCCGACCAGGATCACGTCGGCGATGTCGCCGGGCTTCAGGCCCGCGTCCTTCATGGCGATGCGGCAGGGCTCGATCGTCTTTTGGATCAGTTCGTCCACCAGCGATTCGAACTTGGCGCGCGTCACCTTCATCGTCAGGTGCTTCGGGCCCGAGGCGTCGGCCGTGATGTAGGGCAGGTTGACCTCGGTCTGCTGCGACGAGGACAGCTCGATCTTGGCCTTCTCGGCCGCGTCCTTCAGGCGCTGCAGCGCGAGCACGTCCTTCGACAGGTCGACGCCGGCGTCCTTCTTGAACTCGGTGACGATGTGGTCGATCAGGCGCTGGTCGAAGTCTTCGCCGCCGAGGAACGTGTCGCCGTTGGTGGAAAGCACCTCGAACTGCTTCTCGCCTTCGACGTCCGCGATCTCGATGATCGAGATGTCGAACGTGCCGCCGCCCAGGTCGTACACGGCGATCTTGCGGTCGCCCTTTTCCAGCTTGTCCATGCCGAAGGCGAGCGCCGCCGCCGTGGGCTCGTTGATGATGCGCTTTACGTCCAGGCCGGCGATGCGGCCGGCGTCCTTGGTGGCCTGGCGCTGCGAGTCGTTGAAGTACGCCGGCACCGTGATCACGGCCTCAGACACTTCCTCGCCGAGGTAGTCCTCGGCAGTCTTCTTCATCTTGCGCAGAATCTCCGCGGACACTTGCTGCGGCGCCATCTTCTTGCCGCGCACCTCGACCCAGGCGTCGCCGTTGTCGGCCTTGACGATCTTGTAGGGCATCAGGTGGATATCCTTTTCCACCTCCTTCTCGCCGAAGCGCCGGCCGATGAGCCGCTTCACCGCGTAAATGGTGTTCTTTGCGTTGGTCACCGCCTGGCGCTTGGCCGGCGCACCGACCAGGATCTCGCCGTCTTCCGTGTAGGCGACGATCGAGGGCGTGGTCCGGGAGCCCTCGGAGTTCTCGATGACCTTGGGCTTGCCGCCCTCCATGAGGGCGACGCAGGAGTTGGTGGTGCCCAGGTCGATGCCGATGATCTTTGCCATGGTGGTTCCTTCAGTTCGATTCCAAGTTGCTGTCAGAGATGGGGTTTCCGGGCCCGTTTTCAACTGCCTTGGCCCTGGCGACGGTGACCAGGGCGGGCCGCACGATACGGTCGTGCAGGGCATAGCCCTTCTGCAGGACTGCGAGCACGGTGTTGGGCTCCTGCTCCGACTCCGCTGTCGACATGGCCTGGTGCCGATGGGGGTCGAACTTCTGACCCGGCTCGGGGCTGACCTCGGCGACCCCGGCGCGCTCGAAGGCGCTCTGCAGCTGCTTGCGGGTCAACTCCACCCCGGCGCGCAGCGCCTCCAGGTCCGCGCCGCCCGCGCCCAGCGCAGCTTCCAGGCTGTCCATGACCGGCACCAGATCCTCGACCATGCGCTCGGCAGCGTACTTGCGCGCCTGGGCGATGTCCGACTGCGCGCGCTTGCGCGCGTTCTCGGCGTCGGCGAGCGCGCGCAACCACGCCTCGCGCTGCTCATCGAGCTTCGCCCGGGTCTCCGCGAGCACTTGGTCGAGCGGCCGCCCCGCCGGTTCGCCGTCGGCGGAGATCTCCATAGGCACTTTGTCAGGTTGCGGCTTTGGATCGGACATCAGGGAAAAAAGGGCCCTCTAAAGCTCCGTATATTGGGCGCCGACTCGGGCGTTCAAGCCCAAATTCGGCCCGAAGTGGCCAGGCGCGGCGGTAAATCCGTCTTTTATCTTGATGGAATAGAATCTACAGGTATGATTCCACATTAAGTGGGTGCGATAAGAGCCTGAGGTAAAAAGGGTTAAATTGCGCTATTTTGGGTTGGGGGAGGGGGAGCGAAGTCCGTGAGCGATACAGCGCCGGGGTCGATCAAGGTCCTGGTCATCGATGACAGCAACACCATCCGGCGCAGCGCGGAGATGTTCCTGCGTCAGGCGGGCTTTGAAGTGATTCTCGCCGAAGACGGCTTCGATGCGCTGGCGAAGATCAGCGATCACCAGCCGAAAGTGATCTTCGTGGACATCATGATGCCGCGCCTCGACGGCTACCAGACCTGCGCGCTCATCAAGCAGAACCCGAAGCTCAAGGCAACGCCCGTGATCATGCTGTCGAGCAAGGACGGCGTGTTCGACCGCGCCCGCGGCCGCCTCGCCGGGTCGGACCGCTACCTCACCAAGCCGTTCACCAAGGAAGCGCTCATCGACACCGTGAACCAGTATCTCAAGCCCGCGACCCCCAGTTCCTAATCCACCCTCTCGGAAGGTGAGACCATGCCCATCAAGAACATCCTCGTCGTCGATGACTCGCCCACCGATCGCCAGTACCTGACCGATCTGCTGGCGAAAAGCGGCTACCAGGTGACCACCGCGGACAGCGCCGAGCGGGCGCTGGAAGCGGTCAAGCAGCAGCGCCCGGATCTCGTCCTGATGGATGTGGTGATGCCGGGGCAAAACGGCTTTCAGGCCACCCGCACGCTGAGCAAGGACAGCGCGACGAAGGACATCCCGGTCATCATCTGCACCACCAAGGGCCAGGAAACCGACCGCGTCTGGGGCATGCGCCAGGGGGCCCGGGATTACGTCGTCAAACCGGTGAATCAAGCCGAGCTGCTGGCGAAGATCTCGGCGCTCGGCTAGTGGCGGCACGCACTTCACTTCGCGATTACCAGCGCGACCTGGTGGCCCGGCTGCAGAGCGCGGGCGCCGGGCGCGCGGCGTCCAAGCTCGGCCTGCAGGTCGGAGGCGAGCGCTGGCTGGTGGATCTCACTGACGCCGGCGAGGTGATTCCGGTGCCGGGTATTACGCCGGTGCCGCTCACGCGCCCCTGGTTCCGGGGTGTGGCGAGCATTCGCGGCAACCTGTTCAGCGTGGTGGACATCGGCGCGTTTCTCGGCGGCGGCGCGGCGATGCCCGGCGAGCAGGCGCGGCTGCTGCTGCTGAACGAGCGTTTTCGCATGGGCAGCGCGCTACTGGTCGACCGCTCGCTCGGCCTGCGCAACCCGGAGCAGCTGCAGGAGCGCGCCGCAACGCCGCAGCGCGCGCCGTGGATCAGGGCGGAATACGACGACCCGCAGGGCGCGCACTGGCGCGAGCTGGACGTGGCGCAGCTGGTCCAGGACCCGGAGTTTCTCAGCGTCGGCGCATGAAACAGAAGCAGCTCATGGAGGCAGGTATGAAGCGAATCGCAGCAATGGCGGCGGGCGGCGCGATCGGCGCGCTGCTCGCGTTTCCGGCGCCCGCAGAGACCGGCGTGACGGCGGACAGGGTGCTGTTCGGCCAGGCCGCGGTGTTCTCGGGGCCGGCGGCGCAGCTGGGCATCCAGATGCGCAACGGCATCAAGGCCTACTTCGACTACGTCAATGCGCGGGGCGGCGTCCACGGACGCAAGATCGACCTGATCACCGAAGACGATCGCTACGAGACCGCGGTCGCGCCCGTCGCAAGCAAGAAGCTGATCGACGAGCACAAGGTGTTCGCGCTCATCGGCTACGTGGGGACGCCTACCGGCGTCGCGCACCTGCCGGTGGTCACGCAGGCCAAGGTGCCGCTGGTGGGGATGTTCACGGGGGCCGAGGTCCTGCGGGTGCCGTTCAACCGCTACGTGTTCCATGTGCGCGCCAGCTACTACGACGAGACCGACAAGATCGTCGAGCAGGTGGTGTCGATCGGCGGCAAGAAGATCGCGGTGTTCTACCAGAACGATGCCTACGGCCAGGCGGGCCTGAAGGGCGTGGAGCTCGCCACGCAGAAGCGTGGCATGAAGATCACGGCGCTCGGCACGGTCGAGCGCAACACGGTCAGGGTCGAGGACGCCGTCAAGCAGATCCACGCGGCGCGGCCGGACGCCGTGGTGATGATCAGCGCGTACACCTCCTGCGCGGAGTTCATCCGGCAGATGCAGAGCGCCGGCAGCAACGCGACCTTCTACAACGTCTCCTTCGTCGGCAGCAAGGCGCTCTCGGATGCGCTCGGCAAGGTCGGCGTCGGCGTGGCCATCTCCCAGGTGGTGCCGTTCCCCTGGGGGCGGGCGGTGCCGGTGGTCAAGGAGTACCAGCAGCTATCGGAAAAGTCCGGCCACACCGACTACAACTTCAGCGCGATGGAAGGGTTCCTGTCCGCCAAGGTGGCGGTGGAGGGCCTGCGCCGCGCGGGCAGGAACCTGACGCGCGAGAGCTACATCGCGGCGCTGGAGAAGATGAACGACGCCGATCTCGGGGGCTTCTATGTGAGCTACTCGCCCACCAACCGCGCGGGCTCGAAATTCGTCGACCTGACGATCATCGGTCGCGGCGGAAAATTCTTGCGATAAGGGGACTGCGATGGCAATCAACATAGGCGCATTCAAACTGCCGTTCCTCGGACGCGGCAGCGACGCCGGCGCGCCGGCGGGCGCGAAGCGCGCCGAGGCGGGCGCCAGCGCACTGCCGGTGATCGGCCAGCTGCCGATCGCGCGGCAGCTGCAGCTGCTGATCGGGGCGTTGGTCTTCCTGCTCGCCGTCATCGCGGCCCTGGTGGTGTACGACACGCGGCAGGGAACGTTCGGCACCCTCTACATCGCCAGCGTCGGCAAGCTGCAGATGCTGTCGCAGCGCCTTGCGAAGGCCGCGCAGCAGGCGTCGCAGGGCAACGCCGAAGCCTTCAAGCAGCTGCGCAGCAGCCGCGACGAATTCGCGGCGATCGTCAAGCTGCTGGCCTTTGGCGGCACCACCGGCGGCGTCGACCTGCCGCCCACGCCGCGGGACGTGCAGCCGTCGCTGAACGCGCTGGACCGCAGCTGGGGCAAGACCGAGCGCAATGCTGCGCTGGTGATCGACGAGGAGCGCAACCTCGTCGCCCTGGGCAGCGCGGTGCGCGCGATCAACGCCAACAACCCCGTGCTGCAGGAGCTGACCGACGAGATGGCGGCGCTGAGCGTGCAGAAGGGCGGCAGCGCGCGCCAGAACGCGATCACGGCGCAGCTGACCATGCTGACGCAGCGCATGGCCAAGAACGCCAACATCATGCTCGCGGAGGACATCGTCGACCCGGAGGTCGCGTTCCTGCTGGGCAAGGACACCAACACCTACCGCGACACGGTACAGGGCCTGCTGCAAGGCAGCGACGCGCTGCGCATTGCCCGCGTCGCCGACGCCGAGATGCGCGGCAAACTGGGCGAGCTGCAGTCGGCGTTCGCCGATTATCAGCGCGCGGTCAGCGAGATTCTGGGCAACCAGGCGCGCCTGGTCGGCGCCAAGCGCGCGGCGTTCGACATCTTCAACGACAGCGAGGCGCTGCTGCGCTCGGCCGAAGGCCTGAGCGCCGGTTTCGAAACCGATCTCGCCAAGCGCCGATTCAACTTTATCGCGCTCGGCGTGCTGGCGCTGCTCGCGCTCGGCGTGCTGGCGCTGATCGGCGTGGTGTACATCGCAGACAGCCGGCGCCGGGCGGAGGACAGCGAGCGCCAGAACAAGGCGAACCAGCAGGCGATTCTGCGGCTGCTCGACGAGATCGGCAGCCTGGCCGACGGCGACCTCACCTCGCGTGCGCAGGTGACCGAGGAAATCACCGGCGCTATCGCCGACTCCATCAACTACGCCATCGACGAGCTGCGCCGCCTGGTGGCCGGCATCAACACGGCCGCGCAGCAGGTGACTACGGCGACGGCGGAGGCGCAGTCGACCGCCTCGCAGCTCCTGCAGGCGGCGCAAAAGCAGGCCGTCGAGATCGAGGGCACCGGCCAGTCGGTGACGCAGATGGCGCGCTCGATGAGCGAAGTGTCAAGGAGCGCCGGCGACTCCGCCAAGGTGGCGGAAAGTTCTCTGCATGCCGCCGAGAAGGGCGCGCAGGCGGTGCAGAACGCGATCCGCGGCATGAACGACATCCGTGAGCAGATCCAGGAAACCTCCAAGCGCATCAAGCGGCTGGGCGAATCCTCGCAGGAGATCGGAGAGATCGTGCAGCTGATCTCGGACATCACCGAGCAGACCAACGTGCTGGCGCTGAACGCCGCCATCCAGGCGGCCTCGGCCGGCGAAGCAGGACGCGGCTTCACGGTGGTCGCGGAAGAGGTGCAGCGGCTCGCCGAGCGTTCCGCCGAGGCTACCAAGCACATCGGGGCCATCGTGAAGTCGATTCAGCGCGACACCCAGGACGCGGTCGAGGCCATGGAGCGCAGCACGCGCGGCGTGGTGGAGGGGACCAAGACCGCCGACGAAGCCGACCGCGCGCTACGCGAGATCGAGCAGGTGTCGAACCAGCTCGCCGAGCTGATCGGCGCGATCTCCAACGCCACCGATCAGCAGGCTGCCTCGGCGCGGCGCGTGGCGGTGGCAATGCAGGAGATCCTCGCCATCACGCAGCTGACCACCGACGGCACGCGTACCACGGCGGCCTCGGCCGAGCGCCTCACCGAGCTGGCGAACGGGCTCAGGGCCTCGGTCGCCGGCTTCAAGCTCGCCTGACGAGGGCCATGGGCAGCGCCTCCACTACCATCCTTTCCTGGATCACCACCGAGGTGGACCAGGCGCTGTCGCTCGTGCACGAGCACATCGCGCGCTTCATGGCCGATCCGGAGAGCACCGCCGCGATGGGGGCCTGCCAGGAGCACCTGCACCAGGTGAGTGGCGCGCTGCGCATGGTAGGGCTGGCCGGCGCAACGCGCTTTTGCGAGGCCATCGAAGGCGGTTTCGCGGGGGTAAACGGCCCGCGCATGAACGTGGCCGCGGTCGGCGCGATCGACCGGGCCGTGCTGGCGCTGAAGGAGTATGTCGACGGGCTCGAGCGCGGCCAGGCCAACGTGCCGCTGCGCCTGTACCCGATCTACCGCGAGCTGAGCGAGCTGCAGGGTGCGCAAGACGCATCCGAGAAAGACCTGTTCTTCCCCGACCTCGCGTTGCAGGCGCCGACGCATCCCGATGCGCGCACGCTGGGCCCCGGGGAGCTGAAGCCGTTTCTGCAAGCGCAGCGCGCGTGCTTCCAGCGCGGGCTGCTCGCGCTGCTGCGTGGCCAGGGCGGGAAGGCGCAGATGCAGCAGGCGCTCGACGCGCTGCACCAGATCGCGGTGCAACTGCCCGAGCCGCGCGCCCTGTGGTGGATCGCGCCCGCGCTGGTGGATGCCCTGGGCGAGCCCGCCGACGCCGAGTGGCTGGCGCGCGCCAAGGTGCTGTGCAACAAGATCGACTTTCAGATGCGCGACCTGGACTCGGGTGCGCCGGCGCTGAGCGAAACGCTGCTGCGCGACGTGCTCTACGCGGTGGCGAAGAGCAAGCCGGCGACCCAGCGCATCCGCGAGGTGAAGCAGCTGTACCTGCTCGACAGCCTGTTTCCCGAGGCGCAGAGCGGCGAAGTCGTCAAGTTCGACATGGACTGGCTGCAGCCGGCACTCGCCGACGTGCGCTCGCGGCTCGAGGCGCTCAAGAGCATGTGGCTGCAGTACATCTCGGGGGAGCCGAAGAGCGCGGCGCGCTTCCGCGAGCTGGTCGGCGCATTCAAGGCAAAGGCCGGCGAGCTCGGCAATCCGCACCTGGTGCGGCTGCTCGACGCCATCGCGGTCGTGGCGACGCGGCTGCCTGATCCCTACCCCGCGAAGGACCAGCTGCTGATGATCGAGATGGCCTCGGCGTTCCTGCTCGCCGAAAGCGTGGTCGAGAACTTCAGCGACCCGGCGGCCGACATCGGCGAGCAGATTGGCATCATGGGCGGCTGGCTGCTGGACGCGGCCAAGGGCCGCTCGAGCGGCGAGCCGCCGCCCGGGCTGCGTGCCGACCTTAGCGAGCACATCGGCGCCATGCAGCTGCGCGCCCATGTGGCGCAGGAGATCGCGGCCAACCTGCAGCACGTCGAGCAGGTACTCGACGGATTTGCGCGCGACCCGGGCAAGCGCGCCGCCCTGCGCGGCCTGGCGCCCTACCTGCGCCAGATCCACGGCGCGCTCAACGTCCTTGGCTTTTCGCGCGCCGCGGAAATCCTGCCGGTGTGCGAGGAGCTGATCGCCGTTTGCGCCGAGCCGGACCACGACGACGGCGACGGGCACGACATGGACTGGATCGCCGAGGGCCTGTCGAGCGTCGGTTTCTTCCTCGATCCCTGCCTGCAGGGGCGAGAGCCTGCAGAGCAGGCCGTGGAGCTGTTCTTCCGCCGCTACGACAAGGCGCACGCGCCAGCCGAGACGCGCGCCTTTGATTCCACGGTCGTGCTGCCCGGGGTAATGCAGCGCGAAGTACCGCAGACATCCTCAGCGCCGTCGCCTGCCCGGCTGCAGGTCAATGACGAGCTGCTGGCGGTCTACCTGGAAGAGGCGAGCGAGGTGCTCGCGGCCACCAACGCCGCGCTGCCGGTCTGTCGCGCGCAGCCGCTGGACAAGGACGCGCTGACGACGATCCGGCGCGGCTTCCACACGCTCAAGGGCAGCGGCCGCATGGTCGGTTTGATGGACCTCGGCGAAGTGGCCTGGGAAATCGAGCAGGTCATGAACAAGTGGCTCGAGCAACAGCGTCCCGCGACACCGGCGTTGCTCGAACTGATCGACGCCGCGGGCGCGCGCTTCGCCGATTGGATCGCCAAGCTGAGCGCAGGCGAGCTGCTGGGCGAGATCGACGGCAGCGACATCGTCGAGCGCGCCAGAAACTTGAAGAACGAAGCGCCGCAGCCGCTGCCCGCGCCCATGGCCGCGCCTGCGGCTGAGCCGCCCGCGGCACCCCCCGACGCCGCGCCCCCTGAGCTCGCACAGGAGCCCGAACCCGAGCCGGAGCCGCAACCGGAGCCGGCACCTGCGCCCGAACCCGAGCCCGATGAGGTGACAATCGGCGGCCTGCGCCTGCCGCGCAGCCTGTTCGAGATCTACATGCGCGAGGCCGCGCAGCATGCGGCCACGCTGGAGGCGCAGTGCGCGCGTTGGCGCAAGGCTTTCGGCAGCGAAGCCGCGCCCGAATTCGTGCGTGCCGCGCATACCTTGGCGAGCAGCTCGCGCACCGCGGGCTTCGAGCAGGTCGCCACGCTCGCCGAGGCGCTCGAGCAGTGGATGCCGCACGCGCGCCTGACGGCCGCCGCCGATGCCGGCATGGTGCAGGTCGCGGTGGCGAACCTGCGCGCGATGTCGGAGGCGCTGGCACGCCGCGAGCCGCCGCAAGCGGCGCCCGCTTTGGTCCAGGGCCTGCACGAGCTGATCGCGCGGCTGCGCGCACCGGCGCCCCCGCCGGCGCCCCGGGCGCAGCCGGCGGAGCAGGGCGGCGGCCGCGAAAAGCGCGTCATGCAGGACGACATCGACCCGCAGCTGCTGCCGATCTTTCTCGAGGAGGCGCAGCAACTGCTGCCGCAGATCGGCAGCGACCTGCGCGACTGGAAGGCGAGCCCCGAGGATATGCGCGTGCAGCAGTCGCTGCAGCGCGCGCTGCATACCCTGAAGGGCAGCGCGCGCATGGCGGGCGCGATCCGGCTCGGCGAGCTGACGCACATCATGGAAAGCCGCATCGAGGCGGCGATCGAAGCGCAGCTGCTTACGCCGGCGCTGTTCGCCGAGCTGGAAGAAAAGATGGATCGGCTGAGCCTCGACCTCGAGCGCATGGCCGCGGGGCCGGAGGTTCCGGGCGCAGCGGCGCCGGCGGCGATCGAGCCGCCGCTGCCCAGCCCGGCCTCGATGCTGCGCATCAATGCCGATACGCTCGACCAGCTGATCAACGAGTCCGGCGAGGTGAGCATCGCGCGCTCGCGCATCGAGGGCGAGCTGCGCACGGTCAAGCAGTCGATCGGCGATCTTACGGACAGCATCGCGCGGCTGCGCGGCCAGCTGCGCGAAGTCGAGATCCAGGCCGATAGCCAGATGCAGTCGCGCCTGTCGGTGCTCGAGGAGCGCGACCGCGACTTCGACCCGCTCGAGTTCGACCGCTACACCCGGCTGCAGGAGCTCACGCGACTGATGGCGGAGAGCCTGCACGACGCCACCGCGATCCAGCAGACGCTGTCGAAGAGCCTCGGCGAGACCGACGCCGCCCTCATGCACCAATCGCGCGTGAGCCGCGACGTGCAGCAGGAGCTGATGCGCATGCGCGCGGTGCCGTTTTCGATCCTTGATGAGCGCCTGTATCGGATCGTGCGCCAGACCACGCGCGAGCTGGACAAGAAGGCCGAGCTCGAGATCCAGGGCAGCCAGGTGGAGCTCGACCGCAGCGTGCTGGAGCGCATCGGCGCGCCGCTCGAGCACATGCTGCGCAACGCGTTGGCGCACGGCCTGGAGTCACCGGCGGAGCGCGCCGCGGCGGGCAAGCCTGAAAGCGGGCGCATCTCGCTGACGCTGCGCCAGGAAGCAAACGAGATCGTGCTGGTCGTCAGCGACGACGGTGCCGGCCTCGACCTGGAGCGGCTGCGGCACAAGGCCGAGGCGCGCAGCCTGCTGCCGCCCGGTGCCGCGCCCGGCGTCGCCGAGCTGACGCAGCTGATCTTCGTCTCCGGTCTGTCCACCGCCGACGAGGTCACCGAGCTGGCGGGCCGCGGCATCGGCATGGACGTGGTGAAGAACGAGGTCGGCGCGATCGGCGGGCGCGTCGAGGTGGCGAGCGAGCGCGGCCGGGGCACGACGTTCACCGTCTACCTGCCGCTCACCTTGGCGGTGACGCAGGCGGTGCTGGTGCGCGCCGGCAACGACATCCTGGCGGTGCCCTCGGCGATGGTGGTCCAGGTACTGCGGCTGCGCGCCGAGGCGTTCGCCGCGCATCTCGACACGGGCGAGATCGAATTCCAGGGCCGCGCCTACCCGTTGCACGGGCTGGCGCAGGTGCTGGGCGGCGCAGCGCCGGCGGCCGCGCCGGGCTACCACTCGGTGCTGCTGCTCCGGAGCGGCATGCAGCGCGTCGCCCTGCACGTCAACGAGCTTGTCGGCAACCAGGAAATCGTCGTCAAGAACATCGGCCCGCAGCTGGCACGCGTGCCCGGCGTCTCGGGCGCGACCGTGCTCGCCGACGGCAGTATCGTGCTGATCGTCAACCCGGTTATGCTGGCGCTGCGCGCGCGCCTCGCCCCCGAGCGCGCTGCCGCGCCGGCACCGGCGCAGCCGGCGGCGCTGGCCATGGTGATGGTGGTGGACGATTCGCTCACGGTGCGCAAAGTCACGGGGCGACTGCTCGAGCGGGAGGGCTACGAGGTGCTCACGGCCAAGGACGGCGTCGACGCATTGGAGCAGATGAAAGACGTGCTGCCCGCGGTCATGCTGGTCGACATCGAGATGCCGCGCATGGACGGCTTCGACCTGACGCGGCAGGTGCGTGCCGACCCGCGCACGCGCCACATTCCGATCATCGTCATCTCCTCGCGTACCGCCGAGAAGCACCGCGACCAGGCGCTGCAGCTCGGGGTGAACGCGTTCCTCGGCAAGCCGTACCCGGAGGCCGAGCTGCTGAAGCGGATCGGCGAGTTCGTCGCCGCGCGTAACGATGCCGCCATCGCAGCGTAACGCGCGCGGCGGCGCCGTACCGGCGTTCGAGCCGCAGGTCCAGCTCGGCAAGTATCCGATACTGCGCGAAATCGGCCGCGGCGCCACCAGCCACGTGTACCTGGCGCGCGATCCGTTCGCCGACCGCGAGGTGGCGATCAAGGTGTTCCTGTTCGACCAGGACGCCGACCCGCAGACCGAGCGCATGATGCACAAGTCGTTCCTCGCCGAGGCCTCGCTCGCCGGGAAGCTCAACCACCCGCACATCGTCGACATCCTCGACGCGGTGGCCGAGCCCGATCACAGCTACCTCGTGATGGAGTACGTGGCCGGAACTGCGCTCGACGCGCACGCCGACGTGGCGACGCTGCTGCCGCTCGACAAGGTGGTCGAGATCATCTTCAAGTGCATCCGCGCGCTGGAGTACGCCTACCAGCACGGCGTCATCCACCGCGACATCAAGCCCGCCAACATCCTGCTGTCGCGCGCCGGGGAGACCAAGGTGAGCGACTTCGGCGCCTCGTTCCAGCAACGCCTGGGGCAGGAAACCACACAGATCTCGGCCATCGGCTCGCCCGCCTACATGTCGCCCGAGCAGATCCGCATGGAGTCGCTCACGCACCAGACCGACATCTACTCGCTCGGCGTCACCATGTACCGGCTGCTGACCGGGCGCTTGCCGTACCAGGCATCGACGCAGGCCGCGCTCACCTACGCCATCCTCAATACGCCGCCGGTGCGCCCGAGCATGCTGCGGCCGGAGCTGCCGCCGCTGCTCGACAAGATCGTGATGAGCGCGATCCACAAGGAGCCCGGCGGGCGCTACCGATCCTGGCTCGACTTCGGCAAGGAGCTGAGCCAGGCTTTCAACACGCTCCAGCTGGTGGGTGACGCGCTATCCGACTCGGCGAAATTCAACGAGCTGCGGCAGATGGCGTTCTTCGAGGGCTTCGGCGACGTGGCGCTGTGGGAGGTGGTGCGCATCGGCGCCTGGAAGCGGATCCCGTCCGGCACGGTGATCATCCGCGAGGGCGACCACGGCGACAGCTTCTATCTGCTGATCGCGGGCGAGGTGAGCGTCACGCTCTCGGGCAAGCACCTCAACACCGTCAAGCCGGGTGGCTGCTTCGGCGAGATCCTGTACTTCACCGAGCACGTGCAGCGGCGCACCACCACCATCAGCGCCGTGGGCGACATCACGGTGATCGAGATCAAGGCCGAGGCGCTGCGCGCCGCCACCGATGCCTGCCAGGTGAGCCTCAACAAGGCGTTCATGCGCGTGCTGATCGAGCGGCTGATGCAGGCCAACGTGCAGCTCGCCGCGCGCGGCTAGGAGGGCCCGATGAACCGATGCCTGCTCGCGCTCCTGATCGCGGCCTCGCCCGCGCAGGCCGCCGACAACCCCGTGGAGCGCGGCCTGAAGGCGGCCGGCAAGGCGATCGAGCGGGGCGCCAAGGCCGCGGGCCGCGGCGTCGAGCGTGGCGGCAAGGCGGTGATCCGTACCCTCGAGAAAGGGCACGAGAAGGTCGACCAGAAGGTCAGGCCCGAGAAGAAGAAGTAGCGATCGCGGCGAGCGCCTCGATCCAGCGCGGCGACTCGTTCAGGCAGGGCAGTGCCTTGAACTCGCCGCCCCCCGCGTGCAGGAAGATGTCGCGGCCCTCGAGCGCGATCTCCTCGAGCGTCTCCAGGCAGTCGGACACGAAGCCCGGACAGATCACGTGCACGCGTGGCGTGCGCGCGGCGCCGAGTTCGGCGAGCACCTCCGAGGTGTAGGGCTGCAGCCACTTGGCCGGGCCGAAGCGCGACTGGAAGGTGACGCGGTACCGGTCGGGCGGCAGCCGCAGGGCATCGGCCAGCAGCCGCGCGGTGCGCAGGCACTGCGCCTGATAGGGGTCGCCGCGCTCCACCGAGCGCTGGGGCAGGCCGTGAAAGCTCATCACCAGCACGTCGGGGCGCTCCTCGACGAGCGCGGCGAGCGCGGCGATGTAGCCCGGGTGGTCGTGGAACTGCTCGACGAACTCCGCGTCCGGGCTGACCACGTCGCGGATCGACTCGGTCGTGCTGCGCGCGTACTGCGGGTACAGCGGAATGATGCGCGGCCCAGGGGGCAGCTTGCGCAGCGCCGCGGCGATGCTCGGCTCGCCGTAGCGCATGGCGTATTCCACGGGCAGGCCAGTGGCCGCGCGCAGCAGTGCGGCCTGGCGCGCGGTATGCACCGCGAGAGGCGAGCCTTCCGCGGTCCACACCTTCGCGTACTTCCTGGCCGATGCGGCCGGCCGCTTGCGCAGGACAATGCCGTGCAGGATCGGCAGCCACAGCCAGCGCGGCAGCTCGACCACGCGCGGGTCAGAGAGAAACTCGGCCAGATAAGCGCGCACCGCCGCCGGGGTCGGCGCCGCGGGCGTGCCCAGATTGACGAGGAGGATGCCGCTCAGGGCTTGGACAGCGCGCTCGACAGGAGCTTCGCCGTAACGTCGACGACGGGCACGACGCGGTCGTATGCCATGCGCGACGGGCCGATGACGCCGACGGTGCCGACCACCTCGCCGTCGACCTTGTAGGGCGCGGTGACCACGCTCACGTCGTCGGGCGCGCTGACGCCGGACTCGCCGCCGATGAACACCTGCACGCCCTGGCCGCGCAGCGACAGGTCCAGGATCTGCAGCAGCGTCGTCTTGTGCTCGAACAGCTCGAACAGCTGCCGCAGGCGCCGCAGGTCGTGCGACAGGTCCTGCGCGGTCAGGAGGTTGCGCTCGCCCGAGATGACGTAAGGCGCATTGCCTTCCTCGAGCGCGCGGTTGCCAGCCTCGAGCGCGGCGTTCATCAGCTGCACCATGTCCTGCTTGATCTCGTGCAGCTCGCGCTGCAGGCGATGGCGCACGTCCTCGAAATTGTTGCCGGCGTAGTTCTGGTTGATGTAGTTCGCCGCCGAGACCAGCTCGGCGGGCGTGTAGTCGCGCTCGGTGAATAGCACCCGGTTCTGCACGTCGCCCTCCGGCGTCACGACGATGAGCAGCACGCGCTTCTCCGACAGGCGCAGGAACTCGATCTGGCGGAACGCGAGCGCGCGGCGCCGGGGCGTCATCACCACGCCGGCGAACTGCGTCAGCTGCGACAGCAGCTGCGAGGCCGACTGGATGGCGCGCTGCGGATTGTCGGGATGCAGCTGGTCCTCGAGCTGGCGCTGCTCGCCCGAGCCGAGCGGCTTCACCACCAGCAGCGTATCGACGAAGAAGCGGTAGCCCGCGGGCGTCGGGATGCGCCCGGCGGAGGTATGCGGGCTGGCGATGAAGCCGAGCTCCTCCAGGTCCGACATCACGTTGCGGATGGTGGCCGGCGACAGGTCGAGGCCCGAGTGCCGGGACAGGGTGCGCGAGCCGACCGGCTGCCCTTCGGCGATGTAGCGCTCAATCAGCGTCTTCAGCAGGATCTGCGCGCGCTTGTCGAGCATGCGCTGCATTCTACACATGCGGTTAGAATGCCGCGATGCCCAAGCCGGCATTCTCCCGCGTCGCGCTGATCGGCAAGCACACGCCCGAGATCGCCGACTCGCTGCGCGCCCTGCGCGGCTTGCTGCGCGAGCGCGGCTGCGAGGTGCGCGTGGAGCGCGAGACCGCCAGGCGCATCGGCGACGGCGAGGACGCGGCAAGCTATGAAGAGATCGGCGCGTTCGCCGACCTGGCCATGGTGCTGGGCGGCGACGGCACCATGCTCGCAGCGGCCCGGAGCCTGGCACGGCACAAGGTGCCGCTCGCCGGCATCAACCAGGGCCGGGTCGGCTTCATGACCGACATCGCGCTGCAGGATATGCGCGCCTCGGTCGGGGCGATCCTCGAGGGCCGGTACAGCATCGAGGAGCGCGCCCTGCTCGACGCCCAGATCATGCGCGGCGCGACCCGCGTCCTGCAGACCGTGGCGCTGAACGAGGCGGTGGTCGGGAAGGGCTCGCAGGGCCGGCTCATCGAGGTCGAGGTGCGCATCGACGGCGAGTACGTGTACGCCCTGCGCGCCGACGGCCTGATCGTCGCCACGCCGACGGGCTCCACGGCCTACGCGCTCTCCGCCCAAGGCCCGATCCTGCAGCCGGGCGTGGCCGCGTTCGCGCTGGTGCCGCTCAACCCGCACGTGCTCTCGGCGCGCCCGGTGAGCGTCGCCGACCGCAGCGCGATCGAGATCGTGCTGCTGCGTGCGCTCGATGCCCGCGCGCATTTCGACGGCTTTGCCCTCACCGAGCTGGTGCAGGGCGACCGGCTGCTGCTCAAGCGCTCGGCCGACGCCATCCGCTTCGTGCATCCGCCGGGCTACAGCTACTTCGCGATGCTGCGCGAGAAGCTGTCCTGGAGCGAGGCCGCCGAGAGAGGGCCGGAGCAGGACTGAAGCGCCATGCTGCGGGTACTGTCGGTCCGCGACTACGTCATCGCCGAGCGCGTCGAGCTGGAGCCGGGCCCAGGCTATACCGTGCTCACGGGCGAGACCGGCGCCGGCAAGTCGATCCTGGTGGATGCGCTCGAGCTTCTGGTCGGCGGGCGCGCGGACAGCGCGCTGGTGCGCGAAGGCGCCGAGCGCGCCGAGCTGTCGGCCGAGTTCGATCTCGATGCGCGCTCGCCGCTCGCGGCGTGGCTCGCCGAGCGCGACCTGCAGGGCGATCCCGGCAACCTGATCCTGCGCCGGACCCTGGAGCGCGGCGGGCGCTCGCGCTGCTTCATCAACGGGCACGTGGCGACGCTCGCGCAGCTGCGCGAGGCGGGCGAATACCTGGTGGACATCCACGGCCAGCACGAGCACCAGTCCTTGCTGCGCCCGGCCGCGCAGCGCGAGCTCCTCGACGCGCACGGCGGCGGCGAGGCGCTGGCGCGGGATTGCGCCGCCGCCTACCGGGACTGGCAGCGCCTGCGCGCGCTTGCCGAGGACGCCGAGGCGCAGTTCGCGAAGCACGAAGCCGAGCGCGCCGAGCTCGAGGAAAGACGCGTGCTGCTCGACAAGCTCGCGCCGCAACCCCAGGAGTGGGAGCGCCTGGCCGAGGAGCACCGACGCCTCGAGCACGGCTCGAGTCTCCTTGCCGGCGCGCAGTCGGCGCTCGAAGCCCTTTCGGAAGCCGAGGGCGCGATCCTGCCGCAGCTTGCCGCCGTCGCCGCCCGGCTGCGCGCCCTGGGCGAGCACGACGCCCGGCTCGCGCCGATCCTGGAGCTGCTGTCTTCCGCCGAAGCGCAGGCGGGCGAGGCGATGCGCGAACTGCGACACTACGCGTCCGGCGTCGAGCTCGACCCGCAGGCGCTGCGCGATGCCGAAGCGCGCGTCGAGGCGCTGCACGCGGCCGGCCGGCGCTTTCGCGTGCGTGCGGAAGCGCTGCCGGAGCTCGCCGACGCGACGCGCACGCGGCTCGCCGATCTCGCGCTCGCGGCGAGCCCCGAAGCGCTGCAGAAGGAGGTCGCGGCCGCGGCCGAACGCTATGCGGCGGCGGCGAAGAAACTGACGGCGAAGCGCAAGGCCACGGCCAAGGCGCTTGCGGAAGCGGTCACCCTGTCGATGCAGCAGCTGGCGATGAAGGGCGGGCGCTTCGAAGTCCGGCTGCAGCCGCTGGAGACGCCAAGCGCCGCCGGTCAAGAGTCCGTCGAGTTCGAGGTGTCGTCGCACCCGAGCCTGCCGCTGCGGCCCTTGGCCAAGGTGGCTTCAGGGGGCGAGCTCTCGCGCCTCAGCCTAGCGATTCAGCTGGTCGCGGCGCGTGTTTCGCCCGTCGCGACCCTGGTCTTCGACGAAGTGGATGCCGGCATCGGCGGCGCAGTGGCGGACACGGTGGGGCGGTCGCTGCGCAAGCTCGGCAAGGAGCGGCAGGTGCTCTGCGTGACGCACCTGCCGCAGGTGGCGGCGCAGGGCGATGCGCAGTGGAGCGTGCTGCGCGCAGGCGCGCGCGGCAAGGTGGCGACCAGCGTGGCGCGCCTGGACCGTGCGGCGCGCGTGGAGGAGCTGGCGCGCATGCTGGGCGGCGCCGAGATCACCGCCACCACGCGCAAGCACGCGGCGGAGCTGCTCGACGCGGACTAGAGGCGCCCGTCCTTGCGGTTAGGGCAGTCCTCTTTAGTACAGTCGGCGTATAGCGCGAGCGAGTGGCCACGCAGCTCGAAGCCGCGCTTGCGCGCCACCTCGCTCTGGCGCTGCTCGATCTCCGCGTCGTAGAACTCCTCCACGCGCCCGCACTGCAGGCACACGAGATGATCGTGGTGCCCACCCTGGTTCAGCTCGAACACGGCCTTCCCGGTCTCGAAGTGCTGGCGCGACAGCAGCCCCGCCTGCTCGAACTGCGTCAGCACGCGGTAGACTGTGGCAAGCCCGATATCGATGCCCTCGGCCATCAGGCTGCGGTACACGTCCTCGGCGGACAGGTGGCGCACCTTGCTGTTCTCGAACAGCTCCAGCACCTTTCGCCGGGGCAGGGTGGCCTTGAGGCCGATATCTTTGAGGCTTTGCGCCGAACTCATAACGATTATCATTATATGCCGATGCTTCGCGTACTCCTCTTGCTCCTCGCGCTGCAGCTGGCCGGCTGCGGCTGGCTCGCGCCCTATCGCATCGACATCCAGCAGGGCAACTTCGTGTCGCAGGAGATGGTCGCGCAGCTCAAGCGCGGCATGACCAAGGAGCAGGTGCGCTTCGTGCTCGGCACGCCGCTGGTCACGGACATCTTCCACGCCAGCCGCTGGGACTACGTGTACCTGCTGGACCGGCCCGGCCAGCCGCGCGTGCAGCGCCGTCTGGCCGTGTTCTTCGAGGACGACAAGCTGGCGCGCGTCGAGGGCGATGTGGTGGCGGCGGCTGCGGCGGAGCCCGCGCGATGAAAGTTGCGATCGCCGGCGCGGGCGGCCGCATGGGATATGCGCTGATCGACGCGGTGCTCATGGACAGCGGGTTCGAATTGGCCGTGGCGCTCGACGCGGCGGGCAGCCCGGCGCTGGGCCGGGCGGCGGGCGGGGTGAAGGTCGGCGCCGATCTCGGCGCGCTGGCCGGCGCCGACGTGCTGATCGATTTCACGCGCCCCGAAGGCACGCTCGCGCACCTTGAGGCGTGCCAGAAGCACGGCAAGGCGATGGTCATCGGCACCACCGGCTTCAGCGAAGCGCAGAAGGCGCGCATTGCCGAGGGCGCGCGCCGCCTGCCGATCGTGCTGTCGCCGAACTTCGCCATCGGCGTGAATGTGGTGTTCCGGCTGGCGCAGACGGCGGCAGCGGCGCTGGGGGACGCTTACGACGTCGAGATCGTCGAAGCGCACCATCGCCACAAGGTCGACGCCCCTTCGGGTACGGCGCTCAAGCTCGGCGAGCTGGTCGCGACCGCCCTGGGGCGCGACATCCGCAAAGTGGCGACGCATGGCCGCGTCGGGGATACCGGAGAGCGCCCGGCGCGCGCCATCGGCATTCATGCCATTCGCGGCGGCGACATCGTCGGCGAGCACACGGTGATCTTCGCCGGCAGCGGCGAGCGCGTGGAGATCACGGTGCGCTCCCAGAGCCGCTTGACCTACGCCGCGGGGGCGCTGCGCGCCGCGAAGTGGCTGCAGGGCCGCCCGCCCGGCCTGTACGACATGTTCGACGTGCTTGGCCTGAAGTAGCCGGCACGGTATAATTCGGCGCTCTGACGAGCGGGAGGGGCGCAAGCCTCTTCCGCTTTTTCACATCTAATCCGGGAGTTTCGCTTTGCCTGCGCTCGCCTCCGCCGTCCTCGTCCTCGCCGACGGGACGGTGTTTCGGGGCCGCGGCGTGGGCGCCCCGGGCCTCGCTGCCGGCGAGGTCGTCTTCAATACCGCCATGACCGGCTACCAGGAGATCCTCACCGATCCCTCCTACGCCGGCCAGATCGTCACGCTGACCTATCCGCACATCGGCAATACGGGGGTCAACCCCGAGGACGAGGAGTCGCACAAGGTATTTGCCGCCGGCCTCGTCGTGCGGGACGTGCCCGCGCTGATGTCGAGCTGGCGCGCGCGCCAGACGCTGCCGGACTACCTCGCCGAGCGCAACGTCGTCGCCATCGCCGACATCGATACGCGCCGCCTCACGCGCATCCTGCGGGAGAAGGGCGCGCAGAGCGGGTGCGTCATGTCGGGCGCGGTGAACGACGCGCGGGCGCTGGCCGCGGCACGCGCTTTCCCGGGGCTGGCCGGCCTGGACCTCGCCAAGGAGGTCACGGTGCGCGCGCCCTACGAATGGCGCGAGGGCGGCTGGGAGCTCGGCAAGGGCTACCGCTTGATCGACAATCCCTCGCACCACGTGGTCGCCTACGACTACGGCATCAAGCGCAACATCCTGCGGTTGCTCGCGGAGCGCAGCGCGCGCGTCACCGTGGTGCCGGCCCAGACGCCGGCGCGCGAGGTGCTGCGCCTGAAGCCCGACGGCGTGTTCCTGTCCAACGGCCCGGGCGACCCCGAGCCCTGCGACTACGCCATCGAGGCGATCGGCGAGATCCTCGACGCGACCCGCATCCCCGTGTTCGGCATCTGCCTCGGGCACCAGCTGATGGGCCTCGCCTCGGGCGCGAAGACGGTGAAGATGAAGTTCGGCCACCACGGCGCCAACCACCCGGTGAAGGACCTCGACACCGGGCAGGTGGTGATCACCAGCCAGAACCACGGCTTCGCCGTGGACCCGGCAAGCCTGCCCCCGAGCCTGCGGCCGACCCACGTGTCGCTGTTCGACGGGTCGCTGCAGGGCCTGGCGCGCACCGACCGGCCGGCGTTCTGCTTCCAGGGCCACCCCGAGGCAAGTCCGGGGCCGCGCGACATCGCCTACCTCTTCGACCGTTTCGCCAAGCTGATGGCCGATGCCCAAGCGCGCTGACCTGCACTCGATCCTGATCATCGGCGCGGGCCCGATCGTCATCGGCCAGGCCTGCGAGTTCGACTATTCCGGGGCGCAGGCCTGCAAGGCGCTGCGCGAGGAGGGCTACCGGGTGATCCTGGTGAACTCCAACCCCGCCACCATCATGACCGACCCGGAAATGGCGGACGCCACCTACATCGAGCCGATCACCTGGCAGACGGTGGCGCGCGTCATCGAACAGGAGCGGCCCGACGCGCTGCTGCCGACGATGGGCGGCCAGACCGCGCTCAACTGCGCGCTCGACCTCGCGCGCGAGGGCGTGCTGGAGAAGTTCGGCGTCGAGATGATCGGCGCCTCGCGCGAGGCGATCGACAAGGCCGAGGACCGCGAGAAGTTCAAGCAGGCGATGTCGCGCATCGGCCTCGCCTCCGCGCGCTCCTCGCTCGCGCACTCGATGGAAGAAGCGCTGCAGGTGCAGGCGAGCCTCGGCTTTCCGGTGGTGATCCGGCCCTCGTTCACGCTCGGCGGCACCGGCGGCGGCATCGCCTACAACCGCGAGGAGTTCGTCGCCATCTGCGAGCGCGGGCTGGAAGCCTCGCCCACCAACGAGCTGCTGATCGAGGAGTCGGTGATCGGCTGGAAGGAGTTCGAGATGGAGGTGGTGCGCGACCGGGCCGACAACTGCATCATCGTCTGCTCGATCGAGAACCTCGATCCGATGGGCGTGCACACCGGCGACTCGATCACCGTGGCGCCGGCGCAGACGCTCACCGACAAGGAATACCAGATCATGCGCGACGCCTCCATCGCGGTGCTGCGCGAGATCGGCGTCGACACCGGCGGCTCGAACGTGCAGTTCGCCATCAGCCCGGAGGACGGGCGCCTGCTGGTGATCGAGATGAACCCGCGCGTGTCGCGCTCCTCGGCCCTGGCCTCCAAAGCCACCGGTTTCCCGATCGCCAAGGTGGCGGCGAAGCTCGCCGTGGGCTACACCCTGGACGAGCTGAAGAACGACATCACGGGCGGCGCGACGCCCGCATCGTTCGAGCCGGCCATCGACTACGTGGTCACCAAGGTGCCGCGTTTTGCCTTCGAGAAGTTCCCGCAGGCCAACGACCGCCTGACCACGCAGATGAAGTCGGTGGGCGAGGTGATGGCGATCGGGCGCACGTTCCAGGAGTCGCTGCACAAGGCGATGCGCGGCCTGGAGATCGGCGTCGACGGCCTGAACCAGCGCACCACCGACCGCGAAACGATCGAGCGCGAGCTGGGCGAGCCCGGCCCGGAGCGCATCTGGTACGTGGGCGATGCGTTCGAGAACGGCTTCAGCCTGGAAGAGGTGCACCGCCTGACGCGCATCGACCCGTGGTTCCTCGCGCAGATCAAGGAGATCGTCGACCTCGAGATGCGCCTGGACGACCAGAAGCTCGCCGACGTCGACGCTGACACGCTGCGCATGCTGAAAAGAAGGGGCTTCTCGGACCGGCGGCTGGCGTACCTGTTCAATACCGGCGAGATGGCGGTGCGCGAGAAGCGCAAGAAGCTCGGCATCCGCCCGGTGTACAAGCGCGTCGACACGTGCGCCGCCGAGTTCGCGACGAAGACCGCCTACATGTATTCGACCTACGAGGAGGAGTGCGAGGCCGAGCCCACTGCGCGCCGCAAGGTCATGGTGCTGGGCGGCGGGCCGAACCGCATCGGCCAGGGCATCGAGTTCGACTACTGCTGCGTGCACGCGGCGCTCGCGCTGCGCGAAGCGGGCTTCGAGACCATCATGGTCAACTGCAATCCGGAGACCGTATCCACCGACTATGACACCTCGGACCGCCTGTATTTCGAGCCGCTCACGCTCGAGGACGTCCTGGAAATCGTCGACAAGGAAAAGCCCTGGGGCGTGATCGTGCAGTACGGCGGGCAGACCCCGTTGAAGCTCGCGCGCGACCTCGCTGCCGCCGGGGTGCCGATCATCGGCACGAGCGCCGACTCGATCGACATCGCCGAAGACCGCGAGCGCTTCCAGAAGCTGCTCGAGAAACTGAAGCTGCGCCAGCCCCCGAACCGGACCGCGCGCTCGGCGGCCGACGCCGTGAAGCTCGCCGAGCAGATCGGCTACCCGGTGGTGGTGCGCCCGAGCTATGTGCTCGGCGGGCGCGCAATGGAGATCGTGCACCGGCAGGCCGACCTCGAGCGCTACATGAAGAATGCGGTCAAGGTGTCCAACGATGCCCCGGTGCTGCTCGACCGCTACCTGTCGGACGCCATCGAGGTGGACGTGGACTGCATCGCCGACGGCGACGAGGTGCTGGTGGGCGGCGTCATGGAGCACGTCGAGCAGGCCGGGGTGCATTCGGGCGACTCGGCCTGCTGCCTGCCGCCCCATTCGCTCGCGCCGGAGATGGTGCAGGAGCTGCGGCGCCAGACCGAAATCATGGCGCGCGCGCTGCAGGTGCGCGGGCTGATGAACGTGCAATATGCCATTCAGGGCGGCGTTGTGTACGTGCTCGAAGTCAACCCGCGCGCTTCGCGCACCGTGCCGTACGTTTCGAAGGCCACCGGGCGGCCGCTCGCCAAGATCGCCGCGCTCGCCATGGCGGGCATCAGCCTCGCGGCGCAGGGGATCCGCGGCACCATCACGCCGCCGTATTACTCGGTGAAGGAGGCGGTGTTCCCGTTCAGCAAGTTCCCGGGCGTCGACACCATCCTCGGGCCGGAGATGAAGTCGACCGGCGAGGTCATGGGAGTCGGGCAATCCTTCGGCGAGGCCTTCGTCAAGTCGCAGCTCGCCGCCGGCGTGCGCCTGCCCAAGGGCGGCCGCGCGTTCATCAGCGTGCGGGACGGCGACAAGTCGGCAGCGGTGGCGGTGGCGCGCGAGCTCGTCGAGCTCGGCTTCACGGTCCTTGCCACGCGTGGCACCGCTGCGGCGCTGGCGGCGGCCGGGGTGGAAGCAACCCCGGTGAACAAGGTGGCCGAAGGCCGCCCGCACATCGTCGACATGATCAAGAACGGCGAGGTGAGCTTCATCGTCAATACCGTGGAGGACACGCGTACCGCGATCTCGGACTCGCGCTCCCTCCGCACCACGGCGTTGCAAGCGCGCGTCACCTACTACACCACGATCGCCGGCGCCAAAGCCGCCTGCGCCGGCATGAAGTACCTGCCCCGCCTCGAGCCCTACCGCCTGCAGGACCTGCATGCGAAACTCGGGGCGGCTCCCCTGACCCGCACGGTAGCATCCACTTCCTGATATGGCCAAGACCCCCATGACGACGCGCGGCGCCGAGGCGCTGCGCACCGAGCTGCACCGGCTGAAGACCGTCGAGCGGCCCGCCAATTCGCAGGCGATCGCGGAAGCGCGGGCGCACGGCGACCTCTCGGAGAACGCCGAGTACGACGCGGCGCGCAACCAGCAGGGCTTCATCGAGGGCCGCATCTCCGAGATCGAGGCGAAGCTCGGCAACGCGCAGATCATCGACCCGAAGCTGCTCGACGCCGACGGGCGCTGCGTGTTCGGCGCCACCGTCGATCTCGAGGAGCAGGGCGGAGAGCCGGTGACCTACCAGATCGTGGGCGAGGACGAGGCCGACATCAAGGCCGGCCGCATCTCGATCTCCTCGCCGATCGCGCGCGCGCTGATCGGCAAGGAAGCCGGCGACCAGGTCGACGTGCACACCCCGGGCGGAATCAAGAAGTACGAGATCCTGGACGTACGCTACGAGTAGGCTCCTCGCGGCGCTCGTGCTCGTCCTGGCGGTGGCGTGCACGGAGGGCGAGGGACCGTACCTCGAGTTCCACGGCGCAGACTTCGCCTGCAACTACCGGCTGGCCGAAGCAGCGTGCGTCGTTCGCTCGCCGCCGCTTCGCGGCGTCAAAGCCGAGCGCGATTACCGCGTCGAAGTCCGGCTCATCGATTCCGCCGACGGCCGCGTCCTGGCGACCTACGCGCGCGCTTTTCGCTCCGACGTCGGCCAGGCGGTGCTGCCCGGGCGCGCGCCGGTGGCCGGACCGGGTCATCAGGCTGCGCCTCGATAGGTTTCTCTCGGAACAGAACAAAGATCTTGCCGATGTGCTGCACAGCCGCGGCGCCCGTGCGCTCGCAAATGCTCGCCAGCGCCACTTCGCGCGCGTCGCGATTGAGCGGCGCGGCGCGCACCTTGATCAGCTCGTGGTGGGCGAGCGCGCGGTCAATTTCCGCAACGACGGCGTCGGTGAGGCCCTTCTCGCCGAGCTGCAGGATGGGGTGCAGCGCGTGCGCGCGGGCCTTGAGCAGCTTTCGGTCCATGGCGCGAGTATAAGATCAGCGCCGATGGCCAAGTCGAGCAAAGCCTGGCTGCGCCGCCACGTCACCGACGCCTACGTGCGCAAGGCGAAGGAGGCGGGCTATCGCTCGCGCGCGGCCTACAAGCTTCTCGAGATCGATGCCAAGGAGCGCCTGCTCAAGCCCGGCATGCGCGTGCTCGATCTGGGCGCCGCGCCCGGCGGCTGGTCGCAGGTCGCCGCCGATCGGGTGCGGCCGGGCGGCGTGGTGGTCGCCGTGGATCTGCTGGAGATGAAACCGATCCACGGCGTCACGGTGTTCAAGGCGGATTTCCGCGAAGCGGACCTGGCGGGCGCGCTCGGGGGCAAGGCGGACGTGGTGCTCTCGGACATGATGCCGAACATCACCGGGGTCCCCCTGGTCGACCAGGCGCGCGCCGCCGAGCTGCTGCGCGCGGCGATCGAGCTGTGCGGCAAGGTGCTGAAGCCGGAGGGCGTCTTCCTCGCCAAGATGTTCCACGGCGAAGCCTTCGACGAAGTGCGGGCGGCGCTGAAGGCGTCGTTTCAAACGGTCGCGGTGCGCAAGCCCGCCGCCTCGCGAGGGGAATCCAGAGAGAATTATTTGCTCGCACGCGGTGTCATAAGCCATTGAACCCGGGCGGGAACGCCGCAATGTAGCGATTGGGCGTAAACTCGAACCTTCTCGGCGCTGCCCCAACATAGGAGCAAGTCCTTGAACAACATGTTAAAAAACCTTGTCATCTGGCTGGTGATCGGCCTCGTGCTGATGACGGTGTTCAACCAGTTCAACACCCGCCAGGTGACCCAGGCGCCGATGGAGTACTCGCAATTCCTGGAGGAGGTGAAATCCGGGCGCATCTCCAAGGTCACGATCGAGGGCCGCCAGCTCAAGGCGACCACCGCCGAGGGCAAGCGCGTCACCAGCTACTCGCCGGGCGACATCTGGCTGGTGTCGGACCTGCTCAAGTACGGCGTCAAGATCGAGGCCAAGCCCGAAGAGGAGCCCTCGCTCCTCATGAACATCTTCGTTTCGTGGTTCCCGATGCTGCTCCTGATCGGCGTGTGGATCTTCTTCATGCGCCAGATGCAGGGCGGCGGGCGCGGCGGCGCGTTCTCCTTCGGCAAGTCGAAGGCGCGCATGCTGGACGAGTCGACCAACACCGTCACTTTCGCCGACGTCGCCGGCTGCGAGGAGGCGAAGGAAGAGGTCTCCGAGCTGGTGGATTTCCTGCGCGACCCCTCCAAATTCCAGAAGCTCGGCGGGCGCATCCCGCGCGGCGTCCTGATGGTCGGCTCGCCCGGCACCGGCAAGACGCTGCTTGCGCGCGCGATCGCCGGCGAGGCCAAGGTGCCGTTCTTTACCATCTCGGGCTCCGACTTCGTCGAGATGTTCGTCGGCGTGGGCGCGGCGCGCGTGCGCGACATGTTCGAGCAGGCGAAAAAGCACGCGCCGTGCATCGTGTTCATCGACGAGATCGACGCAGTCGGCCGCCAGCGTGGCGCGGGCCTGGGCGGCGGCAACGACGAGCGCGAGCAGACGCTGAACCAGCTGCTCGTGGAGATGGATGGCTTCGAGGCCACCGCCGGCGTGATCGTGATTGCCGCCACCAACCGCCCCGACGTTCTCGACCCGGCGCTGATGCGCCCGGGCCGCTTCGACCGGCAGGTCGTGGTGCCGCTGCCGGACATCCGCGGCCGCGAGGAGATCCTCAAGGTGCACATGCGCAAGGTGCCGCTCGCGCCCGACGTGAAGGCCGACATCATCGCGCGCGGCACCCCCGGTTTTTCCGGGGCGGACCTCGCCAACCTGGTGAACGAGGCGGCGCTGTTCGCGGCGCGCGCCAACAAGCGCCTGGTCGACATGGACGACTTCGAGCGCGCCAAGGACAAGATCATGATGGGCGCCGAGCGGCGCTCGATGGTGATGCCCGAGGAGGAGCGCCGCAATACCGCGTACCACGAATCCGGGCACACGGTGGTCGCGCGCCTGCTGCCGAAGACCGATCCGGTGCACAAGGTGACCATCATTCCGCGCGGTCGGGCGCTCGGCGTGACCATGCAGCTGCCGGAGCAGGACCGCTACAGCCAGGATCGCGACCGCCTGCTCAACACCATCACGGTGCTGTTCGGCGGGCGCATCGCCGAAGAGATCTTCATGCACCAGATGACCACCGGCGCCTCCAACGACTTCGAGCGCGCCACCGAGATCGCGCGCCGCATGGTGACGCAGTGGGGCATGTCGGACGAGCTCGGCACCATGGTGTACGGCGAGAACGAGGGCGAAGTGTTCCTCGGCCGCTCGATCACCACGCACAAGAACGTGTCCGAGGCGACGCTGCAGAAGGTCGACGCCGAGATCCGGCGCATCATCGACACGCAGTACAAGCTGGCGCGCAAGCTCATCGAGGAGAACCGCGACAAGGTCGAGGCGATGGCCAAGGCGCTCCTCGAGTGGGAGACGCTCGACGCGGATCAGATCAACGACGTCATGCAAGGCAGGCCGCCGCGGCCGCCGAAAGTGACTTCGACGACCACGACGCCGACGGGCGGCGCCGCCAACGACGGCGCGGCCGGCACCACGGCTCCCGCGTCCCCTGCGGTGTGACGCTTCGCTGCGGCAGGTTCCCCCTGCCGCTCGACCGCGCCCTGGTGATGGGCGTGGTGAACGTCACGCCCGACTCCTTCTCCGACGGCGGCCGGTTCCTCGACTCCGAGGCCGCGGTCGCGCACGCCTGCCGGCTGGTGGCGGACGGCGCCGACATCATCGACATCGGCGGCGAATCCTCGCGGCCCGGTGCGGCGCCCGTCGACGAGCGCGAGGAACTGGATCGCATCCTGCCGGTGATCGAGCGTATGCGTGGCGTGCCGGTGTCGGTGGATACCCGCCGCCCCGGCGTGATGCGCGCCGCGCTGGCGGCCGGGGCCAGCATGATCAACGACATCGAGGCCCTTGCCGCGCCGGGCGCGCTGGAGGCCGTCGCGGCAAGCGATTGCGCCGTGTGCCTGATGCACAAGAAGGGCGAGCCGGCGACGATGCAGGATGAACCGAGCTACGACGACGTGGTGGGCGAAGTGGGCGAGTTCCTCGCCGGCCGCATCGCCGCCTGCGAGCGCGCCGGCATTGCGCGCGATCGCATCGTCGCCGATCCGGGCTTCGGTTTCGGCAAGACCGTCGAGCACAACCTGACGCTGCTGCGGCGCCTGCCCGAGTTTGCGCGCCTCGGCGTCCCGGTCCTTGCCGGCTGGTCGCGCAAGTCCGCCCTCGGCCGCATCACCGGGCGCGATGCCGCCGGGCGCCTGCCGGCGAGCCTCGCCGCGGCTTTGCTCGCGCTCCTCGGAGGGGCGAGAATACTGCGCGTGCACGACGTGAAGGAGACGCGCGACGTGATCCTGGTCTGGGACGCCTGGCGCAAGGCATGACGCGAACCTATTTCGGCACCGACGGCGTGCGCGGCACGGTGGGCGAGGCGCCCATGACCGCGGACTTCGTGCTGCGCCTGGGCTACGCCGCGGGCAAAGTGCTCGCGGCCCGAGAGGCCGGCGCGGGCGATCGCCCCGGCGTGCTGATCGGCAAGGACACGCGCATCTCCGGCTACATGATCGAGGCGGCGCTGGAGGCGGGCTTTTCGGCGGCCGGCGTGGACGTGCTGCTGTGCGGGCCGCTGCCGACGCCGGGCGTGGCGTACCTTACGCGCGCGCTGCGCCTCGCGGCCGGCGTGGTGATCAGCGCTTCGCACAATCCGTACGGCGACAATGGCATCAAGATCTTCTCGGGCGACGGCTTCAAGCTCCCCGACGCGGTGGAATCCGAAATCGAGGAGCTGCTGGCGCAGCCGATCGGCTGCAACGCCTCGGCGCACCTCGGGCGCGCGCGGCGCGTCGACGACGCCGGGGGGCGCTACGTGGAGTTCTGCAAGTCCACGTTTCCCGCGGATCTCGACCTGCGCGGGCTGCGCATCGTGGTCGACTGCGCGCACGGCGCGGCGTACAGCGTGGCGCCGCACGTGTTCCATGAGCTCGGCGCGGACGTGGTCCCGGTCGGGGTCTCGCCCGACGGCTTCAATATCAACGACCTCTTCGGCGCCACTTCGCCGGCGCAGCTGCAGGCGGCGGTGATGCGCCACGAGGCCGACCTCGGCGTCGCGCTCGACGGCGACGGCGACCGGCTGGTGATGGCGGACGCGCAGGGCGCGCTCTACGACGGCGACCAGTTGCTCTACGCCATCGCACGGCATCGCGCCGCCAGAGGCAGGGTCGCGGGCGTTGCCGGCACGCTGATGACCAACCTTGCGCTCGAGCAGGCATTTGCGCGCCTGGGGGTCGCTTTTGCGCGCGCGAAGGTGGGCGACCGCTACGTCCTGGAGCTGATGCGCGAAAGGGGCTGGCAGCTCGGCGGCGAGAACTCGGGCCACATCATCTGCCTCGACCGGCATACCACGGGCGACGGCATCGTGTCGGCGCTCCAGGTGCTGGCGGCGATGCGCGAGTCCGGGAAGACGCTCGGCGAGCTCACGGGCGACCTGGTCATGTTTCCGCAGGTCCTCGTCAACGTGCAGGTGCCGCGCGGCTTCGACTGGCAGAAGGACCGGGCGATCGCGGCGGCGCGCGTTGAGGCGGAAAAGTCGCTGGACGGGAAGGGGCGGGTGCTCCTGCGTCCCTCGGGCACGGAGCCACTGCTGCGGGTGATGGTGGAAGGAGAGAGCAGGCAAACCGTTGAAGCGGCAGCGAAATCAATCGCGGATGCGGTGCGCCGCGCGGCGACCGGTTAGCGGCTTGCTATTTGACCATCAATTCCATAATAGTGGAAGCATGGAAACGAAGCAGGCCGTCCAAGCGCTGAGCGCGCTGGCGCAGGACACGCGCCTCGCCATCTTTCGGCTGCTGGTGCAAGCTGGTCCCGAAGGCATGTCGGCGGGTCAGATCGGCGAGCAGCTCGATCTGGCGCCCGCCACGCTGTCCTTCCACCTCGCGGGGCTGACCCGCGCCGGGCTGGCGCAGAGCCGCCAGGAAGGCCGCTTCGTCATCTACTCGGCCGATTTCACGGCCATGAACGCGCTCGTCGGTTTCCTCGGCGAGAACTGCTGCGGCGGCGCTGCCTGCAACCCATCCACCGGAGAGAAAGATGAAGCGCCTAAACGTACACGTCGCCGTGCATGACCTCGAGCAGAGCATCCGCTTCTATAAGGCCTTGTTCGATGCCGAGCCTACCGTGAAGAAGGACGACCACGCCAAGTGGCAGCTGGAGGACCCGCGCGTCAACTTCGCGATCTCGAAGCGGGGCGCGAAGGCGGGCCTGGACCACCTGGGCATCCAGGTGGACGACGGCGCGGAGCTCGGCCAGCTGCGCTCGCAGCTCGCGCAGGCCGACGTCGCGGTCATGGACCAGAAGAACGCCACCTGCTGCTACGCGAAGAGCGACAAGCACTGGACGCTCGACCCGCAGGGCATTGCGTGGGAGTCGTTCCATACGCTGGAGGCCGCGCCGCGCTACGGTGAGGACACGCGCGTCGAGGTGAAGGAGGCGAAGGCCGCCTGTTGCGTCCCTATGACCGCTTGAGATGAGCCTGTTTGAGCGCTGGCTGACGCTCTGGGTGCTCCTGTGCATCGTCGCGGGCGTCGCCCTAGGGCATTGGCTCCCCGCACCGGTCGAGGCGCTCGGGCGCATGGAAGTCGCGAGCGTCAACCTGCCGGTCGGGGTGCTCATCTGGGTGATGATCATCCCCATGCTGCTGCGCATCGACTTCGCGGCGATGGGCGAGGTGCGCAGGCATTGGCGCGGTATCGGCGTGACGCTCGCGGTCAACTGGCTTGTGAAGCCGTTTTCCATGGCGCTCCTCGGCTGGTTCTTCCTGCGCCACGTGTTCGCGCCGTGGCTGCCGGCGGAGCAGATCGACAGCTACGTCGCGGGACTGATCCTGCTCGCGGCCGCGCCGTGCACCGCCATGGTGTTCGTGTGGAGCCGGCTCACGCAGGGCGACCCGTACTTCACGCTCAGCCAGGTGGCGCTGAACGACGCCATCATGGTTGTGGCGTTTGCGCCGATCGTCGCGCTCCTGCTCGGTCTTTCGGCGATCGTCGTGCCCTGGGACACGTTGCTTACCTCGGTCGTGCTCTACATCGTCGTCCCGGTGATCCTCGCGCAGCTGTGGCGTGCATCCCTTCTGAAGCGCGGCGAGGCACGCCTGCAGGCGACGCTCGCGCGCATCCAGCCCTGGTCGGTCGCGGCGCTGCTCGCGACCATTGTGCTGCTCTTCGCCTTCCAGGGCCGGCAGATCCTCGCACAGCCGCTCATCATCGCCATCCTCGCCGTGCCGATCCTCGTCCAGGTGTACTTCAACTCGGGGCTCGCGTACCTGCTCAACCGGCGATTGCGTGTCGCGCATAGCGTCGCCGGACCGTCGGCGTTGATCGGCGCGAGCAACTTCTTCGAGCTGGCGGTGGCCGCGGCAATCACGCTTTTCGGCTTCGATTCCGGCGCGGCGCTCGCGACCGTGGTCGGCGTGCTGGTCGAGGTGCCGGTGATGCTCTCAGTTGTCTACGTCGTCAATGGCACCCGCCGCTGGTACGAAAGGGTCCCCGCATGATCGACAGGCTCGACCGGCTGGTGCTGAGAAGAAGGCTCGAGGAGATCGGCCGCCTGTAATGGGGGTGTCACAAACCCCTCCTAGACTCGCCCGTCAATCATGGACAGGAGCGAATAGATGAGAACCCTAGCAGTCGCTGCCGCCTTTCTCGCGTCCGCGCCGGTGCTTGCACAGCCGCTGGTCAAGATCGACGGCTCGAGCACCGTGTTCCCGGTCACCGAGGCGGTGGCCGAGGATTTCCAGAAGTCCAAGCGCGGCGCGATCCGGGTCACCGTCGGCATCTCGGGCACGGGCGGCGGCTTCAAGAAGTTCTGCCGCGGCGAGATAGACGTTACCGGCGCATCGCGCCCGATCCTGAAGAAAGAGATGCAGGCCTGCCGCAAGGCCGGCGTCGAGTACTTCGAGCTGCCGGTCGCGTTCGACGCGATCACGGTGGTGGTCAACCCGAAGAACAAGTTCATCCAGCAGCTGACGATCGCCGAGATGAAGAAGATGTGGGAGCCGTCGGCGCAGAACACGGTGACGCAATGGAATCACGTCAACCCGGCCTGGCCGGCGGAGCCGATGAAGCTGTTCGGACCCGGCGCGGACTCGGGCACGTTCGACTACTTCACCGAGGCGGTGGTCGGCAGGGCGAAGTCCTCGCGCGGCGACTTCACCGCGTCGGAGGACGACAACGTGCTGGTGCAGGGCGTGTCGCGCGACGTGAACGGCCTGGGCTACTTCGGCTACGCCTACTACGTGGAGAACAAGGACAAGCTGAAAGCGGTGCCGATCGTGAACGAAAAGGGCCGGCCGGTGGGGCCCTCGCTGGAGGCAGTGGTGAAAGGCAGCTACTCGCCGCTCGCGCGCCCGATCTTCATCTACGTCAGCGCCAAGTCGCTCGCCAGGCCCGAGGTCAAGGAGTTCGTACGGTACTACATGACGCACGGCGCGAAGCTGGCGCAGGAGGTCAAGTACGTGCCGCTGCCTGATGCGGCGTACGAGCAGGCCTGGCAGCACGTGATCGGCGGCAAGAAGGGCACGGTGTTCGGGGGTGTCGCCGAAGTGGGCGTCACCATCGAGGAACTGCTGCGGCGCGAGGCGAAGCTGTAGACTCCGGCACCGTGGTGGCACCAGACGTCAGGGCGGGGCTCGAGCGGCGGCGCGCGCGCATTGCGCGCGAACGCGTGATCGAGGGCGCGCTGTTCCTCGCCGCGCTGGTGTCCGTGTTCACCACCGTGGGCATCATCTACGTTCTGGTGAAGGAGTCGGTGGTGTTCTTCAGCCACGTCCCCCTGTGGGACTTCCTCACCGACACGCAGTGGACGCCGCTGTTCGACGACGCGCACTTCGGCATCATGGTGTTGTTGTCGGGGACGCTGACCAGCTCGATGGTGGCGCTCGGCATCGCCGTGCCGGTGGGCACCGTGATCGCCATCTACCTGTCGGAGTTCGCGCCGTTCGGCGTGCGCGAGGTGGCGAAGCCGTTCCTCGAGATGCTGGGCGGGGTGCCGACCATCGTCTACGGCTACTTCGCGCTGCTCTTCGTCACGCCGCTGCTGCAGACAATCTACCCGGAGCTGCCCGGCTTCAACCTGCTCGGCGCGGGAATCGTGATGGGCATCATGATCATCCCGTACGTGAGCTCGATCGCCGAGGACGCGATGCGCGCGGTGCCGATGAGCCTGCGCGAAGGCTCGTACGCGATGGGCGCAACGCGCTTCCAGACCGCGACGCGCGTCGTGGTGCCGGCGGCGATCTCGGGCATCGCCTCGGCCTACATCCTCGGCATCTCGCGCGCGGTCGGCGAGACCATGATCCTGGCGGTGGCCGCGGGCATGCAGCCCAACCTCACGTTCAATCCGCTCGAGCCGGCCGCGACCATCACCGCGTTCATCGTGCAGGTGGCGCTCGGCGACCTGCCGCACGGCTCAGTGGGCTACCAGACGATCTTCGCGGCCGGGCTGACGCTGTTCCTGGTGACGCTGGCGTTCAACATCGGCGGCCACGTGCTGCGCAAGCGCTTCCGCGAGGCCTATTGATGCCCCACGCCCGGCGCCTGGAAGAGATCCGCAGGCTGATCGCAGCGCACAAGCGCTGGGACGCGATCTTCGGCGTGGTCGGCGTGCTCGCGCTGATGCTCGGCGTGCTCACCTTCGCCGCGCTGTTCATCGACATGGCGCTCGACGGCGTGCCGCGCCTCACCGGCGATTTCTTCACCAACTTCCCATCGCGGCGCGCAGGGCAGGCGGGGATCCTCTCGGCCTGGGTGGGCTCCACGCTGGTGATGCTGGTCACGGCGTTCGTCGCCGTGCCGCTCGGCGTGGCGGCGGGCGTGTACCTGGAAGAATACGCGGCCAAGCACTGGGTCACCGATGTGATCGAGATCAACATCACCAACCTCGCCGGCGTGCCCTCGATCGTCTACGGCCTGCTCGCGCTCGGCCTGTTCGTGTACCAGTTCGGCTTCGGGCAGTCGATCCTCTCGGCGGGGCTGACGCTGGCGCTGCTCATCCTGCCGGTAGTGATCGTCGCCACGCGCGAGGCGATCCGCTCGATCCCGCAGGGCATCCGCGAGGGCGCCTACGCGCTCGGCGCAACCCAGTGGCAAGTGTGCAAGGACCACATCATCCCGTACTCGATGCCGGGTATCCTGACCGGCGTGATCATCGGCATGGCGCGCGCCATCGGCGAGACCGCGCCCATCATCACGATCGGCGCGCTCACCTTCATCGCCTTCCTGCCGCCGGCGCCGGTGCAGGCGGAGCCCCCGTTCGTGTCGTTCGACTGGGTGATGTCGCCGTTCACGGTGATGCCGATCCAGATGTTCAACTGGACTTCGCGCCCCGAGGCCGCCTTTCACCAGAACGCCGCGGCCGCGGGCTTTGTCCTCGTGCTGATGACACTCGGCATGAACGCCATCGCCATCTGGCTGCGCTACAGACTGAGGAAGCGAATCAAATGGTAGCGGTGCCGTCGCAGCTCGCCGCCGCGGCGCAAGCCAAGGCCGCGGTCAAGGATCTCAACTTCTACTACGGCAGCTTCCAGGCGCTGAAGACGCTCAGCATGCCGGTCTACGAGAAGCAGGTGACCGCGCTGATCGGTCCCTCGGGCTGCGGCAAGTCGACTTTCCTGCGCTGCTTCAACCGCATGCACGACTTGTACCCCGGCAACCGCTACGAGGGCGAAATCCGACTGTACCCGGACGATGTCAACATCCTGGCGCACGCGGTGGACCCGATCGAGGTGCGCATGCGCATCTCGATGGTGTTCCAGAAGCCCAATCCGTTTCCAAAGTCGATTTACGAGAACGTGGCCTACGGGCTGCGGGTGCGCGGCGAGGGCCGGCGCGTCACGCTGAACGAGAAGGTCGAGGAGGCGTTGCGCAACGCCGCGCTGTGGGACGAGGTCAAGGACCGGCTGCAGGAGCCCGCCTTCAACCTGTCCGGCGGCCAGCAGCAGCGCCTGTGCATTGCGCGCGCGCTCGCCACCGATCCGGAGATCCTCCTGTTCGACGAGCCGACCTCGGCGCTCGACCCGATCGCCACGGCCTCGATCGAGGAGCTGATCCACGATCTGAAGAACAAGGTGACGATCCTCATCGTCACGCACAACATGCAGCAGGCGGCGCGCGTCTCCGACTACACCGCCTACATGTACCTCGGCGAGCTGATCGAGTACGGCGTGACCGACGAGATCTTTATCAAGCCGAGGAAGAAACAGACCGAGGACTACATCACCGGGCGCTTCGGCTAGGCGCCGGCCGGTTCGCAGACGTTTGACGCAGGTCAAGCATGCGCGAGCGCCGCAAGGGCAGGATGCCGGCAGTGGAAATCATCCGCACGGACGTGGCGATCATCGGCGCCGGAGGCGCCGGGCTGCGCGCCGCCATCGCTCTGGCGCAGGAAGCGCCGTCCTTGCGCATCGCCCTGATTTCCAAGGTATATCCCATGCGCAGCCACACCTGCGCGGCCGAGGGCGGCGCCGCCGGCGTGATCAAGCCCGACGACAGCCTCGAGCACCACTTCAACGATACGGTGGGCGGTGGCGACTGGCTGAGCGATCAGGATGCGGTGGACTATTTCATCCGCGAGGCGCCCGGAGAACTCATCCAGCTCGAGCACTGGGGTTGTCCGTGGAGCCGCGAAGCCGACGGCGCGGTGGCAGTGCGGCCCTTCGGCGGCATGAAGAAGCAGCGCACCTGGTTCGCCGCCGACAAGTCGGGTTTTCACATCCTGCATACGCTGTTCCAGACGTCGCTGCAGTTCCCCTCCATCCAGCGCTACGACGAGTTCTACGTGACCGAGCTGCTGGTCGACGACGGGCGCTGCGCGGGCCTCACCGCCCTGGAGATGCGCAGCGGCCAGATGCGCTGCTTCCAGGCCCGGGCGGTGATCATTGCTGGCGGCGGCGCGGGGCGCATGTTTCCCTTTACCACCAACGGCGCCATCAAGACCGGCGACGGCATGGCACTCGCCTACCGCGCCGGCGTGCCGCTGAAGGACATGGAGTTCGTGCAGTACCACCCCACCGGGCTGCCCAGCACCGGCACGCTGCTGACCGAGGCCTGCCGCGGCGAAGGCGGGGTGCTGGTCAACAAGGACGGTCGGCGCTTCCTGCAGGACTACGGCATGGGGCCGGAGACGCCCCTCGGCAAGCCGGTGCTCAAGACCATGGAGCTCGGACCGCGCGACCGCGTCAGCCAGGCATTCTGGCAAGAGCAGAAGAAGGGGCGCATGGTGCCGACCCAGTGGGGCGAGTGCATGCTGCTCGACATGCGCCACCTGGGCGAGAAGAAGATCAACGAGCGCCTGCCGCTGGTGCGCGACATGTCGATCAGCTACATGGGGGTCGATCCGGTGACCGATCCGGTGCCGGTGCGCCCGGTGGTGCACTATATGATGGGCGGCATCCATACCGACATCAACGCGGCAACGCCGCTGGCGGGGCTGTTCGCGGCGGGCGAGTGCGCCTGCGTCAGCATCAATGGCGCCAACCGGCTGGGCTCGAACTCGCTCACCGAGCTCCTGGTATTCGGCCGCCGGGCGGCGCAGAGCGCGATGCAGTACGTTGGCGTGGGCGCAGGCGCACGGCCGGCGGGCGACGCCGCACTCGCGGCGCTCGCGGCTGCCGCGCAGGGGCGCGTGCGCGAGCTGGTGCAAAGGACGGGCCGCCGCGATACGGTCGCCGGGCTGCGCAAGGAGATGATGGACACGATGGAACAGCACGCCGGCATCTACCGCAGCGGCGAGGGCCTGGAGGCGGCCTGCGCCAAGCTCGCCGACCTGCGCCGGCGCTACGGTGGCATCGAGCTGCACGACAAGACGAACGTCTACAACACGGACCTGCTGCAGGCGCTGGAGCTGGGCTCGATGCTCGATTGCGCCGAGACGGTGGTGCAGAGCGCGCGGGCGCGCAAGGAATCGCGCGGCGCGCACCAGCGGCTCGATTTCACCGCGCGCGACGACGAGAAGTACCTGCGCCACTCGCTGGCGTATTACCAGGCGTCGGCGGCGCCGCGCGTGGACTACTGCGACGTGGTGATCACGCGCTCGCAGCCCGGCGTGCGCGATTATTCGGGAGGCCACGAATGAGCACGCGCGCGCTCGAGCTGGAGGTGCTGCGCTACAACCCGGAGAGCGACCGCGAGCCGCGCTTCCAGCGCTACGCGATCGAATGTCCCGAGGAATGGGTGGTGCTCGATGCGCTCAACCACGTCAAGGAAAGCGTCGATCCGACGCTGAGCTACCGCTGGTCCTGCCACATGGCGGTGTGCGGTAGCTGCGGCATGATGATCAATGGCGAGCCCAAGCTCGCCTGCAAGGCGTTCCTGCGCGACTATGCGGGCGTGATCCGCGTGGAGCCGCTCGCGCATTTTCCCGTCGAGCGCGATCTGGTGACGGTGATCGACGATTTCATGGCCAAGCTGGCGCGCGTGCGGCCCTACCTGATGCCCAAGCACGCGAAGGCGATCGAGGCGGGCGAGTACCGCCAGACGCCGGCGGAGCTGGCGCGGTTCAAGCGCTACAGCATGTGCATCAACTGCATGCTGTGCTACGCGGCCTGCCCGGAGTACGCGTTGATCCCGAAGTACGTCGGTCCGGCCGCGATCGCGCTCGCGCACCGCTGGAACCAGGATTCGCGCGACGGCGGGCGCGACGCGCGCCAGCAGGAGATCGCGGCGACCGAAGGCGCCTGGGAGTGCTCGTTCGTCGGCGCCTGCTCCGAAGTCTGCCCGGAGCATGTGGATCCGGCGGGCGCGATCCAGCAGGTAAAGATCCGCAGCACGGTGGACTGGTACACGCAGCACCTGATGCCATGGCTGAAGAAGTGAAGCGCAAGCCCTACGTGCGCCCGGTCACGTCGGAATGGATCTTCCGGCATCCGCGCTACATCCGCTACATGGTGCGCGAGTTCTCCTGCCTGTTCATCGGCGCCTGGACATTGCTGATGGTCTGGGGCCTGAAGCAGCTGGCGCAGGGGCCGCAGGCCTGGGCCGCGTTCCTCGAGCTCCTGCAGCACCCGGTGAGCATCGCGTTTCATCTCGCGGCGCTCGCCTTCGCGGTCTACCACAGCGTGACCTGGTTCAACCTGACGCCGAAGGCGCTGCCGGTGCAGCGCGGCGAGGCGTTCGTGCCGGACGGGGCCATCTCGGGCGCGCATTTCGCCGTCTGGGCGGTGCTGTCGCTGGCGGTCCTCTTTCTGGCGGGAGCATTCTGAGCATGGCGGTATCGAACAAACCGATCGTCTGGGGTCCCTTCGCGGCGGGCGGAACGCTCACGGCGTTCCTGACGCCGGTGCTTGTCCTGCTCACCTTGCTTGCGGCCCTCGGACACGCCCCGGACCTCCTCGCCTACGACCGCCTGCACGCCTTCGCCGGCCACTGGCTGGTCAAGCTGGCGCTGGCGGGCACGGTGTTCCTGTCGCTCTGGAGCGCAGCCCACCGCCTGCGCATCACCTGCTACGACCTTGGCATCCGCGCCGACACCTGGGTCGCGGCGATCGTCTATGCCGGCGCGCTTGCAGGGAGCGGGGCAGCGGTGCTTTACTTGGCCCGGATCTGAATGAAGGGAACCCCATGAATCCACCGCCGGTTGCGACGCGGGAAATCGCCCGCGAAGAGCGCTTCAACGTCGTCTGGACGCAAGAGCTGAACGACGTGTTCGCCGACGTCGCCCCGTACTACGACCGCGCCAACTACATCGCCAGCCTCGGCCTGTGGGGCTGGTTCCTGCGCCAGTTCATGGCGACGGTCGACATCCGGCCGGGGGAGCGGGTGCTCGATGTCTGCGCCGGCACCAACGCCATCGGCATCGCGCTGCTCAAGCGCGAGCCGACCCTCGAGGTGCACGCCATCGACCGCAGCGCCGCCATGCAGGAAGTGGGCCGCCAGCGCGCCCAGGCGGCGGGCTTTCGCATTCAGAGCGTGATCGACGACGTGCACACGCTGCCGTATCCGGACAATTCGTTCGACGTCGCGACGCTGCAGTTCGCGTCGCGCCACCTGCGCATCCGCCGCGTCGCCGCCGAGATCCGGCGCGTGCTCAAGCCCGGCGGGCGCTTCTACCACTGCGACATGCTGCGCCCCGGGAACCGCACCGTCGAGCGCCTGTACTACGCGTACCTGCGCTTTTGCCTGTGGTTCACCGGTTTCGTGTTCCGCAGCGGGCCCGCGGCGCTCAACTGCAAGGAGTACTTCATCCAGGCGCTGCAGATGTTCTACTCGGCGCGTGAGCTCACCGACATGCTCGAGGACGTCGGCTACCAGGACGTCACGTCGCGCACGGTGTTCTCGGGCATGCTCGGTTTTCACCGCGCCGTGAAGCCGCGTGCGGCCTGAACCGGGTCAACGCACTGGCGGCGCTGAACGCGCGGCTGCTGCGGGAGTTCAGCCGCCGCACCACGGCGGTGCTGCGCGCGGCGCTGCCCTTGCGTCTCGCCTTGCCCGTGCTCGAGCCCTTCCTTGCGGACAACGTCGCCAAGGAGGTGCGCAAGGACGCGCTGCTGATCCAGCGCGCGGGCGCCGGGCGGAGCCCCGGTGACGCGCGAGAGCTCCTCGCCGCGGCGCGCGAGATCGACCGCGCGTTCCTCGCGCGCATCGGCGATGCGCCGGTGCGCATCGAAATCCCCTACGCGCGGATCGAGCCGGTGCGGCTGCGACGCATCGAGCTCGGGCTGGACACGGCGCAGCGCATTCTCGAAGCCTGGGGCCAGCGCCGGCGCGCGCGCGACGCGTTCGCGCCGGGCGAGCTCGAGCGCCGGGTGCTCGAGATGCTGCAGTTGTACGCCGAGGAAACCCAGTTGCTCAGCCACGCGGTGCGCCTGCCGGCGTTGCTCGCGCCGCTGCGCGAGCGCGCTGCGCGGCACCTGCGCGATGCGATGACCGAGGCGGCGCGTGCGCTCGTGCGCGGCTCCCATGCTGCAGGGCAAAAAGGGTAGAATTCACGCTTTCAGCGAACGGTCACGGGATGCGCGCTCGGCTCGTCGCCGGCAACTGGAAAATGCACGGCAGCCTGGCGGCCAACCGGGCCCTGCTGGACGCGATCGTGGCGGGCGTGCAGGGCGTGGAATGCGCGGTGTGCGTGCCGTTCCCGTACCTGGCGCAAGCGGCCGAGCGGTTGCGGGGAACGCGCATTGCCTGGGGGGCTCAGAACCTGAGCGAGCACGCGTCGGGCGCGTACACCGGCGAAGTATCCGCGGCCATGCTGGGGGAATTCGGCTGCCGCTATGTCCTCGTCGGGCACTCGGAGCGCCGGCAGCTGTACGGCGAAAGCGACGCGGCGGTCGCGGCGAAGTTCGCTGCGGCGCGTAGCGGCGGCATCACGCCGATCCTGTGCGTGGGCGAGACGCTGCCGGAGCGCGAAGCCGGGCGCACGCAGGACGTGGTCGCGCGCCAGCTCGACGCGGTGCTGGCGCGGGGCGAGATCGGCGATGCCGTGCTCGCCTACGAGCCGGTGTGGGCGATCGGCACCGGGCGTACGGCGAGCCCGGACCAGGCGCAGGAGGTGCACGGCTTGCTGAGAAAGCGCCTGCCGGCAACGACGCGCATCCTCTACGGAGGCAGCGTCAAGGCCGACAACGCCGCGGCGCTGTTCGCGATGCCCGACGTGGACGGCGGGTTGATCGGGGGCGCGTCGCTGAAGGCGCAGGATTTCATCGCCATCTGCAAAGAGGCGGAACAGAAAGGCTGAGGACATGGGACAGTGGATTACCTTGATCATCGTCGCGCACGTGCTGATAGCCCTCGCCATCATCGGCCTGGTGCTGCTGCAGCATGGCAAGGGCGCCGACATGGGCTCGGGTTTCGGCGGCGGCGCCTCCTCGAGCCTGTTCGGCGCCACCGGCTCGGCGAACTTCCTGTCGCGCGCGACTGCGGCGCTGGCAACGATCTTCTTTCTCACCAGCCTCGGGCTGGCCTACCTCGCGAGCGAAAAGCCCAGGACCGAGGCCGGGACGGTGATGGACGCGGTGAAGCCGCCGCCCGCGCCGCCCGCGGGCGGCGAGATTCCCAGGCCGCAGGCGCTGCCGCCTTCGGGCGGCGATGCCGGCTCGCCGGCATCGGGCATACCGAAATGATTTTTATAGGATAATTTGGCTCGAATAACAGGCCCACGTGGTGAAATTGGTAGACACGCTAGCTTGAGGGGCTAGTGGCCTAAACAGCCGTAGCAGTTCGAGTCTGCTCGTGGGCACCAACTATGCTTGCTGAGTACTTTCCGATCCTGCTGTTCATCCTCGTCGGCCTCGCGGTCGGCGTGGGGCCAATGGTGCTCGGCAAGCTGCTCGGTCCAAGCCGCCCCGACCCCGAGAAGCTGTCGCCGTACGAGTGCGGCTTCGAGGCTTTCGAGGATGCGCGCATGAAGTTCGATGTGCGCTACTACCTGGTGGCGATCCTGTTCATCCTGTTCGACCTGGAGATCGCGTTCCTGTTTCCATGGGCGGTGGCACTGAACGACATTGGCCTTGCCGGCTTCGTGGCCATGATGCTGTTCCTCGGCATCCTGGTGGTCGGTTTCGTGTACGAATGGATGAAGGGGGCGCTGGAATGGGAGTAGGGCATGGGCATTGAAGGCGTCATGCCCCAAGGCTTTGTCACCGCAAAGCTCGACACGGTAATCAACTGGACGCGCACCGGCTCGCTGTGGCCGGTGACCTTCGGCCTCGCGTGCTGCGCCATCGAGATGATGCACGCGGGCGCGTCGCGCTACGACCTCGACCGCTTCGGCATCGTGTTCCGGCCGAGCCCGCGGCAGGCAGACGTCATGATCATTGCCGGAACGCTGTGCAACAAGATGGCACCCGCGCTGCGCAAGGTCTACGATCAGATGGCCGAGCCGCGCTGGGTGATCTCGATGGGCTCGTGCGCCAACGGCGGCGGCTACTACCACTATTCTTACTCCGTGGTGCGCGGCGCCGACCGCATCGTGCCGGTCGATATCTACGTGCCGGGTTGCCCGCCGACCGCCGAGGCGCTGCTCTACGGCATCCTGCAGTTGCAGAACAAGATCCGGCGCACCAACACGATCGCGCGATGACGCCAAAGCTGCAAAGACTTTTCGATGCGCTGACGGCGGCGGGCTTTGCGCCCGTCGAGCGCCTCGGCGAGCTGACCGTCGAGGTGCCGCCGGAGGGCTACCTTGACGCCTGCCGCAGGCTGCGCGACGAACCGGGCCTGAAATTCGAGCAGCTGATCGACCTCTGCGGCGTGGACTACTCGACGTACGGCAACCAGCCCTGGGAGAAGGGCCGCTTTGCCGCGGTGCTGCACCTCACCTCGGTTACGCACAACTGGCGCCTGCGGCTGCGCGCGTTCTGCGCCGACGATGCGCTGCCGATGCTCGATTCGCTGGTCGAGGTGTGGCCGGGGGTGAACTGGTTCGAGCGCGAGGCGTTCGACCTGTTCGGCATCGTCTTCGAAGGCCATCCCGACTTGCGCCGCATCCTGACCGACTACGGCTTCGTCGGCCACCCGTTCCGCAAGGACTTCCCGATCAGCGGCCACGTCGAGATGCGCTACGACCCCGAGCAAAGGCGCGTCGTCTACGAGCCGGTGACGATCGAGCCGCGCGAGATCACGCCGCGCGTGGTGCGCGAGCCGAACTACGGCGAGGAACGGCACTGATGGCGGAGATCAGGAACTACACCGTCAATTTCGGGCCGCAGCACCCCGCCGCGCACGGCGTGCTGCGGCTGGTGCTCGAGTTGGACGGCGAGGTGGTGCAGCGCGCCGACCCGCACATCGGCCTGCTGCACCGCGCGACCGAAAAGCTCGCCGAATCGCGCATGTACATCCAGTCGCTGCCCTATATGGACCGGCTCGACTATATCTCCATGATGTGCAGCGAGCATGCGTTTTGCATGTCGCTGGAGAAGCTGCTCGGCGTCGAAGTGCCGATCCGCGCGCAGTACATCCGGGTGATGTTCGACGAGATCACGCGCATCATGAATCACCTGTTCGGCGTCGCCACGCTGGGGCTCGATCTCGGCGCGATGACCGTGTTCCTGTACGGCTTTCGCGAGCGCGAGGACCTGCTCGACTGCTACGAGGCGGTGTCCGGCGCGCGCATGCACGCCGCGTACTACCGGCCGGGTGGCGTGTACCGCGACCTGCCCGATTCGATGCCGAAGTACGAGGCGCAGCAGTCCCGCAACGCGCGCGCGCTCGCCGAAATGAACGCCAACCGCCAGGGCTCGCTCCTCGATTTCATCGAGGACTTCACCCGGCGCTTCCCCAAGTGCGTGGATGACTACGAGACGCTGCTCACCGACAACCGCATCTGGAAACAGCGCACCGTGGGCATCGGTGTGGTGTCGCCGGAGCAGGCGCTGGCACGTGGTTTTACCGGACCGATGCTGCGCGGCTCGGGCGTCGAATGGGACCTGCGCAAGAAGCAGCCCTACGAGGTGTACGACCGGCTCGACTTCGACATCGTGGTGGGCCGCAACGGCGACACCTACGACCGCTACCTGGTGCGCATGGAGGAGATGCGCCAGTCGAACCGCATCATCAAGCAGTGCGTGGACTGGCTGCGCAAGAACCCGGGGCCGGTGATCACGGACAACCACAAGGTGGCGCCGCCCTCGCGCGCCGAGATGAAGGGGAGCATGGAGGAGCTGATCCATCACTTCAAGCTCTTTACCGAGGGCATGCACGTGCCCGAAGGCGAGGCCTATGCCGGGGTCGAGGGTCCGAAGGGGGAATTCGGCGTGTACTTCATCTCCGACGGCGCCAACAAGCCCTACCGCATGAAGCTGCGCTCCCCGGCCTTCACGCACCTTTCGGCGATGGACGAGATGGCGCGCGGCCACATGCTGGCCGACGCGGTGGCGATCATCAGCACGCTGGACATCGTGTTCGGCGAAATCGACCGGTAGCGCGCATGCTCTCGGCCGAATCGCTGAAGAAGATCGACCGCGAGGTCGCGAAGTACCCGCCCGATCGCAAGCAATCGGCGGTGATGGCCGCGCTCATCGTCGCCCAGGACGAAAAGGGCTGGTTGTCGACCGAAGTCATGGACTTCGTCGCGCAGTACCTCGGCATGGCGCCGGTCGCGGTCCACGAGGTGGCGAGCTTCTACACCATGTACAACCGCCAGCCGACCGGCACGCACAAGCTGACGATATGCACCTGCCTGCCGTGCGGGCTGCAGGGCGCGCTCGCGGCAGCCGACCACCTCAGGAAGCGCCTCGGCATCGACTTCAACGAGACCACGCCGGACGGCTGGTTCACGCTGAAGGAGGGCGAATGCATGGGCGCCTGCGCCATGGCGCCCGTGGTGCTGGTCGACAACAAGCGCATGTGCGATTACATGACGAACGAGAAGCTCGACGCGCTGGTGGACGAGCTCTCGAGGAAGTCCTGACATGCTCGATTACGGCCCCGACGCGATCCTGATGGCCGGCCTGGACGGCCGCAACTGGCGCCTCAAGGATTACGAGGCGCGCGAGGGCTATGCGGCGCTGCGCCGCCTGCTCAAGGAGGGCGTGGCGCCCGACGCGGTGATCGCCGAGGTGAAGAAATCCGCGCTGCGCGGTCGCGGCGGCGCCGGCTTTCCCACCGGGCTGAAATGGTCGTTCATGCCGCGGCAGTATGCCGGCGCCAAGTACCTGGTCTGCAATTCCGATGAGGGCGAGCCCGGCACCTGCAAGGACCGCGACCTGCTGCGCTACAACCCGCACGCGGTGATCGAGGGCATGATCATCGCCGGCTACGCGATGGGCGCGACCGCGGGCTACAACTACATCCACGGCGAGATCTGGGCGGTCTACGAGCAATTCGAGGAGGCGCTGAAGGAAGCCTACGACGCGGGCTATCTCGGCAAGGACATCCTCGGCTCGGGATTCCGCTTCGAGCTGTACGCGCACGCCGGCTACGGTGCCTACATCGTCGGCGAGGAAACGGCGATGCTCGAGTCGCTCGAGGGCAAGAAGGGGCAGCCGCGCTTCAAGCCGCCGTTCCCGGCAAGCTACGGCCTGTACGGCAAGCCGACCACCGTCAATAACACCGAGACCCTCGCCGCGGTGCCCTGGATCATGCGCCATGGCGCGGACGCGTTCCTTGCGCTGGGGCGGCCGAACAACGGCGGCACCAAGATCTTCTCGGTCACCGGCCACGTCAACCGGCCCGGCAACTACGAAGTCAAGCTCGGCACGCCGTTCGCGCAGCTGCTGGAGATGGCGGGCGGCGTACGCGGCGGCCGCAAGCTGAAGGCGGTGATCCCCGGCGGGTCGTCGATGCCGGTGCTGCCTGCCGCAACCATGCTGGCCACCGACATGGACTACGACTCGATCGCCAAGGCCGGCTCGATGCTCGGCTCGGGCGCGGTGATCGTGATGGACGAGACCACCTGCATGGTGCGCGCGCTCGAGCGCCTGTCGTACTTCTACTTCGAGGAGTCCTGCGGCCAGTGCACCCCCTGCCGCGAAGGCACGGGATGGCTGTATCGCGTGGTGCACCGAATCGAGAACGGGCAGGGGCGCAGGGAGGACCTCGCGCTGCTCGACGACGTTTCGGACAACATTGCCGGCCGCACCATCTGCGCGCTGGGTGACGCCGCGGCGCTGCCGGTGAAGAGCTTTCTGAAGCACTTCCGCGACGAGTTCGAGCACCACGTCGAGCACCAGCGCTGCCTGGTGCAGGGCGCCGAGATCGAGCCGAAATGGGGCCGTGCCGGCGCGCACGCGCTGCCCGCCGTGAAGGAAGCCGCCTGATGCCGAAGCTCGAAATCGACGGCAGGCCGATCGAGGTGGCGCCGGGCACCCCGGTGATCGAGGCGGCGAAGCGCCTCGGCATCTACGTGCCGCACTTCTGCTACCACTCGAAGCTCTCGATTGCCGCCAACTGCCGCATGTGCCTGGTCGAGGTGGAGAAAGCGCCCAAGCCCATGCCCGCCTGCGCCACCCCGGTGTCCGACGGCATGAAGGTGTGGACGCACTCGCCGAGCGCGAAGAAGGCGCAGAACGGGGTCATGGAGTTCCTGCTCATCAACCACCCGCTCGACTGCCCGATCTGCGACCAGGGCGGCGAATGCCAGTTGCAGGACCTGGCGGTCGGCTACGGCGGCTCGGCCTCGCGCTACCAGGAGGAAAAGCGGGTCGTGCTGCGCAAGGACCTGGGGCCCCTGGTCGCCGCCGAGGAAATGACGCGCTGCATCCAGTGCACGCGCTGCGTGCGTTTCGGCGAGGAGATCGGCGGCGTCATGGAGCTCGGCATGGTGAACCGCGGCGAGCTGGCCGAGATCGTCGCGTTCGTCGGCCGCGGCGTGGACTCGGAGCTCTCGGGCAACATGATCGACCTGTGCCCGGTGGGCGCGCTCACCTCGAAGCCGTTCCGCTACGCCGCGCGCACCTGGGAGCTCTCGCGCCGGCGCTCGGTCTCGCCGCACGATGGCCTCGGCTCGAACCTCGTGGTGCAGGTGAAGCAAAACGAGGTGCTGCGCGTGCTGCCGCTCGAGAACGAAGCGGTGAACGAGTGCTGGCTCTCGGACAAGGACCGCTTCTCCTACGAAGGCCTGAACGCCCCGGATCGACTGACGCGGCCGATGGCGCGCATCGACGGCCGCCTGCAGGAAGTCGAGTGGGAAGTGGCGCTCGAGCGCGCCGTGGCGGGCCTCGCGGACGCCGGCGTGCTCGCCTCGCCGCACGCCACGCTGGAGGAGCTGTACCTCGCCGGCAGGCTCGGTGCGGCCGATTTCCGGCTGCGCCACGGCGACTTCAGCGCCGACGGGCGGCGCCAGGGCATCCCCTGGCTCGGCATGCCGATCGCCGAACTCGGGTCGCTGGACGCCGTGCTGGTGATCGGCTCGTTCCTGCGCAAGGACCATCCGCTCCTTGCGCACCGGCTGCGGCAGGCCGCCAAGCGCGGTGCGCAGATCCACGTGCTGCACTCGGTCGACGACGACTGGCTGATGCCGATCGCGAGCAAGACCATCGTGGCGCCCTCCGCAATCCCGGGCGCCATCGCCGCTTTCAAGGACGCACTCGCCGGCGCGAAGAACGCCGCCGTGCTGCTCGGCAACTTCGCGCAGCAGCATCCGCAAGCGGCGGCGATCCACGCCGCGGCGCAGGCGCTGGGCGTCAAGCTGGGGTTCTTCGGTGAGGCGGCGAACTCGGTCGGCGGCTACGTGGCCGGGCTGCCGAGCGGCGGCGGCCTGCCCGAAGCCCTGAAGAAGGAGGCGCTGCTGCTGCTCAACGTCGAGCCCGCGCTCGATTGCGCCGACCCGCGCGCGGCCGCGCGCGCGAAATTCATCGTCAATCTGACCGCCTGGCGGTCCGAGCTCGGCGACGTGCTGCTGCCGATCGCGCCGTTCACCGAGACGGCGGGCACCTTCATCAACACCGAAGGCCGCGTGCAGGGCTTTCATGCGTGCGCGCGGCCGCTGGGGGAGGCGCGTCCGGCATGGAAGGTGCTGCGCGTCCTCGGCACGATGCTCGGCAGGCCGGGATTCGAATTCGACACGATCGAGCAGGTGCGCGATGCCTGCCTCAGCGGCCGCGACGTGGCCGCGCTGCTGGGCAACGGCATCGACGCCCCGGCGGGGGGGGCTGCGACCCCGCCGACCGGCATCGAGCGCATCGCCGAGGTGCCGATCTACTTCGCCGATCCGCTCGTGCGCCGCGCGTCGTCGCTGCAGAAAACGCGCGATGCACGCGCGCCGCGCGCCTGGATGAACGCCCGGCTGATGCAAAGGCTCGGCCTCGCCGACGGCCAGCCGGTGCGCGTGCGCCAGGGCGAAGGCAGCGCGAAGCTCGCTGCGGCGCTGGACGACCGGCTGCCTGACGACTGCGTCAGGATCGCGGCCGCGCACGGCAGCACAGCGCCGCTCGGACCGATGTTCGGCAGCGTGCAGGTCGAGAAGCTCAGCGCGGAAAAGGCGGCCTAGATGGACTGGCGCCTCGCGCTCGTCGACACGGCCTGGAACCTCGCGGGCATCGTGGCCATCGTCGCGCCGCTGTTTCTCGCCGTGGCCTACCTGACGTTGTGGGAGCGCAAGCTCATCGGCTGGATCCAGATCCGCATCGGCCCCAACCGCGTCGGCCCTCGCGGCCTGCTGCAGCCGATCGCGGACGGCGTGAAGCTGCTGCTCAAGGAGATCATCGTCCCGACCAACGCCAGCACGGCGCTGTTCATCGTGGCGCCGATCATGATGCTGATGCCGGCAATGGCGGCGTGGGCGGTAATCCCGTTCGCGCCCGAGCTGGTGCTCGCCGACATCAACGCCGGGCTGCTCTACGTGCTGGCGCTGAGCTCGCTCGGCGTCTACGGCGTGATCATCGCCGGCTGGGCCTCGAACTCCAAGTACGCGTTCCTCGGCGCCATGCGCTCGGCGGCGCAGATGGTGTCCTACGAGCTCGCCATGGGCTTCGCGCTGGTGGTGGTGCTGATGGTCTCGGGCAGCCTCAACCTGTCGGACATCGTCGCGCAGCAGGGGCGGGGCCGCTTCGCCGACATGGGGCTCACGTTTCTGTCCTGGAACTGGCTGCCGCTCCTGCCGATGCTGGTGGTGTACTTCGTCGCCGGCGTGGCCGAGACCAACCGCGCGCCGTTCGACGTGGTGGAAGGCGAGTCGGAGATCGTCGCCGGCCACATGATCGAGTACTCGGGCATGAGCTTCGCGCTGTTCTTTCTCGCCGAGTACATGAACATGCTGCTGATCAGCGCGCTCACGGCGGTGATGTTCTTCGGCGGCTGGCAGCCGCCGATCTCGAGCCCGGTGTTCGACGCGGTGCCGCCGATTCTCTGGCTGCTCGCCAAGATCTTCGTCATCGTGTCCATGTTCCTGTGGATCCGCGCCACGTTCCCGCGCTACCGCTACGACCAGATCATGCGCCTGGGGTGGAAGGTGTTCATTCCGCTGACGCTGGTGTGGATCGCGGTGATCGGCCTGTGGATGCAGACGCCGTGGAGCCTGTGGCGATGATCGCGCGCGTGACCGACTTCTTCCGCGCGTTCCTGCTGCTCGAGCTGTTCAAGGGGCTGGCGCTCACCGGGCGGCACCTGTTCGCGCGCAAGATCACGGTGCAGTTTCCCGAGGAGAAGACGCCGCAGAGCCCGCGCTTCCGGGGGCTACACGCGCTGCGCCGCTACCCGAATGGCGAAGAGCGCTGCATCGCCTGCAAGCTGTGCGAGGCGGTATGCCCGGCGCTCGCCATCCACATCGAGTCGGAGCAGCGCGCCGACGGCACGCGCCGCACCACGCGCTACGACATCGACCTCATCAAGTGCATCTACTGCGGCTTCTGCGAGGAGGCCTGCCCCGTGGACGCCATCGTCGAGACGCGCATCTTCGAGTTCCACGGCGAGCAGCGCGGCGACCTGTACTACACCAAGCCCATGCTGCTGGCAGTGGGCGAACGCTATGAAGAGAGTATCGCGAAAGACCGCGAGGCCGACGCTGCCTTCCGCTGACAACCGGGCCTACTGACGCATGTTCGAGACCGTGGTCTTCTACGTCTTCGCCGCCATCTTGCTGCTCTCGGCGCTGCGCGTGATCACCGCGCGCAATCCGGTGCACGGCGCGCTGGCGCTGGTGCTCGCCTTCTTCACCGCGGCCGGCATCTGGCTGCTGCTGCGCGCCGAATTCCTCGCCATCACGCTGGTGCTGGTGTACGTGGGGGCGGTGATGGTGCTGTTCCTGTTCGTGGTGATGATGCTCGACATCAACCTCGAGCGCCTGCGCGAGGGGTTCTGGAAGAACCTGCCGATGGCGGCGGTGGTCGGCGGCATCATGGCCTTCGAGATGGTCGCCATGCTGGCGACCCGCCACTTCGGCGCGTCGGCGACCACGCGCGTCGTGCCGCCGGGCTACAGCAACACCCGGGAGCTCGGCCGCGTGCTCTACACGCAGTACGTGTACGCGTTCGAGATCGCCGCCGTGATCCTGCTGGTGGCGATCATCGCGGCCATCGCGTTGACGCTGCGCCGTCGCAAGGACACCAAGGCGCAGGACCCGGCGCGCCAGCTGGCGGCACGTCGCGCAGACAGCGTGCGCCTGGTCAGCATGCCCGCAGACAGGGAGCGCTGATGGCGCCGCTCGCGCTCAATCATTTCCTGGTGCTCGGCGCGCTGCTGTTCGCGATCAGCGTGGTGGGCATCTTCCTCAACCGCCGCAACGTCATCGTGCTGCTGATGGCGATCGAGCTCATGCTGCTCGCCGTCAACCTCAACTTCGTCGCCTTCTCGCACTTCCTCGGCGACATCGCGGGGCAGGTGTTCGTGTTCTTCATCCTCACGGTGGCGGCTGCGGAGTCGGCCATCGGCCTGGCGATCCTGGTGGTGCTGTTCAGGAACCTCGCCACCATCAACGTCGAAGACTTGGATTCGCTGAAGGGATGAAGGCGCTCTATCTCCTCGTTCCGCTGGCGCCGCTCGCCGGCGCGGTCGTGGCCGGGTTCTTCGGGCGCGCGATCGGGCGCGCGGGCGCGCACTGGGTGACGATCCTGTCGGTGCTGGCGTCGTTCCTCGCCTCGTGCTGGATCCTCGTCGACGTCCTGCAGGGCAACACCTTCAACGGCAGCGTCTACACCTGGCTCTCGAGCGGCGGGGTCAGCGTCGAGATCGGCTTCCTCATCGACCGGCTCACCGCGCTGATGATGGTGGTGGTGACCTTCGTCTCGCTGATGGTGCACATCTACACCATCGGCTACATGGCCGAGGATCCCGGCTACCAGAGGTTCTTTGCGTACATCTCGCTGTTCACCTTCTCGATGCTGATGCTGGTGATGGCGAACAATTTCCTGCAGCTGTTCTTCGGCTGGGAGGCGGTGGGGCTGGTGTCCTATCTCCTCATCGGCTTCTGGTACACGCGTCCCACGGCGATCCACGCCAACCTGAAGGCATTTCTGGTCAACCGCGTCGGCGACTTCGGCTTCCTGCTCGGCATCGCGCTGGTGCTGGCGCACTTTGGCAGCCTCGACTACGCCGCGGTGTTCGGGCAGGCGCCCTCGTCAGCCGCGCCGATGACGCTGATACTGATCCTGCTGTTCGTCGGCGCCATGGGCAAGAGCGCGCAGTTCCCGCTGCATGTCTGGCTGCCCGACTCGATGGAAGGCCCGACGCCGATCTCGGCGCTGATCCACGCCGCCACCATGGTGACCGCGGGCATCTTCATGGTGGCGCGCATGGCGCCGCTGTACGAGCTCTCGCCGACCGCGCGCTCGGTGGTGCTGGTGATCGGCGGCATCACGGCGCTCGCCATGGCGCTGGTCGCGCTCACGCAGTTCGACATCAAGCGCGTCGTGGCCTACTCGACGCTGTCGCAGCTCGGCTACATGACGGTGGCGCTCGGTGCTTCGGCGTACTCGGCCGCCATCTTCCACCTCATGACGCACGCATTCTTCAAGGCGGTGCTGTTCCTCGCTGCGGGCTCGGTGATCATCGCGCTGCACCACGAGCAGGACATGCGCCGCATGGGCGGGCTGAAGCAGTACATGCCGTGGACCTACTGGACGCTGCTCCTGGGCGCGATCTCGTCGGCCGGCATTCCGGGGTTCGCGGGCTTCTTCTCCAAGGACGCGATCATCGAGGCGGTGCGTCATTCGGCGACGCCCGGGGCGCTGTTCGCCTGGCTCTGCGTGCTGATCACCGTCTTTATCACCGCCGCATACACCTTCCGGCTCGTGTTCATGGCCTTTCACGGCAAGCCGCGCTTCGATCCCGGGCATCCCCCGCACGAGTCGCCCGCGGTGGTGACCGTACCGCTCGTGCTGCTCGCCATCCCGTCCGTGCTGGCCGGCTACGTCGTGGGGCCGGTGGTGTACGGGGATTTCTTCGGCGCGGCGCTGCCGCCTACCGCCGGCGAGTTCCACGGCTTGTGGGCCTTCATCGGCCACGGCCTGACGTCGCTCCCGTTCTGGCTCGCACTCGCCGGCATCGCCACGGCGTACTTCCTGTACCGTGTGCGCACCGATCTGCCCAAGCGCATCGCCATCGCCCTGGGCCCGCTGTACGCGGTGGTGGAGCGCAAGTACGGCTTCGACGAGCTCAACGCCTGGCTGTTCGGCGCCGGAGCGCGCGTGCTGGGCACCGGGCTGTGGAAGGCGGGCGACCAGGCCGTCATCGACGGCATCGCCGTGAACGGCTCGGCGCGCCTGGTGGGCTGGTTCTCGGGCGTGGTGCGCCTGCTGCAAAGCGGGCTGCTCAACACCTATGCGTTCCTGATGCTGTTTGGCGTGCTCGCCGGGGTCAGCTGGGTCATGTGGCGGTTCTGGCAGTAGCCTACCGATGAACGCGCCGCTCCTGTCGCTTGCCATCTGGGTGCCCATCGGCGCGGCACTGCTCGTGCTCGCCTCGGGCGGCGACCGCAACGCGCCGCTGCAGCGAACGATCGCGCTCGTGGGCGCGCTTGCCGGCTTCCTGGTCACGCTGCCGCTGTATGCCGGTTTCGACACCGGCACGGCGCACATGCAGTTCGTGGAGCTCGCCCCCTGGATCGGCCAGTTCAACGTCAACTACCACCTTGGCGTGGACGGCATCTCGGTGCTGTTCGTGATCCTGAACTCGTTCATCACCGTGCTGGTGGTGATCGCGGGCTGGAGCGTGATCCAGAGCCGCGTCGGACAGTACTACGCGTCGTTCCTCATGCTCTCAGGGGTGATGAACGGCGTGTTCTCGGCGCTGGATGGCGTGCTGTTCTACGTGTTCTTCGAGGCGACGCTGATCCCGATGTTCATCATCATCGGCGTCTGGGGCGGGCCGAACCGGGTCTACGCGGCGGTCAAGTTCTTCCTCTACACGCTCGCCGGCTCGCTGCTGATGCTGGTCGCGCTGCTGTACCTGTACGGCAAGTCGGGCGCGAGCTTCGCCATTCTCGACTGGCACAAGCTGCCGTTGTCGCTCGCGGCGCAGACGTGGCTGTTCTTCGGCTTCCTGCTCGCCTTCGCCGTCAAGGTGCCGATGTGGCCGGTGCATACCTGGCTGCCCGACGCCCACGTCGAGGCACCGACCGGCGGCTCGGTGGTGCTGGCGGCGATCATGTTGAAGCTCGGCGCCTACGGCTTCATCCGCTTCACGCTGCCGATCCTGCCCGACGCTTCGCGCGAGCTGGCGTGGCTGATGATCGCGCTCTCGCTCGTCGCCGTGGTGTACATCGGCCTGGTGGCGCTGGTGCAGGTCGACCTGAAGAAGCTCATCGCCTATTCGTCGATCGCGCACATGGGCTTCGTCACGCTGGGCTTCTTCGTCTTCAACGCCTGGGGCGTGGAGGGCGCGCTGGTGCAGATGATCTCGCACGGTTTCGTCTCGGCGGCGCTGTTCCTGTGCGTCGGCGTGCTCTACGACCGCATGCACACGCGCATGATCGCGGACTACGGCGGGGTGGCGAACACCATGCCGCGCTTCGCCACGCTGATGATGCTGTTCGCGATGGCCAACAGCGGCCTGCCGGCCACCAGCGGCTTCGTCGGCGAGTTCATGGTGATCCTGGGGGCGATGCAGGCCAATTTCTGGCTCGCCTTCGCCGCCGCGACGACACTCGTGTTCGGCGCCGCGTACACCCTGTGGATGTACAAGCGGGTGATGTTCGGCGCCGTCGCCAACGAGCGCGTCGGGGCGCTCAAGGACCTCGAGCCGCGCGAGCTGGTCGTGCTGGGGCTGCTCGCCGTGGCAGTGCTCGCGATGGGCGTATACCCGCTGCCTTTTGTCGAGGTGATGCACACCTCGGTCGACGAACTGCTGCGCCACGTGGCGCAGCCTAAGCTGTGATGCGCTAGCCATGTCGCCGAACCTGATCGCGCTCATCGACCACCTGCCGGTGCTTCCCGAGGTCATCCTCCTGCTCGGGGCGTCGACGCTGATGATCGTGGACCTGCTGGTGAAGGACGCCCGTCGCGGCACGAGCTTCGTGCTGGCGCAGCTGGTCCTGCTGGCGTGCGTCCTCGCGACCCTGTTCGTGATCCGGGGAACGGGCACCAGCCGGCTGATCATCTTCAGCGGCATGTTCGTGGCGGACTACCTGGCCAACGTGCTGAAGCTGTTCGGCTACGTGGCGGTGTCGGCGGCCCTGGTGTACTCGCGCCATTACCTGCACGATCGCGGCCTGCTGCGCGGCGAGTTCCTTACGCTGCTGCTGTTCGCGCTGCTCGGCGTCATGGTGATGGTGAGCGCGAACAGCTTCATCACGCTCTACCTCGGCCTGGAGCTGCTGTCGCTGTGCCTGTACGCCATGGTGGCGCTGAACCGCGACTCGGCGGCCTCCGTCGAGGCGGCGATGAAGTACTTCGTCCTCGGCGCGCTCGCCTCGGGGCTGCTGCTCTACGGCATGTCGATGATCTACGGCGCCACCGGCTCGCTGCTGCTCCCCGAGGTCGCGGCGCGCGCCGGGGCGCTCGCCGCCGGCTCGGAAAGCGCGCGCACGCTGCTCGTGTTCGGCCTGGTGTTCGTGGTGGCGGGCCTTGCCTTCAAGCTCGGCGTGGTGCCGTTCCACATGTGGATCCCCGACGTCTACCAGGGCGCGAGCACCGCGGTGACGCTGGTCATCGGCACCGCGCCGAAGATCGCCGCCTTCGCGATGGCGCTGCGGCTGCTGGTGAACGGCCTGCCCGGGCTGGCGGTGGACTGGCAGCAGATGCTGATCGTCCTCGCCGTGCTGTCGATGGCGATCGGCAACATCACCGCCATCGCGCAATCGAACCTGAAGCGCATGCTGGCCTACTCGACCATCGCGCACATGGGCTTCATGCTGCTCGGGCTGCTCTCGGGCGTGGTGGGGGGAAATAGCCTGAACGCGGTCGATGCCTACGGCGCGGCCATGTTCTACACGGTGGTCTACGTGCTGATGTCCCTCGGCGCCTTCGGGGTGCTGCTGCTCGTCTCGCGCGCCGGCTTCGAGTGCGAGCGCCTGGAGGACATGAAGGGCATGAACCGACGCGACCCGTGGGTCGCGTTTCTCATGCTGCTGCTGATGTTCTCGCTCGCCGGCGTGCCGCCGCTCGCCGGGTTCTACGCCAAGTTCGCGGTGATCTCGGCGGTGGTGCAGGCCGGGCAGCTGTGGCTCGCGGTGGTGGCGGTCGTGTTCTCGCTGATCGGCGCCTTCTATTACCTGCGCGTGGTGAAGCTGATGTACTTCGACGACCCGGCGGGGGACCTGGCGCCGGCCGGCGGCGGCGGCGCGCGCGTGCTGCTGTCGGTGAACGCGCTGGCGCTCCTTGCGATCGGCATCCTGCCGCAGGGCCTGATGGCGCTGTGCCAGGTGGCGATCCGCTGGTCGATCTAGTGTCGAAGGCGCTCGAGGAAAAGCGCCTCGGCGGCGAAGTGGTGTTCTCGGGCCGCCTGCTCAAGGTGCACCGCGACCGCGTGCGCCTGCCCGACGGCAGCGAGGGCGCGCGCGAGTACATCCGCCACCCGGGCGCGGTGGCGATCGTCGCTTTGTTCGAGGACGGCCGCGTGCTCCTCGAGCGCCAGTTCCGCTACCCGCTCGCGCGCACCTTCATCGAGATTCCCGCGGGCAAGCTGGAGCCGGGCGAGGATCACCTGGCGACCGGCAAGCGCGAGCTCCTCGAGGAGACCGGCTACGTGGCCGCCGAATGGCGCAAGCTCGGCCTGATCCACAACGCCATCGGCTACAGCGACGAAGTGATCGAGATCTGGCTCGCGCGCGGCCTCGAGCTGCGCGCGCAGCAGCTCGCCGAGGGCGAGTTCCTGGAGCTGTTCAGCGTGCCGCTCGCCGAGGCGCAGGCCATGGCGCGCGACGGGCGCATCACGGACGTGAAGACGATCACCGGGCTGCTCTGGGCCGAGGGCGCGGCCTAGCCGCAGAGCCCGGTGTAGCCGCAGGAGCTGCACCAGTCGCAGCCGTCCTTGCGGATCAGGGTACGGCTGCCGCACTCGGGGCACTTCAGGCCCTGCATCACGGGCGCGCCGCCGGAGGCGGGCGTCTCGAGGATTCCCATCTTCTGCAGCGGTGCGCCGTCCTCGTCGAGGAGGCCAAGCATGGCGTAGCGGTGCAGGATGAGGCGCGCCAGGTACGACACCGTCGAAGGGTAGCTCTGCTGCTTTCGCGAACCGGGCACGAAGGCGAGAAAGTCGCCCAGCGGTTCCGGGAAATCGAGCAGCTTCTTCAATTTCATGCCGATCCACGCCGGGTCGACCACGCGCATGTCGAGCGAGAGCAGTTTGCACAGGCCGTCGAGCGCGCGCGGGTACTCGCCCGAGAGCCACATCGAGTAGGGGCGCGTGGTGCCGTCGGGCAGCGCGATTTCCTTAAGGCCGAGCACGAAGTCGTCGCCGGTGCGCGGGTTGTGCACGTCCACGGTCCAGGACATGGTGCCGTCGGCGCCGGTCTTGGGCTCCTTCAGGCTGAACATCGAGTCGACCACCGGCGTCACGCTGGCGAAGGCGTCGGCCTGCTTCTCGCCGTCGAGGCCGCCGAGCTGCTCCACGCGCCAGCGCACCAATTGCGCCAGCGCCGAGACCACCGAGGGCATGCGGCGCTTCTCGCCGCGCGGCGGGAACGACATGTCGAAGGCGTCGTCGCCTGCGGTGCGCGCGAGCGTGTCGAGCTTGAGGCGCAGCCACCCCGGGTCCTCGGCGCGCATGTCCATGGAAAGCGACTTTGCCACCGCGCCCAGGCCGCGCGGCTGCTCGCTGCCGTTCACCCAGACCTCGAAGGCGTGCGGGCCGCCGTTCTCCGCCTCGCCCACGAACACCGCGAAATGGTGCTGCGGATGCTCGATCATGTAGGTCCAGGACAGATTCCCGGCCGCAAACTCCGGCCGTCCCGGCCAGCGCAGGGACGCGAGCACCGGCTCGGGCAGCGTCTTGATGCGGATACGGCGGTTGACGTCGTCCTCGACGAAGTCCTGCGGCGTGTCCACCGAGAGCACCGAGCCGAGAACCTTGTTCGGCCGGTAGGTGGCGAGGCCCTTGAGGCCGGACTTCCACGCCGCGAGGTACAGGTCCTTGAACTCGCCGTAGGGGTAGTCCTCCGGCACGTTGACAGTCTTCGAGATGCTGGTATCGATGAACGGAGCGACCGCGGCCACCATGCGCTCGTGCGCCGCCGCCGAGAGCTCGAGCGCGGTGACGAAGTGGGGCGGTAGGTTTTCCATGTCGCCGCCGGCGGCCTTGTAGCGCCGCCAGGCGTGGTCCTCGACCGGAAACTCCTGCAGCGTGCCGTCGGGCATGCGCTTCTTGCGCGTGTAGGTCCAGGAGAAGGGCGGTTCGATGCCGTTGGAGGCGTTGTCGGCGAACGCCAGGCTGATGGTGCCGGTGGGCGCAATCGACAGCAGGTGCGAATTGCGGATGCCGTGTGCGCGGATCGGCGCCTTCACCTCCTCGGGCAGGCGCGCGGCGAAGCTGGTGCCCGACAGGTACAGATCGGCGTTGAACAGCGGAAACGCGCCGCGCTCTTCGGCCAGCGCCGCCGAGGCGAGGTAGGCGCGGTCGCGCATCGCGGCGGAAATGCGCGCGGCGGCGGCGCGCGCCGCGTCGCTGTCGTAGTGCTGGCGCAGCATGATGAGCGCGTCGCCCAGGCCAGTGAAGCCCAGGCCGACGCGGCGCTTGGCCATCGCCTCGCGTCGTTGCGCCTCGAGTGGCCAGGCGGTCACCTCGAGCACGTTGTCGAGCATGCGCACGGCGACGTCGACCACGGCGCCGAATGCCTCGTAGTCGAACGCAGCGTCGGCGGCGAAGGCATTGCGCACGAAGCGCGTCAGGTCGATCGAGCCGAGGCAGCAGCAGCCGTAGGGCGGCAGCGGCTGCTCGGCGCACGGGTTGGTCGCCTCGATCGCCTCGCAGTAGTTGAGGTTGTTGTCGCGGTTCATGCGGTCGAGGAACAGGATCCCCGGCTCGGCGTGATCGTAGGTCGAGCGCATGATCTGATCCCACAGCGCGCGCGCGCGCACCTTGCGGTACACCCACAGCCCGTCGGCGCGCTGCGCGACGTCCGGCCCGGGCCAGGGCTTCGCCTTGTGCACCAGCTCGACCTCGGCGTCCTGCTCCACCGCCTGCATGAAGGCGTCGGTGACGCCGACCGAGACATTGAAATTGGCGAGGTCGCCCTGGTCCTTGGCGTGGATGAAGTCCTCGATATCCGGGTGGTCGCAACGCAGCACGCCCATCTGCGCGCCGCGGCGTGCGCCCGCCGATTCCACCGTCTCACACGAGCGGTCGAACACGCGCATGTAGGACACCGGGCCGCTCGCGCGCGAGCGCGTGCCCTTCACCTCGGCGCCCTTCGGGCGGATCGAGGAAAAGTCGTAGCCGACGCCGCCGCCGCGGCGCATGGTCTCGGCGGCCTCCTGCAGCGCGGTATAGATGCCCGGCTTGCCGTCGACGACCTCCGAGATCGAATCGCCCACCGGCTGCACGAAGCAGTTGATGAGCGTCGCCTGCAGCTGCACCCCGGCCGCGGAGTTGATGCGCCCGGCGGGGATGAAGCCGTCCTCGAGCGCCTGCAGGAAGCGCCGCTCCCAGTGGGATCGGCGCGCCTCGGGCTCGGCCTGCGCGAGCGCGCGCGCGACCCGCGCACGCACCTCGCCGACGGTGGCTTCGCCGCCCTTGGCGTACTTCTCGAGCAGGGCGTCGACGCAGATCGCCTGCGGGGCGATGGCGGGGACGACGGGGGTTTCGTTCATGGCGGCTCAGCCTGCACTAAACTGCTTATTTATACAGTATTGTCACCCTGGAGGCGACCCGGCCGCAAGTGCGGTTTCGCGCGCCTGGCGCGCCTGCTTGAGCAGGTCGGCGAGGCCGGTGTGCCCCGCGCGCAGGGCGAGCTCGACCGGGGTCTCGCCCTCGCGCGTCGTGAGGCCCGGATCGGCGCCGTTCCCCAGCAGCATCTCGATCATCTGCGGGTTGCCCTTGAGCGCCGCGTAGGCGAGCGGGGTGTAGCCGTTCTCATGGTGCAGGTTCGGGTCGAAGTTCATCGCCAGCACGCGCTGGCCGTAGACCACGTTGTTCTTGTCGATGGCGTAGAGCAGGGCGCGCACGCCTTCCGGGCTCTTCTCGCGCGGCTTGGGCTCGAGGCCCGTGGGCAGCACCTTCACCACGTAATTGATGAGCGACACCCCGACCATCGCTACCAGCGCCAGGATCAGGGGGATCTTCGAGATGCCGAAATCTTGCGCGATCTGCTCGGGCAGGTTGGCCCCGAGGATCAGCAGGACCACGGCGAAGAAGAAGAAGAACTTCAGGTACAGGAACAGGCCGATGACCACCGCGCCGACCAGCGCCGCGTACAGGTAGTCGTGCTGGATGCCGAGCTGGCGCGCGTAGCTCTCCGGCAGGTTGGCGAGGATGGCGGTGAGCGCGATCAGGCTGAACAGCGCGACCTCGCGCACGCGCAGGCGCGTGAGCAGATCGTCCCTGTCGACCTTTCGCTGAAATGCCACGGGCGGATTCTCGGCGACCGGCACCGCGCGCGCAAGCAAGGTGCGGGTAGAATCGCGCCTGCATGTCGAAAGCGTTCGTCCGGGAATCCGACGGCGCCGGCGAGGAAGACGAGCGCGCCGATGCGCCGGTGCCGGCGAAGAACTACATCACGCCGGCGGGCTTCGCGCGCCTCGACGCCGAGCGCCGGCGCCTGGTGGAGCGCGAGCGCCCGGAGGTGGTGCGCGCGGTGTCCGCGGCGGCCGCCAACGGCGACCGCTCGGAGAACGCCGACTACATCTACGGAAAGAAGCGCCTGCGCGAGATCGACCGCCGGGTGCGCTTCCTCATCAAGCGGCTGGAGAACGCGAGCGTCGTCGACAACGCCGGCCGCGACACCGAGCAGGTCTTCTTCGGCGCCACGGTGCGTGTCGCTTTGCGTACAGGCGAGCAACGCAGCATCACCATCGTCGGCGCAGACGAGGTGGACCCGGCGCGCGGGCGCGTGTCGTGGCTCTCGCCGATCGCGCGCGCGCTGCTCAAGGCGCGCGCCGGCGACGTGGTGAGGCTGCGCACGCCGGTAGGCGTGGAAGAGCTTGAGATTGTCGGACTCGTCTATGATCCAATCGACTGACCCAGGGAGAGCGCGATGAGCATGCTGCAGGAGTTCAAGAGCTTCGCCATGAAGGGCAACGTCGTCGACCTCGCCGTCGGCATTGTGATCGGCGCCGCCTTCGGCAAGATCGTGTCGTCACTGGTCGGCGACGTCATCATGCCGGTGGTCGGCTCGATCGTCGGCGGCATCGACTTTTCGGGCCTGGCGGTCAATATCGGCGACGCCTCCGTGAAGTACGGAAAGTTCATCCAGAGCACCGTCGACTTCGTCATCATCGCCGCCGCCATCTTCCTGGTCGTGAAGGCGATCAACCGCATGAAGCGTGAAGAGGCGAAGCCGGCTGCGCCCGCGGCCCCGCCCGCGCCGCCGCGCGAGCAGGTGCTGCTGGAGGAGATCCGCGACCTGCTGAAGTCGCGCTAGCGTCCTACTTGAAATCTCCCGCCATGGTGACCGCGAGCCGCGCCAGGTCGACATGGCGGGCGAGCGCCTCGCGCAGCCGTGCCGGCTCGAGCTCGGCGATGCGCCGCTCGAAATCGATGTCCCAGGCGAACGTGCGGTTCAGGTGGAGATAGAACGCTAGACGCGCGACGAGTGCGCCGTCCTGCGTGCGCGCCAAGCGCCTGGATTCAAGGAGTCCCCGCTTTGCCGCCGCCACCTCCTCCTCGGCAAAGCCCTCGCGCAGCGCGCGCTCCAGCTCCTCACGCACGGCGCGCTCGACGCGCGCCTTGTTTTGCGGCGCGAAGATCGCCGAGACCGAGAAGCTGGCCACCGGATCGAGCGGGCTCGCCATGAACCAGGTGTAGGTGCTGTAGGACAGCCCTTCCTTCTCGCGAATGCGCTCGGGCAGGCGCGCAGTCGAGGAGCCGCCGAGCAGGTAGTTGGCGAGCACCAGCGCGGGGAAGTCCGGATGGTCGTCGCGCAGGCGCAGATTGAGCCCGGCGCGCAGCACCGCGTTCGCCTTGTCAGGCGTGACGAACGCGCGCTCGAGCGCGGGGTGCTCGAAGTAGCGCTTCGGGATGTGCGCGTAGGGCACGGGATTCTTCCAGTCGCCAAACAGCAGCTCCACGAGCGCCGCGAGCTCGGCGGCCTCGAAGTCGCCCACCGCTGCCACGTCGGCGCCGGTGCCGCCGATGAGCTGCGCGTGGCAAGCGCGCGCCTCTTCCAGCGTCGCCGCCTCGAGCGCCGCCACGCGTTCCTCGGGCGACTGCTCGTAGTGCCAGTGGCCCTTCGGGTACGGATGCAGGTGGCGGCGCAGCTGCTGCGAGGCGATGGCCGCCGGGTCGCTCAACTCGGCTTGCGCGCTGGTGAGCGTGCTGCGCTTGAGCTCCTCGAACTCAGCGTCCGGAAACGCCGGCTCGCGCAGCACCTCGGCCACCAGGCGCAGCGCCTCGGCGAGGTGCTCGCGCCGCGTCTCCAGCGTGGCGCCGCTCGCGCTTATCCTGACCGTCGCCTGCAGGCGATCAAACGCTTCGCGCAGCTCGGCGCGCGTATGTCGCTTCGTGCCGCGCATCAGCATTTCGCCAGCGAGCGAGCAGGCGGTGCTGCGCCCGAGCGTGTTCTGCTCGTTGCCCCAGTGCAGGTCGAGCTTGATCACGACCTTCTGCCCCCGCGTGCGCTTGGGCAGGAGCGCGAGGCGCACGTCGTTGGCGAGCGTGCGCCGCACGAGGCGCGCCTCGATGTTCTGTGGCGCGGGATCGAAGGCCTCGCCCGCGGCGAGCGCGGCGCCGCCGCGGTAGCCCTGCAGCGCCGCCTGCAGGTCCGGCGCTTCCGGAATCTGCGCGCGCTGCGGGTTCTCGGTCGGCACGAAGCGCCCGAGCACGCGGTTGGCCGGCCTGAGATAGGTTTCGGCCACGCGCTGCACGTCGGGCGCTTTCACGGCGCGCAGGCGGTCGCGGTACAGGAAGTACAAGCGCCAGTCGCCCAGGGCGTGGAACTCGGCAAGCGCGCGCACCAGCGCGCCCGAGTCGAGCGTCGCCTTGTCCATCTCGTTCAGCAGCGTGGTGCGCCCGCGCTCCACCTCGTCGGCCTCGATCGGAGCCTTCGGCGCCGCGTGCAGCGTGTCGAGCAGCGCCGCGCCCGCCGCCTCGAGGTCGCCGTCCTTGGCGAGCTGGGCGCCGAAGGCGATGTAGCCGGGATCGTGCAACGCGTGCTCGAATCCCCAGATGGCGCTCGCCAGGCCTTTCTGCACCAGCGCCCGGTGCAGCCGGCCCTGCGGCGCGGCGCGCATCGCCTCCACCAGGACCTCGATCGCCGGGAAATCCGGGTGGCTGGCGGCGGGCACGCGGTACAGCGCGGCGACGAGCGGCGTGTCGCCCGTGCGCTGCAGCGTGACCGAACGCTCGCCGTCCTGCGTCGGCTCCACCGTGTAGAGCTCGGGCAGCTTGCGCGCCGGGCGCGGGATGGCGCCGAAGTGCTTCTCGACCAGCGCGAGCGCGCGCGCCGCCTCGAAGCGCCCGCCGAGGGTGAGCAGTGCATTGTCCGGCTGGTACCAGGTGCGGTAGAACGCCTGCAGACGCTCGATCGGCACCGATTCGATGTCGGAGCGCGCGCCGATGATGGCGTGGCCATAGTTGTGCCAATTGAAGGCGAGCCGCAGCATGCGCTGGAACAGCACGCTGCCGGGGCTGTTCTCGCCCATCTCGAACTCGTTGCGCACCACGGTCATCTCGCTCTCGAGGTCCGCCTTGCGCACGAAGGAGTTCACCATGCGGTCGGCTTCCATGGCCAGCGCCCATTCCAGGTTGTCGCCCGAGGCCGGCAGCGTCTCGAAGTAGTTGGTGCGGTCGTAGGAGGTGGTGCCGTTCCAGCGCGCGCCGCGCTTGGCGAACTCCTGCTTCACGTCGGGATGGTTCGTGGAGCCCTTGAACAGCATGTGCTCGAGCAGGTGCGCCATGCCCTTCTCGCCGTAGCCCTCGTGGCGCGAGCCCACCAGGTAGGTGACGTGCGCCGTGACCGTCTCCGCGCCCGCGTCGGGCGCCAGCAGCACGCGCAGGCCGTTGTCGAGCCGGTACTCGGCGACGCCCTCGACCTCGGTGACCTTCTGCGGCGCGGCGAGCGCGGGCAGGGCGGCGAGCAGCAGGCAGGCGAGCAGCTTCTTCATCGGCGCGGCCGGATCGCTACGACCGGGGCTCGGGGAGCTTCTTGTATTCCTCGCGCATGCAGTCGCGCAGCACCGTGCCCTGCTTGCCCTTGCAGGCCTCGAGCACGATGTCGCGGCGCTCGGCGTTGACGAAGTAGCGCTCCTCGCAGGCCGCCGGCTCGCGGTTGTTCTTGCACAGCTCGCGCGCCATGCAGGCGCGCTGCTCGGCGTGCGGCACGTAGCGGCAGATGCGCGAGGCCTCGCGGAACTGCTGGCGCCCGGCCTCGGTGCGGGATTGCGCGTGCACGGTGGCGGTGGCGAGCAGCAGCACGCCGAGGAGGGCGGCGCGCGTCATCCCAGCTGCTTCAGGAGCGTCTCGGCGTCGCTTACCTCGAACTTCCCGGGCGCCTCGAGGTTGAGCTGCCTGACGACGCCGTCTTCGACCAGCATGGAGCAGCGCCGCATTCTCATGCCCATGCCGCCGGCGCTGGAGTCCACTTCCAGTCCCAGCGCCTTCGTCCACTGGCCGTTGCCGTCGCCCAGCATGCGGATCTTGCCGTCGGCCTTCTGATCGCGACCCCATGCTGCCATGACATAGCCGTCGTTGACCGAAACGCACCAGATCTCGTCGACCTTCTTCGCCTTGAACTTGTCGTAATTGGCGAGATACCCGGGGAGGTGCTTTCCGGAGCAGGTCATCGTGAACGCGCCCGGGAGTCCAAAGATCGCGATGCGCTTGCCCTGCACCAGCTCCGCGACCTTGACCTGGCCGGGGCGCGCCGGGCAGTGATTCTCGTCGCTGTAACCGATGGATTCGAACAGCACCCCGTCCGGCACGCGATCACCGACTTTGATGCTCATCGCAGTTTCCTTCTAGTGGGAATGTAAGCACTGCGACGATAATAACGCGCCTGAGTTCACTTTTTCCAAGGAGGCTCGCATGCAACGTAACGGCTCAGCAGTCTGGAAAGGCGGCCTGAAGGACGGCAGCGGCCAGGTCTCCACAGGCAGCGGCGGGCTGGCCTCCGCGCCCTATACCTTCGCCAGCCGGTTCGAGTCGGGCGGCAAGACCGATCCCGAGGAGTTGGTCGCCGCGGCGCACGCCGCCTGCTTCTCGATGGCGCTCTCCGGGCAGCTCGGCCAGGCGAATCTCAGGGCGGACAGCATCGCGACGACGGCGAGCCTGAACCTCGACAAGACCGACGCCGGCATGACGGTGACCGCGATCCACCTGGTGGTGAAGGCAAAGGTCCCCGGCGCCGACAAGGCGGTCTTCGAAAAGGCCGCCGGCAACGCCAAGGCGGGCTGCCCGATTTCGCGGCTGCTGAACGCCAAGATCACCCTGGAGGCGACGCTCGAGTAGCGGCTCAGGCGGGCGCGAGCGCCGCGCGCCGGCCGCGCTCGACGTCGATGCCGGCCAGCAGCACGAGGCCGATCACGAAATACGCCCCCACGGCGAGGATGCCGAGCCGGTGGTCGCCGGCGAAGATCCAGGTCACCAGGCCGTAGGTGAGCGGGCCGAAGATCGAGGCGGCCTTCACCGCGAGCCCCCACAGGCCGAAGAACTCCGCCTCGCGCGTGCGCGGGGAAAGATAGCCGACGATGGCGCGCCCGGCCGCCTGCGAGGAGCCCATGCACAGGCCGGCGAGGTTGGCCGCGACCCAGAACGTCGCGGCGTCCTCGGCGAAGTAGGCGAGGGTGATCATGCCGATCCAGCCGGCGAGAATGAGCGCCATCGCGCGCACGTGCCCGATCGCGTCCTGCAGGTACCCGAAGCCGAAGGCGCCGAGCGCGGCCGTGACGTTGACCACCAGCACGAGCACGATGGTCTGCTGCTGCGTGAACTTCATCGCCTCCTGCGCGTAGATCGCGGCGAGCGCGATCACCGCCATGATGCCCGCCTGGTAAAACAGGATGCAGACGAGGAAGCGCCGCAGGTCGCGGTACTGCTGCGCGCGGTGCAGCGTGTGCATGACCCGCGCCCATGCCTTGCCGTCGCGCATCTGCGGCACGGCCCGCTCCTTCAGGAACAGGAACGTGGGCGTCGCGCACAGCGCGAATACGGCCGCGGTGATCAGCATGACGACCGGCACGAACTGCGTGCCGCTCTGGCCTGCGCCCTGCGCCCAGGTGATGTAGATGAGCGACAGGCCAAGCGAGACCAGGCCGCCGAGGTAGCCGAAGGCCCATCCCCACCCGGAGACGCGCCCCATGGAGCGCGAGTCGGCGAGCTCCGGCAGGAACGCGGCGATCAGGTTCTCGCCGGTGGCGAAGAAGAAGTTCGACAGCACGATGAGCACGATGGCCAGCGCCACCGCGCCGGGTCCGACAAAGTACAGCGCCGCGGTGAACAGCACGCAGCCGACCGTCGCGTAGAACAGCAAACGCTTCTTCGCCGCATGCGCATCGGCCCAGGCGCCGACCAGCGGCGCCGTGAGCAGCACGGCGAGGTAGGACACCGAGAGCGCCGCCGTCCAGGCGAAGGTGGCCCAAGGCGCGCGCCCGGCCACCGCGGCGACGAAGAAGGCGTTGTAGACGGCGGTGATGACCACCGTGGTGTAGCCCGAGTTGGCGAAGTCGTACATGCTCCACGCCCAGACTTCACGCAGTTTGACCTCGGGCGCCAGCGCCTTTGCCTTGGGCATACCGGATTCTAGCGGTATAGTGTCCGCGCCCATGGCACAGGCCGCCACCGCGTCCGCCGCCGAACGCCGGCTGACGCTACTTGAGCTCATCGACTGGCTGGTCGAGGACGGGGCCGTCGCCCGCGGGCCCGGCGAGCAGCTGAAGAAGGAGCGGCGCTACTGGCGCGGGGCGCAGCACCCGCTCGCCATGATCGCCGCCGAGAAGTGGAAGGACGCGCGCGCGCCGCACAAGCCGCTCACCCTGGACGCGCTCGCCGAGTGGCTGGCGCAGCGCGTGGGCATGGAATACCTGCACATCGATCCGCTGAAGATCGACTTCTCGGCCGTGACCGAGGTGATGTCGAGCGCCTACGCCTCGCGCTTCCGCATACTGCCGGTCTCCCTCACCGCCAAGGAAGCGGTCATCGCGACCGCCGAGCCCTACGTGCGCGAGTGGGAGCCGGAGATCGCGCGCGTCATCCAGCGGCCGATCAAGCGTGTGATCGCCAACCCGCAGGACATCGAGCGCTACCAGGTCGAGTTCTACAACCTGGCGCGCTCGGTGAAGGGCGCCAACCGCGGCGCCGCGGGCGCCTCGGGACTTTCCAACTTCGAGCAGCTGGTCGAGCTCGGCAGCGCCAACAAGTCGCTGGATGCGAACGACGCGCACATCGTGCGCGTCGTCGACTGGCTCTGGCAGTACGCCTTCGAGCAGCGCGCGAGCGACATCCACATCGAGCCGCGGCGCGAAGTGGGCCTGGTGCGCTTTCGCATCGACGGCGTGCTGCACCAGGTGTACCAGATCCCGGCCTCGGTGCTGGCGGCGATGACCAGCCGCATCAAGATCCTCGGGCGCATGGACGTGGTGGAGAAGCGCCGCCCGCAGGACGGGCGCATCAAGACGCGCATGGCCGACGGCGACGAGGTCGAGCTGCGCCTGTCGACGCTGCCCACCGCGTTCGGCGAGAAGCTGGTGATGCGCATCTTCGACCCCGAAGTGCTGGTGCGCGACTTTCGCGAGCTCGGCTTCTCCGAGGAGGACCACCGCCGCTGGAAGGAGATGACGGCGCGCCCGAACGGGATCGTGCTGGTGACCGGACCGACGGGCTCGGGCAAGACCACGACGCTGTATTCCACGCTGAAGAGCCTCGCGACGCCCGAGGTGAACGTGTGCACGATCGAAGACCCGATCGAGATGGTCGAGCCGGCGTTCAACCAGATGCAGGTGCAGCAGGCGATCGACCTCGGCTTCGCCGAAGGGGTGCGCGCGCTCATGCGCCAGGACCCGGACATCATCATGGTGGGCGAGATCCGCGATCTCGAGACCGCCGAGATGGCGGTGCAGTCGGCGCTGACCGGGCACCTCGTGCTCTCGACGCTGCACACCAACGACGCGCCCAGCGCGGTGACCCGGCTGCTCGAGCTCGGCATCGCGCCCTACCTGCTGAACGCGACGTTCAACGGCGTCATGGGGCAGCGGCTGCTGCGGACGCTCTGCCCGCACTGCAAGCAGCCGGTGGAGCTCAACCGCGCCGAGGACCAGGCGGCCTGGGACGCGCTCGTCGCGCCGTTCACGTCGAAGCGGCCGACGACGGTGTACAAGCCCGTGGGCTGCCTGGAGTGCCGCATGACCGGCTTCATGGGCCGCGTCGGCATCTACGAGACGCTGCTGCATACGCCGCCGATCAAGCAGATGATTACCGCGGGCGCGGACCTCGCCGCGGTGCGCGAGCAGGCGATGAAGGACGGCATGAAGCCGCTGCGCGTGAGCGGCGCCATGAAGGTTGCCGCCGGACTCACCACGATCGACGAGGTGCTCAAGGTGGCGCCGCCGGTGCGCGAGAACACGGCCTAGCATGGACTGGACGCTGCTCATCGAGGCGCTGCTGCTGGTCGCGGCGGCCGGCATCATCTTCGCCGCCTGGATGCACACGCGGCAGCGCGACCGCCTCGCCGCCCGTGCGCTGCGCGCGAGCGAGGAGCGCTTTCGCAGCCTGACGGCGTTGTCGGCCGACTGGTTCTGGGAGACCGACGCCGAGCACCGCATTACCTGGCTTACGGGCGGCTCCACCGTGCTCGCCTTCTTCGGCTCGGGGCTCGCGTTCGGCAAGCGCCTGTGGGAGCTGCCCGGGGTCGAGCTCGACGGGCGCGCCGTCACCGCGCACCTCGAGCAGCTGCGCCGCCACGCCCCGTTTTTCGAGCTTGAGCTCTCGCGCACCCACGCCAGCGGCTCGCGCCATGTGCACGTGGTTTCGGGCCAGGCGCGCTATGACGCCGCCGGCGCCTTCCTCGGCTACCGCGGGGTGGGCCGTGACGTCACCGAGCGCCGGCGCGGCGAGCGCGAGCTCGCCGCCGCCAAGGAGCGCCTGCAGTTGGCGCTCGATGGCTCCAACGCCAGCCTCTGGGACACCGACCTGCAGAGCGGCAAGGTCTACCTGAGCGAGGGCTGGACCGAGTTCCTCGGCCTGCCGCGCGCGGCCGCCGCCGCCACCACCACCCTGGAAGAGCTGATGCACGGGGTGCATCCGGACGACCTGGAGCGCGCGGTGAAGTTGTCGGTCGAGGTGATGAAGGGCGAGCGCCAGGACTACGCCGAGGAGCACCGCTTCCAGGTCGCCGACGGCAGCTGGAAGTGGCTCCTGTCGCGCGGCCGCATCACCGAGCGCGATGCCGACGGGCGGGCATTGCGCATGACCGGCATCAACCTGGACATCACCGCGCGCAAGCGCGCCGAGGAGGCGATGCGCGAAGCCGAGGAGCGCTACCGCTCCCTGATCGAGCTCGCGCCCGACGCCGTGATCGTGTCGAGCGGCGGCGTCATCGAGTACGCCAACCCGGCGGCGGCGCGCCTGCTGAAGGCCGCGGCGCCCAAGGTGCTGCTGGGCCGCGGCATGGAGGCGTTCGTCCACCCGGAGCATGTCGAGCGCTACCGCGAGCGGCTGCGCTATCTCGGCGCCGGGCCCGGCGCCACCGGCTTCGAGGAACGCAGGCTGCGCTGCGCCGATGGCAGCGAGGCTCTGGTGGAGATCGCGAGCGTCTCGTTCCTCGAGCGCGGCCGGCTGGTGGTGCAGACGGTGGCGCGCGACGTCACCGAGCAGCGTGACGCGCGCCGCGTGCTCGCCGAGCGCGAACGGCGCTTCAGCGACGTGGTCGAGGCCTCGGGCGAATACGTCTGGGAGACCGACGCGCAGTGGCGCTACACCTACCTTTCGAAGCGGGTGGAAAGCGTTCTGGGCTACATGCGCGCAGAGCTGCTCGGGCGCACGCCGCGCGAATTCATGCCGCTCGGCGAGCCGCGCGCGCTGGACGAGTGGTTCGGGCGCAGCACGCGCGAGGGACAGCCGTTCCGCGACCTGGTGCACCGCTCGATCACCAAGTCCGGCAAGGTGATCTGGCAGCAGGTGAGCGGGATACCGGTGCGCGATGCAGCCGGGATGCTGACGGGCTACCGCGGCACCGGCGCCGACGTCACGGCGCGCAAGCAGGCCGAGGAGCGCATCCAGTACCTCGCCACGCGCGATGCGCTCACCGGGCTACCCAACCGGGCGCTTCTCGGCGACCGCGCCGCGCAGTCGATCCTCGCCGCGGCACGCAGCCGCGGCATGCTCGCGGTATTGCTCATCGATCTCGACCGCTTCAAGCTGGTGAACGACTCGCTCGGCCACCGCGCCGGCGACGCGCTGCTGCACGCGGTGGCCGAGCGCCTTTCGAACACGCTGCGGCGCGACGACACGCTCGCGCGCGTGGGCGGCGACGAGTTCGTGCTGCTGTGGGACGGGCTGAAGGCGGCCCAGGACGCCGCGCTGGTGGCGCAGCGCGTGCAGGCGATTCTGCAGCGCCCGTTCACGCTCGAGGGGCGCGCGCTCAACGTCACCGCCTCGATCGGCATCGCCATCTACCCCGAGGACGGGCGCGACTTCAACGAGCTGCTGAAGAACGCCGATACCGCGCTTTACGACGCCAAGGAGGCGGGGCGCAGCGTTTTCCGCTTCTTTTCGCCCGAACTGCACACGCGCGCGGTGGAGCGCCTCGCCCTGGAGAGCGACCTGCGCGGGGCGCTGGCGCGCAGCGAGCTGCAGCTGCGCTGGCAGCCCGTGGTCCGGCACGACGCGGTGGTCGGCGCCGAGGTGCTGCTGCGCTGGAACCATCCGCAGCGCGGGCTGCTCAAGCCGGACGCCTTCATCCCGCAGGCCGAGGAGTGCGGCCTGATCCGCGCCATCGGCGAATGGACGCTGGAGCGCGCGCTGTCGCAGATCGGCGCCTGGCAGCGGCAGCTGCCGGGCGCGCCGTGGTTCGCGCTGAACGTCTCGGCGCTGGAGCTGGCGCAGGGCGAAGCGTACGTCGCGCGGCTGCGCGATGCGCTCGCTGCGCACGGCGTGCCGGCGGAGCGCCTCGAGCTCGAAGTCACCGAGCGCGTGCTGATGGCGCACCTGCCGGAGTCCGTGGAGACGCTGCGGCGCATCGGCGCGCTGGGCGTGCGCCTGGCGATCGACGACTTCGGTACCGGGTATTCGAGCCTCGCCTACCTGCGGCGCCTGCCGATCCACAAGCTGAAGATCGACCGCGGCTTCCTGCGCGAGCTCGAATCGAGCGCCGGCGACGCGATGATCATCGAGACCGTGGCCGCGATGGCGAAGGGCCTCGGCCTGCTGGTGGCCGCCGAGGGCGTGGAGACCGACGCGCAGCTGCGGCGCCTGCGCGCGGTGGGCTGCGAGGAGTGGCAGGGACACCTGTACAGCGAGCCGCTGGAGGCGCCGGAATTCGAGCGCCTCGCGCGGAGCGGGCGGGCGGCGAAGTCGGCTTAGCCCGGCGCCATCAGCCGCTCCTTCACCACGGGGTCGTCGAGCCGGGCGTTGGAATAGCGTTCGGCGAGGTCCTTCTTCAGCACGATCAGATTGTGGTGGAAGGCGATGCTGGCGATGCCCGCATCGAGCCCGCCGGGCGCGGGCTGCAGGAATTCGGGGATGTTCACGCTGTCGGCGAGCGCCTTGAACCACTGCATGCAGGACTTCTCGTAGCCCGGCGTGCCGAGCGGCCCGCCGCCGTAGGATGGCCAGTAGGAGGTCTGCACGTCCTCGACGATGTAGGTGCCGCCGTCCTTCAGGTGCGGCCAGAGGATGCCGAAGGTCTCGATCTGGTGCGCGTTCATGTGGCTGCCGTCGTCGAGGATGAAATCGAACGGTCCCAGTTCCTTCGCCAATGAAGTGAGCTTCGGCGCGTCGACCTGCGAGCACTGGTAGACGGTGACGCGCCCGCCCGATAGCGCGGTCTTGTCATACAGGTCGATGCCGGTGATCCTGCCGCGCCGAAAGTAGCTCGCCCACATGCGCAGCGACTCTCCGCCCAGCGCCCCGGCGTAGCCGCCGACGCCGACTTCCAGCAGCCGTACCGCCTTGCGCCGCGAGGCGCGCATCAGCTCTTCGTACACCGGGGTGTAGTCGTGCTCGCCGAATTTGTCGGTGCCGTAGAGCGCGGCGAGGAGATCCATCTCCGCACCGAACCAGCCCGCGACCCTCGCGAAGCGCTGCAGGTGGCGGTCGAGCGGCGTGCCCGGGGGGATGTTGCGCCGCAGGTTGAGCACCAGGCGGCTGAGGCGGCCCGCCATGCTATGCGTACTCTGCCCGCAATAGCCGCGCCGCATCCACCATCGCGCGCAGCTTGCCGTCGGCGACGGTACGCGGCAGATACTTCATGCCGCAGTCGGGCGCGAGGATGACGTGCGTCTTGTCCACGTAGGGCAGGGCGCGCTCGATGCGTGCCGCGATTTGCTGCGGCGTCTCGACCGTCATGTCGTTCAGGTCGATGCAGCCGACCATGATGCTCTTGCCGGCGAGCTTCGCCAGCACCGAGCAGTCGAGGTTCGACTGCGCGGTCTCGATCGACACCTGCTGGCAGCGGCAGAGCGCGAACTCGGGCAGGAAGGAGTAGCCCGAGGGACGCTTGTGCACGACCGCCGCGTAGCCGAAGCAGATGTGCACGGCGGTCGTCCCGGTAATGCCGTCCAGCGCGCGGTTGAGGACCTTCAGTCCGTACTCCCGCGCCTTCTCCGGGCGCGCCTGCATGTAGGGCTCGTCCACTTGCACGATGTCGGCGCCGGCGGCGAAGAGATCCTTGATCTCCTCGTTCACCGCCACGGCGTAGTCCATGGCCGCGTCCTCGTCGCTCTTGTAATGATCGTTCTGCGCCTGCTGCATCATGGTGAAGGGACCGGGCACGGTCATCTTCACCTTGCGCGTGGTGTGGCGCTTGAGGAACTTGAGGTCCTCCACCTCGACCGGGTGCTTGCGGCGGATCCTGCCGGCGATGCGCGGCACGGGCACGGGTTTCCCGGCGCGGTCCATCGCCGTGCCGGGGTTGTCGATGTCGACGCCCTCGAGCGCCGTGGCGAAGCGGTTGGAGTAGCTCTCGCGCCGGATCTCGCCGTCGGTGATGATGTCGAGCCCGGCCTCCTCCTGCGCCTTGATGGCGACGATGGTGGCGTCGTCCTGCGCTTCGGCGAGCGCCTCCGGCGGGATCTTCCACAGCTCTTTAGCGCGCACGCGCGGCGGCAGGCGCGACAGCAGCTTCGAGCGGTCGAGCAGCCACTCGGGCTGCGGGTAGCTGCCGACCAGCGTGGTGGGGAACAGCAGGCTCATTTCGCCAGCTGCCGCATGGCGCGCTCCAGCCCCTCGAGCGTGGTCGGGTACATGCGGCCGTTCATCAGCTCCTTCATGATCTGGATCGACTGGCGGTAGCCCCAGATCTCCTCGGGCTCGGGATTCAGCCACACGCACTTCGAGTACACCTCGGAGACGCGCTTCACCCACACCGCGCCGGGCTCCTCGTTGAAGTACTCGATCGAGCCGCCCGGCTGCAGGATCTCGTACGGGCTCATGGTGGCATCCCCGACGAAGATCACTTTGTAGTCGTGGCCGTACTTGTGCAGGATGTCCCAGGTGCGCGTGCGCTCGGAGTGGCGCCGCCGGTTGTCCTTCCACACGAAGTCGTACAGGCAGTTGTGGAAGTAGTAGAACTCGAGGTGCTTGAACTCGGTCTTGGAGGCCGAGAACAGCTCCTCGGCGAGCTTGATGTGGTCGTCCATGGTGCCGCCGATGTCCATGAACATCAGCACCTTGACGGTGTTGTGGCGCTCGGGCCGCATGTGGATGTCGAGGTAGGCCTTGCGCGCGGTCGAGTCGATGGTGGTCTCGAGGTCGAACTCCTCGGGTGCCCCCTCGCGGGCGAACCGCCGCAGGCGGCGCAGCGCTACCTTGATGTTCCTCGTGCCGAGCTCGACCTGGTCGTCGAGGTTGCGGTATTCGCGCTGGTCCCAGACCTTCACCGCGCTGCGGTTGCGGCTGCGGTCCTGGCCGATGCGAATGCCTTCCGGGTTGTAGCCGTAGGCGCCGAAGGGCGAGGTGCCGCCGGTGCCGATCCACTTCGAGCCGCCCTGGTGGCGGCCTTTTTGCTCCTCGAGGCGCTGCTTCAGGGTCTCCATGAGCTTTTCCCAGCCGCCGAGCGCCTGGATCTGCTTCTTCTCCTCTTCCGTGAGCGTCAGCTCGACCTGCTTGAGCAGCCATTCGAGCGGAACCTGCGCGTCGATACCGGGGATGGTCTCCACGCCCTGCCAGAACTCCGCGAAGGCGCGGTCGAACTTGTCGAAATTCGCCTCGTCCTTCACCAGCGCCGTGCGGCTGAGGTAGTAGAAGTCGTCCACCGACGGGCCGATCACGCCCTTGCCCATCGCCTCGAGCAGCGTCAGGTACTCCTTGATGGAGACCGGCAGCTTGTGGCTCTTCAGCTTGAGGAAGAAGTCGATCAGCATGGCGCGCGCCCAGGAGGCCATTGTAGTCCGTTGACAACGGGTGCAACTTCGCCTCCGCTCCCCATCGCGACATTTGCCGCTAGAATCGGTTCGATTCGGGCAGCCCGGGAGCCCCTCTTGCACACGCGCAGTTCGCGCAGCCGCGTTCTCCCCGTCCACGCGCGTGGACCGGGCGGCGCCGCGTAAGCGGCGGCGGAAATAGCGTCATGCACTTCGACGCCCTGATCATCGGCGCGGGTTTTGCCGGGATCTACCAGCTGCACCGTCTGCGCGACGGCCTCGGGCTCAAGGCGCGCCTGCTCGAGGCGGGCGGGGACCTCGGCGGCACCTGGTACTGGAACCGGTACCCGGGCGCGCGCTGCGATTCGGAGAGCCACGCGTACCGCTATTTCTTCTCGCGCGAGCTCGCCGAGGAGTGGGTAGCGAGCGAGCGCTACCCGGGCCCGGCCGAGATCCGCGCGTATCTCGAGCACGTGGCGCGCAAGTTCGACCTGCGGCGCGACATGCAGTTCGACACCCGCGTGACTGCCGCGCGCTACGACGAGGCTGCCGGCCGCTGGGAGGTCGATACCGAAGGCGGCGCGCACTATTCGGCGACGTACCTCGTCACCGCGGTGGGCTGCCTGTCGGCGGCCAGCGTGCCGGAGATCCCGGGGCTCGCGGATTTCAAGGGCCGCTGGTTCCACACCGGCCAGTGGCCGCACGAGGGCGTGGACTTCCGCGGCCGGCGCGTCGGCCAGATCGGCACCGGCTCCACCGGCATCCAGGCCGCGCCGGTGATCGCCGAGACCGCGGCGCACCTCACCGTGTTCCAGCGCACGGCCAACTACAGCGTGCCGGCGCGCAACCATCCGCTCACGCGCGAGTTCCAGCGCTGGGTCAAGGAGCACTTCGAGGAGATCCGCGACACCGCGCGCTCGACCATCAACGGCCATGCCTTCCGCATCTCGGAGCGCAACGCCGCCGACGCCAGTCCCGAGGAGCGCGCGGCGGTCTACCGGGCGGCCTGGGAGAAGGGCGGCCTGCAGTTCCGCGCCACCTTCCGCGACCTGCTCACCGACCGGGCGGCCAACGCCACCGCCGCCGAGTTCATCAAGGCGCGCATCCGCGCGACCGTCAGGGACCCGGCGACCGCCGAAGCCCTCGCCGGCATCGACCATCCGTACGCCGCCAAGCGCCCGCCGATCGACACCGGCTACTTCGAGACCTTCAACCGGCCGAACGTCGCGCTCGTCGACCTGCGCAAGGACCCGATCGAGCGCATCACCCCGGGCGGCATCCGGACGCGGAGCCGCGAGCACCCGCTCGACCTCATCGTCTTCGCCACCGGTTTCGACGCGCTCACGGGGCCGCTGCTCGCAATCGACATCCGCGGCCGCGGCGGCCGCAGCCTGCGCGAGGACTGGAAGGCGGGGCCGCGGACCTACCTCGGCCTGCAGGTGCCGGGCTATCCGAATCTCTTCACGATCACCGGGCCGGGCAGCCCCTCGGTGCTCACCAACATGCCGGTGGCGATCGAGCAGCACGTGGACTGGATCACCGAGTGCATCGCGCACCTGCGCAGGAACGGCATCCGCACCATCGAGCCCGCGGGCGAGGCGGCAAGAGCCTGGGGCGAGCACGTCGAGGAGTGCGCGCGGGCGACCCTGCTCTGGGACGCGAAGCACTCCTGGTACTTCGGCGCCAACGTCGCCGGGAAGCCCCGGGTCTTCATGCCCTACGCCGGAGGCCTCGCGCGCTATGCGCGCCACTGCGCCGGCATCGCCGAGCGCGGCTACGAGGGCTTCGTGCTGGACCGTGGGCGTGCGGTCGCGGCGGCGGCGCCGGTCGCTCAGGCGGGCGTCTAGCCCCGTGGCCACGGCACTGCGCGCGCTCCTCGAGCGCATGACGCAGGCGATCTGCCGCGGCGACGCCGAGGCCGCGGCGGCCTGCTTCGCCGAGGGCGGCGTCTATCACGACGGCTTCTACGGCGAGTTCCAGGGCCGGGCCGCGATCGCGGACATGGTGCGGCGGCACTTTCACGGCAACGCCACCGATTTCTCCTGGACGCTGAGCGACGTCATCGCCGAGGGCGATCGCGGCTACGCGAGCTACGAGTTCTCCTACACCTCGAAGATTCCGGGGACCGAAGGCCGCCGTGCGGGGTTTCCCGGAATCTGCAAGGTGCGGGTGAAGGATGGCCTCATCGAGCGCTACGAGGAGATCTTCGAGCGCGCGCAGGCGCTCGCGCGGCTCGGGTTTGCCGACGAGCGTATCGTGAGGTCGGTGAGGAAGTGGGCGGCGGAGTAAACCCGAAGGATGGGAACTTCCTTCCGCGTTGTGCCCTGTAACACGCGCAGCGACGGACAACGCTCGTTCGGCGAGGGAGCTGCCATGGACCTGGCGGCGCATGAGTTCGGCCGTACCGCGCTCGCACACAGGCGTTCAACCGCGATTATGGCAAGTAAGGGCTTCAGACCCCCCCTCGCTCCACGCAGGTGGTTTCGTCGAGGTCGAGCGCGGTCACCCCAAGGCGCGGCCGCTGCACGAGGCAGACTCGCTTGGCGCCATCCGATGCTGAATCTCCTTCTCCAGCCCATTGAGTTCCTGGGGCCATGGGGTCGCCCTTTTCTCGTGCGGCATTGATTCTGGTCAAGATTTCGCCTCCGAATCGGGGTAGTTAGCTAGGTTCGGCAGTCCTCAGCGGGACGCCGCCGGTTCTCGCCGCGGCGTGACCCTTGGCTGTCGTGCATCCGCTTGGCAGCAGAGGTCATGCCATGCGCTTCTTTGTCAACCTGGAGGACAAACGTCATGCTTGAATTCCTACGCGGGCGCAGCCGCCTCATGCAATGGATCTCGACGACGATCGTCGCGCTCGTGCTCGGCGCGCCAGGCTGGGCAGCGGCGCAGGGCGAGGGCGGCATCGCAGTCTTCGGCACCAGCCTGTCGGATCCCGGCAATGCCTTCGTGCTGCTGGGCAAAGCCAAGAGCACGCCGCCGGACTACTCCGTGGATCCCTTCCTCGTTCCCGACCGGCCCTATGCGCGCGGCGGCCATCACTTCAGCAATGGCCCGACGTGGGTCGAGCAATTCGCCAGGCCGCGCGGGCTTGGCGCGGGCGCGCGGCCGGCCTTCGCGCCGGGCGGCGGCACGAACTTCGCCGTGGGTAGCGCCAGAGCGCGCGCTGTTGGCGCGAACCCGCACCTGGCGTTCCAGGTGGGCACCTTCCTTACGGCGACGGGCGGCGTCGCGCCCTCGGACTGGCTGTACGTGATCGAGATGGGCGGCAACGACATGCGCGACGCGCTGCTCGCGGCCGCCTCCGGCATGGATCCCCAGCCCATCCTGAACGAGGCGTCGACGGCGATCTATGACAACATCGAGGCGCTTTACTGGGCCGGGGCGCGGAAGTTTCTCGTCTGGAACATGCCCAATGTCGGGCTCACCCCGGCGATCGCCCCGACGCCGCTCGCCGGGCTGGCGAACCTGCTCGCGCTGCAGTTCAACGTCAAGCTGGAAGCGGACGTCCTGACGCCGCTCTCGTCCCTGGAGGGGATCCAGATCGCGCGCTTCGACGTCTACACCACGCTGCAGAACGTCGCCGGCGCGCCGTCGAGCTTCGGCCTCACGAACGTGACGCAGGCCTGCATCACCCTGGCCGCGCCCTACGCCTGTGCCGCGCCGGGGGATTACCTATTCTGGGACGGCATCCATCCCACGACGGCCGCGCACGGCATCCTGGCGTTCGCGGCCGCAAGCGCGCTATAGCCCTCAGGCAAGCAGCGATGCGGGGCTAGGCGAGGCCCGGCGCGCGCGAGGGATCGCAGCGGACCAGCCGCTCGAAGGCGACGTCCTCGCGCGGGTGGCGCACGCCGTCGGCGTAGTCGCGCAGCCACAGGACGATGTGGCGCAAACGCTCGTAATCGGGGGTATCCGCGGCATGAAACCGCGCCACCTCCTGCGCCAGCGTATCGAGCGGCCGCGCGAAGCGCATATGGTCGGCAATCCGCGCCGTGATCGGTTCGCTCATGCCCGCTATCTGACAAAGGAAATGACCTTCCTTCCGCGTTGCGCCGAGCAACACGCGCAGTGTGGGACAGTGGCAGGTCGGCGAGGGGGATCCCGTGGCCCTGGCGGCTCGTGCGTCCGGCCGTACCGCGCTCGCACACAGGCGTTCAACCGGCGTTATGGCAAATAAGATTTAATACTCAACGGAGTTCTTCAACACAATAGGCCAATTGCGGACGTTCCTGGTCCCCCAAAAACCAAAACCCCGCCTAAGCGGGGTTCGGGTAAAGGGCTACGCGTGAACCAGGGGACCTGGTGCCGTTTCCTACCTCGTGCGTGATGGTGCCTTTACTTCGCAGGATAGCCAAACTTCACGCGATCGACCGTCCAGATGCCCGGTTCATCGGCCACTATGAACACCAGCCCGAGCACATACTGGTTCCGGGCGATGCGGGCATTCGGAAATGCCGCGACCAGCGCTGCCCAGTTGTCGTAGGTCGCTGCGCCTTCCAACTTGATCGGACACTTCTGATTAATGATCGCATCGACCGAGCCCGCACCGTCGTTGCAGTCGAGCGCATGAATGAATGCCCACTGGTCAAAGGCCCCGTCACCGTCCTTGTCGATGGGCAGGCTGAACCGGGGACTATTCGCTGTAGGCGAAGACCCGGTGTATCTGAACGACAGCCTGCTGACATCGCCCAGCTTTCGACCATACATCGTGCTGTCGTTTGTATAGATGCCCGCGTGGGAACCGTCGACGTGTCCGTCCGTGGTATCGAGCGTGACCGAATCTTTGGCATCCATGGGATTCGGCGTGCAGCGGCCGCCATATCCAGAGCTTTCGGTCGTGCCGCCGAAACACAGCAGTTTGTTCTGGCCAGGCGTGATCGTGACCACGTGCTCCTGGGGCATCGGGGGTACCAACGGAAATGCATTTGCTCTCACAATTCCAACAAGCGCCAAAACCGCGATCAGCGCCGAAATCTTCCCTGCAGTCATTGAGTTTTCCTGGGTGCGTAAGGTGGACATTGGGAGGGCACCGTACGCCCTATTGGCTGGAAAGCAAGGTAAATCAAGCGCGGGGCGACGGACGGTACTCGCCTCCGCCGCGATTGACCGCTTCGAGTCGTTAGCGGCCAGGTTGGGGAATGTCCGCTAACGGGCTATCCCGTTGAAAATATAGGAACTTCTTTCCGCGTTGCGCTGCACAACTCGCGCGGCTCAGGGCGGCGAGGGCGCGATTCGGGGATCGAGGGCCGAAGGCTCGAGCGGCGCACAGGCAAGGCGCCGCGGTAGCGGCGGGGCAACCGGCGTTAACCGGCGTGATGGTAAATGCGAGGGTCTTGCCTGGGTCAAGCCCTGGCTTGCAAGCTAGATTCGCGCGAACGGTGACGCGCGCAGGCTAGAATCGCGCCGGGAGGAGGCGATGGGCGAAATCGAGCGGTATCTGGCGAAGCCCTGGCTCGCGCACTACCAGAACGGCGTGCCGGCTGCCGTCGAGGTGCCGCTCGTGTCGGTCGCGCAGGCGTTTGACCAGGCCTGCGATCGCGACCCCGGCCGCCGCGCCGTCGTGTTCTACGGCCGCGACGTCACCTACCGCGAGCTGCGCGACGCGGTCGACCGCCTGGCCAATGCGCTGGCCGCGCTCGGCCTGAAGAAGGGCAACCGCGTGGCGCTGTATCTGGTCAACAGCCCGCAGTTCATCATCGCCTACTTCGCGGTGCTCAAGTGCGGCGCCGTGGTGACTCCGATCAGCCCGGTCTATACCAGCCACGAAGTCCGCCATCAGCTCGAAGACAGCGGCGCGTGCGCAGTGATCTGCCAGGACGTTCTGTACGAGAAGGTCGCGAGATCAGGCGTTGCGCTCGATTTCGTCGTCGTGACGCAGGTCGGCGAATACCTTCCGGCGTGGAAGCGCCTGTTCGGCGGCAAAGCCATCGGCATTCCCTCCGCGCCCGGCATTCACTGGCTGCAGGACCTGCTGAAAGAACATCCGCCGCAACCGCCCGCAGTGACGATCGACCCGAAGGTGGACCTTGCCGCGTTGCCCTATACGGGCGGAACCACCGGCAACCCCAAGGGCGTCATGCTCACCCACTACAACCTGCTCGCCGCCCAAACCAGCGCGCAGGCGGCGTTTCCGGCTTTAGAGCCGGGCAAGGAAGTGCTCCTCGCGTTCCTGCCGTTCTTCCACATCTACGGCCAGGCGGTGATCATGCTGAACGGCCTGTGCCAGGGCAATCTGCTGGTTCTGTTCACCAACCCCGACACCGATGCGATTCTTACGGCCATGGAGCGTTACCAGGCCACTGTGTTCTACGGCGTGCCCACGCTCTACGAATATCTCAAGGACCACAAGGACACCGGCAAGGTGGACTGGAAGCGGCTCAAGGTGGTGGCCTCGGGCGCGGACACGCTGCACGAATCGACCATGCAGGGCTGGGCGAAACGCACCGGCTCCAACATCATCGAGGGCTACGGTCTGTCGGAAACCAGCGCCCTGAGTCACGTCAATCCGCTGCACCGAACGAAGCCGGGATCGTTTGGCTGCCCGTTGCCGAACATGTCGGCCGCCGTCATCGACCCGGAGACGCACGCATTTGTGCCGCCCGGTACCACGGGGGAATTGCTACTCGCGGGCCCGAACGTGATGCTCGGTTACTGGAACCAGCCCGAGGAGACGGCACGCGTGTTCCTCGAGGCGGGCGGCGTGCGCTGGTTGCGCACCGGCGACATCGTGCGCATGGACGAGGAAGGCTATTTCCATTTCTATGACCGCTCCAAGGACCTGATCAAGTTCAAGGGCTTCTCGGTTTTCGCCAAGGACGTGGAGGACGTGCTCTACGCCCATCCGCACGTCAAGGCCGCGGGCGTGGTCGGCGTGCCGGAACCTTCGGTCGGCCAGCTCATCAAGGCCATCGTGGTGCTGCAGACGGATGCGCGCGGCAAGGTGAGCGAAGACGAGATCAAGACCTATTGCCGCGAGCAGCTCGCCGCGTACAAGGTGCCCCACATCGTCGAATTCCGCGGCGAGCTGCCGAAGACCGACGTCGGCAAGGTATCGCGCCGCGAACTGCGGGAGGAGCGCGCCTAGCCGCGCCCCCGCCATTGGAACGCCCCCGAGCCCGTTCCGTGTCTGCGCCCTTCTTTCGCGTCGAACGCCTGACCAAGCGTTTCGGCGGCCTGGTCGCCCTCAACGACATCAGCTTCGAGCTGCGCCGCGACCAGGTCACCGGCCTGATCGGCCCGAACGGCTCGGGCAAGACCACCCTGCTGCGGCTCATCACCGGCATCCTCAAGCCTGACAGCGGGCGCATCGAATTCAACGGCGAAGACATCACGAACCTGAAACCGTGGGACGTGACCAATCGCGGCATCGCCGGCACCTTCCAGATGATGCGCCCGTTCCGCCATCTGCCGGTCATCGCCAACGTGATGGTGCCGCTGCTTGCGCCGCGGGCGAAGCGACGCGGTGAATGGGTGAAGAAGATCGAAGCCAAGGCGATGGACGCGCTGGAATTCGTCGGCATCTCCGAACTGGCCCTGGAGTCCGCCTCGGGGCTGTCGCAGGGCGAACTCAAGCGCCTGGAGGTGGCGCGCGCGATCTCGGCCGAGCCGGAGTTGCTGCTGCTCGATGAGCCGCTCGGCGGCATCGGCCCGGTCGATTCCGGGTTGCTGGTGAAATCGATCCTCCGGATCCACAAGGGCGGCCGCTTCGGCAGACTGCACTCGGAAGGGCCCGCCGTGCTGATGGTCGAGCACAAGCTGAAGGAACTCATGTCCATCGTGGATCGCGTCATCGTGCTCGACCACGGCGAGATGATCGCCGACGGCGCACCGGCCGAGGTCATCAAGGACCCGAAGGTGATCGAGGCTTATCTCGGCAGCAGCGACTACGCAAGACCCCCGGGAACCGCGCATGCCGCTGCTTGAAGTGAAAGACCTCGGCGTTCGCTACGACAAGGCGGTGATCCTCAACGGCGTCTCGCTCTCGGTCGGCGAGGGCGAGTTCGTCGGCATCGTGGGCCCGAATGGCGCCGGCAAGTCGACCGTGCTGCGCGCCATCTCCGGCCTGATCCGGTTGCAGGCGAAGATGCAGCGCGGCACGCTCGGCGAGGTCGTGCTGGACGGCGAGATTCGCTTCGCCGGTGAGCGCATCGACACGCTGCCTGCGCACGAAGTCCGCCGGCGCGGGTTCGCGCTCTGTCCCGGCCGGCAGCGGCCGTTTCGCGAACTCACCGTGCTCGAGAACCTGAAGGCGGGCGCGCATCTTTCGCGCGACGCGGCGCAGACGCGCCGCCGCCTCGAGCGCTGCTTCGCACTGTTTCCGCGCCTGGCGGAGCGCAAGAGTCAGATATCGGGCACGCTGTCGGGCGGCGAGCAGCAGATGCTCGCCACTGCGCGGGCCCTCATGTACGAGGCGAAGCTGTTCGCGATCGACGAGCCCTCGCTCGGGCTGGCGCCCAAGGTGCGCGAGGAAGTCTTCGCCACCATCTCGCGCATCCATGCCGAGGGCATCCCGGTGCTCGTCGTCGAGCAGGAAGTCGGCCAGGTGTTCAAGCTGGCGCACCGCAACTACGTGCTGTCGCAGGGCCGGGTGTGGGGCGAAGGTGCCGGCGCCGCGCTGCTGGCCGACGAGTCGCTGCGCGCCTGCTACCTGGGGATGTTGTAGCTACCCCTTGCCGGGTTCGGAGGCGCGCGGCCGGTCGGTGGGGATGAGCTGCGCGGAGCACAGGCGGCAGTGAGAGCGCCAGGCGCCGTTGCGCTGCTTGCAGCGCGGGCACAGGGTTTCGATCCGGTCGCGCACCCAGGGCGCAAGACCCCGCGGCATGAACAGCAGCACCTGCAGAACGATCACCGCGAAGACCAGCAGCCGCCGCTCGCCGAACGCCTGGAAGCCGCCGATCCACTCGGTGATCGGATAGAGCACGAACACCGCCACCACCGATCCATAGATCGTCGCCACGCCGCCGAAGATCCCCCAGATCACCGCCTGGAACGACAGCGTCGTCTCGAGCGTGAACGGTCCGGTGACCCTCATGTAATGAGCCAGCAGCGCCCCCGCGAGTCCCGCGGCAGACGCCGACACCGCGAACACCGCGACCTTGTAGCGTGGCGTGTTGATTCCAGAGGCGCGCGCCGCCAGCTCGTCGTCGCGGATCGCGTGCAGCACCAGGCCGAACCTCGAGTCGGCGAGCAGCCACATGCCGAAGACCAGCGCGAGCATCGCGATCACCGCGATGTAATAGTTGCCCAGCAGGTTGTTGGTGAGCCGGGGCAGTCCGGAGAATCCCAGCTCGCCACCGGAAAAACCGGGAAACGCGAACAGTAGCCCGAGCGCGATCAGCGGCAGGGCGAGCGTCGCGAGCGAGAGATAGGAGCCGCGCAGGCGCAGGCACAGATACCCCACCCCGGCGCCGAGCACCGTCGCCACCGCGGTTCCCGCCGGGACCGTGAGCCACGGCGACCACCCGAGCTTGAGCGCAAGCATCGCCGAGACGTAGGCGCCGGCGCCGAAAAAAAGCGCGTGGCCGAAATTCACCTGGCCCGAGTAGCCGGCGAGCAGATCCCAGCTCGCGGCGAAGATCGTGAACAGGCACATCAGGGTGAGGATCCGCAGCACATAGGGATCGGCGTAGGCGAGCGGAAGCGCGAGCAGCGCGACGGCCCAGGCGAGCACCAGCGTGCGCGAGGGCAGCACCAGGACCTCGGTCCGCAACTGCATCCAGAGGCGGCGCAGCCAGTACATCAGCGCTCTTCCTCCTCGAAGACGACGCCGTACAGCCCTTCGGGCCGCAGCAGCAGCACCAGCACCATGATCGACAACGCGACCGCGCCCTTGAGGAAAGCCCCGGCGGGCACCGCGAACACGGTGATCGCCTCGACGAAGCCGATGATGAACGCCCCGACGAGGCTGCCCTTGACGCTGCCCAGGCCGCCGAGCACCACGATCGCAAGCATCGTCACCAGCGGCCCGAGCCACATCAACGGATCCACCACGAACACCGGCGCCACCACCACCCCGGCGATGGCCGCCAGCGCCACGGAAAACCCGACCGTCGCCAGCGCTACGCGATCGACGTTCATGCCCATCAGGTTCGCCACTTCCAGGTCGTTCGCCGTTGCGCGGATGGCAAGACCGAGCCGCGTTGCGTAGAGCAGGTACCACGTTCCCGCAAGCATCACGAAGGCGACCACCAGAATGACGAAGCGCTGATACGCGATGCTCACTCCGGCGATCCGCACCGTCCCTTCGAGGGTCGACGGGATGCCCAGGTAATGGCCGCCGAAGGCCAGCAGCATCAGTTCCTGAATGATGATCGCCAGGGCAATGGTCGCGATCAGCACCGCCGCTTCATGCTCGCGCAAGGGCTCGATGATCAGCTTGTAGCAGACGAGCGAAAGCGCCGTGATTGCAGCCACCGCGATCACACCCGCGAGGGCGAAGTTCAGCCCCAGCTTGACCAGCAGGGTGTAGAAGAGGTACGCCCCCAGCATGTAGAACGCGGTGTGCGCGACGTTGACGATGCGCGCCACACCGAAGATCAGCGAAAAACCGATGGCGAGCAGCGCATACACGCTGCCGTTGACGAGCCCGGTGACGAGAATGTCCTGGAACATCGCAAAAAGAGCCGCGCGGCGTCGATCCGCGCGGCTCTCGGGACCCTTTCCCCGGCCTTACCTGGCCGGCAAACGGAACGGCTGCATGCCCTTGATCGGCGGCGGCCAGAACGCGACCAGCCTTCCATCCTGCCATTGCACGCCGATGCCGAGCGACTTGCCGACGCCCCAGACCGGATCATGGCGCTTGTCGAACTCGAGCACCGCGCCGTTGCCGACGTACGAGATCTTCTCCAGCACCGGTACCATGTCGTCCGCGCTGGTCGAGTTCGCCCTTTCGACCGCTTCCTTGATGAGCATGATCGCGTCGTAGGTCGCGGCGGTATAGGTCGGGGTCATCTTGAAACGCTCGCGAAAGGCGCGGATCCACGGGATCGTCTTGGGCGTGATCTCGACCTCGGCATAGGTGTTGAGCGTGGACAGGTAATTCGCCTTGCCGGCCGCGGCGGCCCAGTACTCATCCTTCTGCGCCTCGACGTTGATGCCGAAGGCGACCGCCTTCATGTTGCGCTCGCCCATCTGGCGGCCGACCACGATGCCCACCGGCCCCGAAAGGACGGTGAACACGATGTCGGCGCCGGCGCGCTCGATCGCCGAGAGCTCGGCGTTGACGTCGGTGGCGACCGCCGAAGGCTGCCACAGGCCGACCATTTCCATCTTCATCGCCGGCAGGTTCTTCTTCGCGGCGGCGATCAGGCCCTCGGTCCAGACCGCCTTCTCGGCGAGCACCGCGACCTTCGGCGTCTCGGTCTTCAATCTCGTGCGGATTTCGCCCGCCACCGCGCCGAGCACGCCGAAGACGGTACGCCCGAGGTCGGTGCTCTTGGTGGGCGAAACACGGAACCAGTACTTGTAGCGGTTGTAGTCCTTTTCGACCCGGACCCCCAGTTCGTCATGCGCGGCGCCGACGCCGACGAACAGCTTCTTGTGGTCCATCGCGACCTCCTGCATCGCCAGCACCGCCTCCGAGCGGAAGCCACCGATGAGGAAATCGACCTTGTCGCGCGTGATGACGCGCTCGACCGCGCTGGCGGCGTCGGGCACCGAGGTCATCTCGTTGCTGTCGGCCCGGATCAGCTCGAGCATCACTTTCTTGCCGCCGACCGAGATGCCGCCCGCCTTGTTGATCTCGTCGCGCGCCATCTCCGCGCCCATCCAGTGGTGCTGGCCCTGCACGAACGCCATCGGCCCGAGAACCGCAATCTTGATCGGGGCCTGGGCATGGGCGGCAGAAGCAAGCGCAAGTGCGGCTGCGAGGACAAATCTATTCAGCATCGGAACCCCCTCCATGGTGGTCGAGACCTTCCTTCGCCGGCGATGTTACCGCAAGTTCCGTGCAGACCCTGCAGGGGTCAAAACACGATCACGCCTCTCGCGTTCTTCCGGGATTCGAGGTCGGCAAAGGCCTGCGGCGCCTCGTCGATCGAGTGGCGGCGCGTGATCAGCTCGTCGAGCTTGAGCTTGCCGCCCATGTAAAGCTGGAGCAGCCTCGGGAAGTCGACGCGCGGCACGCAGGAGCCGAAGTAACTGCCTTAAAGATATGAACTTCCTTGCGCGTTGCGCTGCACAAAACCGGCCGCAAGACCAGCGTGCTGCACACGTTCTACCGGCTCGACGACGGCTCGCACCTCGCCTTCTTCGAGGCGCCCGACATGCCCTTCGAGTTCAAGGACCAGCACGACTTCGACCTGCACATCGCGCTCGAGGTGGCGCGCGGCGCGCGGCGTGCTCGAGCCGATGATGGCCAAGGGAAAGGCGAACGGCATCGAAACGCGCGGCATCTCGAACCACGGCTTCATCGACTCGATCTACTTTTGCGATCCGAACGGCTACGCGATCGAACTGTGCGCCAAGCGCGAGCGGCACGACGAGGAGATGGACCCGGCGCGCAACGGCGCGCGCGACAAGCTGCGGCGCTGGACGCACGCCAGGGCGGGCGCCGAGCCGGGCGCGCCGCGCTAGCGCGCGCGCGGCGCGCGCGCGATCAGCCCGGCCCGGGGCGGTTCGCGGCGGCGTCCTTGCGCCAGGCCGTCGGCGCCAGGCCGGTGGCGCGCTTGAACGCCCGACTGAAGGCAGCCACCGACTCGTAGCCCACCTCGAGCGCGATCGACGTCACGTCGGCGTCGGATTGGCGCAGCAAACCCGAGGCGAGCTGCATCCGCCAGCCCGCGAGGTACTGCATCGGCGCCTGGCCGGTGAACTGCACGAAGCGCTCGTGCAGCGCCGAGCGCGACAGGCCCGTTTCGTCGGCCAGCCGGTCGATGGTCCAGGCACGGTCGGGGTGCGCGTGCATCAGCGCCAGCGCGCGGCCCACGAAGCGATCGCGCAACCCGCCCAGCCAGCCTCCCTGGGTCTCGGGCAGCCTTTCGAGGTGCCTGCGCACCAAGTCGAGCACCATCATCTCGCTCATGCGCTCGAGCACCGCCCCGTCGCCCGGGCGCAGCTTTCCCTCGCCCGCCCCGCACGAGCGGACGAACTGCGCCAGCCAGCCTTCGGGCGAGCCCTGGCCCGCGCGCTCGATCAGCAGCCGCGGGAGGCTCGCGATCAGCGGGTTGAAGGGCCGCACGTCGCAGCCGAGGAAGCCGCACACGAGCACGGCGCGCCCGCTTCCCCCGTCCGCCTCGGGCGCCACCAGCGTGGGCTGGTCGCCGTGCACGTCGACGAAGAACGGGGGCCCGATGCGCGCCGGGAACAGGTTCGGGTCGACCGCCTGCCGCGCGCGCATGTGCGGCGTGCTCGAGAGCACGTGGCGATCCCCGTGCGGGAACACGACGATGTCGCCTTCGCGAACGAGGGCCGGCTGCTCGCCGACGACCCCGACCCAGCACGACCCGCGCGTGACCACGTGATACGCCATCACGTGCTCGGCGCCCGGAATCACCGCCGAGGCGATCTCGCTGGTGGGGGGCGACTCCACGACCCACGGCGCGCGCCCCTGCAGATGAAAGAACACCGTGCCGCGCAATCGAATGCTGCGAAGCACTTCCGAGAGCGTGTCCTGTTCCATGTCGGGCCGGTCCAGTGGTCGATGCGGAGCGTGGCCGAAATGCGGTCGCGAAACCGGCGAGGCGCCGGCGATCCGGCCGGCTCGGGCGCACAACCGGATTCCGGGTCAACCGCGACGGACCTGCGGTGAAAACCCTGCGGGCTCGCCGTGCAACGATGCTCCCGTCGCGACGCCAAGCCATTTCGCGTCGCGCGCAGCCCAGCGAATCCTACCAGAGGGGAGACACGAGATGACGAACACCACGACCAACGCAGCGGCCTCGCCGGCGGGCGCAGCGGCGCAACCCGATTTCGCCGCGATCAAGGAACGACAGAAGGCAGTCTGGAACGCGGGCGACTACGCCGTGCTGGGGGGCACGCTGCAGATCGTGGGCGAACTGCTGTGCGAGGCCGTCGACCTGCGCGCCGGCGAGAACGTGCTCGACGTTGCCGCGGGCAACGGCAACGCTTCGCTCGCCGCGGCACGCCGCTGGGCGGCGGTCACGTCGACCGACTACGTTGCGCAGCTGCTGGAAAAGGGCCGCGCGCGCGCGGCGGCCAACGGCATGCCGATCGAGTTCAAGGTCGCGGACGCCGAGAACCTGCCCTTCGACGACGCGAGCTTCGACGTCACGCTCTCGACCTTCGGGGTGATGTTCGCGCCCAACCAGGACCGCGCCGCCAGCGAACTGCTGCGCGTGACGCGTCCGGGCGGGCGCATCGGGCTGGCGAACTGGACCCCCACGAGCCTGATCGGAGCGACGCTCAAGACGGTGGGCCGGTACGTGCCGCCGCCCCCGGGGCTCAAGCCGCCGCTGCTGTGGGGAACCGAGCCCCGCATCGTCGAGCTCTTCGGGCCCGCTGCCGCCGACATCAAGGTGCAGCGCAGGGACTTCGTGTTCCGCTATCGGTCGGCGCGGCACTGGCTCGACGTGTTCACCGCGTACTACGGGCCCCTGCTCAAGGCGATCGAGTCGCTCGACGAGAGCGGGCGCGCGGCGCTGCTCGGCGAGCTCGAGGCGCTGCTCGGGCAGTCGAACCGCTCCGGCTCCGATTCGCTGGTGGCGCCGTCGGAGTATCTCGAGATCGTGATCACCAGGGCCTGAGGCGAAAGATAGGAACTTCCTTCCGCGGCGCGCTGCGCAAAAATCTGGCAGTGCACGCCCGCACGACGGTGGTACAGGGCGCCGGTACTCCACACGGCGGGCCTCGGCGCAGCCCGTCAAGGCCCGTCGATGCCGACTCCCACTCGATCGGCCGATCGGCGCGAACCAGACCGGATTGGGGAATCCCTCGCGCGTCGAGGGTTTCTGCAATTAGCGATCACCTTCGGGCCGAAGTAGCGTAAGCTGCATCGGCGTGCCCGTTCTGGGAGGAGCCGGCGCGACCCCGCCGCAACGGATTTCGCTTTCCAGTCCAACGAGGAACTCGCCGACGGTTCCGTGGGCGAGATCCCTTCACCGCCTGATGTTGCGGGTCAACCATTTCACCTCATGGAGGCGAGTTTCATGCCGAACGAAGCCATGCAAAAGCTCAAGGGCAACATCAAGGGCCGCGTCATTCTCCCGGAAGACCGGAACTATGACGACGTCAGGAAAATCTGGAATGCGATGATCGACCGCCGTCCCGCGGTCATCGTGCAATGCGCGAGCCCGGGCGATGCGCGGCATGCGATTCAATATGCGCGCGACCAGGGCCTCGACATCGCCATCCGCGGCGCGGGGCACAACATCGCCGGCAACGGCGTCTGCGAAGGCGGCCTGCTGATCGATCACTCGACCATGAAAGGCGTGCGCGTGGATGCGGCCAAGCGGCGGGCCTATGTGGAGCCCGGCGCGACGCTGGGCGACTTCGATGCCGCGGTGCAGGCACACGGCCTGGCGACGCCGGTGGGCATCAATTCGACGACCGGGATCGCCGGCCTCACGCTGGGCGGCGGTTTCGGCTGGCTGACGCGCAAGCACGGCATGACGATCGACAACCTCGTGGCGGCGAATGTCACGCTCGCGAACGGCAAAGAGGTGCGGGCCAGCGCCGATGAACATGCCGATCTCTTTTGGGCCATTCGCGGGGGAGGCGGCAATTTCGGCGTCGTCACGCAATTCGAGTTCGCGCTCCATCCCGTCGGCCCCGAAGTCTTCGCCGGGCTGATGGTGTTTCCGGGCGCACAGGCGAAGTCGGTGCTGAAGAAATATCGCGACTTCGTCGCCTCGGCGCCGGAGGAACTCTGCGTCTGGGTCGTGCTTCGCAAGGCGCCGCCGCTGCCCTTTCTGCCCGAGAACGTGCATGGCAAGGACGTGGTCGTGCTTGCCCTGTGCTATGCCGGCGACGTCGCCCAGGGCGAGAAGCTGATCGAGCCGATGCGCGGGTTTGGCGACGCCTATGGCACGCACGTGGGCGCCATGCCCTATGCAGGCTGGCAGCAGGCGTTCGACCCGCTGCTCACGCCGGGCGCGCGGAACTACTGGAAGTCGCACAATCTGCAGTCGCTCGGCGACGCGGCGGTGGATTCGATCCTCGCGTACGCCGGCAAGCTCCCGTCGGCGCAGTGCGAAATCTTCATCGCGCACATTGCCGGCGCGGCCAATCGCGTGCGGGCCGACGCCATGGCGTACGGACACCGCGACGCGAAGTTCGTGCTGAACGTTCACGGACGGTGGGACGCGGCGGCCGACGATAAGGCCTGCATCGGATGGGCGCGCGAGTTCTTTGCGGCGTCCGCGCCGTACGCATCTGCCGGGGCGTATATCAATTTCATGACGGAGGACGAAACCGACCGCGTGCAGGCCGCATTCGGCGCAAATCACGCGCGGCTGGCGACGATCAAGAAACAGTACGATCCGGAAAACATCTTCCACCTGAACCAAAACATCAAGCCGTGACCGTGCCGTCGAACGCCATCCCGAGGGGGCGGCGGTAGCGCTTGGGTCGGGGCCCCCGTTTGCGGGGCCCCAAACGCGTGCCTCGCGAGCAGTCGCTTCCCGGAGGCCCGAGCGAACACCCCGCTCGGCGGAGCGCCCCGGGTCGCGTCACGCGTCCGGCGCGCGGGGCGCGCCTGGGCTACTTTTGCCTATCGGCTTTCCGGATCGCTCCATGCCGGGCCAGAGCAGCGCCCTCGCTCCCCTGGCCGTCGTCACCGGCGGCGCCCGCGGTATCGGCCTTGCGATCGCCGAGCGTTTCCTTGCCGAAGGGCACCGCGTCGCGCTGCTGGACATCGACCGCGGGACGCTGCGCGCGACCGAAAAGCGCCTGAACAACCAAAGATAGGAACTTCCTTCCTCGTTGGGCTGCGCAACTGGCGTGGCTCGCGGCGGCGAGGCCGCGATTCGGG
>DATHYT010000012.1:0-1633 GCA_035459025.1 Burkholderiales bacterium | reverse complement strand
GCTGCAACTCTCGGTGCCCCTGTACCAGGGCGGCGGCCTCACCTCGCGCGAGCGCGAGGCGGCCTACAACCTGGAACGCACCCGCCAGGAGCTGGAGAACGCGCGGCGCACTTCCGCGCTCGCCACGCGCCAGGCCTACCTCGCGGTGATCAACGGCATCGCCCAGATCAGCGCGCTCGACCAAGCGCTCGTCTCGACGCAGAGCGCGCTGCAGTCGAACCGCCTGGGCTACGAAGTGGGCGTGCGCATCAACATCGACGTGCTGAACGCGCAGCAGCAGGTGTTCTCCACGCGCCGCGACCTCGCCGTGGCGCGCTACAACACGATCACCAACTTCCTGCGCCTCAAGGCCGCCGCCGGCGGGCTGCGCGAGGAAGACCTCGAGGAAGTCAACCGCGCCCTGGCGCAGTAAGCAGGCGCTGGCATACCGCGAGGTGGCGCTCTGCGGCGCCGCGATGCCGCTCGCACAGGCGCTTGCCGGCATCGCCCATGCGAGTGCGGCGCTCGGCATCGGCCAGTAGCGAACGCGCCGCGCCCAGCGCCGCGGCGGCATCGCTCACCTGCACCGCTGCGTGCGCCCGCACCGCCAGGCGCGTAACATCGGCGAAGTTGAACATGTGCGGCCCCGCGATCACCGGGACGCCGGCCGCGCAGGCCTCGATCAGGTTCTGCCCGCCCAGCGGCTCGAAGCTGCCGCCGATCACGGCCACATCGGCGAGCGCATAGTAGAACGCCATTTCACCCATCGTGTCGCCGAGATAGAGGCTGCGGCCCGTGCGTGGTGCTTCGCCGCGGCTACGCCGTGCCACGGCGAATCCCAGGCGCTCGGCAAGCGCGGCCACCGCGTCGAAGCGCTGCTGGTGCCGGGGCACCAAGACGAGCAGCGTGCCATCGTCCGCGGCGCCGCTGGCCTCGAGCAACCGCGCTTCCTCGCCATCGCGCGTGCTGGCAAAGAGCAGGACCTTGCGCCCGCCGAGCGTGGCGCGGAGCGCGCGCCCCTCCTGCGCTTTCGCCGGATCGGGCTCGATGTCGAACTTCAGGCTGCCGGCGACGCTGACGCCGTTCGCCCCGAGCAAGGCAAGGCGCCGCGCGTCGGCCGGACCCTGCGCGCACGTGGCCGCGAGCGCGGCGAAGACCGGCCGGGTCAGCCAGCCGAGCCGCTGGTAGCCGCGCGCCGAGCGCTGCGACATGCGCGCGTTGGCAAGCATGACGGGCACGTTGTACTGACGGCAGGCGTCGATCAGATTCGGCCAGATTTCGGTTTCGACGAGGACGCCGAGGCGCGGGCGGAAATGCTCGAGAAAGCGCCGCACGGCGCGCGGGTAGTCGTAGGGCAGGTAGGCGAGCAGCACCGACTCGCCGTACACCTGCTTCACGGTCTCGCGCCCGCTCGCGGTGAGGCAGGTGATCAGCACGTCGTGATCCGGATACTCGCGCTGCAGCGCGCGCACGAGCGGCGCGCCGGCGCGCACCTCGCCCACCGACACCGCGTGCAGCCAGAGCAGGCGCGGCCTGGGCTCGAGCTCGCTCCAGCCGAAGCGCTCGCCGATCGCTTCCCGGTAGCCCGGCTCGCGCCGGCCGCGCCACCACAGGCGCGCGAGGATCCACGGCAGCGCCGCGTACAGCAGCCAGG
>DATHYT010000011.1:0-3286 GCA_035459025.1 Burkholderiales bacterium | reverse complement strand
GCCGGCTGGAAGCGCCACGACGTCAAGCAGTACCTGTGGACGAACGCCCACAACACGTTCGGCCAGGTCGCGTTCAACCATCGCTACGGCAAGGTCTACAACCGCAGCCTCCCGGTCTGGTACGGGCGCGAGCTCGACTCGCGCATCCCGGTGGTGCCCAGCGCGGAGAACATCCACTTGTTCGTCATCGGCGGCGAGGCCGGGCGCTTCTCGGCCTTCATCCCGGGCTGGGGGCACATGAGCTCGCCCGTGCTGCGTGAAATAGAAGGCAACGCGCAGAGCGGCGGCCCGCGCTGCGTCGACGGCACCTGCTATCTCTGAGGAAGGAGTCCATCGCATGATCCAGGTCTACGACCCGCGCGGCGTGGTCGGGGCCGAGAAGAAGGCCCCCGCGGCGCGCATCCGGGCGCTCCAGGGCCTGCGGCTCGGCATCCTCGACAACACCAAGTGGAACGCGAACAAGCTGCTGCGCGAACTGCGCGATCAGCTGAAGGCCGCGCACCCGCTCGCCGATGTCCACTACTACCGCAAGGAGAGCTTCTCCAAGTTCGCCGCGCCCGAGCTGATCGAGCAGATCCGGCGCGACAACGACATCGTCGTCACCGCCATCGGCGATTGAGGCTCCTGCACGTCGTGCTGTATGCATGACGGCTTCAGTCTCGAATCGCTGGGGGTGCCGACCGCGGTGATCGTCACCACGGAGTTCCTGCACGAAGCGCGGGTGCAGCGCGAGGCGCTCGGCATGCAGGGGCTGGTGCCGGTGGTGATCCAGCATCCGCTCTCTTCGCTTTCCGACGAGGAGATCCGCGCCCGAGCCGCCCAGGCGCTCGAGCAGGTGATCGGCGTCTTGCGCGGCACGCAGCCCGATCCGTCATGAGCGGCGCGCTCGAGGGCCTCGTGGTCCTCGATCTCACGCGCTACCTCTCGGGCCCGCACTGCACCCTGCTCCTCGCGGGGCTCGGGGCGCAAGTGATCAAGATCGACGAGCCCGCCGTGGGCGACCCCGCGGCGCTCGCGCCGCCGTATTCGGGTCCCTCCTTCGAGCGCGTCTCGGACGCCGACTTCGGCCTCTCCTACCTCAAGCGTGCGCGGGGCAAGCAGTCCGCCACCCTCAATCTGAAGGCGCCTCGCGGGCGCGACCTGTTCCTGCGCCTTGCAGAGCATGCCGATGTCGTGGTGGAGAACTTCCGCCCCGGCGTCGCCGAGCGGCTCGGGATCGGCTATGCGACGCTTGCGAAGCGCAATCCGCGCCTCGTCTACTGCGCGCTCTCGGGCTATGGCGCTACCGGCCCGGACCGCGACCTGAAGTCCTACGACCTCATGGCGCAGGCCGAAAGCGGCCTCATGAGCCTCACCGGCGCGCCCGACGGCCCACCGATGAAGACCGGCGGCGCGCTCTCCGACATGATCGCCGGCGCCTACGCCGCGCTTGGCATCGTCGCCGCGCTCCAGGAGCGCGAGCGCTCGGGCCTCGGGCAGGCCGTGGACGTCTCGATGGTGGATTGCCTGTTCTCGATGATGATGGACGAGCCGCTCGATGCGTACGAGACGCTCGGCCTCGCGGCGCGCCAGGGCAACCGCATCATGCGCTTTTCGCCGTTCAACGCCTATCGCGCGAGCGACGGCTGGATCACGCTCGGCGTGGTGACGCGCGATGACTGGCACGGTCTGCTCGCGGCGATGGGCCGCGACGACCTGCGCGAGCACCAGGACTGGAGCCGCGTCGAGTGGCGCATCCGTAACAACGCCGAAGTGGACAAGCTCGTGGACGAATGGGCCGCGCGTTTCACCGTTGCCGAGGCGATCGCTCGGCTGCGCGCGGCGGACGTGCCCTGCGGCGCTGTTCGCACTGCGAAAGAGGCGATCGCGTGGGAGCAGCTCAAGGCGCGCGGCATGGTGCAGGCGCTAAGACGGCCTGACGGGTCGCCTGCGGGCGTCGCGGCGGCGGGCATGCCGCTCAAGTTCAGCCGCTCCGCAGCGCACCATGATGCGCTCGCACCGGTTCCGGGCGAGGACACCGCGAAAGTGCTGCAGCGCATTCTGGAGCTGGGCGCAGACGAGATCGCGCGCCTCAGGGCGGACGGAATCGCCTAGAATCGGCGCATGGCTGAAAAACTGAACACCGGCGACGTTTTTCCACGCCTGACGCTCGACCTGGTCGACGGCGGAAAGCTCGAGCTGCCCGCAGGACTGGACGCGCGCTACAAGGTCATCCTGTTCTACCGCGGTCACTGGTGACCGTACTGTCGCCGGCAGTTGGCCGGCTTCGAGCAGCACAAGAAGGAGCTCGACGGGCTCGGCGTGAAAGTCGTCGCGGCGAGCGTCGATCCCATCGACAAGGCGAAGGAAGTCGCCGCTGAACTGTCCTTTCCCGTGGGCTACGGCGTCACGCGCGCCATGGCCGAGCAGCTCGGCTCGTGGTGGGAGGAGCGCCGCAGCATCATCCAGCCCTCCGAGTTCCTGGTCGCGGCCGACGGCAAGGTGCGCGCGGCCACCTACAGCTCCGGACCCATCGGCCGCATCCATCCCGCCGACGTGATCAGGCTGGTGAATTTCTACGACAAGCAGGCTGCTGAGAAGAAATGAGGCCCATGACCGAACCCCTGACCCTGGAAATATTCTCCGACTACGTCTGACCCTGGTGCTACCTCAGTACCGTGCGTATTGAGCGACTCAGGAAGGAACATGGCGTGAAGGTGAAGTGGGTGCATTTCCCGCTGCACCCGGACACGCCGCAGGAAGGACGCAGCCTGGCGGACCTGTTCGCCGGGCGCGGCTACGACATTCCGAAGATGCAGGCGCAGATGCGCGCGCGCATGCAGGCCGAGGGCCTGCCCTACGGCACGCGCAGCATGACCTACAACAGCCGCCTCGCGCAGGAGCTCGGCGCCTGGGCCGACACCCAGCCGGGCGGCGAGGCGATCCACGACGCGCTGTTCCGCGCGTACTTCGTCGACGCGAAGAACATCGGCGACCCCGAGGTGCTGGTCGAGATTGCCGCGTCGGTGGGCCTGCCGGCCGACCAGGCGCGCGAGGTGCTCGAGAAGCGAACGCACAAGGATGCGATCGACGCGGACTGGCAGAAGTCGCACCAGTACGGGGTCACCGGCGTGCCGACCTTCGTCGTCGGCAACCGGGGCGTGGGCGGCGCGCAGCCCTACGAGGTGCTCGAAGAGCTGGTGAAGCAGGAAAAGAGCTGAAGATTCACTGGCGGAGTGAGAGGGATTCGAACCCTCGATACGGGTTTAAGCCCGTATAACGCCTTAGCAGGGCGCCCCCTTCGGCC
>DATHYT010000010.1:0-15282 GCA_035459025.1 Burkholderiales bacterium | reverse complement strand
CGGGGGACCTGAATGCGCACGTCGTGCTGAAGGGCAACGGCAGCGTCCTGGTGGCGCGCGACGGCCACTGGTTCGTCAACACTTCGGGCAACCCGGGCATGGCCTCGGCCGGCATGGGCGACGTGCTCTCCGGCATCCTCGACGCGTTTCTCGCGCAAAGGCTCTCGGGGGACGCGGCACTGGTGCTCGGCGTGCACTTGCACGGCGCGGCCGCCGACGCGGCGGGCCTCGGCGCCGGACTCACCGCCTCGGAGCTGATCGAGCCGGCGCGCGCGCTGTGGAACCGCTGGCTGCTGAAATAGTCACTCGCAGAGGTAGAACGCCCGGCGCTGCTGCAGGCTGATGGCCTCGAGGTCCTCGGCGTTGCGCGGCCGGCCGCGGCTGTCGAGCACGCGCGACTCGAGCACCGCGAGGCGCTTCTCCAGCCGCGCGGTTTCCGGATCGGCGTTGATCTCCGCGAAACGCGCACGCAGCCGCTTCAGGTCCGCCGCGCGCCCCTCGACCTCGGCCAGCACGATGGCGCGGCGCAGCTTGCGCTTCTCGCATTGCGCCGGCTCGAGCTGCGCCGACACGTCGATGAACTCCTGCGCCTGCGGCGTGAGCGCCAGCGCGGCGCAAGGCCAGGCGAGCACCAGCAGCACGCGCCTCACGACTTCAGGCGCCGGACGACGTCGATGATCTCGCTGGCGTGTCCGCGCGGCGCCACGCCGTAGTGCGCGTGCCGGATCACGCCCTGCTTGTCGATGACGAAGGTGGAGCGCACCAGGCACTCGCGGCGCACGCCGTCGCTCTCCTTTTCCTGCAGCACGCCGTAGCTGCGGCACACCTCGCCCTCGGGGTCCGACAGCAGGCCGATCGACAGCCCGTGCTTGTCGCGAAACGCCGCGTGCGACAGGCAGTCGTCGCGCGACACCCCGAGGATCACGCAGTCGTGCTTCACGAACTGGTCCTCGTGGTCGGAGAAGTCGGAGGCTTCGAGGATGCAGCCGGGCGTGCCGTCGCGCGGGTAGAAGTACAGCACCACGTGCTTTCGACCCTTGAACGCCGACAGGCTCACCGCCTGCATGTCGGCGTCGGGCAGCGTGAAGATCGGCGCGGGTTGTCCCGTTTGCAGCATGGCGATTCGATGCGGCCGATTCTAATGCACATCGATTGCGGCATGGCAAGCAGGCGCGCCGGGCTGTCGCGAAGCGGACACATATAATCCATCGATGAAGCTTCGCGTCCTGGGCGGATTGAGCGCGCAGCAATTCCTGCGCCGGCACTGGCAGAAGCGGCCGCTGCTCGTGCGCGGCGCGCTGCCCGGATTCCGCGGCGCGGCGACGCGCGCGCAGCTTGCCGCGCTCGCCGCCCGCGCCGACGTCGAGTCGCGCCTGGTGCGGCGCCGCGGCGCGCGCTGGGACGTGGTGCACGGCCCGCTCCGATGCACCGCGCTGCGGCGCCACTCGACGCTGCTGGTGAGCGGCGTCAACCTGCACGTCGCAGGCGCCGAACGGCTGCTGAGGCGGTTCGACTTCCTGCCGCAGGCGCGCCTGGACGACGTGATGGTGAGCTGGGCGGCGCCCGGCGGCGGCGTCGGTCCGCATTTCGATTCCTACGACGTGTTCCTGGTGCAGGGGGCGGGACGCCGCGTATGGCGGCTCGAGCGGCCGCGCGCGTTCGGCCTCGTCGAAGGCGCGCCGCTCAAGCTGATCGCGGACTTCCGGCCCGACGAGGAGATCCTCGCCGAGCCGGGCGACCTGCTGTACCTGCCGGCGGGCTGGGGCCACGACGGCGTCGCGCTCGAGGACTGCCTCACCTGCTCGGTCGGCCTGCGCGCACCGCAGGGCGCGGAGCTTGCCACCGCGTTCCTCGACTACCTGCACGAGCGCGGACTGCCGCGCGCCAACTACCGCGACCCGCGGCTCGCCCCCGCACGGCGCAGCGCCGAGATCCCGCGGGCGATGGCGGCGCACGCGGCCGCGGTGCTCGGCCGCATCCGCTGGCGGCGCGGCGAGGTCGACGATTTCCTTGGCCGCTATCTGAGCACGCCCAAGCCGCACGTCGTCTTTGCGCATCCCCGGTCCGCGCTCACGCGCAGCGCCTTTGCGCGGCGCCTGCGCCGCGCCGCCGTGGTGCTCGACCCGCGCACGCAGGTACTGACGCTGGGTGCGCGCGGCTTCGTCAACGGCGAGCCCGTGCCGGCGAGCGCCGCGCTGCGCGCGCTCGCCGACCGGCGCCGGGGACGGCTCCCGGCCGCGCTTGCCGATTCCGCCTACCGCTGGTATTTGTCGGGCTACCTGCACTTGGAGCGCGCGCGATGAGCGAGACGGATGAGACGCGGCCGCAGACCGAATACCGGCCGTTCGACGGCGAGGCCGAGTTCCAGCAGGCGGTGGAACGGCTGCTCGCCGCGCCGGGCCGCGAGCTGCGCATCTTCGATCCCAACCTGTCGTCGCTGCGACTGAACGACCCCGAGCGCATCGAGCGCCTGAAGGCGTTCCTGCTGGAGAGCCGCACGCGGCGCATCTACATCGCGCTGCACGACCCCGACCACATGACGCGCGAGTGCCCGCGCATGATGTCGCTGCTCGCGCGTTTCGCGCACGCGATCCAGGTGAACCGCACGCACGAGGAGATCCGCAACATCCAGGACAGCTTCCTGGTCCTCGACCAGGCGCACTACGTGCGCCGGCCGGTGGCGCAGTTCTACCGCGGCGCCCTCGGCCTGTACGACGAGGCGGAGGCGCTCGCGATGCGCGGGCGATTCCAGGAGATCTGGGCGGCGTCGTTCCCGGGCGTCTCGAGCACGACGCTCGGGCTGTAAAGGGGTTCGGCCTTTCAATGCATCTCGGCTTTTCCGGCCGGGAGATTCATCCGGCCGGAAAAGCCGAGACATAGGGAAACCATCGCAGGCACCGGCGCCTTCGGCTCGCCGGCTCCGACTCTTTACAGCTCCCGCCAGCCGAAGCCCTCGTCCTGGGTGGCGACGCCCACCCATTCGGCTGCGCAGCCGAGCGCCGCCGCCAGCGCGGCGCGCGCCATCGCCTCGGTATTGTTCTGCTGCGACAGGTGCGCGGCGATCACGTGCTTGAGCCGCGAGCGCTCGAGCGCAGCGAGCAGCCGCCCGGCGGCCGCGTTGTCGAGATGGCCGAAGGGCCCGCCGATGCGCTCCTTCAGCCACTTCGGGTACTCGCCGCCCCACAGCAGGCCGAGGTCGTGGTTCGCCTCCAGCACCAGCGCGTCGCAGCCCGAGAGCATCGACTCGACGTGCGCGGTCGAGGTGCCGAGGTCGGTGAGCACGCCGAGCCGCCGCGCGCCGTCGCCGAGCACGAACTGCACGGGCTCGCGGGCGTCGTGCGGCACCGTGAACGGCTCCACGCGCACGTCGCCGACGGCGAACGGCGTGCGCCCCTCGATCAGGCGCAGCTCGACGCCATCGGCGTCGGCGCCCGCGCCCTCCTGGGCGCGCCGCGTGCCGTGCGTCAGGTACACCGGCAGCGCGTGGCGCGCGGCGAACGCGTAGGCATAACCGACATGGTCGTCGTGCTCGTGCGTGACGAGGATCGCGCTCAGCGCCGCGGGCTCGAGCCCGAGGCGCGCGAGGCGCCGCGTCGTCTCGCGCGGCGACAGGCCGCAGTCGATCAGCACCCGGCTGGCGCCCGCCTCGGCCACCAGGCAGTTGCCCTTGCTGCCGCTGCCGAGCGACGCGAAACGCACTACTTCAGTTGCTCGTGCAGCAGGACAAGGATGCGGCTCGCGGTGGGTGAATTCTCCGCCGCGCCGCTCGCATCGAGCACGCGCACGCGGCTCGCGTCGTCGGCGGCCGTCACGGCGACGCGGTACTGCTCGGCTTTCACTGTGGGCTTGTCGTCACGCCAGAACGCAAGGCGCCCGAGCAGCCCGTCGTCCTTCTTCTTCAGCTCGGCCTGCGGGTCGGCATAGCGCACGAAGTACACGCCCTTCTGCCGGTCGCGGTCCTCGACCGTGAAGCCGACGCGATCGAGCGCGAGGCCGACGCGCCGCCATGCGCGATCGAACGGCTCCAGCACCTCGAGCAGCTCGGCGCCGTCGAGCCCCTTCTTCAGCGTCGCGCGCTGCGCCGCCGGCTGCGCGTTGGCGACCCGCGCGCGCGCCTCGCCCTCGGGCGTGCCCAGGCGCACCATCAGCCGGCGCAGGAATTCGGCTTCCAGCCCCGGATCCGGCGGGCGCGGCTGCCACGCGGTCTGCGTGCGGTCCTCGCTCACGTACACCTCGGCGAGGCCGCGGTGGCTGATGTAGATCTCGGTGCCGCCGCCCGGCGCCGGCTCCAGGCGCGTGCGGTACTTGTCGCGTTCCCCCGAGGAATGCAGCGACTCGAGCAGCGACCCGAGCGTGCGCCGTATCCAGCTGTCGGGAATCTTGGCGCGGTTCTCGGCCCACTCGGTCTCGAGCACCCCGGCCTCGGGAACCTCGCGCGCGATGAGCAGCCCGTTCTCCTGCCAGAAGGTCTTCACCAGCGGCCAGAGCTTCTCCGCGGGCTCGTTGACCACCAGCCAGCGCTGGTCTCCGGCGCGCTCGACGCGCACGCCCGCGACCGAGGCCAGCAGCGAGCTCGCGCCCGGGGGCGCCGGCTGCGTCCGGCCGGCCTGGTAGCCCGAGAGCGTGGTGCCGCTCGCGGCGCCGGGCACCTGGTAGCGGTCATCGCGCGCGGGCGCCGTCAGGTCCGGCGGCACATCGAGCGGCGGCAGTTTCTGCGCCGACTTGTACTCGATGCGGCTGGCGCCGTCGAGCAGGCCGTCGGTGCTGCTGCACGCGCCGAGCAGCACGAGCGCGGCCGCCGCGGCCGCAAGCCGCTTCATGCGCGCTTTTCGACCACGCGCAGGCCGGCGATGTTGATGCCCGCCTCGGCAAGCGCCTCGCGCAACGCGTCGTGAAAGCGATCCGAGAGCGGCGTCATCGGCAGCCTGAGGCCCGCTTCGATGCGGCCCATCTGCGCCAGCGCCCACTTCACCGGGATCGGATTCGCTTCGACGAACAAGCGCTGGTGCAGCGGCAACAGGCGCAGGTTGATCTCGCGCGCCTTCTTCACGTCGCCAACCAGCGCCGCGGCGCACATCTCGTGCATCAGGCGCGGCGCGACGTTGGCGGTGACCGAGATCACGCCCTGCCCGCCCAGCAGGATCAGCGCCAGCGCGGTCGAGTCCTCGCCGCTGTACACGGCAAAGCCGCGCGGCGTGCGCTTCACCAGGTCGGTGCCGCGCTCGATGTTGGCGGTAGCGTCCTTGATGCCGATGATGCCGGGCACCTGCGCGAGGCGCAGCACCGTGTCGTTTTGGAGGTCGGCGACCGTGCGCCCCGGCACGTTGTACAGGATCATCGGCAGCCCGACCGTCTCCGCCACCTTGCGGAAGTGCCGGTACAGGCCTTCCTGCGTCGGCTTGTTGTAGTACGGCACCACGGACAGACACGCGGTGGCGCCGGCCTTCTTCGCCGACTCGGTAAGCTCGACGGCTTCCGCCGTGGAATTGCCGCCGGTGCCGGCAACGATCGGAATGCGGCCCTTGGCGTGGTCGACGGCCACGCGGATCAGCTCCTTGTGCTCGTCGAAGTCCACGGTGGGCGATTCGCCGGTGGTGCCGACAACGACGATGCCGTCGGTGCCCTCGGCGACGTGCCAGTCGATCAGCTCGCGAAAACGGGCCATGTCGAGGCGGCCGTCCTCGTGCATCGGGGTGACGATCGCGACCAGGCTGCCGGTAATCATAAGTGGACCTCCTTCAACTTCGCAGTGCCTGCGATTTTATCCGTTCCCTGCCCGCCGGGCGCATATCCGCTGCACCATGGCGGGCTTGGGATGCAGGCTGAGTCCCTGCTCGAAGGCGATGATGTGCAGACCGGCGAACGCCGTCCACAGTTCCCCGGGGGCGAGCAGGAACGCGGGGTTGGACGGCCTGCCCAAGCGCTCGTTGCCGCGCATGAACGTCTCGTAGATCAGCACGCCGCCCGGGGCGAGCGCGCCTTCGATCAGCGAAAAAAGCGGCCGGTGCAGGTAATTGGCGACGACGATGCCCTGGAACTGCGCCCCGGGCAGCGGCCAGGGACTGCCGTCTTCCAGGTTGGCGCGCACAAAGCGCACGCCGGCGATCGACTGCGGCTCGCGGTCGACCGCCGTTACCTCGTGGCCGAGTCCGGCGAGCAGGCGCGCATGCCGGCCGCTGCCGCTCGCGAGGTCGAGCACCCGACCCCGCGCAATGCACGGCGCCCAGCGCACGACCCACGCGGAGGGCGCGACAATGTCGTGCTCCTTCACCCCGCCGAGTCTAAATCATGCCCACCCAGACCATTCGCTTTCCCGGCCGCCAGGGCCAAGAGCTTGCCGCGCGGCTCGATACCCCGGCGGAGGCGCCGCGCGCCTTTGCCCTGTTTGCGCACTGCTTCACCTGCTCCAAGGACAGCAAGGCCGCGGCCTACGTGTCGCAGGCGCTCGCCGCGCGCGGCATTGCCACGCTGCGCTTCGATTTCTCCAGCCTCGAGTTTTCCTCGAATCTCGATGACCTCGTCGCCGCCGCCGAATGGCTGCGCTCTACGCATCAGGCGCCGCAGGTCCTCGCCGGCCACAGCCTCGGCGGCGCCGCCGTGCTCGCGGTGGCGGGACGGATCCCCGCGGTGCGCGCGGTCGCGACGATTGGCGCGCCGTTCGATCCCGCGCATGTCGCGCACCTCGTCAAGGATCCGAAGGAAACGGGCGACGATCTGCAGGTGAGCATCGCCGGCCGGCAATTCCGCGTGGCAAAGAACTTCTTCGACGATCTCGCCGGGCAGAAAGCGGGCGCCGCGATCGGCGCGCTGCGCAAGCCGCTGCTCGTGTTCCACTCTCCGCTTGACGCCGTGGTCGACATCGAGAACGCCTCGAAGATCTTTCTCGCTGCCAAGCATCCGAAGAGCTTTGTCTCGCTCGATCGCGCCGACCACCTGCTCACGCAAAAGGAAGACGCGCAGTACGCCGCCACGGTGCTCGCCGCCTGGGCGTCACGCTATCTCGAGCCCGAGGCGCAGGTCGCACCGGCCGTGTCGGGCGTGCGCGTCGCCGAAGCAGGTGAAGGCCGCTTCGCGCAGCTCGTCACGATGGGGCGCCACCGCCTGCGTGCCGACGAGCCGGCGTCCGTGGGCGGCGAGGACAGCGGCCCGAGCCCCTACGACCTGCTGCTCGCAGGCCTGGGCGCGTGCACCTCGATGACGGTGCGCATGTACGCGGCGCAGAAGAACTGGCCGCTCGAGCGCGTCGCGGTGGACCTGAAGCACGACAAGGTCCACGCCGCCGATTGCGCGGAGTGCGAGACGCGCGAGGGAAAGATCGACAAGATCGAGCGCGTCCTGACCCTGGAAGGCGACCTCGACGAGGCGCAGCGCGCGCGGCTCTTGGAAATCGCCAACAAGTGCCCGGTGCACCGCACCCTGCACTCGGAAGTGTGGGTGCCGACGACGCTTAAATAGGGACAGACCTCATTTAGCTATTTGTCGCGCCCTTTGCCTTTCCCGGCCGACTTCTGCGCGCCTTTGCCCGGGTGCTTGTAGCCAGGGTCGTACTCCGCCGACTTCACGAAGTACACCGGCCGGCTGCAGGCATCGTATTTCCTGCAGTGCTTGGCCCAGTTCTTCGCATGCCCGGGCGGCACGTGCAGGTAGACCGGGCCGGGTGCGCGCGCCTGCCGCACCACTACTATGGGATCCGGGCTGACGAGCGGCGGGCGGGGGCCGTTGGAGATGTCGACGCGGCCGTAGACGCCGGGCGCCACTTCGCCGGAGACGCTGACACGGATGTCCTGCGCCAGCGCGGGCGACCCGCCGCTCAACATCGCCATGCCGGCGATCCACGCGATCGATTTGATTGTCATCTCTCGGCCTCCGAATGAAGGATCCTAGCGCCGCCGATCGCGACGATCGTCGTCGTCATCGTCGTCATCGCGGCCCCTGCCCCTGCCCTTTCTCTGGTAGCCGGGCTCGTATTCCGCGGACTTCACGAAGTACACCGGCGTGCCGCAGGCGTCGTACTTGTGGCAGTGCTTGCGCCAGTTCTTCGCGTGCCCCGGCGGCACGTGCAGGTACACGGGCTGCGCGCGCCGCGGCTGCTCGACGATGATCACCGGCTGCGGGTACACGAGGGGCGGCGGCCGGTTGCGCACGTCGACGCGACCGTAGACGCCCGGCGCAACCTCGCCCGATGCCCTCACGCCGACGTCGACGTTGCCCGGATGCACGCAAGCCGCAAGGCCGGCAATGCCAAGAATTGCGATGAAGTTCCGAGTACGGTTCACAGTGGGTCCCCGTCGTTGGTTGCACGCATCATGAGCCAGCGGGCTTTCGAGCGCAAGGCAGTTCGTCGCCGCGCCACGACAGGGAATTGAGGCCAGTCCCTACTTGAAGCCGCAGAGCGCGAGGAAGGCGCTGGTGAGCGAGACCATCGTGTCGGGCCGCTGGTACGCGGCGAAAATCAATGCGCTCGCGCCAGCGAGCGCCGCGAGCCCGAGCCATTTCCAAACGTTCACGCGGCGGCGGCCGCGGGACGCCTCTCCGCCAGCGGCTTCTCGTTGACCGGCAGGTTGACGAGCGCGGCGAACACGCCCAGACCGATGGACAGGACCAGGGCGCTGTTGTAGCTGCCGCTCTGGTCGTACATCCAGCCGGCGAGCCACACGCCGATGAAGCTGCCGATCTGGTGGCCGAAGAACACCACGCCCGCCAGCATGCCCATGTGGCGCATGCCGAAGATCTGGCCGACCAGGCCATTGGTGAGCGGCACCGTCGAGAGCCACAGAAAGCCGATCACGACCGCAAAGCCGTATAGCGTCAGCGGGCTGAGCGGAAACGAGATCAGCACCGTGATGGCGATGGCGCGCAGCGTGTAGATGGCCGAGAGCAGGTACTTCTTGCTGACGCGCCCGCCAAGCCATCCGGCGGTGAACGAGCCGATCATGTTGCACAGCCCGATCAGCGCAAGCGCCGTCATGCCGTGCTCGGGCTTGAGGCCGTTGTCGGTGACGTAGGACGGCAGATGCACGGTGAGCATGGTGACGTGGAAGCCGCACACGAAATAGCCCCAGAACAGCAGGTGAAAGCCGCGCTCGCGCAGCGCCTCGTGCAGCGCCCCGCCCAGCGACTGCTGCGGCCCCGCGTGCGACGGCGCCTTGCCGCGCGCAAAAAAGGCGAGCGGCAACATGAGCGCGGCGATCATCGCGAGCCCGAGCAGCGCATTGCGCCAGCCGAAGCCCGAGATCATCAGCTGCGTGATCGGCAGGATGGCGAACTGCCCGAAGGAGCCCGCGGCCACCGCGATGCCGAGCGCGGTGCTGCGCTTCTCCGGCGGCGTGACGCGGCCGATGACGGCGAGCAGCACGGCGAAGGTGCTGCCCGAGAGCGCGAGACCGATGAGAAAGCCAGAGCCGACATGCAGCGCCAGCGCCGTTTCGGTGAACGCCATCACGACCAGGCCGAGCACGTAGGCGATCCCGCAGAGCACCACCACCCGCCCCGCGCCGTAGCGATCGGCAACGCCGCCGGCGAACGGTCCGAAACTTCCCCACAGGATGTTCTGGATCGCCATGGCAAAGGAGAACGTCTCGCGCCCCCAGCCGTTGTCCAGGCTCATCGGCTGCAGGAACAGGCCGAACCCCGAGCGCACGCCGAAACCGATGCAAAGGATGATGCAGCACGCGACGAGGACGGCGGTGGGGCTGCGCAACGCGGAGGAGCTCATGGGCTCAGTTTAGCTCAGGGGGTGCAACAGACCTCTACAGTTCCACGCAAATCGACACGGCAGGTACCGGCTCTTCGCTTTGGCTTTTCCATACGTCTCGGCTTTTCTGGCGGGAAGATTCACCCCGCCATAAAAGCCGAGATATATAAAGGTCAAAACCGCGCAGGCCTCTGCGTCGCCGCCTACTGGATCTTGACCACCTGCGCCAGCTCGCACGCCAGAATCGCCTCGCGCAGCGCCTCGATCGCCTGCGGCCGCGGGAAGCTCTTGCGCCACGCCAGCACCACGCGCCGGTCGGGCACCGGCCGCATGAACGGCCGGAAGCGGATCAGGCCGTCGCTTGCTTCGCCCGAATTCACCGCGGTCGTGGGCAGCACGGTGAGCCCGACGCCGCTCGCCACCATCTGGCGGATGGTCTCGAGCGAGCCGCCCTCGAGCGTGCGCGCGAGCGCGCCGCGCGGGCCGCGCTGTACCGTCGAGCACAGGTCGAGCACCTGGTCGCGGAAGCAGTGCCCCGCGCCCAGCAGCAGCAGGCTCTCGCGCGTCAGCTCCTCGGCGGAGATGTGCTTTTTCTTCTCCAGCGGATGGCCCTGCGGCAGCGCCACCATGAAGGGCTCGTCGTACACCGCGCGCGTGGTCACGCCGGGCTCGGCGAACGGCAGCGCCACGACGATGACGTCGACCTCGCCCTGCTTCAGCGCTTCGCCGAGCTTGTGCGTGTAGTTCTCCTGGATCAGGAGCTGCATCGTCGGCGCCTTCTTGCGCAGCACCGGGATGAGCTTGGGCAGCAGGTACGGCCCGATGGTGTAGATCGCGCCCAGGCGCAAGGGCCCGGCGAGCGGGTCCTTCGCGCTTTGCGCGATGTCCTTCACGCGCGCGGCTTCCTCGAGCACGCGCTGCGCCTGCTCCACCACGCGCTGGCCGATCGGCGTCACCGTCACCTCGCCGGGGCCGCGCTCGAACAGCACCACGCCGAGCTCCTCCTCCAGCTTCTTGATCGCCACGGACAACGTAGGCTGCGACACGAAGCAGGACTGCGCGGCGTGGCCGAAGTGGCGCTCGCGCGCGACGGCGACGATGTAGCGCAGCTCGGTGAGCGTCACTTGCGGCGCGCGAGGAAGTACAGCGGGACGCCGAGCGCCATCACGGCGAGGCCCGCCAGCACCATGACGCCGAACTTCGGCCCGTAGACCGGATTGCGGATGTAGTCGATCGCCGACCACAGCATGAACGCGCACATGGCGAGAAAGGCGATCGGCACGACCGGGTACAGCGGCACGCGGAACGCCGGCGCCTCGCCCCCGCGCGCGCGGAACACGAACAGCGTCGCCCCGGTCAGCAGGAAGAACGTCCAGAAGACCGGCGCAGTGTAGGCGACCATCGCGCCAAAGCCGTCGGGCGTCGCCGATCCCGCGCCGATCAGGGCAAGCGCGATGACGCCCTGCAGCAGCAGAGAGTTGGCGGGCGTGCTGCCACTTTCGCGCCAGGCGCCCAGCCCGCCGAACAGGCGGTAGTCCCGGCCCAGCGCCCAGTTGGTGCGCGCACCGGTGAAGATCGCCGCGTTCATCGTGGTCAGCGCCGAAACGCAGACCACCACGGCCACCGCCACCGCGGCGCCGTCGCCCAGGGCCGCGCGCATGGCGTCGGCCGCCACCGCGCTCGAGGCGCGCATTCCCTCCAGCCCGAGCGCCGAGAGGTAGGCCGCGTTGACCAGCAGGTAAAGCGCGGTCACTGCGAGAATGCCCCATACGAGCACGCGCACCATGTTGCGCCGCGCTTCGCGCACCTCGCCGGAGAGGTAGGCCGCTTCGTTCCAGCCGCCGAAGGTGAACAGCACGAAGATCATCGCCACCCCGAACACGTTGCCGCTGGGCGCCGAGCGCGCGATCTCGCCGGCCGGCGGACTGGCGGTGAACGCCACCAGCGCGAGCAGCACCAGCACCGCGATCAGCACGATCTGCGTCACCTTCTGCGTGGTCTTCGACTGCCAGGTGCCCGCCACGTTGAGCGCCGTCAGCCCGGCCACCGCGAGCGCTGCCCACAGCGCGGTGCTGTGCCTGCCGAGCGCCAGGATCTGGCTGGCGTACTCGCCGAAGGCGAACGCCACAGCGGCGATGGCGCCGGTCTGGATCACGGTCATGCGCGACCAGGCGAACAGGAACGCCGCGCCGCCGCCCAGGCCGCGCTGCAGGAAGACATACTCGCCCCCGGTTTCCGCATGCCGCGCCGCCAGCTCCGCGTACACCAGCGCGCCGCACAGCGAGACGATGCCCCCCACCACCCACAGCAGCAGGAATACCGTCGCGCTGGAGGTATTGCCTGCCACGAGCGACGGCAGCTTGAAGATGCCGACGCCGACCACCATGCCGACGGTGAGGAAGATGCCGTCACCCACCGACAGCAGGGGCCGCGGCCCGCTCGAAGTCACTGCGCTCTTGTCGCTCGCCATGGATGCGTCCTCGTCTGCTCGCCGTCTGAAATGGTCAGTTCGCCCTCGATGCGCCCGCCGTCGACGCGTCCCGCGAACAGATGGTTCCACGCCCGCGCGCCGACGACGCCGGTGACCGCGAGCTTGATCTCCGCACCGCGCAGGCGGCTCGCGCGCACCAGCAGGTCGCGGCCCTGCGCGCGCACCTCCACCTCGAGTTCCTGGAAGCGTTGCGCGATGTCGAAGCTCCAGCGCCCGCCGTGCTGCGGCACCTCGCTCACCCAGCGCCCGCGCGCATCCCCCGGCACCACCCAGAGCTCGACGCGCGACAGCCCGCCGACGCCGACCGCCTTCTCGGGCACGCGCATCTCGAGGCGCTCGTCGGGCGGCCACTCGCCGATGCCGCCGTCGTGCGACACGATGCGCGTGCCGGGCTTGAGCGCGAGCAGCCGCGGCAGGAGCTTGGCGTTGAACTCGGGCAGCAGGTAGAACGCGACCACGCTCGCCTGCGACAGGTCGGTTTCGAACAGGTCGCGCACCTGGAACTGCGTGCGCTCCGCGACCCCGGCGCGTCTGGCATTCGCGCTCGCGATGCGCACGAGGTCGGGATCGAGGTCCACGCCGAGCGCGGTCGCGCCGCGCTGTGCCGCCGCGATCACGATACGCCCGTCGCCCGAGCCGAGGTCGATGAGGTGGTCGCCCTTGCCGACCTCCGCCATGCGCAGCATGCGCTCGACGATCTCGGCCGGCGTGACCACGAACGGCACGCTGCCGTCGTCCCAGGCCCAGCTTTGCGCGGCGGCGGGCGCGGCGGAGATCAGCAACGCGACGGAGAGGAGAAATCGCAAGCGGTAGAATCGGGGCTCGCGCCCCGGTAGCTCAGTGGATAGAGCAGCCCCCTCCTAAGGGGCAGGTCGCACGTTCGATTCGTGTCTGGGGCGCCATGAATCCACACTTTACGACGGAACTCCCGGCTGCGGCAGAACGCCTGGCGCCGACGCCTCCGCAAGCGCCGCGTTAATGCGAGCCTGGCGGAGAGGGCGATCGCAGGGCTTCATGCCGGCGCAAAGTGTACCCGAGCGCAGTGCTTCATCGTGCGCTTGAAGCCATCCGCCGACACTGGATTGCGCGCCAGGCTGCGAAGGCCGCCTGGGCCAAGCTGAACCTCAGGATCCACGAAGTCGACCCGCTTTTTTGCCCACGGTGCGGCGAGGCTATGCGCGCGATCGCGCTGAGAGTGCGCGCCGATGACCCCTCCAGCCAGATACCCCCGCTCGCGCGTGTTGCAGGCCACAACGCGGAAGAAGGTTCCTAGCCTTAAGCAAGGTCCCGCAGCAATGTTCCCCGCGCCGCCTGACGCCACGATCACGGAGCGGGACAAGCACTTTCAGTCGGTGTGTTCCGAGCGGCTGCGCCCGGCCAGAAGCGGACCCCGAGCCGGTCCGCTTAGAAATGTGTTCCTCGCTCTAAGCTCGTAACGAATAAGAGCGCCGACCCGAAGCCGAACTCGCAGACCGGTTTCGGAAAGCCAATCTCTTGACTACCTCCAGCGGCCTCGCCCAGCCGCGGCGAGGCCGCTAACGGCTGCTTGGCCCCTCTCGATCAACGCACCCGGATTCAGGTCAAGACGGCGGGATCGTGGGCGGCAGCCCTCCCGGAGGTGGTGGTCCAGGAAGCGGCGGCGGCGGCGGCGGGTAGAGCGTACAGCTCACGTCACCTAGGGTGTTCCCCGTGATGCCGCCGATGTTGCCCGAGTAGTGCGATTCGCCGTCCGCGCAGTAGAGCCCAAACGCGCGATTGCCAGTGACGGAGGCGCCACCGCCGAAGAAGTCCACGGCAGAGCCGCGCGCCACGAATATGCCGTGGGCGCCATTGCTGGCGATGAAGGCGCTGTCCGTGCGCAGGCGGGTTCCCTGGTCTGCGACCACACCGGTAAAGGTGTTGCCGGTGATGCGCGGGCCGCCCCGAAGGTCCAAGTGGGAGTTGCTAAACGCCTGGATTCCGAAAGCGTTGCCCGAGATCTCGTTGGTCGCGGGATTGCTCGGCGTGTCGCCGGGCCCGGTGCGGATCGTCGCGCCCCCGCGGGCGAAGATGCCGCCCCCGCCGCCGGTGCCGACGCGGCCATTTCCCTGCACGACGTTTCCGCCGCGCAGCAAGACCGAACTCTGCTCCACGACCAGAACGCCGAATCGGCCCGAACTCGTACCGTTCCCCTGGATCGTATTGCCATACAGGACGGCGACGGCGTTGTCGGCGATCGTCACCCCATCGAGGGTGTTGCCGTCAATAGTGTTGCCGCAGCAGACATTGCCGAGGGCGTCGATGTCACCCAGTGTGACACTGCCGCCCTGAACAGAAGAAACGCCTGAGAGTCCATTGCCGCGCACGAGCGAGCCGGTCATCGTGGCTCCGGCTCCTCCCACAAAGACGCCGGTGCGGCCGTGGTTCTCTATCGTGCTCGCATCGATCGATGCGCTGGCGCCGCTATCCACCGCTACACCATTTCTCACCGCATTGCGAATACCGCTGGCACGGATCGCGACCGAACCTCCGCCCACTACGTGGACTCCGTGCAGACCGCCGGCCACAGTGAGCCCTTCCAGCGTCACGCGCCTGGCGCCGCTGATCAGAATGGCGGATCGGCTGGCGTCGGTCGCACTGACGCCGCCGCCGTAGCTCTGCGCGCGCAGCGTCACATCGTCGCGCTCAATCGTCACATTCTCGTTGCATGTGCCGCCCACGAGCACCACTAGGCGCCGGTCGCCGGGCGTAGGGCGACCCAGCGCCTGGCTGATGCGCGCCCCGCTGTCGCAATTGACGTTCACGACCTGTTCTGGAAGGGCCGAGGCGCTGATCGGCCACGAAAGAAAGGCGGCCATAGCGACGGCCGCAGAAGTATTGGCTATCACGATGCGCATGGCGATCTCCTCCCTGTAATGGCAGGCTAGAAGAAGCTACTCCCCGCGAAAGCACTTCGCAACCACATGAACCTGTGATGTCGGGAAGCCGACACGCGTTGGCGCGTTTTCCGCATCCGCACAAGAGGAAGCGCACCAACGTCTGCTCGGTATTTGATTAAGGCGCAAGACTAGCGCCGCGCGCTGAATGCATATTTTTGGGTTTGTCTCAGCAAAGGTCG
>DATHYT010000009.1:0-10372 GCA_035459025.1 Burkholderiales bacterium | reverse complement strand
AAAAGCTCGTCCCCGGCGTGAAGGTCGCGACCTCGCAGATGCCCAAGCTCTTCGCCGGCCAGTACAACGCCGAGATCTCGACGATTCTCGGCGCCAAGGCGGACGTGGTGCACTCGAGCTTCTGGGACGGCGACCTGGAGGCGTTCATCCTGCAGGCGGGACCGCGCGGCCTGTTCAAGAGGAGCACCGTGATCCTCACCACCGGCGAGACCGCGATGTACAAACTCGCCGACCGCATTCCGGACGGCGTGGTGATCGGCGCGCGCGGGCCCTACGGCCCCTATGCGCCGGATAACGCGCTGAACAAGTGGTTCTCGGAGACCTTCCAGGACCGCTACGGCGTGCCGCCGAACTACGCCGCCTACCAGATGGCGCAGGCGATCCTCGGCACCAAGGCGGCGTGGGAGAAAGCGCAGGCCGCGAACGGCGACAAGCGCCCGAGCCAGGACCAGGTGATCGCGGCTTTCGAGCGCCTGACCTTCGAGAGCCCCGCGGGCAAGGTGGAGATGGCGATCGGCGCCGGCCACCAGGCGATCACCGAGACGGCCTACGGCGTGACCAAGAAGGTGAAAGGCAAGATGACGGTGGCGAACGTCAAGCGCTACCCGGCCGAGATGGTCAATCCACCCGATGGCATCAAGGCCGCGGACTGGATTGCCAACGGCTTCAAGAAGTAGGCGTTTGAGCTGAACAACGGCTGCCGCAGGGCAGCCGTTTTTCGTCCCGGGGGAGCGTGGACCAACTCGTCGCCGTCCTGATCGACGGCATCATCTACTCCGCGTGGCTGTTCGTTGCCGCGGTCGGACTGACGCTGATCTACGGCGTCATGAAGATCGTCAACGTGACGCACGGCAGCTTCTACGCGCTTGGCGCCTATGCGGCCGCTTCGATCACCGGCTGGGCGCTCGCGCAGGGCATGGCGCCTTCGCTCTCCTACGCGGTGCTGCTCGGCTCGGCGCTGCTGGTGACGCTGGTCGTGGCGCCGGTCATCGAGCGCGGCATCCTGCGCTTCATGTACGTGAAGGACGAGGTGGTGATCCTGCTCATCACCTACGCGCTGTTCCTGATTCTGGAAGACACCATCAAGCTGATCTGGGGCGTGAGCCCGTATTTCATCGCCGAGCCCTACGGGCTGCTGGGCAGCTTCGACGTGATGGACCTGACCTACCCGTACTACAACCTGATCCTGGTCGGCGTGGCGATCGCGTGCGGCTTCGGCCTGTTCTGGATGCTCGGCCACACGCGCACCGGCAAGCTGCTGGTGGCGGTGATCCACGATACCGAGGTGAGCCGCGCGATGGGCATCAACGTCGAGCGCATGTACCTGTTCACCTTCACCTTCGGCTCGCTGCTGGCCGCGATCGGCGGCGCCTTCACCGCGCCCACGGTGTCGGTGGTGCCGGGCCTGGGCATCGAGGTGATCGTGCTCTCGTTCGCGGTGGTGGTGATCGGAGGCCTCGGCAGCCTGCCCGGCGCCGCGCTCGGCGCGGTGATCGTCGGCCTGGTGCGCTCGGCCACCATCCATTACCTGCCGCAGGTCGAGCTCTTCGTCATCTATCTCGTGATGGCGATGGTGCTCGCGTTCCGGCCGCGCGGCCTGTTCAGCATCGCCGAGGCGCGAAAGATATGAGGGCCGACCGCACGCCGCGTACACTGGCGCTGATCCTCGTCGCGATCCTCGCCGTGGGCCCGATCGCGCCGCAATGGACGCTGTTCCTGCTCACCGTTGCGCTCGCCAAGGGCCTCGTGGTGCTCGGCCTCATGATGCTGCTGCGCTGCGGCCTGGTGTCCTTCGGCCAGGCGCTCTATTACTGCCTCGGCGCCTATGCCGCGGGCATGCTCGGGCGCCTGTACGAGGTGAGCGGCGTGTTCACGCTCATGCTCACCGGCATGGCGGCTTCGGCCGTGGTCGCCTTCGTCCTGGGATTTCTGCTCGCGCGCTACCGCAGCATCTTCTTCGGGCTGCTCAGCCTCGCGATCTCGATGATCCTTTACGGGCTGCTCGTGAAGACGGAAGCGCTGGGCTCGAGCGACGGGTTCAACGTGCTGCCCTCGACGCTCTTCGGCTGGCGCCCCGCCGACGCATGGGTGCGCTATAGCGTGCTCGCCGTGGCCGCCGGGGTGGCCTTCATCGCCGCGCTGGCGGTGCATCGCTACCTCGGCACACCGCTCGGACGCCTTGCGCCGGCAATCAAGGACAACGAGATCCGCGTCGAGTACATGGGCGCCTCGGCGCGCCGCGCGATCCACGTCAAGTACGTCATCGCCGCGGCGCTCGCAGGCCTGGGCGGTGCGCTCGCGGCCACCACCGTCGGCCACATCGACCCGGAGATGGCCTACTGGACCACCTCGGGCGAATTCATCTTCATCACGATTCTCGCCGGCACCGGCAGCGTGATCGCGCCGTTCCTGGGCGCGCTCATCTTCGGCATCATCCAGACGGTGGCGTTCGACATCTCGCCCAACACCTGGCAGATGGTGCTCGGCGCATCCCTGCTGGCGGTCATCGTGTTCCTGCCGCAGGGCCTGTGGTCGCTGTTCAAGCGCCGGAAGGCGGCCTGAGATGGCGGCGATCCTCGACGCGCAGGGCCTGAACAAGAGCTTCGGCGCAGTCACCGCGGCCAGCGACATCAACGCCGCCATCGCACGCGACTCGGTGGTCGGCCTGATCGGCACCAACGGCGCCGGCAAGACCACCTTCATCAACATGATCACCGGGTACCTCAAGCCCGACACCGGCCGCATCTACTACGAGGGCCGCGACATCACGCAGCTCGAGCCGCGCGAGGTCACCCGCATCGGCATCTGCCGCTCGTTCCAGATTCCGCAGCTCTACGCCTCGCTCACTGCGTACGAGAACATGATGATCGGCATCGGCGTGGTGCTGCGCAACGCCGGGCGCGGAGGCTTCTTCTCGCGCGGCCGGCCGAGCGTGCCGGGCTACGACCAGCCGGCGGAGGAGGTCGCCGAGCGCCTGCTCGAGCGCTTCGGCCTCGCCGAGTACCGCGACAAGAACGCGCAGGTGCTCCCGGGCGGGATCCGCAAGCTGCTCGACATCGCGCTCACCATGGTGGCGCGGCCCAAGATCCTGCTGCTCGACGAGCCAACCAGCGGCGTCTCGGCCGAGGAAAAGTTCGACATCATGCAGATGATCATGAAGGCGGTGCGTGCCGAAGGCATCACCGTGCTGTTCGTCGAGCACGACATGGAGGTGGTGAGCCGCTTCGCGGAGCGCGTGCTCGCCTTCTACGACGGTCGGATCATCGCCGACGCGCCGCCCGGTGAGGCGCTGAACGACCCGGAGGTGAAGCGCTACGTGGTCGGCGGCGAGCTGCACCGCATGGACGAAGAGAAGGCACGACCGCGTGCTTAAGCTCGACAGCGTCGATGTTGCCATCCAGTCGGTGCAGATCCTGCGCCGCGTGTCGCTCGAGCTGCCCACCGGCACCATGGCGGGCCTGATTGGCCGCAACGGCGCCGGCAAGACCACGCTCATGAAGAGCATCATGGGGATTCTCAAGGTCTCGGGCGGCACGATCAGCTTCGACGGCGCGGATCTCCTCGCCTCGCCGACCTGGAAGCGCACCGGCATGGGCATCGGCTACATGCCCGAGGACCGGCGCCTGATCCCGGACCTGACCTGCGCGGAGAACCTGCTGCTGCCGTCCTGGGCGGCGAAGCGCGCCGACGGCGAGGCGCGGCTGGAGAAGGTCTACCGGCTGATCCCGGAGCTGCGCGAGTTCGCGCCGCGCAAGGGCTCGCAGCTCTCCGGCGGGCAGCAGAAGATGGTGGCCATCGGCCGCGCGCTGATGTGCGGCGAGAAGCTGCTGCTGCTCGACGAGCCGTTCGAGGGCGTCGCGCCGGCACTGGCGCAGCGGCTGGTGGAGGTGGTGGCGAACCTCAAGCGCGAAGGCATGTCGGTGATCCTGTCGGAGTCCGACCTGCAGCATTCGGAGCGCATGGTCGACCGCATCATCGTCATCGACCGCGGCGCGGTCAGCGTGCGCGGCTAGCGGATCGTAGCCGTCAGCCCCCCGTCGACGACGAGCTCGGCGCCGGTGACGAACTTCGCCTCGTCCGAAGCGAGGAACACGACCGCCCAGGCCACGTCCCAGGCGTCGCCCATGCGCCCCGTCGGCGTGCGCGCGTGGCGCTTGGCGATCAACGCCGCCGCATCGCCCCCGGACTGCGACTTCGCGAGACGCTCGGCCACCAGCGGCGTGTTCATCAGTCCCGGAATCACGGTATTGACGCGCACACCCTGCGCCGCGTAGCGCACCGCGGTGACGCGCGAGAATTGTTGCAGCCCGGCCTTTGCCGCCGCGTACGCGGCGAGCTCGTTGCCCAGATGGCGTAATCCCGCGATCGAGGAAATATTGACGATGGCCCCGCCGCCCTGCTTCGCCATCAGCGGCGCCACGATGCGCATCGAGTGGTACACGTAGTGCAGATTGAACTCGAACTGCCCGCGCCAGCCCTCGGGCGTGATCGTCTCCACGTCGCCCGGGATGCTGCCGCCGACGTTGTTCACCAGGATGTCGATGCGCCCGAACGCCTTCAAGGTTGCGTCCACCGTGCGCTGCAGGTCGGCCTCTTGGGTGACGTCGGCCTCGAGCGCCAGCATCTTGCCGCCATCCTTGGCGATGAGCCGCGCCGTTTCCTCGGCCGCCGCGAGCCGCACATCGGCGCCCGCGACGCGCGCGCCTTCGCGCGCGAAGAGCGCCGCGATGGCGCGCCCGTTGCCGACACCCTCGCCCACCGAGCCCGCGCCGAGGACGAGCGCCGCCTTGCCCTTCAGCCGGTCCGCCATTGGGGCCTTTCAGCCCAGCGTCGGCATGTGCAAGCCCGGAGCCGGCGTGTCCTGGTGCGGCCAGCGCGTGGTGACGACCTTGGTGCGGGTATAGAACTTGACGCCCTCCATGCCATGCACGTGCAGGTCGCCGAACAGCGAGTTCTTCCAGCCGCCGAAGGAGTAGAACGCCACCGGCACCGGGATCGGCACGTTGATGCCGACCATGCCCACCTGCACCTCGTTCTCGAAGCGCCGCGCGGCGCCGCCCGATTCGGTGAAGATCGCCGTGCCGTTGGCATAGGGGTTGCGGTTCACCAGCGCAATTGCCTCCTCCAGCGTATCGACGCGCAGCACAACCAGCACCGGGCCGAAGATCTCGTGCTGGTAGATCTCCATCTCCGGCTTCACCTGGTCGAATAGCGTGGTGCCGAGGAAGAACCCTTCCTTCACTGGCGGCTTGCTGCCGTCGAGCACCGGCTTCGCGCCTTCGCGCTTGCCCTTCTCGATGTAGCCCGCGACCTTGTCGCGATGCTGCGCCGTGACGAGCGGCCCCATGTCGACGCCGTCGGCATCGCCCGGGCCGATCTTGATCGCCTGCGCCTTTTTCGCCAGCAGCTTGACGAGCGGGTCGGCCGCTGCGCCCACCGCCACCACGGCTGAGATCGCCATACAGCGCTCCCCCGCCGAGCCGTAACCCGCGCCGATCAACGCGTCGGCGGCGAACTCGAGGTCGGCGTCGGGCAGCACCACGGCGTGGTTCTTCGCGCCGCCGAGCGCCTGCACCCGCTTGCCGCTCTTCGCACAGGTCTCGTAGATGTATTTGGCGATCGGCGTCGAGCCGACGAAGGAGACCGCCGCGATTCCCGGGTGCGCGAGGATCGCGTCCACCGCCGCCTTGTCGCCGTGCACCACGTTGAACACGCCGTCGGGCAGCCCTGCCTCCTTGAAAAGCTCCGCCATGCGGATCGACGCCGAGGGCACCTTCTCCGAGGGCTTGAGGATGAACGTGTTGCCGCAGGCGATCGCCACCGGGAACATCCACATCGGCACCATGGCCGGAAAATTGAACGGCGTGATGCCCGCGCACACCCCGACCGGCTGGCGCAGGGTGTGCGTGTCCACCGCCGTGCCGACGTTCTCCGAGTACTCGCCTTTCAGAAGCTGCGGGATGCCGCAGACGAACTCCACCACTTCGATGCCGCGCTGCACCGAGCCCATCGCGTCGGGCAAGGTCTTGCCGTGCTCCGCGGTGATCAGGCGCGCGATGTCCTTCTGGTGCGACTGCATCAGCTGAAGGAACTTCTGCATGACGCGCGCGCGCCTCAGGATGGAAGCGTCACGCCACTCCGGCAGCGCGGCGGAGGCGGCCTTCACCGCGTCGTCAATTGCCGCGGCGTCGCAGTAGGGCACGCGCTTCGTCACCTGCCCGGTCGCGGGGTTGTACACCTCCCCCATGCGTCCGGCGGGCACCACGGGCTTGCCCCCGATCCAGCAGGGCACGGTGTCGAGCTTCAGTTCGGCGGGCTTGTTCATCGGCGGACTCCTCGTACAGGAGAAAATTTTACGCCGATATACTCAGCGCGTGTCCGCCCCCCTCTTTCCCGCCCGCCTTGCCTTCAACGCCGAGGGCACCCCGTACAGCCGCGAGTTCGACGACCTGTACCACAGCGCCGACGGCGGCGCGGCGCAAGCGCACCACGTGTTCCTCGGCGGCAACGGCTTGCCGGCGCGCTGGCGCGGTGCGCGAAGCTTCACCATCCTCGAGACCGGCTTCGGTTTCGGCCTCAGCTTCCTCGCCACCTGGGACGCGTGGCGTGAGGATCCCGCGCGCTCGGCGCGCCTGCATTACGTCTCGGTGGAAAAGCATCCTTTCACGGCGCAAGACCTCGCGGTGCTGCACGCGCCGCACGCGGCGTTCGCCGCGCTCTCCGAGGAGTTGCGCAGCGCCTGGCCGCTGCTGGTCCCCGGGATGCACCGGCTCGAGTTCGAGAACGGGCGTGTCGTGCTCACGCTCGCCTTCGGCGACGCCGCGGAGCTCGTGCCGCAGTTGCGGCTCGCCGCGGACGCGATCTACCTCGATGGCTTCGCGCCGGCGAAGAACCCCGACATGTGGTCGCTCGCGCTGCTGAAGTCGGTAGCGCGCCTCGCCGCGCCCGGCGCTACGGCGGCCACCTGGAGTGTGGCATCCAGCGTGCGCGAGGGCTTGCGCGCGGCGGGCTTTGTGTCCGAGAGGCGCCGTGGTTTCGCCAGGAAGAGCGAAATGCTGGTCGCGCGTTTCGTGCCGGCGCGGGTGCTGCGACCCGCGCCGTCGCTGCCCGGAGAAAGGAGCGCCGTCGTCGTCGGCGCCGGCATTGCCGGGGCGGCGGTGTGCGAGCGCCTCGCCTCGAGCGGCTGGGAGGTGACGCTGGTCGAGCGGCACCGCGGGCTAGCGCTCGAGGCCTCGGGGAATCACGCGGGCGCCTTTCACCCCGTGCTGGCGCCCGACGACAGTCCGTTCGCGCGCATCACGCGCGCGGCCTTCACGTTCCTGCTCGAGCACTGGCGCCAGTTCGATGCGATCGGCGCATCACCGGAATGGAAGCGCTGCGGCGTGCTGCAGCTCGCGCGCGACGCGCGCGAGGCAGCGTCGCAGCGCGCCGCGCTCGAGGCGCTCAAGCCTCCGCTCAGCTATGCGCAGCTGCTCGATGCGCGCGCGGCCAGCGTCAGCGCGGGCGCAACGCTCGCCGCAGGCGGCCTATGGTTCCAGGAAGGAGGCTGGATCCGGCCGCGCAGCTTCGCGCGGGCGCTGATCACGCGCTCCGGCGCGCGCGTGCTCTACGGGCGCGAGGCGGCAGCGCTGGAGCAGGCGGGGCCGCGCTGGATCGTGCGCGACCGCGAGGGCGACGAGATCGCCGCGGCGGGCGCCGTGGTGCTCGCCAACGCCGCCGATGCGCTGCATCTCGCGCCCATGCCGCAGGTCAGGCTGCGGCGCGTGCGCGGCCAGCTCACCTACCTGCCGCCGCTGCGCGGCCTGAAGACCGTCGTGCTACGCGGGGGCATGGTGCTGCCGCCGATCGACGGCGTCTCGGTCGCGGGCGCGAGCTTCGATCTGGACGACGAGGACCCTTCCGTGCGCGTTGCGAGCCACGAAGACAACCTCGAGCGGCTGGAGCGCATTGTTCCGGGCGGCTCGCGGGGGCTCGATCCCAAGAAACTCGAAGGGCGCACGTCCTTTCGCACCGTTGCGCGAGACCGCCTGCCGCTCGTCGGCATGCTCGATGCGCCCGGCCTGTATGGCGCTTTCGCCTACGGCTCGCGCGGGTTGCTGTGGGCAGGCCTCGCCGGGGAGCTGCTCGCGAGCCTCATGGAAGGAGCGCCGCTGCCGCTGGAGGCGCCGCTCGCCGCGGCGCTGGCGCCGGAAAGGTTTGCCCGGCGGGCTAGCCGGCGCGCAGGATCGACGGGCTCGCGTCCTTCACGTCGCGCAGGCCGCACAGGGCCATCGTGACGTCGAGCTCCTTCTGCATGATCTCCAGGGTCTTGGTCACGCCCGCCTCGCCCATGGCGCCCAGGCCCCAGGCGAACGCCTTGCCGATCATCGTGCCGCGCGCGCCCAGCGCCAGCGCGCGCAGCACGTCCTGACCGGAGCGGATGCCGCCGTCGAACCAGATCTCCGTGCTGGCGCCCACAGCCTGCACGATTTCGGGCAGCGCGCGGATCGATGACACGGCGCCGTCGAGCTGCCGCCCGCCGTGGTTCGACACCACGATCGCGTCGGCACCGGTTGCGGCGGCGATCTTCGCATCCTCGACATCGAGGATGCCCTTGAGGATGAGCTTGCCGCCCCAGAGCTTCTTCACCCACTCCACGTCCTGCCACGACAGCGTCGGGTCGAACTGGCCCGCGATCCACTGCCCGAGGGTCTTGAGGGTCTTGGCGTCGGGAATCTGTCCCTCCAAGTTGCCGAAGGACTTGCGCCGGCCGGTGAGCACGTTCAGCACCCAGCCGGGCTTGGTCATCACGTCGAGTATCGTGCCGGGGGTCAGCCGCGGCGGCACGGTGAGGCCGTTCTTCAGGTCCATGTGGCGCTGGCCCTGGATCTGCAGGTCGAACGTCAACACCAGCGCCGAGCACTTGGCCGCCTTGGCGCGCTCGATCAGGCTGGCGGCGAAGCCGCGGTCGCGAAACACGTAGAGCTGGTACCAGAAGGGCTTGGTGACTTCGCCCGCCACGTCCTCGATCGAGCAGATCGACATGGTGGACAGCGTGAACGGAACCCCGAACCTTTCCGCCGCGCGAGCGCCGAGGATCTCGCCGTCGGCCCAATTCAGTCCGGTGAGCCCGACCGGGGCGATCGCGACCGGCATGGCCACGTCTTCTCCCACCATCGTGCTGCGCGTCGTGCGGTTGTCGACGTTGATCCCGACGCGCTGGCGAAAATGCAGTGCATCGAGGTCGGCGCGGTTGGCGCGCATCGTCTGCTCGTCGTAAGAGCCGCGATCGACATAGTCGAACACCGCCTTGGCGACGCGCCGGCGCGCCATCTGGCGCAGGTCCTCGACGTTGGTCACGACCGGCATGAAGGAAATCTTAGCATGCGCGTTTCATATCGTGAGATAAAATCCCCGGCATGGGCGCGGCGAACGGCGACGAGAAGGGACCGATCCAGGTCATCGACCGCATGATGACGCTGCTCGACGTGCTCGCTGCGCATCCCGAGCCGCTCGGGCTGAAGCAAGTGGCGCAGTACGCCGGGCTGCATCCATCGACGGCGCACCGCATCCTGTCGGCGATGTCGGGCGGACGCCTCGTCGATCGCCTGGAGCCGGGCAGCTACCGCCTGGGCATGCGGCTTCTCGAGCTCGGCAACATGGTGCGCTCGCGCATCAGCGTGCGCGAGCTGGCGCTGCCGGTGATGCGCGAGCTGCACGCGCACACCGGAGAGACCGTGAACCTCTCGGTGCGCCACGACGACGAGATCGTTTACGTGGAGCGCACCTCGTCGGGGCGATCGGCGATGCGCGTGGTGCACGTCATCGGCGCGCGCGCCGCGCTGCACGTCACCGCCGCCGGCAAGCTCTTCCTGCTGGAAGACGGCTTCGCGCGCCTGCGCGAGTACGCCAAGCGCACCGGGCTCGCGGCGCACACGCGCAACACTCTTGCCAACCTGCAGCAGCTGGAGCGCGACCTCGAGCGCACGCAGCGCCAGGGCTGGGCCACCGACAACGAGGAAGCCGAGATCGGCGTGCGCTGCGTCGCGGCCGGCGTGCGCGACGACGCCGGATCGCTGATCGCCGCGCTGTCGCTGTCCACGCCGGCCGACCGCATGAAGGCGCAGTGGGGGCCGCTGATCAAGGAGACCGCGGAGCGCGTCTCGAGCGCCGTGGGCCACCGCCCGCGCGCGGCGCGCATCGGCGCCGCGTAGCTAGGCGGCGAGCAGGCCGTGCAGGGCGAACAGCCCTCGGCGGTCCTGCCAGAGCTTCGCGCCCCTGAAGCCCGCCTGCGCGGCGAGCGCGCGGAACTCCTCCACCGCGTACTTGTGGGAGTTCTCGGTGTGGATGGTCTCGCCGCGCTCGAACGCGAAGCGATGCCGGCCGATGCGCA
>DATHYT010000008.1:0-13880 GCA_035459025.1 Burkholderiales bacterium | reverse complement strand
CATGGTCAGGGCGAGCAGCAGGTAGGTGTTGCGCAGGACCTTCTGCGCACTGGCCGATACCCCCACATCGGACGTAAAGGGCGCGCTGGCGCGGCCCGGGCTGCGTTCGTTGGTCGGGATCGGCTTCAGTTCAGGTTGCATGAGCTCATCCTCGGTACGTTTATAGGCGGGTCGATGCTAGACCTTCTTGCTATTGGAATGTCAAGCGCCACGCTGCTTTCCATGCCGCATGCTGCCCCGTTGCACTCACCCGATCCGCCCAAGCGCCGGAAACGTCTCCAGCAGCCAGAACCCGAACTTCGACAGGTACCCTGTCATCATCGCAATCCCCATGGCGACGAGCACGGCGCCCGCGGCGATCTGCAGGATCCAGCCCACGCGGCGCAGCGCGCGCATGCGCGCCGCGAGCTCTCGCGTGAACAGCGCCACGAGCAGGAACGGCACGCCGAGGCCCGCGGCGTACACCGCGAGCAACCCGACCGCGCCCGCGCCCGGGGCCTGTGTCGCGCCGAGCGTCAGGATGGCGCCGAGCACCGGGCCGATGCACGGCGTCCAGCCAAAGCCGAAGGCGAGCCCGAGCACGAACGCGGCGAGCGGCCGCCCGCCGGGCAGGTTCGGGTGAAAACGCCATTCGCGCTGCAGCCAGGGCATGCCGCGCGACATACCGATCATCAGGACGCCGAAAACGATCACGATCGCGCCGCCGATGAGGTTCGCCTCGTATCGGAAGCGCAGCAGCAGGCTGCCGAGCGCGCTTGCGCCCGCGCCGAGCGCGACGAACACGACGCCGAAGCCGAGGACGAACACGCTGCTCAGGGCGAGCGCGGCGAGCCGCTGGTGCGCGTCGCGGCGGCGCTCGAGCGCCGAGTTCGACTGGCCCGCGACATAGGAGACGTAGGCCGGCACGAGCGGCAGCACGCACGGCGAGAGAAACGAGATCATGCCCGCGGCGAAAGCCGCGGCAAGCCCGATCGTGCCGGCTTCCATCAGCGCGGCAGATGCCGGGCGACGAGCTTCAGCACCTCGGCATCGTCCCAGCTCGCGGGACCGGCGTGGCGGCCGAGCTCGCGCCCCTCGGCGTCGATCAGCAGCGTCGTGGGCACGCCCGGCGTTCGCAGCTCGCCAGCCGCGCGCATCGTGGGATCGACGTAGATCGCGAGCGCGCCGATACCGACTTCTTTATAGAAGCGCTCCACCACCGCGGCGCCGCCGGTGTCGATCGACACGGCCACGACTTCGAAAGCGGGCCCGCCGAGCGCTTTCTGCAAGCGGTCGAGCGAGGGCATTTCCTCGCGGCACGGCGCACACCACGTCGCCCACACGTTGAGCAGCACGGCCTTGCCGCGAAAGTCGGCAAGGGTGACCGGGCGACCCTTGCCGTCCTGGAACGCGATCGGGGGCAGCGCGCGCGGCGCCGCGTGCAGACGGATGATCGACGTTTCCGACGGGGCCGGCGTCACCGTGGGTGCGCCCGACTGCTCTCCAGACCGCTCGAGCGACAGGTACGTCCCGACCCCGCCGGCGACGAGCGCCGCCGCGCCGACCGACGCGAGGAGCACACGCAGCGGCGGCCGGCCGGCCGTCATTGCCACTTGCCGTCCGCGGCGATCTGGCGCCACGTGCGCCCACGGTCGGGGCTCAGATAGACGTTACGCCGGAAGGCGGCAAGGAAGAATCGGATCGTTCGCGTCATTTCGCTCCTTTCAGGCGTGCTGCGTCGTCAAGAATACGCCGGGTGTCCTCGAGCGGGATCGCCCCCGAATAGCGCTCGCCGGTCTCGACGAACCACGTGGGCGTCGAGGTCGCGCCGAGGCTGCGCCCGAGCGCAACCAGCTTCTCGACCGGTGTGTCGCAATCGGGGGCTGCCGTGGGCTCGATGTCGCGCAGCATGAGGTCGTTCCACGCCTTCGCCCGGTCGCGCGAGCACCACACCGACTTGGTGAGCCGCACCGAGTCGGGCCGGATCACCGGGTAGACAAAGATGTGCACCGCGATGTCGTGGAGCTTGGCGAGGTCCTTCTCGAAGCGCTTGCAGTAGGGGCAATTCGGATCGGAAAACACCGCCACCTTGCGCCGGCCGCTGCCGCGCGTGGTCGTGATGGCGTCGGCGAACGGCAGCGTGCGCCAGTCGATGGCGTTCAGCTTGCGCAGGCGCTCCTCGGTGAGATTGAGGCCGCTGCGCCCGTCGATCGCCTGGCCGACCACGATGACGCGCGCTTTGTCGTCCACGTAGAAGAGCTGCGGTCCGTTCGGGCCGCGCAGCGTCACCTCGTACAGGCTGCTGCCCGGAAGGCGCAGGATCTGCTCGATCTTCGCCTGATCGCCGGCACGCGACTGGATCAGCCGCCGCACCGCCGCCTCGTCCGCAACTGCGGCGCTCGCCACGGCGAGCAGAGCCATGATCACCGCCATTTGCTTCATCCCAGCGTGCTCCTCGTTCCGGTCCTCAATCCCGCGTCGGCCCCCTGCTCACGCGCGATGTTTCATCGCACCGACGCGCCCGCCGACATCTGCGCGCGAGCCTCGCGTACCTCACGGGAAGTCCAGCGCGACTTGATGAAGGCGAGCGCGGCCCAGATTTCGTCGTCCGTGAGGCTGCCCGCGTACGCCGGCATGTCCGACGCGTAGCCCTTGGGCACATACGGCGGCACGAGGCCGTTCTTCGTGATCGCGAAAAGCAGGCGATCCGGATGGTGCCAGGTGTGCCCGCTCTCGTCATGCGGCGGCGCGGGCAGGCGGCCGTTTGGCAGCCGGCTGCGCCAGTTCGGCTGTCCCTCGAGCTTTGCGCCGTGGCAGGACGCACAGTGCTGCGCATACACGCGCTCGCCCAGCGCGACGCGCGACGCGTCGCGCGGATCGGCGCGCGCGTCGTCGTAGCCGGTGGCCGCCGGTTCGCAGCCGGCGAGCATCGCGACTAGCATCATGCTCAGCCGACGCGGATGCACGACATCATCCCGCTCGCCTGGTGCTCGAGCACGTGACAGTGGAACATCCAGTCGCCGGGGTTGTCGGCGACGAACGCGATCTCTGCGCGCTCGCGCGGCGCGAGCATCACGGTGTCGAGCCACTCGCGGTACCGCGTCGGGCGGCCATCACGCGATACAACGCGGAACGAATGCCCGTGCAGATGGATCGGGTGGTGCCAGAGCGTGTCGTTGACGAGATTTAGCACATAGCTGCGCCCTTTGCGCAAGACGAGCAGCGGCTCGAACGGCACGCCGCCCTCGCCACACCCGTTCGCCACGCCGTTCACCGCCCAGGCCGCGCCCCGCGGCAGCCCGCGCATGTCGCCCATCATGCCGCCGGTAAACACGATCTCGTGGCGCTCGGCGGTGCGCACCTCCGGCTCTGCGAGCGGGTTGTCCGGAAGGCGCGGCGGGTGGCCGGCGCGCGCGCGCAGTGGCGCCTCGTCGCTGTATTCGAGATCCACGAGATCGTACGGCCGGCGCGCGTAGAAGCCGTCGTGCACGGCGTGCCGGCTGCCGGGCGCGGCCGTCATGTCGAGGATCAGGTCGGCCCGCATTGCCGGGCCGAGCACGACCGCACCGCCCGGCGGCTCGTGCGGCTCTACGGGCTGCCCGTCCAGCGCGATGACCCACGGCCGGTGGCCACGGAATTCCAGCGCGAACACGCGTGCCGGGGCTGCATTGATCAATCGCAGCCGAAGGCGCTCGCCCGCGCGCACGCGAAAGGACTCCGGCATGTGCCCGTTCAGCGTCACCGTGTTGCCGATGCGCCCGGCATGGCTCAGGTCCATGAAGTGGCCGAAGCCGCCGCGGATCGAGGCGTCGGCGCTGAGCCGGTAGTCGCCGAGCACCCACAGCACGTCGCGATCGACCTCGGGGGGCGTGCGCTCCTCGACGATCAGCGCGCCCGACAGGCCGCGGCCGACCTGCTCGTAGCTGCGCTGGTGCGGGTGATAGAAGAATGTGCCTGCATCCGGCAGCGTGAACTCGTAGGTGAAGCCGCCGCCCGGCTCGATCGGGCGCTGCGTGATGAAAGGCACGCCGTCCATGGCATTGGGCAGGCGGATGCCGTGCCAGTGCACGGTGGTCTGCTCGGCCAGGGCGTTCTCCACGTGCACGCGCAGGCGCTCGCCCTGCCGCGCGCGCAGCACGGGGCCCGGCACCGAGCCGTTGTAGGCCCACACGCCCGTGGCCGGGTATTTCTCCGGCACGAGCTGCACCTCCCTGGGCGCAGCGACGAGCCGCGCTTCGACGAGCGCGGGCATGGCTTGCGCGCTGCCACGCGCTGGCAGGAGCGGCAGCGCCGACAGGCCGGCGAGACCGGCGAGGAAGCGGCGTCGTGAATGCGGCGCGCGATGCAGGAATTCCTTCAATGCAGAACCTCTGTCGAAGCTGCGAAGGCGCATGCTAGCGTTTTCCATTTGCCGGGCGTTGATCCCTGTCAACCCGGTGAGGGGCTCGCGGCGGGCCAGGCAGCATCGCATGCCCCTCAGACGCGGGTTGGCTTGACCTTCCCAGTATGGGAACCTTCACACTGGCGGCGGACTCTCAGGGAGACGGAGATGGATATTTCGGCTACCAGCGCCGCGCCAGCCGCGAGCGCGGACCTCGACAGCGACGCCTACGACCTCGCGATCCGCGGCATGACGTGCGCGTCGTGCGTCGGCCGGGTCGAGCGGGCCCTGAACAAGGTACCCGGCGTGCGCTCGGCGCAGGTCAATCTCGCCACCGAGCGGGCGCACGTGGTCGCCGCAGCCGGGCTTGGGATCGGGGCCCTGCGCGAGGCGATCGCCGCGGCCGGCTACGAGGCCGACCCTCTCGATCTCCGCCAAAGCGCGCCGCCGAAGCAGACCGCACACGCGCTTCCAGACTGGTGGCGAGTCGCGGTGGCGGCCGTGCTCACGCTGCCGCTCGTCGTTCCGATGATCGGGCTGGCCGTGGGCGCGCCGTGGACGCTGTCCGGATGGCTGCAGCTCGCGCTCTCGACACCCGTCCTGTTCTGGCTCGGCGCGCCGTTCTACGTGGCGGGCTGGAAAGCCTTGCGCGCGTTCAGCGGCAACATGGACTTGCTGGTCGCGATCGGCACGAGCGCGGCGTATGGCCTCTCGGTGTTCCACCTGCTCACCGGCGGCGGCGCGCACGAGCTCTACTTCGAGATTGCCGCGGCACTGATCACCTTCATCCTGCTGGGCAAGTGGCTGGAGGCGCGAGCGAAGCGCCAGACCACCGCCGCGATCCGCGCCCTCGAGGCGCTGCGGCCCGAGCGCGCGCTCGTGCGCCGTAATGGAAAGGACGTAGAGGTGCCGGTCGGATCGATCGCGGTAGGCGACCTCGTGGTGGTGCGCCCGGGCGAGCGCATCGCGGTGGACGGCGAGATCCGCGAAGGCCGCAGCCACGTCGACGAATCGCTCATCACCGGCGAGAGCCTGCCGGTGGCCAAGGGCGCGGGCGAGCGCGTGACCGGCGGCGCGATCAATGCCGAGGGCCTGCTTGTCGTGGCGACGCGCGCGGTGGGCGCCGAATCCACGCTCGCCCGCATCATTCGCATGGTCGAGAACGCGCAGGCGGCCAAGGCGCCGATCCAGCGCCTGGTGGACCGGGTGAGCGCCGTGTTCGTGCCGATCGTGCTGCTGATCGCGCTGGCGACGCTGCTTGCCTGGGGTTTCGCGACGGGCAACTGGACTTCGGCCGTGCTCTACGCGGTCGCGGTCCTGGTGATCGCCTGCCCCTGCGCGCTGGGGCTCGCCACGCCCACCGCCATCATGGCGGGCACGGGCGTCGCGGCGCGCCATGGCATCCTGATCAAGGACGCCGAAGCGCTCGAGATCGCGCACTCGATCACCACGGTCGCCTTCGACAAGACCGGCACGCTGACCGAGGGACGCCCGCAACTGCTCGCCTTTGAGCCGCTGGCGGGCCCGCGCGATGAGCTCCTGCGGCTGGCGGCGGCGCTGCAGCAAGGCAGCCAGCATCCGCTCGCGCGCGCGGTCACGGAACGCGCCGGGGCGGACGGCGTTTCCGTGCCCGTCGCGAGCGACTCGAAGGCGCTGCCCGGGCGTGGCGTCGAGGCGGTCGTGGAAGGGCGCCGTCTGTACCTGGGCAGCTCGCGGCTCATGCAGGAGCTGGGCGTGGACACGGCGGCGCTCAGCGGCCGGGAGCGGGCGCTCGCGGCGCAAGGCCGCTCGATCTCGTGGCTCGCCGAGGAAACCGACGGTGCGCGGCGCCTTCTTGGGCTGCTCGCGTTCGGCGACGCGGTGAAGGCCGGCGCGCGCGAGGCGATAGCGCAGCTTCACGCGCAGGGCGTGAAGACCGTGATGCTGAGCGGCGACAACCTGGGCAGCGCCACGGCCGCCGCGCGCGCGCTCGGCATCGACGAGGTGCGCGCCGAAGTACTGCCCGCGGACAAGGCGCAGACGGTGGCCGCCCTGCGCGGCAAACGCCGCGTGGTGGCCATGGTGGGCGACGGCATCAACGACGCGCCCGCGCTCGCCGCAGCCGACGTCGGCATCGCGATGGCGACCGGCACCGACGTGGCGATGCACACCGCCGGCATCACGCTCATGCGCGGCGACCCGCGGCTCGTCGCCGACGCGATCGGCGTGTCGCGGCGCACCTACCGCAAGATCCGCCAGAATCTGTTCTGGGCCTTCTTCTACAACGTGGTCGGCATCCCGCTCGCCGCGCTCGGGTTCCTGAACCCGATCATCGCGGGCGCGGCGATGGCGTTCAGCAGCGTGAGCGTGGTGACCAACGCGCTCACCCTGCGCAACTGGAAACCGGGAGCCAAGTGATGGACATGATGCAGATGAATATCGGCCAGGCGGCGAAGCACTCCGGCGTCTCGGCGAAGATGATCCGCCACTACGAGGGCATCGGACTGATTCCCAAGGCGGCGCGCACCTTCTCGGGTTATCGCACCTACTCGGGCAACGACGTGCACACGCTGCGCTTCATCCGGCAGGCGCGCAACCTCGGCTTCTCGATCAAGCAGATCGAGCACTTGCTCGGCCTGTGGCGCAACCAGCGCCGCCCGAGCAGCAAGGTGAAGGCGCTCGCGTTGGAGCATATCGCGGCGCTCGATGCGCGCGTCGCCGAGCTGCAGGCGATGAAGCGCACGCTGCAGGCGCTCGCCGAGCACTGCCACGGCGACGAGCGGCCCGAGTGCCCGATCCTCGACGGGCTGGCGGCGCCGGACAAGCCGGCGCCAGACCGCGCGCACCGGCACTAGGCCAGCCGCGCCCCTTCAGGCGCAACCGCCTTACTTCGGCGCGGCCGCCTCGGCGGCCGGATAGCCCGCGTCGGCGATCGCCTTACCCAGCGCTTCGGCGGAACTGCGGCCGTCCACGCGAACCTTTCCGGTTCCGAGGTCGACCTGGACATCGGCCTCCGGATCGACGGTTTTTACGGCCCGCGTCACGGCGCTCACGCAGTGACCGCAGGTCATGCCTTGTACGCTCAGCTCGATCATAAAAGCGCTCCCGTGTGTGATCTTCGGCTCAGTCTGCACCTTCCCAGCATGGCAAAGTCAAGCCCGCCGGCTTTCCGCCCTTAGAGCGACGCGAGCACGCGCTCGAGCCGTTGACGGACCTCGGTCGCGATGCCCTCGATCTCGGGCCGCTCGACGAGCTGCAGCACGGCTTGCGGATCCATGATGTCGATGCGCGTCTTGCCCTTTTCCTCTCGCACCACGACGTTGCACGGCAGGAGCGCCCCGATCTGCGGCTCGAACTCGATCGCCTTGTGCGCGTACTGCGGGTTGCAGGCGCCGAGGATGCGGTAGGGCGCGACGTCGATGCCGAGCTTCTTCTTCAGCGTCGCCTTCACGTCGATCTCGGTGAGCACGCCGAAGCCTTCCTTCGCCAGAGCCTCGGTCACGCGGGCGATGGCTTCATCGAAGCCGAGGCCGACGGTCTTGCCGAAAACGTACTTCGCAGTTGCAGTCGTGGGCATGTTGCCCCCTTAGAACGATGTGCGCCGCAGCCGCAGCGCGTTGGTAATCACGGACAGCGAGCTCGCCGCCATCGCCGCGCCGGCGATGATGGGCGAGAGCAGCAGCCCGAAAGCCGGATAAAGGACGCCCGCGGCGATGGGAATGCCGAGCGCGTTGTAGCCGAACGCGAACACGAGATTCTGCCGGATATTTCGCATGGTGGCGCGAGAAAGTGCCGCTGCGCGCGCGATGCCGCGCAGGTCGCCCTTGACGAGCGTCACGCCCGCGCTCTCCATCGCCACGTCGGTGCCGGTGCCCATGGCGATGCCGACGTCGGCCTGCGCGAGCGCGGGCGCGTCGTTGATGCCGTCGCCCGCCATCGCGACCTTGCGCCCCTCGGACTGCAGGCGCTTCACTTCCAGCGCCTTGTTCTCGGGCAGAACTTCGCCCACCGCCTCGTCGATGCCGAGCTGGCGCGCGACCACCGCCGCCGTGCGCTTGGAGTCGCCGGTCAGCATGACAATGCGCACGCCACGCTGCTTCAGCGCCGCGATCGCCTCGGGGGTGCTGTCCTTCACCGGGTCGGCCACCGCGGCGATGCCGTAGGTGCGCCCGTCCACGGCGAAGAAGACCACGGTCTTCGCCTCGCCGCGCCATTTCTCGGCGCGCTCTTCCCACGCGCCGGGTTCGGCGCCGCGCTGCTGCAGGAAGGCGCGCGAGCCGACCAGCACTTTGCGTCCGTTGATGTGCGCTTCGACGCCCATGCCGTTCACCGCGTCGAAGCCTTCCGCGCGCGCCGGGGCGACCTTGCGCGACTTCGCGCCCTGGACGATCGCCGTGGCGATCGGGTGCTCGGATAGCTGCTCCACGCCCGCGACGAGGGCGAGCGCCTCGGCCTCCTCAATGCCTTCGCAGGCGAAATCGGTGAGCGCGGGCTTGCCGAGCGTCAGCGTGCCGGTCTTGTCCACGACCACCGTGTCAATCTTGCGCATGTGCTCGATGGCTTCGGAGTTGCGAAACAGGATTCCCATGCCCGCGCCGCGGCCCATCGCCACGGTCATTGAGATCGGCGTCGCCAGCCCCACGGCACAGGGACAGGCGATGATCAGCACCGCCACCGAGTTGAGAAGCGCGTAGGTGAGCGCGGGCTCCGGGCCGAAGAACCACCACACCAGGGCGGTGAGGACGGCGATGACGACCACCGTCTGCACGAAGTACGCGGCGATGAGGTCGGCGAGGCGCTGGATCGGCGCCTTGGTGCGTTGCGCCTCGGCCACCATGTGCACGATGCGCGAAAGGAGCGTTTCGGAACCGACGCGTTCGGCGCGCATGACGAGCGACCCGCTGCCGTTTACCGTTGCGCCGGTCACGCGGTCACCCGATTTCTTCGCCACCGGCACCGGCTCGCCCGTGATCATGGATTCGTCGATGCGGCTCGCGCCCTCCAGCACCGTGCCGTCCACCGGGACCTTGTCGCCCGGCTTCACGCGCAGACGGTCGCCCTCGTGCACTGAATCGAGCGGCACCTGCTCTTCGGTGCCGTCCTCCTTCAGCCGCCAGGCGAGGTTGGGCGCCAGCTCGAGAAGCTGCCGGATCGCCTGGCTGGTCTGCCCCATGGCGCGCATCTGCAGCACCTCGCCCACCATCACCAGCGTGACGATCACGCCCGCCGCCTCGAAGTAGGTGCCGACCGAGCCGTCGTGCTCGCGGAATTCCTTCGGAAAGATCTCGGGAAACAGGATCGCGACCAGACTGAAGAGGTACGCCAGCCCCACGCCGAGGCCGATCAGCGAGTACATGTTGAGGCGCCAGCCTCGCACCGAGCGCCAGAACTTGGCGAGCAGTGGCCAACCGACCCAGAGCACCACGGGCGTGCCGAGGACGAATTCGATCCAGCCGCGCGCGCGCGGCGCGAGGCCGAACGGTTCGGCGATGCCGACCATCGGCGACATGGCGAGAATCACCATCGGGATCGAGAGCACGACGCCGGTCCACATGCGGCGCGTGTGATCGCGCAACTCCGCGTTGTCGTCGTTGGCCGCCGCAGCGCCCACCGGCACGAGCGCCATGCCGCAGATCGGGCAGTCGCCGGGCGCGTCCTTGAGCACCTCCGGATGCATCGGGCAGGTGTACTGTGCGCCTGCCGGCGCAGCCGCTGCCGCCGCCTTCGGTGCGGCGTGCGCGTGGTGCGCGTGGCCGCCGTGCGCCGATGCCGGGGCCTGCGCATAGCGCGCCGGATCCGCGCTGAACGTGTGCAGGCAGTGCTTCGAGCAGAACAGATAGCTCTTGCCTTCGCGGGTCAGCCGGCCGGCTTCCTTGCCGGGCGTGACCGGCATCCCGCACACGGGATCCCGGGTGTCGGCCGCAACGGTCGAGTCATTCATGGGTCACCTTGCTCCCTGGATTAGGTTGCGCTCAGTCTCCACCTTCCCACGGTGGGAACGTCAAGCGGCGAAGCTGATGGGCACGAGCGAATCGATGACCGCCAGCGGCCACAACCCGTAGGACTCGACGCCGTTCACGCTCCGGGCGCCTTGCCGCCCTTGTCCTGCTTGGCGCCGTGGTGCCCGCCATGCCCCCCGTGCCCGCCGTGACCGTGGAACAGGTGCATGAGCGGGCAGGCGAGCAGAATCGCGAACGGCAGCCACTGCAGGGCGTGCGCGCGATGCTCCAGAATCAACAGGACGGCGGCGATAGCGAGGAAACCGCACAGGGCGATCCCCGTCCTCGACCTCCAGAAACCCGTGCTGCGTTGCGGCTGGCCTGCGTTCATGGTCATCTTCCTCTCGGTCATTCAGGCGGCATAGGCCATCGGGTTCTCGACATAGCGCTCGCGGCAGCGCTGCGAGCAGAAGACGGTCCGCCTTCCCTCATGCTCGGCCACGTGCCGCGCGGTCCACTCGTCCACGCGCATGCCGCACACCGGGCAGCGCACCCAGGAGTGGCGCTCGGCGCGCCGGTCGCGCAGCGCGCCGTCCTCCAGCCACAGGATGCGGTCGGCGATCTCCTCGACGCGCGGGTCGTGCGTGACCAGGATCACCGCGCAGCCCGCGTCGCGCGCCACGTCGTGCAGGATCATGGACACCTCCTGCCCGGACTGCGAGTCGAGGTTGCCGGTCGGCTCGTCGGCAAGGATGAGCGGCGGCTCGTTGATGAGCGCGCGCGCGATCGCCACGCGCTGCTTCTCGCCGCCCGATAGGGTCGGCGGCCGCGCGTGGCGGCGTGCCGCAAGGCCCAGGCGCTCGAGCAGCTCGTCGGCGCGTTGCCGCGCGGCAGCCATGCCGCCGGGCACGAGCTGCGCGGGAAACAGGACGTTCTCCTCGACCGTGAGCGCTTCCAACAGGTTGAAGGCCTGGAAGACGAAGCCGATCTTCTGCGCCCGGATTGCCGGCAGCCGCGCTTCGTCCAGGCGCGTCACGTCGATCCCGTCCAGGACGATACGCCCGGCGCTTGGCCTGAGCAGCGTGCCGAGCATCGAGATGAGGGTGGTCTTGCCGGAACCCGAAGGCCCCATCACCAGGATCAGCTCGCCGCGCCGCACGTCGAGCGACACGTCGCTTACCGCGCGCACCTCCGTGTGGCCACGGCCGAAGGATTTGCTCAGGTTTCGGACATGCAATAGCGACGGTGCGTCCATGGCTAGCCCCTGAAAGCTGTCAGTGGATCAACCCGGGCGACGTAGCGCGCCGGCACCCAAGCCGCGACCGTGGCCACCAGGATCGCGACCGCGGCAGCGCGCCATAGCGCGTCGCCGGTAAGCACGAGCGTGATCTGCGGCACGAGCGCGCTGAGCAGCGGGAATAGGCCCCAGACTGCGAACAGCGCGAGCACCAGGCCGATTCCGGTGATGAGCACCGTCTGCGCGGTCACCGCGCCGTAGATCGCCCGGTTGCGCACCCCCAGCGCCTTGGCGATAGCCAGCTCGCGGCGGCGCCGCGCCACCTGCGAATAGGCGGTAAACGCGACGATGACGGCGGCGAGCGCCGCGCCGATGAGGGTCATGAAGGCGATGATCTCGACGCCCATCTGCATGGCAAGCTGGTAGTCGTTGCGCATGAAGCGCTCCTGCGACAGCGCCGATACCTTGTCCACCGCGCGCTCGATGCGCGCGGCGAGCGCCGCGGGATCCTGTCCCGGCTGCGCGTCCACGAGGATGTAGCTCACGGTGCCGTGCGCGGACATCAGGTCGGCGAGATCAGCCTCGGCCATGAAAACCACCGAGTTGCCCATCGAAAAAGCGCCTTCGGAAAGGCCGACCACCTCGAGCGCCTTGCCGGTGACGCTGACCCGTCCGCCCAGCGCAACGCCCGCCATCTCGGCGAAAACCCTTGGCAGGACGATCTCGCCCGGAGCCGGCTTCGCCTTGCCGGCGGCCATCGCCCAGGGCCCCCCGCGCGTGGCGCCGGGTTTCAGGCCCACGGCGAAGGCAAGCCAGCGACGCCCCGGGGTGCGGATGATCGTACCCGAGTACAGGATCGGGGTCGCGGCGCGCACACCGGGCATCGCGGCGACGCGGGCTACTTTCGAGTCCCAGACGAAGGAATTCGCCATGTGCATGTTGCCGACGCCCCGCTGCATCACCCACACGTCCGCCGCGGTGTGGCGCACGTAGGCCACCACCTGCCGGGATTCGCCCACGAAGACCGCGTGCAGGATGACCACGAGGATGAAGGCACCGGCGATCCCCGCGGCGCTCGCCAGGAGCGAGAGCTTCTGCAGCCAGAGCGTCTTCAGGATCCAGCGCAGCATCGGTCTATTCCGCCTGGAACGCGATCATCGGATCGGCGCGCGCCACGACGCGCAGGGGCAGTGCGGCGCCGAGGAGCGCCATCGTCAGCACGCCGGCGAGCGCCCACGCCAGTGCCGCGGGCTCGAGGACGTACACGCGGTACACGGGCGCGAGCGCTTCGATGCCCGCGGCGACCGCGAACGCGAGAGCGACGCCCAGCGGCCAGGCGAGCAAGAGGAGCATGAGCGTTTGCGCCGACACGGCCGCCAGCATGTGCGACAACCGGAAGCCCAGCGCCTTCATGACGCCGAATGCGCGCCGCCGGCCGATCGCGTCGGCATACACGATCAGACCGACGACCAGGACGCCGATCAGGTAGGCCAGCCCGATCAAAGACCCCATGATCGGGCCGAACAGCTCCTTGCCGAGCGCGGCGTCGTTCGCGGCCAGCGCGTCCGCGCTCAGCACGTCGGCTTCGGGTACCGCCGCCTCGATGGCCTGTGCCACCGTCTTCGGCTGCGCCCCGGGAGCCAGCTCGACCAGCAGGAAGCTGAGAAGGGGAAAGGTGCTCAGGTCCGGCGCGATCTCGGATTCGAGGAACAGGTCGATCATGCCGTCGTAGCCGATGAAGACGAACGGCATGAACATCGCCGACTCGCCGCGGCTGATGCCCGCGACCCTGAAGCGGAAGTCCGAGATCACGAGCGGATCGCCCGGGCGCAGTCCGTAGCGCCGCGCGAGCCCCTCGTCGATCACCGCGTCGCGCGCGGCGCGGATCGGTTTCCCGTCCACGATGTGCGCCGGCCCACCCAGGGCATCGTGGACGAGCAGGTAGATCGGCACGCGATTGCCTTCCGGTCCGTAGATCACGGACAAGCCGGTCACCGGATGCGCCTCGGCAACGCCGCCGACCGCTTCCACCTGCTCGCGCGCGAGCTGCGGCAGCGACGAGCGCACGGCGATGAAGTTCGACACGCCCGCCTGCGCGACGAAGAGTGGCGCGCCGCGCGACTTCACGGCCTGCTCGAGCTGCGCGTACAGCCCCTGCTCGAAGCCGCGCAGCACGAGGATCACAGCGATCGCGGCCGCGACCGCGCACGCCGTGAGCAGCGCCCGCAAGGGCTCGGCGGTCAGCTGTCGGTAGGCGAGATGCCACATCGTGGTCCGGGCCTCAGAAGTAGTAGGTGAGCTTCAGCTGCGCGTAGTCGTCGCGCCGCACGCTGAAGAGAAGCTCCTCCGGCGCGGGCGCGGGGGA
>DATHYT010000007.1:0-61246 GCA_035459025.1 Burkholderiales bacterium | reverse complement strand
ATGCAACCTGAACTGAAGCCGATCCCGACCAACGAACGCAGCCCGGGCCGCGCCAGCGCGCCCTTTACGTCCGATGTGGGGGTATCGGCCAGTGCGCAGAAGGTCCTGCGCAACACCTACCTGCTGCTCGCCCTGACCATGGTCCCGACCATCGTCGGCGCCTATATCGGCATGGCGACGGCGGGCGTCATCATGGGCAGCCCGATCCTGAGCACGATCATCATGCTCGCGGCGGTGATCGGCCTGCAATTCGGCATCGCCAGGAACCGCAACAGCGGCGTGGGCGTCGCCCTGCTCCTGCTCATGACCGGGATGCTGGGCTGGTGGCTGGGGCCGATCCTGAACGTCGCGCTGTCGCTCAAGAACGGCATGGCGCTGGTCGGCTATGCCGCGGTCGGCACCGGTGCGATCTTCGCCGTCATGGGCGCGATCGCGTCGACCACCAAGCGCGACTTCAGCTTCATGGGCAAGTTCCTGTTCGTCGGCATGCTCGCGCTGCTGGCGGCGATGATCGCCAACATGTTCCTGCAGATCCCGGCGCTGGCGCTCACCATCTCGACGCTGGTGATCGTGGTGTTCTCGCTGTTCCTGCTGTATGACCTGCAGCGCATCATCCGCGGCGGCGAGACCAACTACGTGATGGCGACCACGGGCGTGTACATGAGCCTGTTCAACATCTTCGCCAACCTGCTCTACCTGCTGATGGCGCTCTCCGGCCAGCGCGAATAGATGCGGGGGCCGCACGAGGCGTCGGCGCCCTCAGGGCGCCGATCTTCTTTCTGGCGCTCGCGCCCCTAGCGCTGTTTGCCGCGGGCCTGCGCGTCTGGTTCTGAAGGGCGCGCCTCGCCGCGAGCAGTGCAAACACGCGGACGCCAGGGCGCGGGTATTATGGTTCCGGCCGCTGCAAGGCCAAGCCCGCAGCGGTGAAACTTTGCGACTCGCTGCTTGTCTCGTAGCAGGGAAGGACATGCAAGGTTCTCCGAGAACCATAGCGCGGCGCTGGGCGCGCTGGCTGATCGCGCTCGCCGCCATCGGCTTCTGGGTCTGGCTGTTTCTAGTACAGCTGACGATGCCGCCCATGGAGCACAGCCTCGGCTTCGACGCCTGGTACGGAAACTGGAGGGACGCGTTCATCGTGAGCGCGGTGTTCCTCGCATTTGTGCTCGGGTTCGCCTGGCCGCGAGGCGGCATGCAGTGGCGCAACGCCGGCATGTACTCGGCGTTCCTGATATCGCTCTTCGTGGAGATGTTCGGCATCCCCCTCACGATCTATGTCATCGCGCCACTTCTCGATCTCCGGGCGCTCGACTTCGGCATGAACGAGAGCCATCTCTGGGCCTATGTCCTCGACCGCGCGGGCCTGGTGCCGCTCGCCGCCGGCGCGCGCCTTGTCATGATCGTCAGCATGGCGCTCATCGCCCTCGGCGCAGCCCTGGTCGCGGTGGGCTGGGCGCAGGTGTACGGCGCGCGAGACGAGCTGCGAACCTCGGGGCTCTACCGCCTCATGCGCCACCCCCAGTACCTTGGCCTGATTCTGGTCGTCGTCGCGCTCGTCGTTCAGTGGCCGACGATCCTGACCCTGGCGATGGCACCCCTGCTCGTCCTCATGTACGTGCGGCAGGCGCGACGGGAGGACCGGGACCTCGAAGCGCGCTTTGCCAGCGCGTTCGCGGCGTACGCCGCGCGCGTGCCGGCATTCATTCCGCGCATGCCGCTCTCGCCGCGCGAGCGCGCTTGACGTTATAGTCGCTGGAAGGTTTATCGTCTTTGCCGCATGGACTGCCTCGAATTCCGCCGGACGGTGCTGTCCGACCCGCGCCGGCCCGGCGCCGTAGCCGAGGCCCATGCCGCCGGTTGCGCGGCGTGCCGGGAGTTCCTGACGCGAAGTCTGGAGGATGAAGACGAGCTCGACCGCGCGCTGCACGTCGCGGTACCCGAAGGCCTGCAGGATCGCGTCCTCCGGCGTGCGCGAGCGACGGGCGCCAGGGTGCGCTGGCTGGCGCACGCCGCGAGCGTCGTGGTCGCGGTTGCCCTCGCCGTCGTCTGGCCGCGCGACGATGCGCTTGCCCTCACGGGCATCGATTTCGTGATGTTCGAGGAAGCGCAGTCCATTGCGGACGCCGCACCGACGGACTGGAACGTGCCGGCAGCCGCGGCGCGCGACATGGGCGTATCGCTGCCGCGAGCGCTCGGCGAGATGCGCTGCGTCTATCCTCTCGCCGCCGGTGCGGCGCACCACCTCCTGGTCAGGACGCCGTTCGGCAAGCTCACGCTGCTGTTGATCCCCGATCACGCGAGCGCATCCCGCGCGGCCGGCGCCGCTTACGGGTTCAACGCCGCGGTGCTGCCGGCGGGCAGGGGTACGGTCGTCATCATCGGCGATTCGCTGAGAAGCGTGCAATGCGCCGAAACGCTGCTGAAATCGGCTTGAGCTGGTCCGCCGTGCGGCCGGTCTCCGCGCCAGCCAATAGCACCGGGACGGCGTAGCGAGCATGCCGGATCGTGCCCTCGCACTGTCGCGCTATCGCCGTCTCGCGCGCGGCTACGACGCGGCGACGCACGGCATCGAGCGCAAGCGCCGGCGCGCGATCGACTTGCTGCGGCTGCGGCCGGGCGAAACCGTGCTCGACGCGGCCTGCGGTACCGGGTCGGCGCTTGCGCCGCTGGCGCGGGCGGTGGGTCCCGGCGGACGGGTCATCGGGGTCGAGCAGAGCGCCGAGATGATCGCGATTGCGCGCCAGAGATGCGCCGCGCTGGGGCTGGGCAACGTGGTCCTGCTCGAAGCGCCCGTGGAGAACGCTCGCATCGCGGGGCCTGTCGATGCCGTGCTCTTCAGCTTCGCGCACGACGTGCTGCAATCGCCCGCGGCGCTGGCCAATGTCTTTGCCGCGGCGCGGCCCGGTGCGCGCGTGGCATCGGTCGGGGCCAAGCTCTATCCGCGCTGGCTGTCGTTTCTCAACTTCTGGGTGCGCTGGCGCATCCGCGACTACGTGAGCACGCTTGAGGGGCTTGAGCGGCCCTGGCGCCTGCTTGCGGAGTTCGTTCCCGATTTCACTGTCGCCCGAGTGACCTATCTTGGGAGCGGCTATATCGGCGGCGGCAGCTACCCGGGGATCGCCGCCGGGCGTGCTAGTATCGCCGCCCCGCTATGCGCCTGACACGAACGCTGAGGATGTGGATCGCCGTCCTGACGCTGGGCGCGCTCGGCTTCGCGCAGGCGAGCGTTTCGCTCGCGGCCTGCTCGATGGAGCGCGGCACGATCAGCGACGTCCTGGCCGCGAAGACCTCCGCACCCTGTGACTGTGGCACCGCGATGACGGAGTTCGGCCCGCTCTTTGCGAACCGCTGCGTGGCCCATTGCACGTCCGGCCTGCAGCTGTCCGGCGCCGCAGCCGGCATCGCCCACGTGGCCGCCCCGGCTCCTACACTGGTGCGGCCGCGAGCGCAGCAGCGCGTCACTTGGCGGCGCCGCGCGCAGATGCCGCCTGTGGCGAGCGTTCCGAAGCGCATCCAATTGCACTCCTTCCTGGTCTGATTCTCCCGGCCGCCGCCAGGCGGCCAAATGACGTTTCGTCCTTCGGGTCGCGGCGCGGGCTGCGATCCGCAACGTTGCAAGGAGAATCGGAATGCGCTCGTCTCTGTTCATCACGGCGTGCTGCGCGCTCGCGGCGGCGCCGGCCCTCGCCCAATCCTTGTCGCTGCAAGAGGCGCTGCGCCTCGGCGAGACCCAGTCGCCGCGCCTCAGCGCCCAGCGCTTCGCCGCGAGCGCAGCGGCCGAGCAGGTCGGCCGCGCCGGGGAGCTGCCCGACCCGAAGTTGCGCCTCGGGCTGGAGAACCTCCCCGTAACCGGCGAGGACCGGCTGCGCTACGACCGGGACTTCATGACCATGCGCAGCGTCGGCCTGATGCAGGAGTTCCCGAACGCCGACAAGCGCGCCGCGCGTAACGCCCGGGCGGTGCGGCTGCACGAGCTCGAGGGCGCGAGTGTGCACGCGCAGGTCTCCGCGCTGCGGCGCGAGATCGCCGTCGCCTGGCTCGATGCGTACTACGCCGAGCGCACGCGCGAAGCGCTTGAGCGTCGCGGCCGGCAGTTCCGGCTGCAGGCCGACGCGATTGCGGCGGCCATCGCACGCGGTCGCCAGGGAGCAGCTGACGGCTTCATGCTGCAGCAGGCGCTCGAGACCAATCGCCTGCGCGTGATCGAGCAGGAGCGCCAGCTCGAGCGCGCACGCCTTGCGCTCGGGATCTGGATCGGCGAGGTCGCGCGCCGCGAGTTTGCGCCCGCGCCGGATACGGCGCGCCTTGCCGAGGCCCCGGAGCAGATGCTGGCGCGTCTCGAGCGCCACCCGGCGCTGCGCACGTCCGAGCAGCGCGAGGCGCTGGCGCGCGCGGAGGTGGACCTCGCGCGCAGCGCGAAGAAGGCGGATTGGGCGCTCGAGCTCGGCTACGCGCAGCGACGGCCGTCGTTCGACAACATGGTGAGCGTGATGGCGACCTTCGAGCTGCCCTGGTGGGCGGGCCGCCGCCAGGATCGCGACGTCGCCTCGCGCCTCGCCGAGCTCGAGCAGGCGCGCGCAATGCGTGCCGACGAGCGGCGCGTGCGAGAGGCCGAGCTGCGCGGTTGGATTGCGGACTACGGCGCGGCGACGCGGCGCATTGAGCGTCTGGAGCGCACCCTGCTGCCACTTGCGCGCGAGCGCGCCGCGGCCGCCGCCGCGGCCTTCCGCGGCGCCCGGGGCGAGCTTGCGCCGGTGCTGGAGTCCGAGGGCGCGGTAACCGAAATGGAGGTCGAGCTGGTCCAGGCGCAGGCCGAGCGCGGCCGCGCCTGGGCGAACCTGACGTATCTCTTCGCAGAAGAAGGACAGCCATGAACAGGACCACGCTGGGCCTTGCCATCGCGACTGCGCTTGCCGCAGGCGCCTACGGCGGCTACCAGATCGCACAATACCGCGCCCCGGAGACGCATGCCGGCGCGGCATCGGTACCCCACCCGGAGGCCGCACCGGAAAAGCGCGTCCTCTACTGGTTCGATCCCATGTATCCGCAGCACAAGTTCGACCAGCCCGGCAAGTCGCCCTTCATGGACATGCAGCTCGTGCCCAAGTACGCCGAGCCGGAGCGGGATGCGGGGACGGTGGTCATCAACCCGCGCGTGGTGCAGAACCTCGGGGTGCGCACCGCCGAGGCGGCGCTCGGCGCCCTCGAGCGGCGCTTCGACGCCGTGGGCACCGTGGCGTGGAACGAGCGCGCCGTGGTGCAGATGCAGGCGCGTGCGGCGGGGTTCGTGGAGCGGCTGCACGCGCGTGCGCCCCTCGATGCCGTGAAGAAGGGCGCGCCCCTCGTGGAACTGCTGATACCCGAGTGGGCGGGTGCGCAGGAGGAGTACCTGGTGCTGCTCGCCAGCGACGCCTCCGAGGCGCGTGCGCTCGCCCGCGCCGCGCGCCAGCGCCTCGTGCTGCTCGGCATGAGCGAGGCCGATATCGCGGCGATCACGCGTGAGCGGCGCGTGCGCGAGCGCTTCACGCTCGCCTCGCCCATCTCCGGCGTCATCGCCGAGCTCGGGGTGCGCGAGGGTGCGGCGGTCGCACCGGGCCAGACGCTGTACCGCCTGGTGGACCTTTCCACCGTGTGGGTGAACGCCGAGATTCCCGAGGCGCAGGCGGGGCTGGTGGTGCCGGGCAGCAGGGTCGAGGCGCGCGTGCCTGCCTACCCCGACCACCTGTTCGGCGGCAAGGTCGGCGCGATCTTGCCGGAGGTGAGCGCAGCCACGCGCACCGTGCGCACGCGCATCGAGCTGGACAACCATGAGGGCCTGCTCAAGCCCGGCATGTTCGCCACGCTGCGTTTTTCCTCCGGCAATGGCAGGGAGCAGGTGCTCGTACCGAGCGAAGCGCTCATACGTACCGGAACACGCAGCGTGGTGATCCTCGCGCTCGGCGAGGGACACTTTCGCGCCGCGGACGTCGAGGTCGGCCAGGAGGGTGGCGGGCGCTCGGAGATCCTGAAGGGGCTGAAGCCGGGCGAGCGGGTCGTGCTCTCCAGCCAGTTCCTGATCGACTCGGAGGCAAGCCTGTCGGCCGCGACCGCGCGACTGCTGGAGGGCGACGAGCCCGCTCCCGTGGCGGCCAGTGACCGGCACACCGGCCGCGGCAAGGTCACCGGGCTGGAGATCGCCGGAGCACGCGTCGAGCTCGATCACGGGCCGATCCCCGCCCTGCAGTGGCCGGCGATGCGCATGGAGTTCAAGCTCGCCGATCCGAAGCAGCTCGACGGGCTCGCGCAGGGCGATGAGGTGCAGTTCGAACTGCGCGGCGAGCCGGACAAGGACGGCGACTACGTCATCGAGCGCATCACGCGCAGGCCCGGTCGATGATCGCCGCACTGATCCGCTGGTCGGTGCACAACCGCTACCTCGTCATCCTGGCGACGATCCTCGTCGCCGCGTGGGGCGTCGTGTCGGTCCTGCGCACGCCGCTCGACGCGATCCCGGACCTGTCGGACACGCAGGTCATCATCCGCACGCCGTTTCCCGGCCAGGCGCCGCGCATCGTCGAGGACCAGGTCACCTATCCCCTCGCCACCACGATGATGTCGGTACCTGGCGCGAAGACCGTGCGCGGCTACTCGATGTTCGGGGATTCGTACGTGTACGTGCTGTTCGAGGACGGCACCGACCTGTACTGGGCGCGCTCGCGTGTGCTCGAGTACCTGAACCAGGTGCAGGGGCGGCTGCCGGCCTCGGCCAAGCCCGCGCTCGGGCCCGACGCCACCGGCGTGGGCTGGATTTATCAATACGCGCTCGTCGATCGCAGCGGCCGCCACGATCTGGGGCAGCTGCGCGCGCTCCAGGACTGGTTTCTCAAGTACGAGCTGAAGAGCGTACCCGACGTCGCCGAGGTGGCGTCGGTGGGCGGCATGGTGCGCCAGTACCAGATCGTGCTGTTCCCGGAACGGCTGCGCGCCTACGGCATCTCGCACAACCGCGTGATCGATGCCGTGCAGCGCGCCAATCGCGAGACCGGCGGCTCGATCCTGGAGCTCGGCGAAGCCGAGTACATGGTGCGCTCGGGCGGCTACCTGAAGTCGCTGGAGGACTTCGCCGCCGTGCCGCTCGGCGTAAGCGACGGCGGAACGCCGATCCTGCTGCGCGACGTGGCGCGCATCCAGATGGGACCGGAGATGCGTCGCGGCGTATCCGAGCTCGACGGCGAGGGCGAGGCGGTAGGCGGCATCATCATCATGCGCCACGGGCGCAACGCGCTCGAGACCATCGCCGCGGTCAAGAGGAAGCTCGCATCGCTCAAGCCCGCGCTGCCCCCGGGCGTCGAAATCGTGGAAACCTACGATCGCTCCGGGCTCATCGTGCGCGCGGTGCGCCATCTGGCGGAGAAGCTTGCCGAGGAGTTCGTCGTCGTCGCGCTGGTGTGTCTCGCGTTCCTGCTGCACCTGCGCAGCTCGCTCGTCGCCATCGTCACGCTGCCGCTGGGCGTGCTGGCGGCGTTCATCGTCATGCGCTTCCAAGGCGTCAACGCCAACATCATGTCGCTTGGCGGGATCGCCATCGCCATCGGCGCGATGGTGGACGCCGCCATCGTCATGATCGAGAATGCGCACAAGCGCCTCGAGGCGTGGCGGCACGCGAACCCGGAAGGGGAGCTCTCCGGCGCGGCGCGCTGGCGCCTGATCGAGGAGGCGGCTGCCGAGGTCGGCCCGGCGCTCTTTTTCTCGCTGCTCATCATCACGCTGTCGTTCATCCCCGTGTTCGCGCTCGAGGCGCAAGAAGGGCGCCTGTTCTCGCCGCTCGCCTTCACCAAGACCTACGCCATGGCGGCGTCGGCGATCCTCTCGGTAACGTTGGTGCCGGTGCTGATGGGCTACCTGATCCGCGGGCGCATCCCGGACGAGCGGCGCAATCCCCTGAACCGCCTGCTCATCACCGCCTACCGGCCGCTGCTCGCGGCCGTGCTGCGCGCCCCGCGCACAACGCTCGTCGTGGCCGCACTGGTGGCGGCTTCGACGCTGTGGCCGATCGCGCGTACCGGCACGGAATTCATTCCGCCGCTCGACGAGGGCGATCTGCTCTACATGCCCACCGCGTTGCCGGGCCTGTCGCCCGGCAAGGCGGCGCAGCTGCTGCAGCAGACCGACAAGCTGATCGCGACGGTTCCGGAGGTCGAGCGCGTCTTCGGCAAGATCGGGCGCGCCGACACCGCGACCGATCCCGCCCCGCTCGAGATGGTCGAGACCATCGTGCGGCTCAAGCCGCGCGCGGAGTGGCGGCCCGGCATGACGCCCGAGAAGCTCATCGAGGAGCTCGACCGCCTGGTGCAGTTCCCGGGGCTTGCCAACCTGTGGATCCCGCCGATCCGCAACCGCATCGACATGCTCGCCACCGGGATCAAGAGCCCGCTCGGCATCAAGGTGTCGGGCGACGACCTGGGCGCGATCGAGGGTGCCGCGGCGAGCATCGAGCGCGCGGTGAAGACGGTGCCGGGCGTCACCTCGGCGCTCGCCGAGCGCGTGCGCGGCGGGCGCTACATCGAGATCGGCATCGACCGCGCCGCCGCGGCACGCTACGGGCTGAACATCGCCGACGTGCAGTCGGTGGTGTCTGCCGCGATCGGCGGGGAGAACATCGGCGAGACGATCGAGGGCCGCCAGCGCTTTCCCATCAACGTGCGCTACGCGCGCGAGGTGCGCGACTCGGTGGACAAGATCCGCAACCTGCCCATCGTCACCGAGCGCGGCGCACAGATCCCGCTCGCCGCGGTGGCGAGCGTGGCGATCGCCGACGGCCCGCCGATGCTGCGCTCGGAGAACGCGCGCCTGAACGGCTGGATCTACGTCGACATCCGCGGGCGCGACCTCGGCTCGGTGGTGGCCGACGCGCAGCGTGCCGTGGCGCGCGAGGTGAAACTGCCACCGGGGGTCTCGGTGGCGTGGTCCGGGCAGTTCGAGTTCTTGGAGCGCGCCCGGGCGCGCCTGACGCTGGTGGTGCCCTTCGTCCTGCTGATCATCCTCGTGCTGCTCTACATGACGTTCCAGCGCATGGACGAGGCGCTGCTCATCATGGTGTCGCTGCCTTTCGCGCTCGTCGGCGGGTTCTGGACGCTTTATGCCCTTGGCCACAACCTGTCGGTGGCGAGCGCGGTGGGCATGATCGCGCTCGCCGGCGTCGCGGCGGAGTTCGGCGTCGTGATGCTGCTCTATCTCAAGCAGGCGATCGAGCGGCGGGAGGCAGCGCCGGCGCACGGCGGGCTTCTCGAAGCGCTCGACGAAGGTGCCGTGCAGCGCGTGCGCCCGAAAGCCATGACGGTGGCGGTGATTCTCGCGGGCCTCGCACCGATCATGTGGTCGGAGGGCACCGGGGCAGAGGTGATGCAGCGCATCGCCGCGCCCATGATCGGGGGAATGATCACCGCGCCGCTACTGTCCATGTTCGTGATACCCGCGGCGTACTACCTGATGCGGAGGGGCAAGGCATGAAGCGACGGCGATTGCCGGCGATGCTCAAGGCGATGGCCAACGCGGGAGCGCAGGCCGCGAGCGACGCCCCGCCGAAACTGCGCAGGCTCTTTGCGTAGACACGGCGATTCAGGGCCGCAGCGTGATCGGCGCGAGCGCCTCGCCTTGCGGCAGGACGCGGCCGATGACCGCGGCCCGGGGATAGCCGTCGGCGCGCAGCGCCTTCAGGCAGTCCTGCGCCTGGGCGGCGGGCACGCTCGCGAGCAGGCCGCCCGCGGTCTGCGGATCGAACAGCAGCGGATAGCGCGGGTGGCTCACCATCTGCTCCTGGTTGCTGAGCGCGCGACGCAGCCGAACATTGGCCGGCTGGAGCGAGCTCAGAATACCGGCGGCGGCCATTTCCTCGGCGCCCTCGAGCACCGGCAGCGCCGAGAGCTCGATCTCGGCGTCCACCGCCGAAGGCCGGGTCATTTCGACGAGATGCCCGAGCAGCCCGAAGCCCGTGACGTCGGTGCACGCGGTCGCGCCGTGCCGCAGCAGGCATTGCGCGCCCAGCCGGTTCGACGTGGTCATGCTCGCGAGCGCGGCATCGATCCAGCGCCCACGCGCGGCGAGCTTGGCGTGCGCGGCGAGCAGCGTCCCGGTGCCGATCGGCTTGGTGAGGATGAGCACGTCGCCAGCGCGCATGCCGCCTTTGCGCAGAACGCGTGCCTCGTCGATCAGTCCGTTGACGGCGAAGCCGAGCGCGAGCTCGCGTCCTTCGCCGCTATGGCCGCCGACCAGCGCGCAGTTCGCCTCGTTGAGCACTTCGATGGCACCGGACATCATCTGGCGCAGCACGTCTTCGACCTTGCTTTCCAGTCCCGCCGGCACGGTGGCGATTGCGGTGGCCGACTGCGGGTCCGCGCCCATGGCGAAGATGTCGCCGAGCGCATGGTTGGCGGCCACCTTGCCGAAGAGGTACGGATCGTCGAGGAAAGCGCGGAAGAAATCGACCGTGTGGACGAGCGCCTTTCCCGGCGGCACGCGTACCACCGCGGCGTCGTCGGGCGCGTGCAGTCCGATGAGCACTTCGGCGCGCGGCACCGGTTGCAGCGAACCGAGGGCGCGCGAGAGCACCGTCGCGCCGACCTTCGCACCGCAACCGCCGCAGCGCATGGCGATGGCGGAAATCGCCTGCGCGGCCTCTTCTGCGTCAAGCCGCACCGCAGGCGGCGCGCCCGCGGGAGGCGCGCTCATCTCGGGGAGCTCGCCGAACCGGCGCATGAAGCGCCGGTCGATCCAGTCCTTCCAGCGCCACACCCAGTCGCCCCGCAGGTACAGCAGGCCGCGCGACGCCACCGCGCTCTTGTCGCCCGTGCTAATGAGCGCGAGCCAGCGCCGCTGCGGGCGGTAACGCGCGAGCTGCCGGCCGGTCACCGCGCGACGCAGATTCTCGGCGAGCGGCGGCCCCTGCCGGACCGCGAAGACGCCGGCCTTCTCGAGCGGGTGATCGACCATGCTGGCAATGTCGCCCGCGGCGAAGATGTCCGGGTCGGTGAGCGTCTGCAGCGTCTCGGCCACGCGGATGAATCCGTCCGCGTCCAGCTCGAGCCCCGTATCGCGCAGCCAGCGCGCCCCGCACGCGCGCGTGACCCAGACGATCTCGTCGACGTCGAGGGCGTCGCCGCGCGACGTGCGCAGCCGTCCGGGCGACACCTGGACGACGCCGGCATCGGTGTGCATCACGACGCCGCGCGCGCGCAGCACGCGCTCGAAGGTCCGGCGTACCGCGGCGTTGTGCGTCGGCAGGATACGGGGTCCGGCGTCGAGCAGGTGGAACTCGATGTCGCCGGGATCCCGGCCGCGCGCGCGCAACTCGTGTCTCAGCCGGTGCTGCATGGCGAGCGCGAGCTCGACGCCGCCCGCGCCGGCGCCGACCACGGCGATGCGCGCCTTGCCCGGGTGCGCGCGTACGCGCTCGAGCAGCGCCAGCCAGCGCGCGTTGAAATCGTGGATCGGCTTGACCGGCACGGCGTGTTCCGCGGCCCCGGGCACGTCCTGCACCCGAGGCGTCGAGCCGATGTTGATGGACAGCCGGTCGTAGGTCACGGGCGGCCGGCTCCTGCAGATCGCCTTGCGCGCCCCGCGATCGAGCGCCACCACCTCGTCGCGGAAGAACCGCGCGCCCGCGAACTGCGCGAGCCGCGCGAGGTCGATATGGACCTCGTCGTACGCGTAATGCCCGGCAATGTAACCCGGGAGCATGCCGGAATACGGCGTGTGCGTATCGCGGCAGATGAGGGTAAGGCGCACGCCCGGCATCGGCTTCATGCCGAAGCGCCGCAGGACGCCGACGTGGCTGTGACCGCCGCCGACCAGCACGATATCTCTCAATACGGGCTGGTCAGGCGTGAGCATGCGTGCGGCGGGAGCGAGGCATGATGTTAAACACCGGAATCTGGCGGCCAGGGCGCGAAAGCGCTGCTGACGCACGGCGCCATACTACAGGCGAAATGCCGCCGGGAAGCGGGACGCCCGCGGCTTGACTCGCGCTTGTTGGTGGCGCTACCGCAAGATGGCGCGGAACCTGCGAAGCGATCCTGAGCGTGAGGCGACTTGCCTAGGCGCAGCTATCGCCCATCTGCTTGGGCGGACAGGCGACGCTGCCGTAACTGCAGAACACGCAGCAGTCGCCCGGCTTGGGCTTGATGCGCGTCGCGCACGCCGGGCAGGACCAGAAGAACAGGCAGGCGTCTGACGGCATGACCTCGCTCGAGCGCCCGCCGCACACCGGGCACGTGAGCGTGCTCTCGAGTACCGCGGCGCTCACGGCGCCCTCGGCGCGGCCGGGTAGCCAGCGTCGCTCACGGCCTGCGCGAGCCGCGCGGGCGAGGTTTTCTCCGGATCGAAGACGACCTGCGCGGTCTTGGTGGCGAGATCCGCTCTGACCTCGTGCACGCCGGGCTGCTTGCGCAGCACACCGGACACCGCGATCGGGCACAGCGAGCAATTCATGCTCGGCACATCCAGCGTGACACGCGCGGGCTCGGCGGCCATCGCCGCACTCGCAAGCGCCAGCGCGCTAGCCAAGAAGATACGGAACATAGAAGGGCGCAAGCAGCAGCGCCTTGGCGGCGACGAGGGTGGCCCAGAACGCGATGCGCTGGTTGCGGCGCGACGCGGGCGTGCAGGCCAGCTCCGGCCCGCAGGTCGTGGGACGCAGGTAGAGCCGGTAGAACGCGTAACCGAACGCCGCGGCGGCGAGGCCGATGAACACCCACTGGAACTGCTCCAGCGCACGCAGCTGCGCGATCCAGGCGCCGCCGAAGCCCATCGACACCAAGACCAGCGGCAGGACGCAGCAGGTCGAGGCGCCAAGCGCCGAGGCGGCGCCGGCGGCGATGGAGGCGGTTTCGGCGGCTGGTTTCTGCACGCGGGAAGTCTATAGCCGTCCCTAGATACGGGGTTAAACGGAGCTGGGGGTTCTGTGTCCGAGATTACCATCGGCAGGCTGGCGCGGCGTGCTCAAGGCACTCATCGGTCGCTGCGACCGGCGCCGCGGCAAGGTCGCCTGCCCGATCATCGAGAGCCTGGCGCGACCGGCCTGAGAAGGCCGTTCGCGCTCGCCGTCGTGCGCAGCCGCTCGCATTGCGCATCGTCAAGGTGAACCTTGCCCGGCGCCGTATCCTCGCGCATGAGGTTGTCCGGCGCCGCCGAGTGCTCGCCGCTGTCCATCAGCACGTGCGCCAGCTCGTGCGCAAGCACGACATCGAGGTCGCGCGCGCCGCGCGTTATCCAGACCGTATCGCGCAGCTCGGGCCGCGAGGCGCTGTTGCCGCGGCCGATCGCCTCGGCCTCGAACGCCGGACGCTGGCGTGTCTCGGCGACGAAGTAGATCGTCGGCCGGGGCAACGCCAGCGCGCGCGCCAGCTCGCGCGATGCCGGCACATGAAAGTCGCGGTAGCGGGCCGGCGCGCCGATCAGCGCCAGTTCCGCTTTCGCGATCGCCACGCCGCACTGTGCGAGGATGGCGGTGGTCTTGCGCAGCGCCGTATGGATGCGCGCTGGCTCCCAGCTACCCTTGAAATAGGCGAGCACCAAGCTGAGGCGGTGCGTGTGCGCCGGCGTGCCGCGCTCGAGCGCGAGCTCGCGCCGCTCGAGCACGGAGATCGAATCCCCGCTCCATGCCGGCGCAGCCAAGGCAGGAAGCAGCAGCACAAGCAGCGTTCGCGGCAAAGGGCTCACGGCCTAGTGCCCGTGGCGGTGGTGCAGATCGGGGTAGTGCGGATGCGAATGCACCAGCGGCTCGTGCCGGTGCGGATGCACGTGCGGCTCGCGGCCGTCCCAGGGGAAATCATGGGTGTGCCGGTGGTGCGCGTCGTGCACGTGCTCGTGCGTGTGCGCCATCGCCTCGTGGGAATGCAGGTGCTCGTGCCGCTCCGACAGATGCAGCCATACGCCGAGCGCCATCAGGCCCGCGGCCAGCCAGAACGCCATCCCGGGGCGCTCGCCCAGCACCGCGATGGCTAGGACCGCACCGAAGAACGGCGCCACGGAGAAGTACGCGCCGGTGCGCGCGGTGCCCAGCCCGCGCAGTGCGACGATGAACAGCACGAGGCTCACGCCGTAGCCGAGGAAACCGAGGAGTCCGGCGGCGAGCCAGCCCGATAGGGCGGGGAACGGCGCGCCGAGAACCCAGGCGAGCGCGAGGTTCACCGCGCCCGCGGCCAGCCCCTTCAGGCAGGCGAGCGTCGCCGCGTCGCCGCCGGAGACACGGCGCGTGAGGTTGTTGTCGATCGCCCAGGCGAGGCAGGCGGCGGTGACGAGGAGCACGCCCGCGAAGCTCCCGGCCTGCGGCGCGGCACCCGTGGACAACAACGCACCGCCCGCCACGATCGCCATCATGCCCGCAAAGACGCGGCGATCCACGTTCTCGCGGAATACCGTCCAGGCGATGGCCGCGGTCAGCACCGCCTCGAGGTTGAGAAGCAGCGACGCGCCCGATGCGTCGGTGCGGGCCAGCCCTTGCATCAGCAGGATCGGTCCGGCGACCCCGCCCGCCGCGATCGCCGCCGCAACCCAGGGCCAGTCGGCGCTCGGAATCGGCGCGACGGGCTCCCGAGGCGACAGGCGCGAGCGCAGCGCGACCCATGCCGCGAGGCCGATGCCGCTGCCCAGGTACAGGACCGCCGCGAGCACCCAAGGCGACACCGCCCCCAGGAGCAGCTTCGCAAATGGGGTGCTCGCGCCGAAAAGCGCCGCCGCCCCCAGTGCGTAGAGCGCTCCGCGACTCATGCTTTGCAATGATGCCGCATGAGCTCAGGCGTGCCTGAATGCCTAGCTGGATCCGCGGACGTGGCTGTTGTTGCGCGCGCGCCGCGCGGCGGGACGCGAGAGTGACCTGACGATGCCGCAGGCGCGCGCCCCTCGCCGCCCCGCACAGTGCGCGCGGATGGCGTCGAGCTCCTGCTTCAGCGCGGTGAGGTCGGCGATGCGCGCGGCCACGTGGGCGATGTGCTCGTCGAGCAGCGCGTCCACCGGCGCGCAGTCCGCGCCCGGGCGGCCCGGCGCCGCGAGCAGGCCCTCCTTCTCGTAGTAGCGGACTGTCTCTACGGGACAGTCGGCGCGCTTGGCGAGCTCTCCGATGCGCATTGCCCCTGCAGTATCTCACGCCGTGCCTGGCGCACGACGCTGTAGGAGGAGGTCAACGCGAGCGACGCCAGCAGCGCCGCTACGATCCAATCGGGCCAGCCAGTGCCACTGCCGAGCACGCCGGCGGCGGCGGCGATTACGGCGACGTTGGCGATGGCATCGTTGCGCGAGCAGAGCCACACCGAGCGCATGTCGGCGTCGCCGGTGCGGTATCGATAGAGGGACGCCGCGACGCCGACGTTGACCACCAGCGCGAGCAGCGCGACGACCCCCATGGTGGTGGCGTCAGGCAGCGTGCCGCGCTGTGCGTGCCATGCGGTGATCGCAAGCACCAGCACGCCGTAGGCGCCCATGCACAGGCCCTTGAAGTACGCCACGCGCGGCCGCCATGCGGGCACCAGCAGCAGGGCCCCGAGCGAGAGCGCGTAATTGGACGCATCGCCCGCGAAGTCGACCGCGTCGGCAAGCAGCGACGACGAGCTGGCGGCGATGCCCGAGACCAGCTCGACGAGGAACATGAGCGCGTTGAGCGCCAGCGCGACCGCGAGCACGCGCCGGTATGCGGGATCGGCGGCGTGCGCTTGGGCGGGGCAGCAGGCGGCGCTCATGGGCCACATTACAAACCCTGGACCAGCTACAGGGTCAAGCGGGCGCCGCTACGCGGCGCGACGCACGCGCTTGCGCGCATTGCGTGTGCCCGTGGCGCGGCGCTTGCGCGCCCCCGCGGGCAGTTTCACCACCCGGGTCTCGCGCGGCATAACCGTCTCGAGCGGCAGGTGCAGCCGCCAGAAACCGCGCTCGCGGCCGTTGCGCCAGAATCCCTCCAGGATCGTGCTGTCGGCGAAACGGTGCAGGCTTGCGTCGATGCCCGCATTCGGTGCGCGGAGCACGTAGTGGCCTTGGCCGCGGCGCTCGCCGTGCAGGAGCACCGGCTCGCCCGAATCGTTGGGCATGACCAGCGTGAGGCCGCGTTCGTCCAGCGTGACCTGCACTGGCACATCGGTGCGGGCGTCGCGCGCTTCAAAGAAGCCGATATCGAGCTTCGCGTTGATCATGCGGATCTCCTTTCGGAGCTCGTATGGGGAAGAAGAGCGCCAGCCTAGGGCTTGGCGCGAACGCTGAAGAGCCCAGAGCCGGCCGAGACCGAGCTCTGTAAGTGTTTGAATTATGGCACTAATAGAACTTCGCGGCAAGGCGCTCGATACAACAGACCGTTCCGGTGCAAGACCGCGCCCGCCAAGTGTAATCTGCGCTTTTACGATCTCGGAGGCAGAGCCGCCATGATCGCTGCAGTCATAGGTCGAAAATTTCCCGCCCTGCGCGATTTGCGCGTGCAATTCGCCGCGCTGGCCTGTGTGACGGCGCTGCCGTTTGTAGCAGGGGCCGCGTATGACATCTGGTACGCGATGCAGACCACGTCCGGGACGATCCTCACCGAGGCGCGCCATGACGTGATCGAGGTGCGCATCGGCGGTCTGGCGCTCGCGCTCATGGTCTCGGGTCTGCTTGCCGCAATGCTGCTGCACCGCATGTCGCCGACCCGCGATTCGGCGCATGCCGCGGGGGCGCCGCGGAACGCCGATGCGCTGAAGGCCTTGCTCGATCGTCGGGTTCAGTCGCGCACGCGCGAACTGGAGCGCTCGATCGAGGAGCTCGAGTCGCATGCCCACGTCGTATCGCAACGACTGCACGCGCCGCTGAGCGCTATCCAAGCCTGCGTGACGCTGCTCGAGTCCGACCATCGTGTGGGGCTGGGCGAGGAGGGCGTCGGCTTGCTCGGCCGCCTGCGCCGCAACGCGCAGCGCATTGCTGGGCTTCTCGACGTCCTGACCGAGTATTCCAGGCTCGGGCGCAGATGGCTCGTGTTGCAGCCGCTCGATATGACCGAAGTGGTCAAGGCGGCCATCGACGACTTGCACCTGAGCTGGTCGGAACGAAAGCGCATATCGGTCGCGAGGCTTCCCCGTGTCGTGGCCGACTTTACCCTGGCGTCGCTGGTGTGGCGCCACCTGATCGACAATGCGCTCAAGTTTTCAGCCCGCGCGACGGAACGCGAAGTGCGTATCGAGGGCGCGGTACGCCACGGCGTCGCGGAATTCCGGGTGAGCGACAGCGGCGTCGGTTTTGATCCGTCCCAAGAGGCAAAGCTGTTCACGCTGTTCGAGCGCTTGCACGGGGAAGACGAGTATGCGGGCGCGGGCACCGGGTTGGCGTTCGTGAAGCGCGTGGTCGAGCGCCACGGCGGCAGCGTGTGGGCAGAAGGGCGGCCGGGAAAAGGTGCAACCTTCGGGTTTGCCCTGCCGCTCGGTGCGCCGATCGAAGCGCCGGCTGCTTGACGCTTACGTAAACGTCAACTAGCCTTGCCGCCGTGACCGACCTGTCCGAGTCGAGGAGCCTTGCCTACAAGGCCAAGCACAAGATTCGCTTCGTCACCGCGGCGAGCCTGTTCGACGGCCACGACGCCTCGATCAACATCATGCGCCGCATCCTGCAGGCCTCGGGCGCGGAGGTGATCCACCTCGGCCACAACCGCTCGGTGGAGGACGTCGTAAGCGCCGCGCTGCAGGAGGATGTGCAAGGCATCGCCGTGTCCTCCTACCAGGGCGGGCACATCGAGTACTTCAAGTACATGGTGGAGCTGCTCCGGAGCCGCGGCGGCGGCCACATCCAGGTGTTCGGCGGGGGCGGCGGCGTGATCGTCGCCGACGAGATCAAGGAGCTGCAGGACGCCGGCGTGGCGCGCGTCTACTCGCCCGAGGACGGGCAGAAGATGGGCCTGCAGGGCATGATCAACGACATGCTCGCGCGCTGCGACTTCGACCTGGCGCAGCATGCGCCGACGTCGCTCGCGAAGAACGACCCGCGCGCGCTCGCGCAGGTGATCACGGTGCTCGAGCTGGGCGCCTTCAAGGACCGCGCCGCGGTGCTCGAAGCCGCCAAAGCCAACCCGGCGCCGGTGCTCGGCATCACCGGCACTGGCGGCGCGGGCAAGAGCTCGCTGACCGACGAGCTGGTGCGGCGCTTCCGCCTCGACCAGGAAGACCGCCTCAAGATCGCCATCCTGTCGGTCGACCCCACGCGCAAGAAGACCGGCGGTGCGCTGCTCGGCGACCGCATCCGCATGAACGCCATCGGTGGCGCGAACGTCTTCATGCGCTCGCTCGCCACGCGCGACTCGGGCGCCGAGATCGCCAAATGCCTGCCCGATGCCATCGCCGCCTGCCGCGCGGCGGGGTACGGCCTGGTGATCGCGGAAACTTCCGGCATCGGCCAGGGCAACGCGGCCATTGCGCCGCTCGCCGATGCGACGCTGTACGTCATGACGCCCGAGTTCGGCGCGGCGAGCCAGCTCGAGAAGATCGACATGCTCGATTTCGCCGACTTCGTGGCGATCAACAAGTTCGACCGCCGGGGCGCGGAAGATGCGCTGCGCGACGTGAGAAAGCAGGTGCAGCGAAACCGCGAGGCGTTCAAGGCCTCGCCCGACACGATGCCCGTCTTCGGCACCATCGCCGCACGCTTCAACGACGACGGCGTCACGGCGCTGTACCACGCCGTGGCGGACAAGATGAAGGCCAAGGGCCTGAAGCTCGCCGCGGGCAAGCTCCCGCGCCCCGCAAGCCGCGTGTCCTCGAACGTGCACGCCGTCGTGCCGCCCAAGCGCGCGCGCTATCTCGCGGAGATCGCCGAGGCCGTGCGCGGCTACCACGCGCACGGCGCCGCGCAGGCACGCATCGCGCGCGAGCGCCAGAGCCTTCGCGAAGCAAAGCGCATCAGCGGGCTGGCCGAGCTCGACCGGCACCTCGCCGCGAAGGACGCCGCGCTCGACGCGCGCGCGAAGAAGCTCGTCGATGCCTGGCCGCAGACCGTCAAGGCGTACTCGGGCGACGAGTACGTGGTGAAGATCCGGGACAAGGAAGTTCGCACGCGCCTGACCACCGAGTCGCTCTCGGGCACCAAGGTGCCCAAGGTCGCGCTGCCGAAGTTCGAGGACGCGGGGGAGATCCTGCGCTGGCAATGGCGCGAGAACGTGCCGGGGGCGTTTCCCTACACCGCGGGCGTGTTCGCCTTCAAGCGCGAGAACGAGGACCCGACGCGCATGTTCGCGGGCGAGGGCGACGCGTTCCGCACCAACAAGCGCTTTCATCTGCTGTCGCGCGACATGCCGGCGAAGCGCCTTTCCACCGCCTTCGACTCGGTGACGCTGTACGGCTTCGACCCGGACGAGCGCCCCGACATCTACGGCAAGGTGGGCAACTCCGGCGTCTCCATCGCGACGCTGGAGGACATGAAGGTGCTGTACTCAGGCTTCGACCTGTGCGACCCGGCGACGTCCGTTTCCATGACCATCAACGGCCCCGCGCCGACGATCCTGGCGATGTTCTTCAACACCGCCATCGACGAGCAGTTGGAGAAGTTCCGCAAGGACAACGGGCGCGAGCCGACGGACGACGAAGCCGAGAAGATCCGCGCGTGGACCCTTTCCACCGTGCGCGGCACGGTGCAGGCCGACATCCTGAAGGAGGACCAGGGCCAGAACACGTGCATCTTCTCCACCGAGTTCTCGCTCAAGGTGATGGGCGACATCCAGGAGTACTTCGTCCACCGCCAGGTGCGCAATTTCTACTCGGTGTCGATCTCGGGCTACCACATCGCCGAGGCCGGCGCGAACCCGATCTCGCAGCTCGCCTTCACGCTCGCCAACGGCTTCACCTTCGTCGAGGCCTACCTCGCGCGCGGCATGCACATCGACGACTTCGCGCCGAACCTCTCATTCTTCTTCTCCTACGGCATGGACCCCGAGTACGCAGTGCTCGGGCGGGTGGCGCGGCGCATCTGGGCGGTCGCCATGCGCGAGCGCTACGGTGCCAACGAGCGCAGCCAGAAGCTCAAGTTCCACTCGCAGACCTCGGGCCGCAGCCTGCACGCGCAGGAGATCGCCTTCAACGACATCCGTACCACGCTGCAGGCGCTGATCTCGACCTACGACAACACCAACTCGCTGCACACCAACGCCTACGACGAGGCGATCACCACGCCCACCGAGGACTCGGTGCGCCGCGCCATGGCGATCCAGCTCATCATCAACAAGGAATGGGGCCTGGCGAAGAACGAGAACCCCAACCAGGGATCCTTCGTCATCGAGACGCTCACCGACCTCGTCGAGGAGGCGGTGCTGAAGGAGTTCGAGGCGATCAGCGCCCGCGGCGGCGTGCTGGGCGCGATGGAGACGGGCTACCAGCGCGGCAAGATCCAGGAAGAGTCGATGTACTACGAGCACAAGAAGCACGACGGCTCGTACCCGATCGTCGGCGTCAACACCTTCCGCAGCCCGCACGGCGAGGCGGTCCCGGCAAGAATCGAGCTGATCCGCTCCACCGAGGCAGAGAAGCACGGGCAGCTCAAGCGCCTGCGCGAGTTCCAGCAGCGCCACGCCAAGGAGGCGCCGGCGATGCTGGAGCGGCTGCGTCAGGCCGTGATCCGGGACGAGAACGTCTTCGCCGTCCTGATGGACGCCGTGCGCGTGTGCTCGCTCGGCCAGATCACCCACGCGCTGTTCGAGGTCGGAGGGCAGTACCGCAGGAGCATGTAGCGCTCAGAACGTAAAGAGCGGCCGCTCCAGCTTCATGCCCATCCGCATCTGGCCCACGGTCTCGAAATGCGCGGCATGGCCCTGCATCTGCTGGCAGAGCGTGTGAATGTCCCGGAGCCTGCGCTCGAAGGGCTGCGACTCGAAGATCGCCAGCGCGCCGGCGGCCAAGTAGAGCGCGGTAACGGCTTCGCGCGATTGCTGGATCGCCCAAGTGCTCGCCAGGCGGATGGTGAGCCGCTGCTCGTCGGTCATCGCGCCGCTGCGCACCACGCCGGCCCAGATTTCTTGCAGCGAGCCGCGCAGGAACATGCGCGAGGAACGCAGCCGCGCCTCGGCCTGCGCGACCTCGCTCTGCACCACGTTGTTGGCGCCGCGCGAGCGGCTGGCCCCGCGCGGCACCGTGTCGCGAATGCCGCCGACGAACGCGTCGAAGCAGGCCTGTCCGATGCCCAGCGCGATGGAAGCGAACCCGGAGGCGTATAAGTGACTCTGGGTGAACACATAGAGCGGACCCTTCTGTCGCAGCGCGACGGCATTGTCGCGCACGAGGGTCCTCGATTCGGGCACCCGCACGCCCGTGACGCTATAGCTGTCGCTGCCGGTGCCGCGCAGCCCAAGCACACGCCAGTTGTCGTGCACCTGCGCTTGCGAGCGCGGGAAGAGCAGGGTATGCAGCCGCGCTGACCCGTCGGTGGCCGTGCGGCGCGAGCCGTCGGGCTCGATGACGGGCACGTGCGCCCCAAGCCAGGTCGCGTGGCGGCTGCCGCTCGCGAAGTCGAACTTCCCGCTCAGCAGGTACCCGCCGTCGGTCACGCGGGCCTCACCGGGCCCGGGTCCCCAGGCGAGGATCGCGCGCGGCGAGTCGAAGATCTCCCGCGCCGCCGCCGGCTCGAGGTACGCGGCCACCATCGCGCACACGTTGTTCTGGCCGAGGCACCAGGCGGTGCTCGCATCGGACTTCGCGACTTCTTCCAGCATGCGCACGTAGAGCAGCGGGTCGATCTCGGCGCCGCCATACGCGCGCGGCAGCAGCAGCCGGAACAGATCGTGCTCGATCAGGCGATCGAACAGCGCATCGGGAATGTCGCGCAGGCGCTCGATCTCGTCGGCCGCCGCGGCGATCGCCGGCCCGAGCTTGCCTACCGACTGCAGCAGCCCGGCGTCGTGCGCATCATCCACGGTGGTCATCGCAGCGGCTTTGCCGACATGACGTGGCCGATCTGCCAGGGGCGCGGCAGCGCGGCATGCGCCGCCTTGACCTGCGCCAGGCGCTCGAGCAGGGATTCGGGCATCGGCGCGGTGCGCCGCTGCGCCACGCTGACGTGCGCGCTGAGCGACTCGTACGAGGCGGCGAGGAAGCCTTCTCCGGCGTGGAACATCTCCATGTAGAAGTGGATGCGCTTGGCGTCGTAGTCGAGCAGCCGCGCCTCGAAGCGTAGCGCATCCCCTTGCTTCACCTCGCGCAGGAAGTTGAGGTGCGCCTCGAGCGCGAACGTTGTCGAGCCGTGGCGCTCGCGGAACTCGGGGTCCAGCCCCAGGAACTCGAAGAACACGTCGGCCGCGACGTCGAACGCCACGTGGTAGTAGCCGACGTTCATGTGGCCGTTGTAGTCGATCCACTCCGGGCGGACCACGGCGCCCGCGGTGCGGAAAGGGGTGGGGAGCGTCACGCGCGCAGTTTAGTGCCATCGCCCTGTATCACCGCAGAAAGCCTTGCGGTGCGTTGACGCACAGGATTTGTACAATAAAGTACTGACAAGATAGCCATTGCTGTATAAGATTCGTCTATCTTAACGAACGCTGCGCAGCTTACACCGATGCAAGCCAACGACGGGGCCTGGCTCCCCATCCGCACCGTGGCGGCGCTCACGGGCGTCAACGCCGTCACCCTGCGCGCCTGGGAAAGGCGCTACGGGCTGTGCAAGCCGGCGCGTACCGCGAGCGGCCATCGGCTCTACACGCACGAGCACGTGGAGTTCATTCGCCGCGTGCTCACGCTGATGGAGCGCGGCGTGCCCATTAGCCAGGCGCAGCAGGTGCTCGCCGGCGAGGGGCACAAGCCGACGTCCGCCGCCCAGGCCGACGCGGCCCCTTGGCGCGGTTGGCGCGAGCGCATGGCGGTCGCCGTTGCGCGCTTCGACGAGGCGGCGCTGGACGAGGTCTGTGAGGCCGCCCTGGCGCTGCACCCCGTGGAGCGGGTCACGAGCCTCCTGTTCATGCCGGTGCTCGCCGACCTCGGCGAGCGCTGGGACAAGGTGGCCGGCGGAGTCGCCGAGGAGCACTTCCTGGCGGTCTACCTGCGCAACGCGATCGGTGCCCGCTTTCACCATCGCCACCGCCTCGAATCGGGCCCGCGGCTGCTCGCCGCCTGCGTGCCCGGCGAGCAGCACGAGATCGGGTTGCTCCTGTTTGCGCTCGCCGCGCGCGAGGCGGGCTTGCGCATCGTGCCGCTTGGCGCCAACGTGCCGCTTGCCGACCTGGCGCGGGCGGCGCAACGCGCCGCCTGCAGCGCCATCGTGCTGTCGTCCTCCATCGAGCCGCGGCCCGAGGTGCTCAGCCGCGAGCTGCCGGCGCTGGTGCGCGCCGCGCAGGTGCCGGTGTTCGTGGGCGGCCTCACCGCCGAGCGCCACCGGGCTGCGCTGGTCGCCGCCGGGGCGCTCGCGCTCAGTACCGACATCGACGCCGGCGTGCGGGTCATCGTGCACGCGCTCGGTGCGACGGAGGGCGCGAAATGAACGGCGCCGCACGCCTTGCGATCGGCTGGGTCGAGCAGGGCCTGGTGCCCGACAGCGTCGTTCGCGCCGGCATCCGGCGCCTTTGCGAGCAGCGCTTGCGCGACATCCGGGCGGGCGACGCCGCGGCGGCGGCGCGCGTGACCGAGGACTTCGTGCGTGCCATGGACGCCGCGGATACCGCGCTCGTGCCCGAGCTCGCTAACGCGCAGCACTACGAGGTACCCGCGGAGTTCTTCGGGCTCGCCCTCGGCGCGCATCGCAAATACAGCTCGTGCTGGTGGCCCGAGGGCATCGCGAGCCTGGACGACGCCGAGGCCGCGGCCCTCGCCACCACCTGCCGGCGTGCCGGCCTCGCCCCGGGCCAGGACGTTCTCGAACTCGGCTGCGGCTGGGGTTCGCTCACTTTGTGGATGGCGGCGCGCTTTCCCACCAGCCGCATCACGGCGGTGTCCAACTCGAGCTCGCAGCGCCAGTACATCCAGGGCGAAGCGGCGCGCCGCGGCCTGCGCAACGTCGAGGTGCTCACCGCCGACATGAACCGCTTCGACACCGACAAGCGCTTCGACCGCGTCGTGTCGGTCGAGATGTTCGAGCACATGCGCAACTGGCGGCGGCTGTTCGGCCGGGTGCACGGCTGGCTGCGGCCCGAAGGGCGTTTCTTCATGCACGTGTTCTGCCACCGCTCGACGCCGTACGCGTTCGTCGAGGACGGCCCCTCGGACTGGATGAGCCGGCACTTCTTCTCCGGCGGCATGATGCCGAGCGACGAGCTTGCGCTCAGGTTCCAGGAGGCGCTGCGCCTCGTACAGCGCTGGCGCTGGGACGGCACGCACTACGAGAAAACCGCCAACGCCTGGCTCGCCAATCTCGATGCGCGCCGCGAGCAGGCGCTGCCCGTCCTGGCGGCCACCTATGGCGAGGCCGACGCGGCCCAATGGCTGCAGCGCTGGCGCATCTTCTTCATGGCCTGCGCCGAGCTCTTCGGCTACCGCGACGGGCAGGAGTGGTGGGTCAGCCACTACCTGTTCGAGCGCACGGCGCGCTAGGCGATGGTGACCCGCATGGCGTTCGCGCTCAACATCGTTCTGTTTCAGGTCGGCTGGTTCGCCTGCGTGCTGGGCGCGGCGCACGGGTACGCCTGGGCGGGCGCGCTCGCGGCGCTGGCGATCGTCGCCTGGCACGTCGCGCAGGCGGGCGACCCGCGCCGCGAGGCAGCGCTGGTGGCCTTCGCCGCGGCGCTCGGTGTCGTGTTCGAAAGCCTGCTGGTGCAAAGCGGCTGGATCCGCTTCGGCGCCGGCGTGCTGGTCGAAGGCGCGGCCACCTACTGGATGGTGGCGCTGTGGGCGCTGTTCGCGACCACGCTGAACGTGTCGCTGCGCGCGCTGCGTGCGCACGCCTGGCTTGCCGCGCTGCTCGGCGCGGTTGGAGGGCCGCTCGCCTACTACGCGGGCGCGCGGCTCGGGGCGCTCGAATTCGTCGCCACCGGCGCGGGCCTCGCCGCCATTGGCGCGGGCTGGGCGGTGCTCACGCCGCTGCTGCTGCGCGCGGCGCTGCGCCTGGACGGCTACGGCGCTGCGAGGGCGGCATGATGACGCTGGTCTACTCCTGGCTCACGCCGGCGCCGGCGCTGCTCGCGCTCGCGCTCATCGCCTGGGCGATCGCCACCGTGCGCCGCAACGCGGGCCTGGTCGATATCTTCTGGCCGCTCTTTTTCCTGCTCGGCGGCGTCGTGTGCGCGGCGCTTGTTGAAACGCTTGGGGTGCGCGCGCTACTCGTGATGCTGCTCCTCACGGCCTGGGCGCTGCGGCTGGCCGCCTATCTCGCGCTGCGCAACTGGAACGCCCCCGAAGACCATCGCTACCGCGCCATCCGCGCCCGCAACGAGCCCGGCTTTGCCTGGAAGAGTCTCTATCTGGTGTTTGGCCTGCAGGCCGTGCTGGCCTGGCTGATCTTCGCGCCGGTGGCCGTGGCGATCGCCTCGTCCACGGCGCTCGGCTGGCTGGGCGGGGTAGGTGCGGCGCTCGCGGCGTTTGGCGTGGCGTTCGAGGCAGTGGCGGACGCGCAACTGGCGCGCTTCAAGGCCGACGCCGCCAACAAGGGCGAGGTCATGAACCGTGGCCTGTGGCGCTATAGCCGCCATCCGAACTATTTCGGCGAGTTCTGCGTCTGGTGGGGCTTCTACCTGCTCGCGCTCGACGCCGGCGCCTGGTGGACCGTGTTCTCGCCGGTGCTCATGACCGTGCTGCTGCTGCGCGTCTCGGGCGTGGCGCTCCTCGAGCGCGACATCGGCGAGCGCCGGCCCGCCTACCGCGACTACGTCGCCCGTACCAACGCGTTCTTCCCCGGAGCGCCGCGAAACCTATGACGCGCACGCTGCTCATCGTCGCCGCGTGGCTTCTCGCCGCAACCGCCGCGAGCGCGCAGGCGCGCGACTGGCACTTCCGCGTGCTGCTCGACGACGCCGAGATCGGGCGGCACCGCTTCACGCTGAGCGAGAACGGCGCGGGCCGCGAGCTGCGCAGCGAAGCGCGCTTCACGGTCACGTTCCTCGCCATTCCCGTGTACCGCTACGAGCACCAGGCGACCGAGACCTGGAGCGACGGCTGCCTGCGCGCCCTCGACTCGCGCACCGACGACGACGGCGAGCGCCTGGCGGTGAACTGGCGCGCGCCCGAGGGCGGCTGCCACATGAGCTTCGCCTACTGGAATCCGCAGATCCTCAAGGCCGATCGTTTGCTCAACGCGCAGACCGGCGAGATGCAGCCGGTGCAGGTCCAGGCGCTGGGTGAAGAGTCGATCGAAGTGCGCGGCACGCGGGTGCGCGCGCAGCGCTACCGCCTGAGCGCCCCGCGCCTGCAAATTGACATCTGGCACGACGACGGCCACTGGGTGGCGCTCGAATCGCTCGCCAAGGGCGGGCGGCGACTGCGCTACGAGCTGCTATGAGAGCCCTGATCGCACTCCTGGCAGGCGTGCTCGTCGGCTGCGCGAACACGCCGACTCCGCCGCTCGCGCTCGCGTCGCAGGTCGACCTCAAGCGCTTCATGGGCGACTGGTACGTCATCGCCAATATCCCGACCTTCATCGAGAAGGGCGCGCACAACGCCGTCGAGACCTACCGGCTCGCCGCCGACGGCACCATCGAGACCACGTTCCGCTATCGCGCCGACGCTTTCGACGGCGAGGAAAAGCAGTACACCGCGCGCGGCTTCGTGCGGGAAGGGACCGCGAACGCGGTCTGGGGCATGCAGTTCATCTGGCCGTTCGAGGCCGACTACCGCATCGCGTGGCTTGCGCCGGACTACTCGCAGGTGGTGATCGGACGCGAGCAGCGCGACTACGTGTGGATCATGGCGCGCACGCCGCGCATCCCCGAGGCGGACTACCGCCGCATCCTCGAGTTCCTCCTGCGCCAGGGCTACGACGTGACGCGCATCCAGAGGGTGCCGCAGCGCTGGTCATGAAAACACTCCTCCTCTCGATGCGCGCCTGGCTGGATAACGACGCCGGCGTGACCCCGGGCGCCGCGCGCGGCGTGGACTGGGCGCGCGTCATCCCGTTCATCGCGGTGCACCTGGGCTGCCTCGGCGTGTTCTGGGTCGGCGCCAGCACCGCGGCAGTGGCGACCGCCGTCGTTCTGTTTGCGGTGCGCATGTTCGCGATCACGGCGTTCTACCATCGCTACTTCTCGCACCGCGCGTTCCGCACCTCGCGCCTCACGCAGTTCGTGTTCGCGCTGCTCGGTGCCTCCGCCGTGCAGCGCGGCCCGCTGTGGTGGGCATCGCACCACCGCCACCACCACGCGCATGCCGACCAGCCCGAGGATGCGCACTCGGCCCGTCAGCACGGCTTTGCCTGGGCGCACGCGGGCTGGTTCCTGTCGCGCGCCAATTTCGCCACGCGCCGCGAGCTGGTGGCGGACCTCGCGCGCTACCCGGAGCTGCGCCTGCTCGATCGCTTCGATGCGCTCGTGCCGCTGGCGCTCGCGGGCAGCCTCTACGCCGTAGGCGGCCTGCAGTTCCTGGTGTGGGGCTTTTGCATCTCCACGGTGGCGCTTTGGCACGCGACCTTCACCATCAACTCGCTCGCGCACCGCTATGGCAAGCGCCGCTACGCCACGCACGACGACTCGCGCAACAACCTGTGGCTCGCGCTGCTGACCTTCGGCGAGGGCTGGCACAACAACCACCACCATTTTCCCGGCGCCGCGCGCCAGGGCTTCTACTGGTGGGAGGTCGACCTGAGCTGGTATGCGCTGCGCGCGCTCGCCGCGCTCGGCCTGGTCTGGGACCTGAAGCAGGTGCCGGCGCGCGTGCGCGCCGCCCGGCTAAAGGGCTCCGCGTGAAGATCGCCATCGTCGGCTCTGGAATCGCCGGCAACGTCGCGGCCTGGCACCTGCACCGCGAGCACGAGATCACGCTGTTCGAAGCCGGCGCGCATGTTGGCGGCCACAGCCATACGCACGAGGTGGAGCAAGCGGGACGGCGTTACGCCGTGGACACGGGCTTCATCGTGTTCAACGACTGGACCTACCCCAACTTCATCCGGCTGCTCGGCGAGCTCGGCGTCGCGTCGCAGCCGAGCTCGATGAGCTTCTCCGTGCGCGACGAGGCGTGCGGGCTGGAGTACAACGGCACCTCGCTCAACGGGCTCTTTGCGCAGCGCCTGAACCTGCTGCGGCCGTCGTTTCTCGGCATGCTGCGCGACATCCTGCGCTTCAACCGCGAGGCGCCGGCGCTGCTCGAGGCGCCCGGGGGCGAGCTGCCGCTCGGGGAGCTGCTCGCCCGCGGCGGCTACGGCCGCGCCTTTCGGGAGCACTACATCGTGCCGATGGGTGCCGCCATCTGGTCCACCGATCCCGCGTCGATGCAACGCTTCCCGGCGCGCTTCTTCGTGCGCTTCCTGCACCACCACGGCATGCTCTCGGTCAACGCGCGGCCCGTGTGGCGCGTGATTCGCGGCGGCTCGGCGCGCTACGTGGACAAGCTCACGGCGCCGTTTCGCGACCGCATCCGCCTGCGCACGCCAGTGGAGCAGGTGCAGCGCCTGCCCGGCAGCGTGATCGTCAAGGCGCGCGGGCACGCCGCGGAGCGCTTCGATGCGCTGTTCGTCGCCTGCCACAGCGATCAGGCGCTGCGGTTGCTCGCCGACCCGAGCCCCGCGGAGCGCGAAGTGCTGGGCGCCATTGCCTACCAGGAGAACGAGGCGGTGCTGCACACCGATACGCGCCTGCTGCCGCGCCGGCGCCGCGCCTGGGCGGCCTGGAACTACCACGTGCGGGGCGAGACGGACGAGCGCGTCGCGCTCACCTACAACATGAATATCCTGCAGGGGCTGGACGCGCCCGCGCCGTTCCTCGTCACGCTGAACCGCGGCGACGCGATCGACCCCTGCAAGGTCATCAAGCGCATCACCTACCACCATCCGCAGTTCACGCCCGCGGGCGTCGCCGCGCAGGCGCGCCAGGCCGAGCTGAACGGACCGCTGAATACGTACTACTGCGGCGCCTGGTGGCGCCACGGCTTCCACGAGGACGGGGTGGTGAGCGCGCTCGCCGCGCTGGATCACTTCCGCGAACGACATGCACAGCGCCCTGTATACCGGTCGGCTTAGGCACCGGCGCTACGCGCCGCGGCCGCACGCGTTCGACTACCGCCTGTTCATGGCGTGGCTCGACCTCGCCGAGCTCGACCGGGTGTTCCGGGGGCGCTGGTTCTGGTCCACGCGGCGCCCCGCGCTCGCCTGGATGAAGCGCGCGGACTACCTTGGCGATGCGGCTGTGCCGCTCGAAGAAGCCGTGCGCGCACACGTCGCGCGCGAGACCGGCGTGCGGCCGGCGGGGCCGGTGCGCCTGCTCACGCACCTGCGCATGTTCGGCCATTGCTTCAACCCGGTGAGCTTCTACTATTGCTACGACGCGCGCGGCGAACGCGTCGAGACCGTGCTTGCCGAGATCACCAACACGCCATGGAACGAGCGCCATGCCTACGTGCTGCCGGCGGCCGCGAGCGTCGGCCGCGGCCGCGCGCTGCGCTTTCGCTTCGACAAGGCGTTCCACGTGTCGCCCTTCCTGCCCATGGGCCTGGGCTACGACTGGCGCTTCGGCACGCCCGGCGCGCGGCTCGCGGTGCATATGGAGAACTTCCAGGGCGGGCTCAAGGTGTTCGACGCGACGCTCGCGCTCGAGCGTCGCGAGATCACGGGCGCCGCGCTCGCCGGCGCGCTCGCCCGCTTTCCCTTCATGACCGTCCAGGTGCTCGGCGCCATCTACTGGCAGGCATTGCGCCTGTGGGCGCGCCGCACCCCTTTCTACGCTCACCCATGACCGATACCGTCCGCATCGACCTGCCGCGCGCGCCCGCGCGCCGCAACTTCCTCGGCGAGGCCGCGCGCCGCATCGTCCTCTCGCGCCTCGAGCGCCTGTCGCAGGGCGCGCTCGCGCTGCACGAAGGCGCGCAAACCTGGCGCTTCGGCGAGCCGGCCGCGCCCGCCATGGAGGTGCGCGTCCACGACCCCGCGTTCTACGCCGACCTCGCCTTCGGCGGCTCGGTGGGCGCGGGCGAAGCCTACATGCTCGGGCACTGGAGCGCGGCGGATCTCACGGGCGTGATGCGCCTGCTGCTGCGCAATCGCGATGCGCTCGACGCCATGGACGGCGGCCTGTCGCGCCTGTCCGCGCCGCTCAGGCTCGCTGCGCACTGGCTGCATCGCAACACCCGCGCCGGCAGCCGGCGCAACATCGCCGCGCACTACGACCTCGGCAACGAGTTTTTCCGCCTGTTCCTCGACGAAACGATGATGTACTCGTGCGCGATCTTCGAGCGCCCGGAGATGACGCTCGCCGAAGCCTCGCGCGCCAAGCTCGACGCCGTGTGCCGCAAGCTCGAGCTTGCGCCGGGCGATCACGTGCTCGAGATCGGCACCGGCTGGGGCGGCTTCGCGCTGCACGCCGCCGGCCGATACGGCTGCCGCGTCACCACGACCACGATCTCGCCGAGCCAGTTCGAGCTCGCGCGCGAGCGCGTGCGCGCGGCGGGGCTGGAGGACCGCGTCACGGTGCTGCTCGAGGACTATCGCGATCTCGCCGGGCGCTACGACAAGCTGGTGTCGATCGAGATGATCGAGGCGATCGGCCATCAGCAATTCGAGGAGTTCTTCCGCCGCGCGGCGGCGCGGCTCGCGCCCGGCGGCACGATGCTCCTGCAATCGATCGTCATCGACGACCGGCACTACGCGCGCGCGCGCGACGAGGTCGACTTCATCAAGCGCTACATCTTCCCGGGCTGCTGCATCCCGTCGCTCGGCGCCCTGTCGCAAGCGATGGCGGCGGCGAGCGACCTGCACATCGAGGACGTCGAGGACATCGGGCTGCACTACGCGACGACGCTCGGGCGCTGGCACGAGAACTTCCTCGCGCGCCTGGCCGACGTGCGCGCCCTCGGCTACCCTGAGCAGTTCGTGCGCATGTGGGAGTTCTACCTGTGCTACTGCGAGGCCGGGTTCGCGGAGCGCGCGCTCGGCGACGTGCAACTGCTGCTGCGGCGCGGAGCCTGATGACGGGCGACTCGCCCGCGCTTGCGCAGATCCTGTTCGTCCAGGCGTGGCGCAACGAGCGGGCGCTCAACGTCTTTCGCGTCGCCATCTGGACCATCGTCGGCCTGATCACCGGCGGCGCCGAGCTGTACGCCAGCGCCTCGGTGTCCCCGGGCGCAGTGCTCGCGCTCGCCTGGGGCATCGGTGCCGCGGTGTCGGGCCTGACCTGGCTGCGGCGCTACTACCGGCGCTGGGTCGCGGCGGTCCTGGCCGGAATCGACATCACGGTGCTCGCGCTGTGCATGCATGCCGGGCACCGTTACCTGCTGGTGAACGACCCGGCGCTCGTGCCGCACCAGCTCTACGCCTCGGGCATCGTGCTGGTCGTGCTGCTCGCTACCAACCTGCTGCGCTTCTCGTGGGCGCTGTCGCTTGGCGCCGTCGCCTATGGCGCGGCGGCGTATTTCACGGTGCTCTGGATCAACGACGCGGTGGACCTGCTCACCTATGTCGAGCTGACGGTGATCGCGCTGCTTGGCCAGATGCTGTACTTCAGCGCACGCAAGCTCGGCTCGATCGTGCGCCAGGCCGTCGAGCGCGACTCGCTCATGCGCTTCCTGCCCGCGCCGCTGCTGGCACGCGTCAGCCGCGACCCGGCCGCGGTGAATCTGGAAGGCGAGTCGCAGGAGATCACGGCGCTGTTCGCGGACATCCGCGGCTTCACCGCGCTCGCCGAGCGGCTCGGGCCGCCCGCGGTGGTGCAGATGCTGAACGAGTTCTTCGCCGAGATGGCCGCCGAGATCGCCGCGAAGGGAGGCGTCGTCATGCAGTACATCGGCGACAACATCTACGCGGTATTTCCGGGCACTGGGGGCGCGGATCACGCGCGAAGGGCGCTCGATGCCGCGCTCGGCATGCTGGCCCGCCTCGAGGCACTGAACGACCGCCGCGCGGCGCGCCATGAGGCCGCAATCGCCATCGGCATCGGCCTGCATACGGGACCGGTCGTGGCGGGCTCGATCGGCTCGCCCAACCTGCTCCAGTACAGCTACGTGGGCGACACGGTCAACACGGCGAGCCGCATCGAGCGGCGCACGCGGGCGCTCGATTGCGTGCTGCTCGCCTCGGGCACCACGTTGGAGCGCGCCGGCGGCGAGGCGGCGTTCGCCGCCGAACGCATGCCGGACGAGCCGATCCCCGGCAAGCGTGAAGCGCTGTCGCTGTGGTCGGTACGCGGCCGCGCCGGGAGCAATTAGACTACGTGCCAATGACCCGCCGGCCCGCGCTTCCGGTCCTCGTGCTCGCGCTGTGGGCGCCGTTGGCGCTCGCGCAGTCGCTGGCGCTGGAGACGGTTGCGGTCGGCCTCACCGCGCCGATTCATCTGGAAGAGCCCGCGGACGGCAGCGGGCGCAAGTTCATCGTGCAGCAGGACGGCGTGGTGCGCGTGCTCGGCGCCGACGGCAGGCTCGCCCCCGAGCCATTTCTGGACTTGCGCGCGCGCCTGCTGCCGCTCGAGCGCGGCTTCGAGGAGCGCGGCCTGCTCGGCTTCGCGCTCCATCCGCAGTTCGCGCGCAACGGGCGCGTGTACGCGAGCTACTCGTCGCCGCTGCGCGCCGGGGCGCCGCCGGGGTGGAACCACACGCGGCGCGTTTCCGAGTTCACGGCGAGGCCCGGCGAGCTCAGCCGGGTCGACGCCGACTCCGAGCGCGTGCTGCTGGAACTGGACTGGCCGAGCCGCAAGCACAACGGCGGCGGGCTCGCCTTCGGCCCGGACGGCTATCTGTACATCGGGCTCGGCGACAGCGGCGCCTCGCACGGCATCGGCAAGGAAGTGCGCTGGGAAGCGTTCAACGTGCCGGCCGAGGCGCTCGCCTGGGACAACCTCGCGCAGGACCGCGAGTCGCTCTTCGGCAAGATCCTGCGCATCGACGTCGACCGGGGCTTCCCGGGCTACGCCGTGCCCCGCGGCAACCCGTTTGCGGCCGGCGGGGGGCGCGGCGAGATCTGGGCCTGGGGCTTTCGCAATCCGTTTCGCATCGCCTTCGACCGCGACGGCAGCGGCGACTTCTACGTCACCGCGGTCGCCGAGACGCTGTGGGAGGCGGCATACCGCGTGCAGCGGCCGGGCAACTTCGGCTGGCCCCTGATAGAGGGCGCGCACTGCGTCGATCGGCTGCGGCCGCGCCAGCCGCCGGCGAGCTGCGCGCAGGGCGACGCGTTCGGCACGCCGCTCGAGCTCCCGGTCGTGGAGTATCCCAACATGCAGGCCTCGCATCCCGAGACGAAGCTCGGCGTCGCGGGCGTCGGCACGGCGATCACCGGCGCGCGCAGGTACCGGGGGCGCGCCCTGCCCAGCCTCGCCGGCCAGCTCGTCGTGACCGACTGGAGCGCTTCGTTCAAGCAGCCGTCCGGGCAGATCTTCGTGGCGACGCCGGCTGCGGACGGGTCGCTGTGGCCGATGCGCCGCGTGCTGCAGCTCGACACACGCATCGTCGGCCTCGCCGAGGACCGTGCCGGGGAGCTCTACGTGCTCACCAACGAGACATTCGGACCGTACGGCGACAGCGGCAAGGTGCTGCGTCTGGTCGAGCGCCGCTAGCGCCTGGCGCGGGCGATGGCGTCGACGATGATCTCGCGCGCGCTCGCCGCGTCGCCCCAGCGCACGATCTTCACCCACTTGCCCGGCTCGAGATCCTTGTAATGCTGGAAGAAATGCTCGATCTGGCTGCGCGTGATCTCGGGCAGGTCGGCGAGCGTCTTCACGCCATCGTAGCGCCGCGTGAGCTTGCTCACCGGAACGGCGATCAGCTTCTCGTCCATGCCCGATTCGTCCTCCATCACCAGCACGCCCACCGGCCGGCAGTTGATCACCGAACCCGGCACCAGCGCGCGCGTGCTGGCGACGAGCACGTCCAGCGGGTCGCCGTCGCCGCACAAGGTGTGCGGCACGAAACCGTAGTTGCCCGGATAGCGCATCGGGGTGTAAAGGAAGCGGTCGACCACCAGCGCGCCGGACGCCTTGTCGATCTCGTACTTGATCGGCTCGCCGCCGACCGGGACCTCGACGATGACGTTGATGTCCTCCGGGGGATTGTGGCCGACGCGGATGGCTTCCAGGCGCATGAGGGCCCAAGTGTAACGGCGGGGAGGCGCGGATGGCATCGTTGACGGAGCTCGGCGCCGCGGTGGGCGCGCGACTCAGGGAACGCGGACAGACGTTGGCGGTGGCCGAATCCTCGGCCGGCGGCCTGATCAACGCGGCGCTGGTGGCCGTGCCTGGCGCCTCGGCCTACTACATCGGCGGCTGCATCATTTACACGGCGGCCGGGCGTGAGGCGCTGCTCGGCATTTCCGCGCAGGACATGGCGGGCATGCGCTCGGCGAGCGAGCCATTCGCGCGGCTGCTGTCGCGGCGGGTGCGCGAGAAGCTCGGCACCACCTGGGGCCTCGCCGAGACCGGCGCGAGCGGCCCATCCGGAAATCGTTACGGCGATCCCGCGGGCCACGCCTGTATCGCGGTCGCCGGACCGATCGAGGCGGTCATCACGCTCGCTACGGGCAGCGCGGCACGCGAGGACAACATGTGGCTTTTTGCGCGGCGCGCGGTGGCGTTGCTCGACGAATGCGTGAACAAGACCTGAACGAAAGGACGTGAGCCGTGGGCACGCTTGAAGGCAAGGCTGCGATCATCAGAGGGCGGCGCTGGGACTATGACGCGCGGCTGGTGCGGCGGCGAACGTCGCTGGCCTTGAAGCGCTCGGCGTTGAGCTTCAGTCCCAGCCCGGGCCCGGGCGGCGCGCTGATGCGCCCATTCCTGATCGGCGGCAGCGCGCTGACCAGCTCGCCGTACCAGCCGTAGTAGAACGCGCGCACGATCTCCTGGATGAAGCAGTTGCGCGCGTTCATCGCCAGGTGCGTCGACGCGGCGAGCACCACGGGTCCGGTGCAGTCGTGGAAGGCAACGCTCGCGTGCCAGGCCTCCGCCATCGCCGCGATCTTGCGCGCTTCCGAGATGCCGCCGCACCAGGCGATGTCCATGATCGCCATGCCGGCGCCGCGGCGCTGCAGGAGGTCCTTGTACTGCGCGCGCCCGCCGAGCGTCTCGCCCGTGGCGATCATCTGGTGCGTGCCGGCCTGCAGCTCGCCGAGGCTTTCCAGCTGGTCCATGAACACCGGGTCTTCGATCCATAGCGGCGCGTAAGGCTCCAGCGCGCGCACGATGCCCTTGGCGGCGGGCAGGTTCCACAGCGCGTGCAATTCGCACATTACGTCCATCTTGTTGCCGACGGCTTTGCGGATCTTCGCGAAGGGCTCGAGGGCCTTGTCCAGGTCGGGCGCGGAGAGGTAGGCGCCGCTTGACGCTTCGGCGGCGAAGTCGAACGGCCAGATCTTCATCCCCGTGATGCCCATGTCGAGCAGGCTTCGCGCCAGCTCGTCGGCGCGGGTAAGGAAGGCATCGAGATCCTCGTACGGGCCTTCGGCCTGGCCGAGCCCGAAGTTCGCGGTGCCCTGCACGGGCTTCGCGCGCACGTAGCGGTACCCGGCGCAGGTGTTGTAGACGCGGATGTCGTCGCGGACCGCGCCGCCCAGGAGCTGGTGGACGGGCTGGCCGCAGGACTGTCCCCACAGATCCCACAGCGCGATGTCGACGGCCGAGCGCCCGCGCTGCTCGGCGCTCGAGCCGCTGAAGCCGACGTAGCCTATGAGGTTGGCGTGGTGCCGGTCGATCAGCAGCGGGTCCTGCCCCAGCAGGTACGCAGCGATGATGCCGTGGATGTGGCCCTCGGCCGAGTCGGGGCCGTAAAAGGATTCGCCCAGGCCGACCAGGCCCTGGTCGGTGTGCAGCTGCACCCAGAGCAAGTTCGGGAACTCGTCGAGGCGCAGGGTTTCGATGGCGGTGATCTTCATCGCTCGTCCGGCGGCAGGGTACAGGAGAAGTTGCGATCGCCGTACACCTGGTCGAGGCGCTTCACCGGCGGCCAGTACTTGTGCGCGCGAAGCGCGGGCAGCGGGTAGGCGGCCACCTCGCGCGAGTACGGATGCGGCCAGTCGCCCGCCAGCTCCTCGGCGGTGTGCGGCGCATTGTGCAGCGGATTGTCCTTCGCGTCCCACTCGCCGCGCTTGATGCGCTGCAGCTCGCCGTGGATCGCGATCATCGCGTCGCAGAAGCGGTCGAGCTCGCCCTTGGCCTCGCTTTCGGTGGGCTCGACCATCAGCGTGTCGGCGACCGGGAAAGAGAGCGTCGGCGCGTGAAAGCCGTAATCCATGAGGCGCTTGGCGACGTCCTCGGCGTTCACGCCGTACGCGTCTTTCAGGTCGCGCAGGTCGAGGATGCACTCGTGCGCGACGCGCCCGCGCTCGCCCGAGTACAGCACGGGGAAATACGGCGCGAGCCGTGCAGCAATGTAGTTCGCCGACAGGATCGCCGTTTCGCTCGCGCGGCGGATGCCCGCGGCGCCCATCATGCGCAGGTACATCCACGAGATGGTGACGATCAGCGGGCTGCCGTGCGGCGAGGCGCTCACCGTGCCGTTCTCCGCGTCGCATCCGGGCGCGGGCACGACCGGATGCGTCGGCAGGTGCGGCGCCAGGTGCGCGGCGACGCCGATCGGCCCCATGCCGGGGCCGCCGCCGCCGTGCGGGATGCAGAAGGTCTTGTGCAGGTTGATGTGGCAGACGTCCGCGCCGAGGTCGGCGGGACGCGCGAGGCCGGCGAGCGCATTCAGGTTCGCGCCGTCCATGTACACCTGGCCGCCCGCGGCGTGCACGCGCTCGCAGATCTTCTTGATGTCGGCTTCGAACACGCCGTGCGTCGAGGGGTAGGTGACCATCAGCGCGGCGAGCCGCGCCGCGTGCTGCGCGAGCCTCGCGTCGAGATCGGCCAGATCGACGTTGCCTTGCGCGTCGCAGTCGACCACCACCACCTTGAGCCCGGCGAGGTGCGCCGAGGCCGGATTGGTGCCGTGCGCCGAGGAGGGAATCAGGCACACGTCGCGCGCTCCCTCGCCGCGCGCGGCGTGGTAGTTGCGGATCGCGACCAGCCCCGCGTATTCGCCGTTGGCGCCCGAGTTCGGCTGCATCGTCATCGCCGGCAGGCCCGTGATCGCGCTCAGGGCGGCGGCGACGTCGCCCAGCACGCGCGCGTAGCCTTCTGCCTGCCCGGCGGGCACGAACGGATGCAGCGCGGCGAAGTGCCGCCATGACAGCGGCGCCATTTCCGCGGCCGCGTTCAGCTTCATGGTGCAGGAGCCAAGCGGGATCATGCCCTGCGCGAGCGAGTAGTCGCGGTTCTCGAGGCGCTTGAGATAGCGCATCATTTCGCTCTCGCTGCGATAGCGATGGAACACCGGGTGCACGAGCACCGCATCAGTGCGCCGCAACGCCGGCGGAATCGCCGCGGGTTCCGCGCCCAGCGCCCGGGCGCGCTCGGCAATGCCCCCGTCCCTGCCGGTCAGCACCCAGGCGAGATCGGCGATGTCCTCGGGCGTCGTGGTCTCGTCCACGCTCACGCCGACTCGCTGCGCGCCGATCCAGCGCAGGTTGACCTGCTTCTCGATCGCGCGCGCGCGGATCTCGCGCTGCGCGGCGCCCACCGCGAAGCTCAGCGTATCGAAGTACGCGGCGGACTCGGGCGCCACCGCCTGCGCGAGCAGCCGCGCGAGCGCGTGGCAGCGCAGCGCGATGCGCCGCAGTCCCTCGGGCCCGTGCCACGCGGCGTACAGCGCGGCGATGTTGGCGAGCAGCACCTGCGAGGTGCAGATATTGCTCGTCGCTTTTTCGCGGCGGATGTGCTGCTCACGCGTCTGCAGCGCCATGCGATAGGCGGTGCGTCCCGCGGCGTCCCTGCTCACGCCGATGATGCGCCCGGGCATCTGCCGCAGGAGCGCCTCGCGCACCGCCATGAAGCCGGCGTGCGGCCCGCCGTAGCCGAGCGGCACGCCGAAACGTTGCGCCGAGCCGACGGCGACGTCGGCGCCGAGCGCGCCAGGCGACTTCAGAAGCAGCAGCGCGAGCAGGTCGGTGCCGAGCGATACCAGCCCCCGCGCGGCGTGCACGCGCTCGATTAGATCTGACCAGTCGCGCACCGCGCCGTAGGTATCCGGGTACTGCAGATGCGCGCCGAACACCGCCGCCGGATCGAGCGCCTGCGCCGCGTCGCCGACCACCACCGGGATGCCGAGCCATTTGGCGCGCGTGCGGACCACCGCGATCACCTGCGGGTGGCAGGCGGCGTCGACGAAGAACGCCTGGGCTTTCGATTTGGAGGCGCGCCGCATCAGCGTCATCGCCTCGCCCGCGGCGGTCGCTTCGTCGAGCAGCGAGGCGTTCGCCACCGGCAGGCCGGTGAGGTCGATCACCACCTGCTGGAAGGCGAGCAGCACTTCGAGCCGGCCTTGCGAGATCTCGGCCTGGTACGGCGTATACGCCGTGTACCAGCCAGGGTTCTCGAGGACGTTCCGCTGAATCACCTGCGGCGTATGGCAGGCCGAATAACCGGTGCCGATGTAGCTGCGCCAGATGCGGTTCTGCAACGTGATCCGGCGCAGCTCATCGAGCGCCTCGGCTTCATCGAGCGGCCCGGGCAGCGTGAGCGGCTCGCGCTGGCGGATGGCGGTGGGCATCGCCTGCGCGACCAGCTCGGCGCGCGTGGCGACCCCCAGAAGGGCGAGCATCTCGCGCTCGCCGTCCGCATCGGGCCCGATGTGGCGCGCGTGGAAGGCGTCGCGGTGCAGGAGCGACTCGAAGTCCATGTCAGGCAAGGCCTTTCTCGTAGGTCGCGGCGTCGAGCAGCTTGGCAGGATCGAATTTCGCCGCCGGCTTGATGCGGATGAGCCACGCCGCGTAGGGATCCTTGTTCAGATCGGCCGGCGTCTCGACCACGGCGCTGTTCACCGCCACCACTTCGCCCGCCACCGGCGCGTAGACGTCGGAGGCCGCCTTGACCGACTCGACCACGCAGCAGGCCTCCTCGGCCGCGAGCTTGCGCCCGAGTTCGGGCAGCTCGATGAACACCAGGTCGCCGAGCGCTTCCTGCGCATGGTCGGTGATGCCGATCGTCAATGTGCCGTCGTTCTCCGCGCGAATCCACTCGTGCGATTCGGTGTATTTGAGGTCCTTGGGGTGGTTCATGGGGTGCTCCGCATCAGGATTCGGGGATGAGGGACTTGCCGTGGCGCACGAACGGCGGCTTGACCACGCGCGCCTCGAGCTTCTTGTCGCGCACCTCGACCGCGACGCGCGCGCCGGGCGCGGTGCCGGCGGGCAGGCGCGCGAGCGCAATCGATCTTTCCAGTGTCGGCGAGAAGCCGCCGCTCGTGATCTCGCCCGCGCCGTTCGCGGCATGCACTTTCTGGTGCGCGCGCAGCACGCCGCCGCGGCCGGAGAGGACCAGGCCGGTCAGGCCGCGGACGGGCTTTTTCGCCTGCAGCGCCGCCTTGCCGACGAAGTCGCGCGCGCCGTCGAGCACGACGCTCCAGCCAAGGCCCGCTTCGAACGGCGTCACCGACTCGTCCATGTCCTGGCCGTAAAGGTTCATGCCCGCCTCGAGGCGCAGCGTGTCGCGCGCGCCGAGGCCGCAAGGGCGCACGCCCGCGGCGGCGAGGCGCTGCCAGGCCTCGGTGGCGCGTGCCGCGGGCAGCAGCAGCTCGAATCCGTCCTCGCCGGTGTAGCCGGTGCGCGCGATGAAGGTGTCGCCCGCCTGCGCGCCATAGAACGCGCCGAGCGGCGCGCTCGCGGCCTCGAGCCCAGGCAACGCCTGCCAGGTCTTTTCACGTGCCTTGGGTCCCTGCACCGCGATCATGGCGAGGTCGCGCCGCGAGCGCAGCGTGACGCCGTCGGCGCGCAGGCTTTCGAGCCAGCGCAGGTCCTTGCCGGCGGTGCCGGCATTGACGATGACGCGGAACAGGTCGTCGCGCAGGAAATACGCGATGAGGTCGTCGAGCACGCCACCCGCCTCGTCCAGCAGGCAAGAGTAGAGCGCCTTGCCGGGCGCCGTCAGGCGCGCGACGTCGTTGGCGAGCGCGCGGCGCAGGAACTCGCGCGCCGCGGTGCCTTCGACGTCGATCGCGAGCATGTGCGAGGTGTCGAACATGCCCGCGTCGCGACGCACCGCATGGTGCTCCTCGAGCTGCGAGCCGTAGTGCAGCGGCATCTCCCAGCCGGCGAAATCGACCAGCTTGGCGCCGGCGGCGCGGTGCGCGGGGTGCAGCGGGGTCTGGCGCAAGCGGCTGGTCCCTCCGGACAGCAATACGGGGCAGGGCCGGTCGTCCGGCGCTGCCCCTCTGTCCTTTGACCTGAGAGTTTACGGCGCGCGCTCCGCGCTGCGCCGCTGGCCCCTTCGGTGGGCGAGTGTGGCTCGCCGCTCTCCAGAGTAGTTGCCGCTGCGGAGTTCTTTTGCCTGAGCGATTGCGGGCGCTTACGCCTTCGGCGGCGGCCTTGCTGCTTGTGCCACTCTCTTCCCCGCAGCGAGACTCAGTTTATCACTGTCACCCGGGACGGTTAGACTGCAGGGCGAGACGAACCCCACGGAGGACCCAGATGCCGGGCAAAGCCAAGTACCTGTTCATTGCCAGCATGGATGTGGCGCCCGAAAAAGAGGCGTTGTTCAACGAGGTCTACGACCAGGAGCACATACCCGAGCTGCTCAAGGTTCCGGGCGTACTCTCGGTGCGCCGCGCCGTGACCGTGCCGCTCACCATGTCCATCGGCGGCGAGAAAAAGACCATCGTCGCCGAGGGCGAGCCGCGCTACAGCGCTTACTACGAGCTGGAGAGCGCCGAAGTGCTGACGAGCGACGCCTGGGCGAAGGCGGTGGAAGCCGGGCGCTGGCCGTCGCAGGTGCGCCCGCACACGCGCAACCGGCGGCACGTGCTGCGCAAGCTGACTTAGACGCCGCCGGCTAGTTGATCGTGGCGCCGGTGGCTTTCACCACGCGGCCCCACTTCTCGTGCTCGGCGCGCATGAAGGCGCCAAACTCCTGCGGGCCGAGGAAGCTCGCGGCGATGCCGGCGTTGCGCAGCTGCTGCAGCACTTCCGGGTCGTGCAGCGCCTTGCCGATCTCGGCCGATACCCGGTTCACGATCGGCTCCGGCGTGCCGGCAGGCGCGAGCATGCACAGCCACAGCGTCGCCTCGTAGCCCGCGACGCCTGCCTCCGCGATCGTCGGCACGTCGGGCATGTCGGGCCAGCGCTGCGTCCCGGTCACGCCGAGCGCGCGCAGCTTGCCCGCGCGCACGTGGTTGATGATGTTCGGCACGCCCGCGAAGTGCACCTTGACGCGTCCACCAAGCACGTCCTGCATCGCCTGGCCGCTGCCCTTGTACGGCACATGGTTGAGGTCGATGCCGGCCGTGGTGGCGAAAAGCGCTGTCACCAGGTGCTGCGCGCTGCCGTTGCCGGAGCTCGCGTAGTCGATCTTGCCCGGCTGTGCTTTGGCCGCAGCGACGAGCTCGGCCACCGAGCCCACCTTCAGGTCCGGATGCACCACCAGCACGTAGGGCCCCGAGGCGATGAGCGCCACGGGTACGAAGGACTTCAGCGCGTCGTACTGCAAAGACTTGTAGAGCCAGGCGCTGATGACGTGCGGCGTGGCGGTAAAGAGCAGCGTGTGGCCGTCGGGCTCGGCCTTGGCGACGTGGTCGGCGCCGATGGTGCTGCCCGCGCCGGGACGGTTTTCCACGAAGGTGCTGCCACCGAGCTGCGCGCCCAGCTTCGGCGCGAGGATGCGCGCCGGCACGTCGGCGAAGCCGCCGGCGCCGAGCGGCACCACGATGCGCACGGGCTTCGAGGGCCAGGCCTGCGCGGCAGCCTGGAGCGACCAGAGGAGGGCAACGAGTGCGACGGCAAGGCGTCTCATAGGAACACCGGTTCGGGTTGGGTGAAGAAGGCGTGCAGGAGGTGGTACACGGTCAGGTAGTTCTTCTGCTGGAAACTCGCGTGCGAGATGCCGGCCATCACCGTGAACTGCTTGTCCGGGTTCGGCAGGCGCTTGAAAAACTCGATCAGATCGTCCACCCCGGCGATGCCGTCGTACTGCCCGCGCAGAATGAGGGTCGGCACGGTGATCTTCGCCGGGTCGACGAGCGGCAGCTTCGAGCACATGTCGACGTAGGTGCCGGTGGGCACCGAGTCGTCCAGCGCGAGGATGGCGTCGGCGAACGCCTCGATGGTCGCCTCGTCCGCGGTGCCGGGATGGTCGCGCGCGAAGATGCTGCGCACGAACGCGCGGTCGATCGGCCGGCGGTTCTTCGACTGGAACTCGGCGAGCTTCTTGCGGCGCTCGGCGAGCGTCGGGCTGCCCTCGCCGGTCCAGACGAACGCATCGAGCGCGAGGCGCGCCACGCGCTCGGGATGGCGCTGGGCGAACAGCGCGGCTTTCAGCGCGCCCGAGCTGATGCCGTACAGCAGCAGCTTCTTCGCGCCGCTCGTGCGCAGCACGTAGCCGCTCCCGGCAGCGAGATCGTCGGCGCCGTTGGCGATGTCGAAGTTGATCGCGCGCGACTTGTCGGAGCGCCCGTAGCCTTCGTTGTCCATGCACCAGGTGTCGAAGCCGCGCGCCGCGAACCACTCCATGACCGAGGAATGCGGCCGCCCCGGCACCTGCAGGTCGAAAGTGGGTTGCGAGGCCATCGAGGAGCCGTGCACGAAGAGGATCGTGCCGCGCGGCGGCGTGCCGGCTGCAGCGGCCTTGCGCCACAGAAAAAGCTTGATGCCGTTCTTGTCGGTCCAGTGCGGGGTGCCTTGCATGGCGCGCAAGTTTACCTTGCCGGCTCAGTCCCAGGAGAAGCGGTAGAAGAGTCCCGCGCCACTCGTCGTGCCGCTCTCGGCGCGCAGCGACCAGCGCCTGCCGAGCGCGTAGTCCAGCTTGACGAGGTTGCCCACCGCGTCCCCCAGTCCTTGCTCGTAGCTGATGTAGAGCCGGTCGGAAAACCGCTTGCCGAACGCCACTACGTTGCCTTCGGCCTCGCCGCGGCCACGCAACGTCAGCTCATCCAGGCCGAAGGCACGCGCCACGCGCCGGTCGAGCGGCAGGGCGTCGCCGCCCGCGAGCAGGGTCCCCGCTGCCGCCTGCAGCAGCCCGAGGTCGGCCTGGCTCGCCTCGCCCGGCGCGTGCCCGAGCACGAGCCACGACAGGCGCTCTGCCTCGGGCACCGGCGGGTTGGAGACGAGCTGCACGCGCGGCGTTTGCACGTTGCCGGTGACCTGCACGCCGGCCTCGACCGCCTGGTTGCGGCGCCAGGCGGTGACGTTGAGCGACGGGTTGTCGATTGCGCCGTTGAAGATCAGCTCGCCGGGATCGACCTGCAGGCGCTGGCCGTAGGCAAAGACCAGGGCATTGACCATGCGTACGCGCCCGATCGCGCGCAGGGTGCCGTCTTCCGCCGTCTGGCAGCGCACGCGGCCGGTGAGCTTGCCCTCGAAGTTCTGGCCCTCGAGCTTCAGGTCTTGGCCAAGGTCGAGCTGGACATCCAGGTCGAGCGGCAGCGCGGCTTGCTCGGCGGCGGGCTTGCGCGGCCGGCCCAGGACCACGACATCGTCGCCCGGCCGCGGCAGGCGTTCCTGGTCGATATTCAGATAGCCCCGGTCGGCGCGCACCTCGCCCTGGAGCGACAGCCGCTTGCCGTCGAACCCGGCGCTGCCCTGGCCGGAGACCGCGAGGCGCAAGTCGGGCCGCTCAAGCACGCCGAACTCGCGCGCCGACCAGGCGAGCCGGGCGCCGCCCTCGGCCAGGCGCAGCGGCACTTCGCCCTCGGCGCTGAACGTGCCCGTGCCCGCCTGAATCGAGAACTGCGAGAGCCGCAGCCGATCGGCGCCGAGCTCGGCGGCGAAGCCGCCGTCGCGCAGATGCACGCCGTACTGGGGCATTTCGAGCCGCAGCCCCTCGCCGCGCAGCTTGCCGGCGAGGCGCGGCGCGGCCACCGTTCCGGAGGCGCGCAGCTCGGCCCACAGGCGCCCGTCCACGCGCGCCTGCGTCACGTAGGGCTGCGCGAGGACTGACAACGCCGCGGCGTCGAGCCGCGCGCTCAAGTCGAGCGGCGATTGCGCGCCCAACCCGAGTCCGCCGTCGGCCCCGGGCGCGGTCCCCACATCGCCCGAGAGCGCGAGCTTGCCGTAGCGGGAGGCCGCGTCGAGCTGCAGGCGCACGCCGCTCTCGGCAAAACGGGCGTCGAGCGCGGCCTGGTCGAGCTCGAGGGCGAAATCCTCCTCCGCCAGGAGCAGCGTCAGGTCGCCGCTGCGGCGCCTGAGCTGCACCGTACCCTGCAGCCGGGGGGTTGCGGCGAGCGACCAGTCGCCATCGAGGAGCAGCGTGGTGCGCACTTGCGCCGCCGCGCCGGCGGCGAGCACCAGCCAGCGCGCCGGCAGGGCGCTGAATTCGCCGCGCGTCGACAGCCGCCCCGCGGCCCACGAGGCCTCGCGCACCAGGAGCCGCCCCGCCTCCAGCTCGGCCTCGAACTGCCCGAGCTCGACGCGCTCTCGTGAGGCGCGCAGCGCCGTCGTGCCGGTCATGCGCAAGGGGTACTCGCCCGCATTGGTGAGCGAGAGAATCTCGCCCTGCCAGTCGCCGCCGGACCGGATGCCGCCCGCGAGACGCGCCTCGACGTGGGCGGTCGGCGAACGCGCGCTGAGCGCGAGCTCGTGCGCGTCCAGGGCGCCGACGAGCGTGCCCTCGGCGCGCAGCGCGCCAGCCAGCCCGGGATCGATCTCGCCCAGATCCGGGATCGCGAGTGTCCAGGCGAGCCGGTCGCCGCCGTGGCCAAAGCTTCCCTTCAGCGTCAGCTCGCTCGCACCGAATTTCGCCTCGGCTTCGGCGCGCGACAGGCGTTCGCGGGTGAACTGCGCGCGACCGCGGCTGTGCAGTGCCCGACCGAGGAGCGCGCTGTCCTCGAGCCGCCATTGGGCGTCGACGCGCGGCCGGGCGCCGAGACGGCTGTCGAGCGTCAGCGTGCCGCTCAGCGATCCCTGCGGGTACGCACCGAAGGCGGCGGGATCGACGCGCGCAAAGCGCAGCCGCGCATCGGCGAGGAGCGGCTCGCCCAGCGTGATGCGCCCTTCGCCACTTGCTTCGCCGCTCGCCGCCGTCGCATGAAAGCGCTGCACGACGACGACGTCACCCGCGCGCTCCACCTGGGCTTCGAGGCGCATGCCGTCCTGCGACAGCGCGCCGCGCACCGACTGCGCACCCTTGCCGAGAACGATGTCGAGCGTGCCCTGGAGCGCCGTGCGCCGCAGGTCTGCGCGCAGCGCCTGCAGGTCGAGCTCGCGGACCTCGAGCTTGGCGTGCACGCCCTGCGCGTCGAGCTCGGCCACGCCTTCGAGCAGGCCGCCACCGGCGAGCTCGATGCGCAGGCTATCGAGCCGCGCGCTCGCCAGATCCTGCGTGGCCACGCGTGCTCGCGCGGCCACGACGGGCAAGCCGCCCTCCTCGAGCGTGGCGGGCGCGGCATTGGCGACGGCGAGCGTACCGGCGTAGCCGGCGCCCGCCGGCTTCGCCTCGAGCCTCGCGCTGAGCAAGGCTTTGGGCAGCGCCGCCTCGAAGCGCGACGGGTCCAGCGGTCCCGCGCGCGCCTCGAGCGAGCGCAGAGCGGGCGACGCGGCGGGCACCACCACCAGGTCGGCCGTCGCGGGAACGCCGGCGATGGTTGCCGAAAGCTTCGCGCTCAGCCGCCCGGGCGTGCCAGTCACGTCGAAGCGCACCTCGGCGGGAAAGCGCGCGTCCGGCCGCGCGAATGACCCGGCCGCCGCGGCGAGGTTCGGGCCGACTGCGGCATGCGTGAATCGCAGATCGGTGAGCAGGTGCCGCTCGTCGTCGAGGCGCAGCTCGAAGCGCGAGATCGATGCGCGCGCGACGCGCAGGTGCCAGGGCGGATCCATGCCGGATCCGGTCGCCGGCGCCTTGGTGCCGCGCTTCAGCGTGACGCGCAGGACCTCGATGCGCAGCGGCTCGACGCCGATTCTCCCGCGCAGCAGCGCCAGCGCATCGGCCTCGGCCTGCACCTCGCGCGCCTCGACCTCCACGCCGCCGTCGGCGTACGACACGCGCCCGAGGCTTATAGTCGTGGTGAACGTACCGCGAGCTTCCTCGATCGCAAGCTTGCCGCCGGCCGCCGCCTCGGCGCGCGCCATCGCCCAGCGCAGGCCCGGCTCGCTTGCCACGAGCCAGGCGAGCGCCGCCATCGCAAAGAGCAGTGGCAGGCCAAGGAGCACGTAGGCGGCGCGCTTCATCAGAACGCGAACCCGATCGAGATGTGCAGCTGATACTCGCGCCTGTCGCGGCCGTAAGCGAGGTCGGCACGCGCCGGGCCAATAGGCGTACGGAACCGCGCGCCCAGGCCGTAGCCGAGGGCCGCGTCGAAGGGCTCGTCCTTGTCCCACGCGTCGCCCGCGTCGACGAACGCCGCGACACCCCAGTTCTCGCCCACCCAGTGCGTGTATTCGGCGCTCGCCACGACAAGGCGCCGGCCGCCGACGATGGCGTCGCCCTGGCGCACGCCGATGCTCTCGAACGCATAGCCGCGCACCGTCTGGTCGCCGCCGGTGCGAAAAAGGAAATCCGTCGGGATGCCAAGGCGCGTGCCCGAGTTCACAAACCCGCCCTGGGCACGCAGCAGCAGGTCGCCGTTGCGGCCCAATGCAAAGAGCAGGCTCGCCCGGCCGACGGCACGCAGGAACTTCTCGGTCGAGACGCCCGGCAGGCCGCCGCCCAGCTCGACGCTGCCGAAGTAGCCCGAGCGCGGCGCGACGATCTCGTCGGTGCGGCGGAAGGTGCGCCGCAGGCCCGCGTAGACCGCGTGGCGGCTGTCCGTGACGACGCTGCCGGCGCGCTGGTCCTCGAGGTGCCAGGACAGGATCGCCGCCGAGGGCGCCACGTCGGTGCCGAAATTGTGCGCAATGCCGAGCGCGAACGAGCGCGCGAGCTCGTTCTGGATGTCGGTCTGCGCCACCCGCGCAAAATAGTGGTTCCAGCGCCCGCCCGGACGCGGCGGCGCATCGAGGTCGAGCTTGAGCTCCTGGATCTTCGCGTCGAGCGCAAGCGCGCTGCGCAGCCGCCAGGCCGAATCGCGCAGGTCGTGGTCGCTGTAGCGCACCTGGAAGCGCGGGCCGACATCGGTGTTGTAGCTGACGCCGCTTTCCACCTGCTTGGAGGGCGCCTCGATGACCGCGACGCGCAGCGGCGCGCTCGCTGCATTTCCGGCCTGCGCGTCGATCTCGGTGCGCACGCTTGCGAAATAGCCGGTTTCGTTGAGGCGGCGCTCGTACACGACGAGCGTGGCACGGTCGTAGTCGTCCCCGGGGCGCACCGGGCTCAGGTTCTCGACCAGCGCGGGCGCATAGCGCTCCGTTCCCGCCACCTGCACCGGGCCGAAGCGAAACGGCGGGCCGCTGTCGAGTTCGACCTCCAGCTGCGCCTCGCGCCGCTCGGGGTCAATGCGCGCCTCGCTCGCGGCCACGCGCGCAGCCGCATAGCGCCAGCGCGACAGCTCTGCGACCGCCCCGCGCTTGGCCGCGTCCCAGTCCTCCTGGCGGAACGGCTGGCCGCGGCGCAGGCTCCAGGACCGGCGCACGCCGGCGAGCAGGTCCGCCGCCTGCGGGTCGTCGGCCGCGGGCCCGCTGAAGCGGATCTCGGTCCCGGCGACCGTGGTCCGCGCGCCGGGATCCAGCAGCAGGCGTACCCGCCAGGGCTGGACTGTCTCGTCGATCGTCACGCTCACCCGGGGCGAGAAATAGCCCTCGGCGGCGGCCACGCCGCGTGCATCCTCGCCCGCCTCGTTGGCCAGCCGCCGCAGCAGCCCTGGGGTCATCTGTGGGTCACCCTGCCAGCGGATGAGGTTCAGGCCCTTGCGCAGCGGCGTGGCAAGCGCATCCGGTGCGTCGACTTCGACGCGGTAATCGAGGCCGGCGGCGGCTACCGGGAGGCCGGCCAGGGCCGCGGACAGGACAAAAAGGGCCACAATGCCGTGCACGGACGCGCATCCTAATGGGTGGGCAGGCCGCCCGCTGCACTGCAAAACCCCGGGGTTCTATGTAAGAATCTCCGGGTCCTTGGAGGAGGAACTGGCTCGATGACAGTGGACATCGGGACGCTCGATACGTTTCCCAAGCTCCTGCTGCATCACGCGCAGGTGCGCGGCGACCTGCCTGCGATCCGCGAGAAGGACCTGGGCATCTGGCAGACCTGGACCTGGCGCCGGTTCGCCGATGAAGTGCGCACGCTGGCCTGCGCGCTCGCCGACCAGGGGCTGAAGCGCGGCGACCACATGGCGCTGGTGGGCGACAACCGCCCGCGCATCTACGCCGCGATGTGCGCCGCGCAATGCCTCGGTGCGATTCCCGTGCCGCTGTACCAGGATGCCGTCGCCGCCGAGATGGCGTTCCCGATCCAGAACGCCGAGATCGAGCACGCGCTCGCCGAGGACCAGGAGCAGGTGGACAAGCTGCTCGAGATCCTGCCGCAGTGCCCGACGCTCAAGCGCATCATCTACGACGAGCCGCGCGGCATGCGCTCGTATGCGCAGCGCGAGCTCACGAGCTACGACGCGCTGCTCGAATCGGGCCGTGCGGCGCTCAAGCGCGATCCCGCGTTTCTCGAAGCCGAGATCGCCAAGGGCCGCGGCGAGGATACCGCGGCGATGTTCTTCACCTCCGGCACCACCGGCACGCCCAAAGGCGTGGTGCTGACGCACCACGCGCTCATCGACCGCGCGAAGGCCGCCGCCGAGCTCGAGGGCCTGGGCGATCGCGACGTGGTGCTCGCCTACCTGCCGCCGGCGTGGATCGGCCAGAACATCTTTTCCTATGCGCAGCCCTTCGTCACCGGCTATTGCATCTGCTGCCCGGAGTCGGCCGAGACGGTGATGACCGACATGCGCGAGATCGGCCCGACGTACTATTTCGCCCCACCGCGCGTGCTGGAGGCGCTGCTCACGCAGGTGTCGATCCGCATGGAGGACGCGGGCGCGGTGAAGCGCTGGCTCTACCGCAGGTTCATGGACGTGGCGCGGCGCGTCGGCGGGATGCTTCTCGACGGCAAGCCGGTGAGCATCGCCGACCGGCTGCGCTACGGGATCGGCGACCTGCTGGTCTACGGACCGCTCAGGAACGTGCTCGGCATGAGCCGGGTGCGCGTTGCCTACACGGCGGGCGAGGCGATCGGCCCGGACCTGTTCAAGTTCTACCGCTCGATCGGCATCAACCTGAAGCAGCTCTACGGCTCGACCGAGACCAGCGTGTTCGTGTGCGTGCAGCCCAACGGCCAGGTGAAGTCCGATACCGTCGGCCCCGCGGTGCCGGGCGTCGAGCTCAAGTTCACGCCCGAGCGCGAGCTTCTCATCCGCTCGCCGGGTCTGTTCAAGGAGTACTACAAGAACCCGCAGGCGACGATGCAGGCGAAGGACCGCGAGGGCTGGTTCCACACCGGCGACGCCGGGTACGTCGACCCCGACGGGCACCTGAAAATCATCGACCGCGTAAAGGACGTGGGCAAACTTGCCGACGGCACGCTGTTCGCGCCGAAGTACCTCGAGAACAAGCTCAAGTTCTTCCCCTACATCCAGGAGGCCGTGACCTTCGGCCACCAGCGCGACCGGGTCTGCGCGTTCATCAACATCGACGCCGAGGCGGTGGGCAACTGGGCGGAGAAGCGCAACATGCCGTATTCGGGTTACGTCGACCTCGCCTCGCGCGACGAGGTCTACGAGCTGGTGCGCGAGTGCGTCGAGCGGGTGAACGCCGACCTCGCGCAGGAGCCCGAGGTCGCCAACTCGCAGATCCACCGCTTCCTCATCCTGCACAAGGTGCTGGATGCCGATGACGAGGAGCTCACGCGCACGCGCAAGGTGCGCCGCGGCTTCGTGGCGCAGAAGTACGCCACGCTGGTCGACGCGCTCTACGGTGGCAAGGACGCGGTGCACGTCGAGGCGCAGGTGAAGTACGAGGACGGGCGCACGGGAACGATTTCCGCCGACCTCAAGATCCGCGACGCCAAGACCTTCCGCCCCGAGGCGGCCAAGCGCGCCGCATGAGCCGCGCCGAGCACATTGGCGAGACGGTGCTGTCGGTGGAGAAGGTGTCGCTCGCCTTCGGCGGCGTCAAGGCGCTACAGGAGGTCTCCTTCGACGTGCGCGAGCACGAGGTGCGGGCCATCATCGGCCCGAACGGCGCCGGCAAGTCCTCGATGCTGAACGTGATCAACGGCGTGTACCACCCGCAGCAGGGCACCATCCGCCTGCGCGCCAACGGGGCGTGGAAGGAATTCCACGACATGGACTCGCACGAGGCGGCCTCGATGGGCATCGCGCGCACGTTCCAGAACATCGCGCTCTTCAAGGGCATGACGGTGCTGGACAACGTGATGACCGGGCGGAACCTGAAGATGCGCTCGAGCTTCATCGAGCAGGCGATCTGGATCGGCCGCGCGCGGCGCGAGGAGCTCGCGCACCGGCACGCCGTGGAGGAGATCATCGACTTCATGGAGATCCAGCACATCAGGAAGACCCCGGTGGGCAAGCTGCCCTATGGGCTGCAAAAGCGCGTCGAGCTGGCGCGCGCGCTCGCCGCCGAGCCGCGGCTGCTGCTGCTCGATGAGCCGATGGCGGGAATGAACCTCGAGGAGAAGCAGGACATGTGCCGCTTCGTGCTCGACGTCAATGACCACTACGGCACGACGATCGTGCTCATCGAGCACGATATGGGCGTGGTGATGGACATCTCCGACCGCGTGGTGGTGCTCGACTACGGCCGCAAGATCGGCGATGGCACGCCCGACGAAATCCGCGGCAGCCAGACCGTGATCGACGCCTACCTCGGAGTCGCCCATTGACCAATGTCTCGTTCTTCTTCGAGGTGCTGATCGGCGGGCTGCTCGCGGGGGTCATGTACTCGCTGGTGGCTTTAGGGTTCGTGCTCATCTACAAGGCATCCGGCGTGTTCAACTTCGCGCAGGGCGCGATGGTGTTCCTCGCTGCGCTCACCTTCGTGTCGGTGGTGAAGATGGGCGTGAACTTCTGGCTGGCGCTGGTCATCACGCTGGCGGTGATGGTGGTGCTCGGCATCGGCATCGAGAAGATCGTGCTGCGGCCGCTGGTCAACCAGCCGCCCATCACGCTCTTCATGGCGACCATCGGCCTGACGTTCGTGCTCGAGGGCCTGTCGCAGATGGTGTGGGGCTCGCAGCCGCATGCGCTCGAGCTCGGCATCAAGGACGTGCCGATGCAATGGCTGGCGGACGCAACGGGCATGTTCATCAGCCAGTTCGATCTGTTCGCCTCCGGCATCGCCGCGGTGCTGGTCGCGTCGCTCGCCCTGTTCTTCCAGTTCACCCGCGTGGGTCGCGCGCTGCGCGCGGTGGCCGACGATCACCAGGCGGCGCTCGCAGTGGGCATTCCGCTGAAGCAGATCTGGGCGATCGTGTGGGCGGTGGCCGGCTTCGTGGCCCTGGTCGCCGGCATGATGTGGGGCGCGAGGAACGGCGTGCAGTACGCGCTGACGTTCATCGCCCTTAAGGCGCTGCCGGTGCTGATCCTCGGCGGTTTCGAGTCGATTCCCGGCGCGATCATCGGCGGCCTGATCATCGGCGCCTCCGAGAAGCTGGCCGAGGTGTACATCGGGCCGATGGTCGGCGGCGGCATCGAGTCGTGGTTCGCCTATGTCATCGCGCTGCTGTTCCTTCTCGTGCGGCCGCAAGGGCTGTTCGGCGAGAAGATCATCGACAGGGTCTAGCCATGCTGTATCGCGAAGCCGGGCAGTTCAAGTCCACCTACGCCGAAGACCAGCAGATCTTCCCGATCCGCCAGGACCGCATCGCCGTCGCGCTGCTGCTCCTGGTGGCGTTCGTCGCAGTGCCCGTGTTCGCCAATGAATACTGGCTGTCGGCGATTCTGACGCCGTTCCTCATCTTCGCGCTCGCTGCGCTCGGGCTCAACATCCTCACCGGCTACGCGGGGCAGCTCTCGCTCGGCACGGCTGCCTTCATGGCGGTGGGCGCGTTCATGGCCTACAACTTCGTGCTGCGCCTGCCCTGGCTCGGCATCATTCCGAGCTTCGTTCTTGCCGGCCTGTGCGCGGCCGCGGTCGGCATCGTGTTCGGGCTGCCGAGCCTGCGCATCAAGGGCTTCTATCTCGCGGTGGCGACGCTCGCCTGCCAGTTCTTCGTGCTGTGGGCGATCCAGCGCATCGGCTGGTTTACGAACAACAGCCCGTCGGGCGTGATCACGGCGCAGACGGTGGAGATCCTCGGCTATGCGTTCGACACGCCGGAGTCGAAGTACCTGCTGACGCTCGGTATTGTCGCCGTGCTTGCGCTGCTGGCGAAGAACCTGATGCGCAGCGAAACCGGCCGCGCCTTCATGGCGGTGCGCGACATGGACGTGGCGGCAAGCGTGATCGGCATCCCGATGATGCAGACCAAGCTCCTCGCCTTCGCCATCAGCTCGTTTTACTGCGGCGTGGCGGGGGCGCTGTATGCTTATACCTATCTCGGCACCGTCGAGCCCGAGGCTTTCACGCTCGATCTGTCGTTCCGTATCCTGTTCATGATCATCATCGGGGGCGTGGGGTCGATCCTGGGCTCGTTTCTGGGAGCGGCGTTCATCATCCTGCTGCCGATCTTCCTCAGCGTGCTGTTTGGCGTGGCTTCGCACACGTTCGGCCTGGACATCTCGCACGCCATCGTTTCCAACCTCGAGCTGATGATTTTCGGCGGGCTGATCATCTTCTTCCTTATCGTCGAGCCCCATGGCCTGGCGCGCCTGTGGCAGATCGCGAAGGAAAAGCTGCGCCTGTGGCCGTTCCCGCACTAGACACTCGGAATAGATTGGCTATACTCGCCGTTCCACTATATGGATTAGGCCCCGGCATGTTCTGGGGGGTCGAAAAAATGAAGGAGGAGACCAGATGAAACGCACCACATTCGCCCTGGCGCTCGCGCTCGCGGCCGGGTTCTCCGGGGCCGTCCTGGCGCAGGCCAAGGAACAGTTCGTGCCGGCCAATTTCTACTGGGTCGGCCCCTACGCCCCCGGCGGTTCGGGCTTCGGCGGCGGCATCATCGACTACATGCAGATGCTCAACGAGCGCGACGGCGGGATCAACGGCGTCAAGCTCACCTGGGAGAAGTGCGAGACCGAGTACAACAACGCGCGTGGCGTGGAATGCTACGAACGCTCGAAGAACAAGGGGCCGACGGGCGCCACGGTCATCCACCCTCTGTCGACCGGCATTACCTATTCCCTCATCGAGAAGGCGACCACGGACAGGATTCCGATCATCTCCATGGGCTATGGCCGCGCCTCGGCTGCTGACGGGCGCGTGTTTCCTTATGTGTTCCCTCTGATCACTACCTACTGGTCGCAGGCCAGTTCGATGGTGAATTTCCTCGGCAACAGAGCCGGCGGCATGGACAAGCTGAAGGGCAAGAAGATCGTGCTGCTGTACCACGACTCGGCCTACGGCAAGGAGCCGATTCCGATTCTCACTGATCTGTCGAAGGATTTCGGGTATCAACTGACGACGATCGCTGTGCCGCACCCGGGCAACGAGCAGCAGGCGCAGTGGCTGCAGATCCGGCAGTTGCAGCCGGACTGGGTAATCCTGTGGGGCTGGGGCGTGATGAACCCGACGGCGATCAAGACTGCCGCAAGGACGGGATATCCGCGCGAGAAGATGGTGGGCGTGTGGTGGTCCGGCGCGGAGGAAGATGTGATCCCCGCGGGGTCCGCCGCCAAGGGCTACATCTCGGCCGGCTTCAACCTGCCCGGCTCGAACTTCCCGGTGATGCGCGACATCCAGAAGTACGTGTACGCCAAGGGCAAGGGCGAGTTCGACGACAAGTCGCGCTTCGGCTCGATCTATCACACGCGTGGCGTCGTGGCGGGCATTGTCACCACCGAGGCGATTCGCGCGGCCCAGGCCAAGTTCGGCAAGGGCAAGTCGATTACCGGCGAGCAGATGCAGTGGGGCATCGAGAACCTGAAGATCGACGAGAAGCGGCTGAAGGAGCTGGGCGCGGTCGGCCTGATGCCGCCGATCGAGGTGTCCTGCTTCAATCACGAAGGGTCCGGATTGGTCAAGTACCAGCAATGGGACGGAAGCAAGTGGATACCGATCACGGATTGGGTTGAGCCTGACTACAAGCTGGTCCGCGCCAAGGTCGAGGCGGACGCGGCGCAGTACGCGAAGGAAAAGGGCATTACGCCGCGCGACTGCCCGAAGGGCGGCTGAGCCGGAACCGCGCGAACGCAACGGCCGCCGCGAGGCGGCCGTTTTTTCGTTCATGGCCACCGCCGCATTCCTCTCCGTCAGCAACGTCGAGGTCATCTACGACCACGTGATCCTCGTCCTGCGCGGCGTATCGCTGCAGGTGCAGGAGGGCCAGATCGTGACGCTGCTCGGCGCCAACGGCGCCGGCAAGACCACCACGCTGAAGGCGATCTCGAACCTGCTGCGCGCCGAGCGCGGCGATGTCACCAAGGGCTACATCGAGTTCCAGGGCCAGCGCATCGACAAGCTCAACCCGTCCGAGCTGGTGAAGCGCGGCATCTGCCAGGTGATGGAGGGCCGGCACTGCTTCCAGCACCTGACGGTGGAGGAGAACCTTCTCACCGGCGCCTACACGCGCGGCAACGCCGACCTGAGCGAGGACCTCGAGAAGGTGTACCGCTACTTCCCGCGCCTGAAGGAGCGCAGAAAGGCGCAGTCAGGCTACACCTCGGGCGGTGAGCAGCAGATGACCGCGATTGGCCGCGCGCTGATGGCGCGCCCGAAGATGATCCTGCTCGACGAGCCGTCGATGGGGCTTGCGCCGCAGCTGGTCGAGGAGATCTTCGAGATCGTGAAGAGCCTCAACCAGAAGGAGAACGTGAGCTTCCTCCTCGCCGAGCAGAACACCAACATCGCGCTCAGGTACGCCGACTACGGCTACATCCTGGAGAACGGCCGCGTGGTGATGGACGGTGAGGGCAGATCGCTCGCCGAGAACGAGGACGTGAAGGAGTTCTACCTCGGTTTCTCCACCGGCGGGCGCAAGAGCTTCCGCGACGTGAAGTCCTACCGCAGAAGGAAGCGTTGGCTCTGAGTCCGTTCTACGACGCGCTGGAGACGCGCCCCGCCGAGGCGCGCGAAGCCGCGCTGATGGCCGCCCTGCCGAAGCACCTCGCGCACGCCAAGGCGAACGCCCCCGGCTGGGCGCGCATCCTGAAGGACGTGGACGCCGCGTCGGTGCGCTCGCGCGAGGCGCTCGCGAAGTTGCCGGTGACCCGCAAGTCGGAGCTCGCCGAGCTGCAGAAGGCGCATCCGCCGTTCGGCGGGCTCAACGCGACGCCGGTGGACAAGCTCGCCCGGGTCTTCGCTTCGCCCGGGCCGGTCTACGACCCCGAGGGAGGCGGCGCGGACTGGTGGCGCACGGCGCGCTCGCTGTACGCGGCGGGCTTCCGGCCGGGCGAGCTCGTGCTGAACGGTTTTTCGTACCACTTCACGCCGGCCGCTTCGATGGTGGAGCACGGTGCGCGCGCCATCGGCTGCACCGTCGTGCCGGGCGGCACGGGACAGACCGAGATGCAGGCCGCGACGATCCGCGACCTGCGCGTCACCGCCTTCGGCGGGACACCTTCCTTCCTCAAGCTCATCATCGAAAAGGCCGACGAGCTGAAGGTCGACGTGTCCTCGCTCAGCAAAGCGATCGTCGGGGCGGAGTATCTGCCGCCGGCGCTCCGCCAGGCGATGGGCGCGCGCGGCATCCGCGCGATGCAGCTCTACGCCTCCGCGGACCTCGGCCTCATCGCCTACGAAAGCGCGATGCCCGACGGGGCCATCAACGAAGGGATGGTTCTCGACGAAGGGCTGATCCTCGAGATCGTGCGGCCGGGCACCGGAGATCCGGTGCCCGCGGGCGAGGTGGGTGAGGTCGTCGTCACCTCTTTTAACAAGGACTATCCGCTGATCCGCTTCGCCACCGGCGATCTGTCGGCGGTGCTCGCCGGCAAGAGCCCCTGCGGGCGCACCAACACGCGCATCAAGGGCTGGATGGGACGCGCCGACCAGACCACCAAGGTGCGCGCCATGTTCGTCACGCCCAAGCAGGTCGGCGAGGTGCTCGGCCGGCACAAGGAGGTGCTGAAGGCGCGCCTCGTCGTCGCGGGCGAGACCGGCAACGACAGCATGACGCTGAAGTGCGAGGTGCGCGAGCGCGCCGCAGGCCTCGCCGAGGCGATCGTCGCCTCGATCCGCGATGTCACCAAGCTGCGCGGCGAAGTCGAGCTGGTGTCGCCGGGGACCCTGCCGAACGACGGCAAGGTCATCGACGACACCCGCAAGTACACCTAAGTTATTTCACCGCAAAGCAGTAGAACAGGCCGTCGCCGCCGGTCGCCTGCAGCGCCTTCTGGCTGCAGCCGATCGTCGGGTGGGCGGAATTCCACGACGTCGCCCACGCGTGGTCGATCGGGCCGGCGCGGTCGTGGTGCCCGGTCATCGCCGAGCCGTCGCCGCTCTTGGTCCAGTTGCCGCAGGTCTGGTCCGGGAACCGGCCGCCCGCCGTTGGCGGATGCGCGGTGCCGTCGGGCCGCGAGCCGGTGAGGATGTCGTGCTTGTTGGGCTTCTCGGTGCGGCCGTTCACCATCTGGCCCTTCTCGTCCAGCGCGGTTTCCTTGTTCACGTTGGCGCGAGCCGAATGCAGGTCCTTGACGTCGCGTGCCACGCGCACGCCCTTGGCGTTGTGCCAGGGCCCGCTGCCGATGCGGTCGCGCGCGTGCACCACCTTCGGGTCGTTCAGCGCGTTGCCCTGCGTGCTCAGGTAGGCGCGCCAGGTGCGGTCGCCCGCGCCCGCCGCCGCGGCGAGCGTCTGGCAGTGCTTGTCGGCGCCTTCCAGGCCGCCGAGGTCGGCGCCGTTGCCGGGACCGGCACTCGTGATGAAGAACGACATTTCGCCGCTCTGGCCCGGCATCATGGCGCAACCGGCGAGGACGAACATGCCGGCTGTAATCAATAAGGTCCGCTTCGGCACGCTATGCATAGCAAGTGCTCCTCCTGTGGGTTTGACTGCGAGGCGCAGACTAGCGCGAAAGCACGTGCCGGTGAACGGCCTTTTCCATTTTTCGCGCAACGTGTTACTTGAGCGGTTCCGCGATGGAATAGATTCTCGCTGCCGCGTGTTGCGGCGCGACAGCTAGGGCTTGCGCGCCGCGCCGACGGGCAGCTCGTCGACGCGGCGCATTTCCGCATTCCGCAGCACGGCCGGGTCGGCAAGGAAAGCGTTCAGGAAGCCGAGCGAATCGGCGCCCCAGAACAGCTCGCCGTCTGCCTCGTAGGTCGGCACGCCGAACACGCCGCGCGCGATGGCGCCCTCGGTGTTCCGGCGCAATGTCTCCTTGACCTCGGGGGAAGCGAGCTTCGCCTCGTCCACCCCGAGATCCTTCGCCAGCGTCATGAACGCGGCCGGATCGGCGGCTTCCGCGCCGGTGGTCCAGATCGCCTCGAAGATGCGTTCCACGTTCTTGCGGCTGACGCCCGCGGCAATCGCCAGCCGCAGGTGGTGCAGCGGGTTGAACGGGTGCGACGCGGGAAAGCGGAACGGCACGCCGAGACTTTGCGCCCACCACGTGCACCAGCGGTAGCTCCAGAGGCGCTTGGCGGGGATCTCCGCGGGACCCTTCTGGCCGATGTGGTTGAGAATCCCCGCGAACAGAACCGGCGTCAACTCGAGCGTGACGTCGCGCGGCAGCTCGTGCAGGCGCTTCACCGCGATGTAGGAAAAAGGCGAAATGAAATCGAAGTACAGGGTTACCGGACGCATGCCGGGTCCTCCTTGCGCACGGGGAGCTCGGCCAGCACGGCTTCGCGCTCCGCGTCACTCATCGCGCCCCAGCGCGCGATCTCGTCGAGCGTCCGCTGGCAGCCGCGGCAGAAGCGGTTCTGCGCGTCCATCACGCAGATCTTGTTGCAGGGCGACTTCACGCCGCCTGCTTCGCCGCGATCGCCCTGGCGGCCTTCGACTGCGGCTCCTTGCCGATGACGCCGCAGATCCACTGCCCGGTGGCGACCAGCTTGGCGAGATCGACGCCCGTGTCGATGCCCAGGCCGTTCAGCATGTACACCACGTCCTCGGTGGCGACGTTGCCCGAGGCCCCCTTGGCGTAGGGGCAGCCGCCCAGCCCCGCCACCGACGAATCGAAGGTCGCGACGCCCAGTTCGAGCGATGCATAGATGTTGGCGAGCGCCTGGCCGTAGGTGTCGTGGTAGTGGCCGGCGAGGCGCTCGAGCGGAACTGCGCGCGCGCAGGCTTCGATCATCGCCTTCGTTTTCCCCGGCGTACCGGTGCCGATCGTGTCGCCGAGCGAGATCTCGTAGCAGCCCATGGCGTCAAGCGCGCGCGCCACCTCGGCGACCTTCGCCGGCGCGATCTCGCCCTCGTAGGGGCAGCCGAGCACGCAGGAGATGTAGCCCCGCACCTTGATGTTGGCCTTGCGCGCGGCTTCGGCTACCGGCCGGAAGCGCTCGAGGCTTTCGGCGATCGAGCAGTTGATGTTCTTCTTGGAGAACGACTCCGAGGCGGCGCCGAACACCGCGACCTCGGTCGCGCCGGCGGCGCGCGCCGCCTCGAAGCCTTTCAGGTTGGGCGTGAGCACCGGGTAGGACACGCCGGCCCTGCGCTGGATGCCCTCCAGCACCTCGGTGTGGTCGGCCATCTGCGGGATCCACTTGGGCGAGACGAAGGCGGTCGCTTCCACTGCCGGCAGGCCGGCGTCGGCGAGCCGGGCGATCAGCTCGAGCTTCACCTTCGTCGGCACTTCCATCTTCTCGTTCTGCAGTCCGTCTCGCGGCCCCACTTCGACGATGCGCACCTTCTTCGGCATTGCGGCCATGGCTACTCCAGAGTCAGCAGTTCGGCGCCCTCGGGCACCTGCTCGCCGGCGGCGAAGTGGATCGCCTTCACCACCCCGTCGGCCGGCGCGCTGATGGTGTGCTCCATCTTCATCGCTTCAAGGATGAGGAGCGGGGCGCCCTTTTCGACCTTTGCCCCGGGCTTCACCAAAAGCGCGATCACCTTGCCCGGCATCGGCGCCGCGAGGCTGCCCGGGGCGCTTTCGTCCTCGTCCGCAGGCAGGCCGTCTTCCAGCCGCAATACGGCGCGCGCGCCGCCCGCCGAGACATGCCAGTCGTGCGCCACGTGCACCGCGCGCGCCTCGAACACGCGGCCGTCGAGCTGCAGGCGCAGGCTCCCCGGCGCCGTGCGCTCGCCCGCGAGCGCATACTCGCGGCCGTCGATCGTGAGCCCATAGGCGCCGGGCCGGAACTGCAATGTGACCTCGTGGCGCGCGCCGGGCTCCGCGAACACGAAGTGGTGGTGCGAGCCCTGGTTGAGGCGCCAGCCGTCCACGCTGTCCCAGGGCGAGTACGGGTCGCCCGAGCCCGCGGCGCGCGCACGCGCCTCGTCGGCCTCTTCCAGCAGCTCGGCCATCGCAGCGGCCGCGAGCAGCTCGTGCGAGGCGGGCTGCGCCTGCGGGAAGAGCTCGGCGCGGCTGCGCTCGATGAGCCCGGTGTCGAGATCCGCAGTGGCGAACGCCCGGCTGCGCACCACGCGCTCGAGGAACACGACGTTGGTCTGCACGCCTGCGATTTCCACTGCGGCGAGCGCGGCGCCGAGGCGCGCGAGCGCGGCGGGCCGATCCTCGCCCCAGGCGATGAGCTTCGCGATCATCGGGTCGTAGTACGGCGTGATCGCCGCTCCGGGCTCGACGCCGGTGTCGACGCGCACCCCCGGCGTGGCTTCCGGAAAGCGCAAGTGCGCGAGCCGCCCGGTCTGCGGCAGGAAGCCGCGCGCCGGATCCTCGGCGTACAGGCGCGCCTCGACGGCGTGGCCACGGATCGCCAGCGCCTCCTGCGCGAGCGGCAGCGGTGCGCCCGCGGCGACGCGCAGCTGCCATTCGACGAGGTCGAGCCCGGTGATCATCTCGGTGACCGGGTGCTCGACCTGCAGCCGCGTGTTCATCTCCATGAAGTAGAACCTGCCGTCCTGCTCGGCGATGAACTCCACGGTGCCGGCGCCGACGTAGCCCACCGCGCGCGCCGCGGCGACCGCTGCCTCGCCCATTTCCTTGCGGCGTGCCGCGGTCATGCCCGGGGCCGGCGCCTCCTCCAGCACCTTCTGGTGCCGGCGCTGCACCGAGCAGTCGCGCTCGAATAGATACACGCAGCCGCCCGTGGCGTCGCCGAACACCTGCACCTCGATGTGGCGCGGGCGCGCGAGGTAGCGCTCGATCAGCACGCGCGCGTCGCCGAACGAGGCTTGCGCCTCGCGCTGTGCGCCTTCGAGCGCGCCCTGGAACTCGGCGGCCTTCGTCACGATACGCATGCCCTTGCCGCCGCCGCCGGCGGAAGCCTTGATCAACACGGGAAAGCCGATTCTTTCCGCTTCCCTGGCGAGGAACGCGGGGTCCTGCTTCTCGCCGTGGTAGCCGGGCACGAGCGGCACGCCCGCCTTCTCCATCAAACGCTTGGCCGCCGACTTGTCGCCCATCGCCGCGATCGCTTCGGGCGGCGGCCCGATGAATACGAGCCCCGCCTTGGCGCAGGCGCGCGCAAAAGCCTCGTTCTCGGAGAGAAAACCGTAACCCGGATGGATCGCCTCGGCGCCGCACTTCTTTGCCGCCTCGATCACCCGCTCGCCGCGCAGGTAGCTCTCCGCCGCCGGCGCCGGGCCGAGGAGATAGGCCTCGTCGGCGAGCTTCACGTGGCGCGCGCCGGCGTCGGCTTCGGAGTACACCGCGGCCACGCCGATGCCCAGGCGCCGCGCGGTGGCGACGACCCGGCAGGCGATCTCGCCGCGGTTGGCGATGAGGATCTTGCGGAACATCAGCGCTTCCAGGCCGGCTTGCGCTTTTCGAGGAACGACGCGACGCCTTCCTTGCCCTCGGGCGTGGCGCGGATCTCGGCGATGCGTTTCGCGGTGTCGGCGATCATGGCGTCGTCCACGGTGCCGGAAGCGACGAAGCGGATCAAATCCTTGATCTTCGCCATCGCCTGCGGCCCCCCCGCCAGAAGGTTTTTTAGAATTTCATCGATCTCGGCGTCGAGCTTTTCCGACGCCGAGAGATGCGACAACAAACCTATGCGATGCGCCTCGATTCCGTCGAAAACTTCAGCCGACAAGAAATACCGCCGCGCCATCCTTTCCCCCATCGCCCGCACCACGTAAGGACTAATGGTGGCAGGCGACAACCCGATCTTGGCTTCGGACAGGCAGAACTTCGCTTCCGGCACGCCGACCGCGATGTCGCAGGCGGCAACAAGGCCGATGCCG
>DATHYT010000006.1:0-5984 GCA_035459025.1 Burkholderiales bacterium | reverse complement strand
GCGCCGCCGACCAGCGCCCACAGGTGGCCTTCGGTGGTGTCGAAGAGGAAGTCGTTGAACAGGGAGCCCAGGGCAAACGCCAGCACCAGTCCCTGCGCCAGCGCCGCATGCTCGCCCGGCAGTAGACGGGCGCGGCGAAAGGCGATGATGAGCATCGCGGTGAACAGGATCGCGCCGAGCGGCCCGAGCTGCACCGCGAGGTGCACAAATTCGTTGTGGGGGTGGTTGCGATCGCGGTTGTGCATGAACGCGTCTTCGCCCTCGGTGGCCGCGTAGAACGCCTCGGACCAGCCGCCGGTGCCTGCGCCGAGGAGCGGGTGGGCGCGTAGCCACTCTGCCGAGCGCTTCCAGAAGTGCAGCCGCGAGCCGATGGACGTCTCGCCCGGATGCGCCTGATAGCGGTAATCGCGCGCCTCCTGCGCCGCCTGTGTGACGCGCGCCTGGAACACCGGCGCCCACTGGTAGGCCGCGGCGAGCAGGATTGCGAGACCCGCTGCGGCGGCGGCAAGGCCTCGCCAGGACCAGCGCGCGTACGCGAACCACAGGACGAGAGCCGAGAGCACCACGTAGCCGGTACGCCCTTGTACGGCGAAGAAGACGTTCGCCGCAGCCAGTGCGGTGACCAGTGCGAGCGCCCAGCGTTGCCAGCCGGCGCGCCGCAGCGCGAGAACGGCAGCGCCGTAGGCGAGCAGGCTCATCATGAGGCCGTGCGTGATGGGGTTTTTCAGCAGCACCGCGTTCTCCGCGCTCGAGAAGCCGCGCTCGTCCACGTAGGTGAACAAGCCGAGCGACAGGGCAAACGAGAGCGCGAGCAGCACCAGCGCGCCGGCGAAGAACCCGCCGAGGAGCCGCGCGCGCCAGCGCGCATCTGCGAACACGTACAGCGCCACGCCAAAGAGCAGCAGCTCCCGGTACTTGAGCAGCGCCTCGGCGGCCTGCCCGAGAGGCGCGATCGACCAGGTGATGCCGAGCGCGAGCAGGGCGAACAGCAGCCAGCTTAGCCAGGCCGCGGGCTGCGCGGCGACGGCGCGGATCGCCGGCAGCCACCGCCCCGAGAGCGCCCAGCTCAGGAAACCGAGCACGGCGAACAGGTTGGTGGCGGCGGTCGACAGCGGCAGCGCAGTGGCCGCGAGCACGAAGCACGCCCGCGCCGCGTCGAGCATGCGTTCTGCGTAGACCGGAGGCGGCGCTGTCACGGGCGCCATTTGACCCTCAAAGCGAGGGCTTGCGCAATTCGGGCCGGCATGCGCGAGAGGCTACAATCCGTGCATGCCGCACACGCGCAGCCACAGCAGCCGGGAGCTGTACCTGCGCCTGCTGACCTACGTCCGGCCCTATACCAAGGCCTTCGCGCTCGCGCTCGCCGCCATGATCGCGACCGCGGCCACCGACCCGCTCTTTCCCATGCTCATGAAGCCGCTGCTCGACGGCGGCTTCGCGGCCGCCGGCAGCTCGGATTGGCCGCCAATCGCTTTTGCGGTGGCGATCGTGGGCATCTTCGTCCTGCGCGGCATCTTCAGTTTTCTGTCGCACTACAGCATGGCCTGGGTGGCGGATAAGGTGGTGCTCGACCTGCGCGCCGCGATGTTCGCGCGGCTGGTGCGCTTTCCGACGCGCGTGTTCGATGACCAGAGCTCGGGCGCGCTGCTTTCGCGCGTGGCCTACGATGTCGCCAACGTGAGCGCTGCGGCCACGACGGCGCTCACCGTGATCGTGCGCGATTCGATCGTCATCGTGCTGCTGCTGGCGTGGCTGTTCTACCTCAACTGGAAGCTGACGCTGATCGCGCTCGTCATCGCGCCGCTGGTGGCGCTCTTCGTGCGCGTGCTGGGGCGGCGGCTGCGCAACATGGCGCGCGCTTCGCAACGGGCGCTCGGCGACGTGGTGCACGTGCTCGAGGAAACGATCGAGTGCCACCGGGTGGTGAAAGTATTCGGCGGGCAGGAGTACGAGGGCGGGCGCTTCGCGCGCATGATCGGCGCGCTGCGCGGCTTCAACATGCGCCAGAAGGTGCCCGAGGCGCTGATCACGCCGGTGACGCACCTGCTCGCAGCCTCGGCGATGGCGGTGATCGTGTACGTCGCGCTGCGCGAGGCGCTGGCGGCCGAGACCACGGTGGGCGAGTTCGCGTCGTTCTTCACCGCCATGCTGATGCTGTTTGCACCGATCAAGCACCTGACGCAGGTGAACTCGGCCCTGCAGCGGGGGCTCGCCGCGGCCGAGAGCGTCTTCGGCATGATCGATGCCCCGGTCGAGGAGGATCGCGGCACGGTGGTACTCGCGCGCGCGCGAGGCGAGATCGCCTTTGAGAACGTGACCTTCACCTACGAGACGCGCGAAGCACCCGCGCTGCGCGAGGTCAGCCTGCAGGTGCGCCCGGGCGAGACGCTGGCGCTCGTCGGCGCCTCGGGCAGCGGCAAGACGACGCTCGTCAACCTGCTGCCGCGCTTCTACGCGCCGGAAGGCGGCCGCATCACGCTCGACGGGCACGACATCCAGACGCTCACCTTGGAAAGCCTGCGCGGCAACCTCGCGCTCGTGTCGCAGGACATCGTGCTCTTCAACGACACGATTTACGCCAACATCGCCTACGGACGCCTGAGCGGCGCGAGCGAGAAGGAGGTGGTCGCGGCGGCGGAAGCCGCGCACGCCCTGAGCTTCATCCGCGAGACGCCGGAAGGGCTCAACACGTTCATCGGCGAGAACGGCCTGCGGCTTTCGGGCGGCCAGCGCCAGCGCCTCGCGATCGCGCGCGCGCTCCTCAAGGACGCGCCGGTGCTGATCCTCGACGAGGCGACCTCGGCCCTCGACACAGAGTCCGAGCGGCACGTGCAGGCGGCGCTCGAGGCGCTGATGCGCGGCCGCACCACCATCGTCATCGCGCACCGGCTCTCCACGATCGAGCGCGCCGACCGCATCGCGGTGCTGGACGGCGGGCGCGTGGTGGAGTCCGGGCGGCACGCCGAGCTGCTCGCGCGCGGCGGGCTGTATGCGCGGCTGCACCGCGTGCAGTTCGCGGCCGCGCCGCTCGCCGCGACGGCATAATCGCGCCATGCTCCTCGTCACGGGCGGCGCCGGGTTCATCGGCTCGAATTTCGTCCTTTCCACCCTCGCCGCCGCGGGCGAGCCGATCGTCAACCTCGACAAGCTCACCTACGCCGGCAATGCCGCGAACCTCGACGCGCTGCGGGGCGATGCGCGCCATGTCTTCGTCAAGGGCGACATCTGCGACCGCGCGCTCGTGCGCCAGCTCCTCGAGCGCCATCGGCCGCGCGCCGTGGTGCACCTCGCCGCGGAGAGCCACGTCGACCGCTCGATCGAGGGGCCGGCGGAGTTCGTGCAGACGAACGTCGTCGGCACTTTCGCGCTCCTCGAAGAAGCCCGGAGCTACTGGCAGTCGCTCCCCGCGGCGGCGCGCGCCGCGTTCCGCTTCCTGCACGTGTCTACCGACGAGGTCTACGGCTCGCTCGGGGCCGAGGACCCGGCGTTCAGCGAGACCACGCCCTACGCCCCGAACAGCCCCTACAGCGCCTCGAAGGCGGCCTCCGACCATCTGGTGCGCGCCTACTGGCACACCTACGGGCTGCCCACGCTCACCACCAACTGCTCGAACAACTACGGCCCGCACCAGTTCCCCGAGAAGCTGATCCCGCTCATGATCCATCAGGCGCTCGCCGGCAAGCCGCTGCCGGTGTATGGCGACGGGCAGAACGTGCGCGACTGGCTCTACGTGCTCGATCACTGTGCCGCGCTGCGCGTGGTCCTCGAGCGCGGCCGCCCCGGCGAGGCGTACAACATCGGCGGCGGCGCCGAGATGAAGAACATCGACCTGGTGAAGACGTTGTGCGCGCTGCTCGACGATGCGCGGCCGCGCACCGGCGGCGGCTACGCGGACCTGATCAGCTTCGTCAAGGACCGGCCCGGGCACGACCGGCGCTACGCCATCGATTCGCGCAAGATCCAGCGCGAGCTCGGCTGGAAGCCCGAGGAGAGCTTCCAGTCGGGCCTGAAGAAGACCGTGCGCTGGTACCTGGAGTGCCGGGTTGCAGTGTTCTGAAAATTTTCAGATAATCGCCCGATGCAGCCCGACCACACGATCCCGGTCTCCGACCTCGCGCGCCGCACGCGCGAGGTCGTCGAACGCCTGGTGCGCGAGCCGGGAACGCGCTACGTCGTCATGAAGAACAACCGCCCCGTGGCCGTCATTGCCGGAATCGAGCGCGGCGCGCCGCCGGCAAGCCAGCGTCGCGCCGGCCTGCGCGAGGAGGTGTTGCGCAGGAAGACGCTGGTCGCCGCGCTGGCGCGGGCACACGGCGCCCGCACGGTCCAGTTGTTCGGCTCGGCGGCGCGCGGCGAGGAACGGCCCGACAGCGACATCGATTTCCTCGTGGAGCTGGAGCCCGGCCGAAGCCTGATCGACGTCATCGGGCTGGAGAACGATCTCTCGGACCTGTTCGGCCGCAAGGTGGACGTCGTGGCGAAGCAGTCGGCGAAGCCGCGGGTGCTGGCGGGCTCGCTGAAGGACGCCGTCAGGATCGTCTGAGCGATGGCGCGCCCGGCCTTCGATCGCCTGGCGGACGTGCTCGAGGCGATCGAGAAGATCCGCGAATACACGCGCGGCGACGAGGCGGCTTTTCGCAGGAATTCGATGGCGCGGGATGCCGTGGTGGCGCGGCTCATCCACATCGGTCAGGCGATCAAGGATGCGCAGGAGGGCGGCCTCGATCTGCCGACGCTTGCGCCGCAGGTGCCGTGGCGCAGCATCGCCGGCATGCGCGATCGCCTGGTGCACAAGTACTGGGACGTGGATCATGCGATCGTGTGGAATGTGATCTCATCGGAGCTGGGCAACCTGGAGCGCGCCGTGAAGGAAATCGCTTCGAGAACAAAGCGCGGCGCGCGCACCGGCAAGGGCGCCGACGCGGTGCGCCGGAAGCGCGCTTCGCGCGGCATCCGGGAGCGGGACGTCTCGGCCGCGGCGGCAGGGTCGCGCAAGCGTGGGCACAAGTAATGCACGACGAGCCATGAAAGGCATCATCCTCGCGGGCGGCTCGGGCACGCGGCTGTACCCGGTGACGCAGGTCGTTTCCAAGCAGCTCCTGCCCGTGTACGACAAGCCGATGGTGTACTACCCGCTCACCACGCTGATGCTCGCGGGCATCCGCGACGTCCTCGTCATCTCCACGCCGCAGGACACGCCGCGCTTTGCCGACCTGCTCGGCAACGGCCGCCGGTGGGGCATCAAGCTCTCGTATGCGGTGCAGCCGAAGCCCGAAGGCCTCGCGCAGGCGTTCCTCATCGGCAAGAAGTTCATCGGCAAAGACGCGGTGGCGCTCGTCCTGGGCGACAACCTGTTCCACGGGCACGATCTGTCCGCGCTGCTCTCGCGTGCAGCGAGGCGAAAGCGGGGCGCGACAGTGTTCGCCTACCCCGTGCACGACCCGCAGCGCTACGGCGTGGTCGAATTCGACGCCAAGGGCAGGGCCGTAAGCCTGGAAGAGAAGCCGAAGAAGCCCAAGTCGCGCTACGCGGTCGTGGGACTGTATTTCTATGACAACCGGGTGGTGCGGATCGCCGAGGGGCTCAAGCCCTCCGCGCGCGGCGAGCTCGAGATCACCGACGTGAACCGTGCGTACCTCGACCGGGGAACGCTCGAAGTCGTGCCGATGGGGCGCGGCTATGCCTGGCTCGACACCGGGACGCACGAATCGCTGCTCGAAGCCTCGCATTTCATAGAGACCATCGAGAAGCGCCAGGGCCTGAAGGTCGCCTGCCCGGAGGAGATCGCCTACCGCCAGGGCTACATCAGTGCGCGGCAGCTCAAAACGCTCGCCCGCCCGCTCGCGAAGAGCGGCTACGGCGAGTACCTGCTGCGCATAGTGCAGGAGCAGGTCTTCTGATGCAGGTGCTGCCGACGGACCTTCCCGGCGTGCTGCTGCTCGAGCCGCGGGTGTTCGGCGACGCGCGCGGCTATTTCTACGAGG
>DATHYT010000005.1:0-44310 GCA_035459025.1 Burkholderiales bacterium | reverse complement strand
CAGCGCTTGCGAGTCGGTGAGAAAGTAGATGTACGCGTAATAGGCGTCATCCCTAAACACCCGGTACTCCATCGGGGTGGGGCGATCCTGAAACGTGACCTGGAATCGCATACTGCGCTCATCCGATTCACCCGTGCGTTGAACAAAAGTGATGAGCCCAGGCACATCCAGCGAGAGTGCGAGTTCCGTGTTCAGACGCGCGAGAAACAAGGGTAGGGCCTCCACCTCGAAATTCATGGACGCCTCAAATGGCTTGCCGCCGCCTCCCTCTGCAGCAATTACCCCAAATCTAGTTAGTGCGGCCGCAAGCAGCTTGTGCATTGCTAAGGTGCCTAACGTTCGCAGCCGCCGGCGCGCGCCCGGTGACCTTTGCAAAGCACGGCATTCGCGCGCGCGTCCGTGTGCGCTGCGCTGTTAAGCGGCAACACTAGCCTAAAGGTGCCGCTGAGGGCAGATGCTGCCGCTGAACACCGCCCAACATTGGCCAGCAGCTGCCTTGGCCTGGCGGGTACCACCTTGGAAGCGGTGATGCGACCGAACTCGCGTATGACGAGAAACGGGGCGCCTTTGCTTGGGAGCCTGCCTTCGCTGATCAGGGTGCTTGGCATGTGCTCTGCGTGTTGCCGTTTAACGTTCAATAACCAGCATAAAGTGCGGCATATCATAGACGCGTTCTTCCAGTAGCGCTGTCAACCCTTCCTGCAATCAACGCGTTACGGATATGTATGCATATCCGGTACCCGTGATAGGCCGCAGGAAATGGTACAAAGCTCTGAACTACCGGAGGTATCTTCCGGCTCGATAGCTCAACCCCGGCTGCGCGACCGCTTCCGCGGCGAGATTCGCAAGCGCGGCTATAGCCGCAGGACCGAGAAGTCTTATTGGTTCTGGATCCGCTGGTTCATCTTCCACAACGGGACGCGGCATCCCGCCGAGCTCGGCGCGCGCGAGGTCGAGGCCTTTCTGAGCTGGCTCGCGGCGGAACGCAACGTCGCGGCCGCCACGCAGAATCAGGCGCTCGCGGCGCTGCTGTTTCTGTACAAGCAGGTGCTCGGACAGGACCTCCCGTGGTTCTCCAGCATGGTGCGGGCGAAGCGGCCGGTGCGCGCCCCGGTGGTGCTGACGCAGGCCGAGGCGGCGCGGCTTCTCGAGCAGCTGCAGGGCGTGAAATGGCTGATGGCGAGCCTGCTGTATGGCGCGGGGTTGCGGCAGATCGAGTGCCTCTCGCTGCGGGTGAAGGACCTGGACTTCGCCTACCGGCAGATCACGGTGCGCGACGGCAAGGGCGGCAAGGATCGGGTGACGATGCTGCCCGAGCAGGTGGTGCAGCCGCTGCAGGCGCACCTGGGCCGGGTGCGCGCGCTGCACCGGCGCGATCTCGCTGCCGGGCACGGCGAGGCATCGCTGCCCAAGGCGCTGGCGCGAAAGTATCCGCGGGCGGGTCGCGAGTGGGCGTGGCAGTTCGTCTTTCCGTCAAGGAATCCGTCCGCGGATCCCGAGTCGGGCGTCATACGCCGGCATCACCTGTTTCCGGACACGCTGCAGCGCGCGGTGAAGGAGGCGGCGAAAGCGGCGCGCATCGTGAAGCCGGTGAGCTGCCACACGCTGCGGCACTCCTTTGCGACGCACCTGCTCGAGGCCGGGCACGACATCCGCACGGTGCAGGAGCTGCTCGGGCACGCGGACGTGTCGACGACGATGATCTACACGCACGTGCTCAACAAGGGCGGGCGCGGGGTGAAGAGCCCGCTGGATCGGCTGGAGCAGCCGGGCACGGCGTACGAGCCGCGAACCACAGGTTGAGGTGATCACATTCTGTGATCACCCACCGCAGAAGAAACTGAATATCAGCCAGTTACGAACTTGAGGTCGCAAATTGCGACCTCAAGATTGGAGATGGCAGGGGGGGTGCAAACAGCAGCCCCCTTGGCCCGCTCAACTGAACGCCTGTATCCCCGTGATCGCGCGCCCCAGGATCAGCGCGTGGATGTCGTGCGTGCCCTCGTAGGTGTTCACCACTTCCAGGTTCACCACGTGGCGGATGACGCCGAACTCATCCGAGATGCCGTTGCCGCCGAGCATGTCGCGCGCGGTGCGCGCGATGTCGAGCGCCTTGCCGCAGGAGTTTCTCTTCAGGATCGAGGTGATCTCGGGCGAGGCGGTGCCCTCGTCCTTCATGCGCCCCAGGCGCAGGCACGCCTGCAGCCCGAGCGCGATCTCGGTCTGCATGTCGGCGAGCTTCTTCTGGATCAGCTGGTTGGCGGCGAGCGGCCGGTTGAACTGCTTGCGGTCGAGCACGTACTGCCTCGCGCGGTGGAAGCAATCCTCGGCCGCGCCGAGCGCGCCCCAGGCGATGCCGTAGCGCGCGGAGTTGAGGCAGGTGAAGGGGCCCTTCAGGCCCCGCACCTCGGGGAAGGCGTTCTCCTCGGGCACGAAGACGTCGTCCATCACGATCTCGCCGGTGACGCTGGTTCTGAGGCCGACCTTGCCGTGGATCTTGGGGGCGCTGAGGCCCTTCGCGCCCTTGTCGAGGATGAAGCCGCGGATCTCGCCGACGTTGCCCTTCTCGTCGACTTCCTTGGCCCAGACGACGAACACGTCGGCGACGGGCGAATTCGAGATCCACATCTTCGAGCCGGTGAGGCTGTAGCCGCCCTTCACCTTCTTCGCGCGGCTCGCCATCGAGCCGGGATCGGAGCCGTGGTTGGGCTCGGTCAGGCCGAAGCAGCCGACGTACTCGCCGGTGGCGAGCCTGGGGAGGTATTTCTTCTTCTGCGCCTCGGTGCCGAACTCGAAGATCGGCAGCATCACGAGCGAGCTCTGCACGCTCATCGTCGAGCGGTAGCCCGAGTCGATGCGTTCCACTTCCCTCGCGATGAGGCCGTAGCAGACGTAGGAAAGGCCCGGCCCGCCGTACTCGCTCGGGATGGTGGGGCCGAGAAGGCCCAGCTCGCCCATCTCGCGGAACACCTTGAGGTCGGCCTTTTCCTCGCGAAAGGCCTCGAGCACGCGCGGCGCGAGCTTGTCCCTGCAATAGGCGGCCGCGGCGTCGCGCACCATGCGCTCGTCTTCGGTGAGCTGCGCATCCAGCAGCAGCGGATCTTCCCAGCTGAACCGGGCCTTGGGCTTGCTCTTGAGGGGGGCGTTCATAAGCTCTTTCCTAAAGTTCGTGCTGCTGCGCAGGTCGCATCTGCGCTGCAGCACATCGTTACGTTCTTTGGAGGATCACCGCGAGGCCCTGGCCGACGCCGATGCAAAGCGACACGGCGGCGAGCTTGCCGCCCGATTGCTGCAGCTCTCTTGCCACGGTGAGCGCGAGGCGCGCGCCCGAGCACCCGAGCGGGTGCCCGATGGCGATGGCGCCGCCGTTCGGGTTCACGCGCGGGTCCTTGTTGTCCAGCTTCATCAGGTTGAGGCAGGCGAGCACCTGGCTGGCGAAGGCCTCGTTGATCTCGATGATGTCCATTTCCTTGAGCGATTTGCCCGCGCGCTCGAGTGCCCGCGGGATGGCGTAGGCGGGGCCCACGCCCATGATCCGTGGTTCCACGGCAGCACTCGCCGCCGAAAGTATTCTGGCGATCGGTTTCTTCCCATTCCGATCGCCCCACTTGCGGCTGGCGATGATGAGCGCCGCGGCGCCGTCGTTGACGCCCGAGGCGTTGCCCGCGGTGACCACGCCGCCTTCGTACAGGGGCTTCAACTTGGCGAGCGACTCCATGGTGCTGTCGCGGCGCGGGTGCTCGTCGGCCTCGACCTTCACGGGCGGCGCGTCCTTCTTCTTCTGCGGCAGGGCGATCGCCATGATCTCGCCCTTGTAGAAGCCTTCGCTCTCCGCCTTGGCGTACTTCTTCTGGCTGGCGAGCGCGAACTCGTCGGCCTGCTCGCGCGTGACGCCGAACTCCTTGGCCACGTTGTCGCCGGTCTCGGGCATCTGGTGGTCGCCGAAGAGCTTCTTGAATCTCGGGTTGGTGAAGCGGCTGCCGATGGTGCTGTCGTAGAGCTTCACGTCGCGCCCGTACGGCGTCTCGCTCTTGGCGAACACGTACGGCGCGCGCGACATGCTCTCCACGCCGCCCGCGATGTAGAGCTCGCCTTCGCCCGCGGTGATGGCGCGCGCGGCGTCGGTCACCGCCTGCAGCCCGGAGGCGCACAGGCGATTCACCGTCACGGCCGGCGTGGTCGGCGGCAGGCCCGCCATCAGCGCGGCGAAGCGCGCGACGTTGCGGCAGTCTTCGCCCGCCTGCGTCACGCAGCCGAGGATCACGTCGGAGATGTCCTCGGGCTTGACGCCGTTTCGCTTCACCACCTCGGCGATCACTTCGCCCGCCAGGTCGTCGGGGCGCATCGGCGCGAGCTTTCCCGCGTGGCGGCCGATGGGGGAGCGGATTCCGTCGTAGATATAGGCATCGAGCATGGGGTTACTCCGGGGTGAGCAGCGACACGCCCAGGCGCGCGCGGCGCGTGAGCCAGGGGCTGGGGCGGTAGCGGGGTTCTTTGGTGAACTCGTGCATGGCTTCGAGGATGGCGAGGACCTTCGCCGGGCCGACCGCGTCGCCCAGGCCCAGGGGGCCCTTGGGATAGCCTAACCCGAGCATCACCGCGCGGTCGAGGTCTTCGGGCGTGGCGATGCGCTGCTGCACGATATCGCAGCCGACGTTGACGATGTGCGCGACGACGCGCTGCGCGACGAAGCCGGCCGAATCGCGGATCACGGACACCGGCACGCCGTCGGCGGCGAGAAGCCCGTGCGCGGCTTCGCGTGCTTCCCTCGTCGTCACCGGCGTGGGCATCAGCGTGCGGCGCTTCGCGAACCCGAACAGGGGATCGATGGCCACGGTGTGCTTCGGGTCGAGGCCCGCCTGGAGCGCCGCCGTGGTCGCATCCGCGCCGAGCGGGGCGACGAGGCACAGCGTTCCCGCGAGCGGCTTGGCCTCGAGCTTCGCGCCGAGGCTGGCGGCGAAGTCCTTCAGCTCCGGTGCCGCCCAGACCGATGCCGCCTTCGCCTGCGGCACCGGCTGCTCGGGGATCTTCTCGGGGGCGTTGTCCTTGCCGTAGCGGTACCAGCCGCGCCCGGTCTTCCTGCCCAGAAGGCCCGCCGCGACGCGCGTTTCGGCGATGTAGGCCGGCTGGTACTTCGGCTCGCCGTGGTATTGCTGGTGCATCGACTTCATCACCGCGTGCGCGACATCCAGCCCGACGAGGTCCATCAGGCTGAACGGCCCCATGCGAAAGCCCGCCGCGTCGACGAGGATGCGGTCGATGGTGGCGAAATCCGCGACGCCTTCCTGCAGCACGCGCAGCGACTCGGGCACGAAGCCCCGGCCCGCGTGGTTGACGACGAAGCCCGGCGTGTCCTTGCAGCGCACCGCGGTGTGGCCGAAGCGCTTGGCGAGGCCCGCGAGCGCCTCGCCGACCCAGGGCTCGGTCAGCTCGCCGTCCACCACTTCCACGATCTTCATCAGCGGCACCGGATTGAAGAAGTGGTAGCCCGCAACGCGGCCCGGCCTGGCGCAGGCCGCGGCCATCGCGGTCACCGAGAGCGAGGAGGTGTTCGAGGCGAGGATGCAGGTATCGCCGACGATCGCCTCCAGCTCGCGCAAGAGCTTCTGCTTGACCGCCAGATCCTCGACGATCGCTTCGATCACCAGATGGCAGTCCTTGAACGCGGCGGGGGCCTCCGCGATCTCGATGCGCGCGAGCGCGGCGTCGGCGTCGGCCTGGGCGAGGCGGCCCTTGGCCACCACCCCGGCGAGGGCCTTGGCGATGGCGTCCTTCGCCTTGGCGGCGGCGCCCGCCTGCGCGTCGAAGACGCGCACGCGCGCGCCGCACTGGGCGAGCACTTGAACGATGCCGCGGCCCATGGTGCCGCTGCCGGCCACGCCGGCGAGGAGGTCGCTGCGGGAAGGATCGAGCATGGGGGTCAAAGGCCGATTCTATCCGCGCGCGGGCCAAGGCTATAATCCCCCGCACAAAACAGGCGCGGAGGACGGCCATGAAATACCGCAAGATCCTGCTCGCGTACAACGGTTCGGCGGAGGGGAAACGCGCGCTGCTCGAGTGCGCGGAGCTGGCGAACTTCCTGGGGGCGGAAACGCACCTCCTGGCGGTGGCGAGCATGCCGCCGAGCCTGTTTCTCACCGAAGGGTTCGTGCCCGAAGAGCTGCTGGAGGAGGAAAAGAAGCGCACGCAGACGGTGCTCGACGAGGGCATCGCCAACCTGAAGGACCAGGGCTTCCAGGCCACCGGGCACCTCGCGGTGGGCGAGCCGGTGGAGGAGATCTGCCGCCTCGCGAAGGAGCTCGCGGTGGACCTGATCGTCGTCGGCCACAACCAGAACACGTCGTTCGCGGCGCGCTGGTGGAAGGGCTCGGTCGGCGCCTCGATCCTCGACTACGCGCCCTGCAGCCTGCTGGTCGCGCTGTCGCGCAACTAGCGGAGGTTTTCTCGATGGAGAGTTTCGGACACCAGGGGCGCCTGGAGGATGAGCGCATGCTCAAGGGCGCCGGGCGCTACGTCTCGGACTGGACGCTGCCCGGGGAGGCGCGCGGTTGTTTCGTGCGCTCGGACCGGCCGCACGCCGAGATCGCCGGCATCGACGCGAAGGCCGCGCTCGCCATGCCCGGCGTGCTCGCGGTGATCACGGGCGCGGAGCTCGTCCAGGCAGGCCTGAAGCCAATTCCGGCCGCGGCGCCCTTCAAGTGGAGCGACGGCTCGGAGCAGCGCCAGGCGCTGCGCCTGTCGCTCGCGCACGGCAAGGTGCGGCACGTCGGCGAGCCGGTGGCGCTGGTGGTCGCCCAGACCGCGGCGCAGGCGCAGGACGCGGCCGAAAGCGTCGTCGTGGACTACAAGGACCTGCCGGCGGCGGTGACGGCGGAAGAGGCGCTCGCCAAGGGCGCGCCGCAATTGCACGAGATCGCGCCCGGCAACCTCGCGCTCGATTTCACCGGCGGCGACGAGGCCGCCGCCAAGGCCGCGTTCGAAAAAGCGGCGCGCGTGGTGAAGCTGAAGGCCTACCACACGCGCGTGGTGGGCAACCCGATGGAGCCGCGCGCGGCGATGGGCTCGTACGACCCCAAGACCGAGACCTACTTTCTGCACGCGACCACCCAGGGCGTGGGGCCGATGCGCGCGCAGTGCTCGGCGGTGCTCGGCGTGCCGCCGGAAAAGGTGCGCGTGGTGGCCGAGGAGGTGGGCGGCGGCTTCGGCGTGCGCTTCAACGCCTATCCCGAGTACGGCGCGCTCCTCTACGCGGCGAAGAAGCTCGGCCGGCCGGTGAAGTGGGTCGGCACGCGCTCGGAGGTGTTCCTCGGCGACGAGCAGGCGCGCGACATCGTGCACGTCGCGGAGATGGCGCTGGATGCGCAGGGGCGCATCCTCGGCATGCGCTTCGACTACCTGGCGAACCTCGGCGCCTACATTGCCTTCACCGGCGCGGTGGTGAACACCATCGGCATGGTGAGCGTGATCTGCGGCGTCTACGACGTGCAGGCGATCCACGTGCGCGGGCGGCTGGTGCTCACCAACACCGTGCCGACCGCGGCGTACCGCGGGGCGGGGCGGCCGGTCGCGTCCTACGCGCTCGAGCGCCTGGTCGACCAGGCGGCGCACGAGCTGAAGATGGACCCGGCGGAGTTCCGGCGCCGCAACATGATCCCGAAGTCGAAGATGCCCTACAAGCAGGTGAGCGGCTTCGAGTACGACTGCGGCGATTTTCCCGGTGTGCTGGAGCAGGCGAAGAAGGAAGCCGACTGGGACGGGTTCGACAAGCGCCGCGCCGAGTCGAAAAAGCGAGGGAAGCTGCGCGGGCGCGGCATCTCCGCGTACATCGAAATGACCGCGCCCGGGGGCTTCGCGCCCTACGACCAGGTGGTGGTCAGCTGGGACAAGGACGGCGGCGTGACGCTGCGCACCGCCTCGCACAACCACGGGCAGGGGCACGAAACGGTCTTCGCGCAGATTACCGCGCGCGTGCTCGGCATCCCGATGCACAAGATCCGGCTGAAGACCTCCGAGCCCGACACGAACCTGGTGGCGAACCCGACCGGCGGCTCGCGCACGGCGCACGGCCTGGGGAGCGCGGTGCTCCTCGCCGCGCGCGAGATCGTGGACAAGGGCATGGACCTGGCGGCCGACGAGCTCGAAGCCGCGAAGCCCGACCTCGAGTTCAAGGAAGGCGAGTACCGCATCAAGGGCACCGACCGGAAGATCGCCATCACCGCGCTGGCGCAAAAGCACCCGGGCAAGCTCGACCTCGACTTCAAGGAGCGCCCCAAGGTCCCTTCGACCTACCCGAACGGTTGCCACATCGCGGAAGTCGAGATCGAGCCCGAGACGGGCGAGGTGGAGATCGTGTCCTACCTCGCCTGCGACGACGCGGGCAACCTCCTCAACGAGCAGCTCGTGCACGGCCAGATGCACGGTGGCATCACGCAGGGCGCCGGCCACATCTTCGGCGAGCAGGCGATCTACGACGACTCGGGCCAGCTCCTCACGGGAAGCTTCATGGACTACGCCATGCCGCGACCGGGCCTGGTCGGCGGGCTGCGCGTCACCGAGCATCCGGTGCCCACGGCGACCAATCCGCTCGGCGCCAAGGGCGTGGGCGAAGCCGGCGTCACCGGCTCGATGCCGTGCCTGATGAACGCGGTGATGGACGCGCTGCGCCAGGAAGGCGTCACGCACTTCGACATGCCCGCGAGCCCGCTGCGCGTCTGGCGCGCGATCCGCGAAGCCAAAGCCGGCAACCCCGCCGCCCTGGCCGTAAAACAATAAATGGGGACAGACCTCATTTGTTTTTGGCGCCGGTGACGAAACTCACGTCGCCCCGGGTTTCTTGCCCTTCAATACATCTCGGCTTTTCTGGCCGGAAGATTCACCCGGCCAGAAAAGCCGAGACCATAGAGAACCGAACGTAGGCCTCGGCGCACTCGCGTCGCCGGCGCCAAGAAAAAATGAGGTCTGTCCCTATTTAAACTTGCGCTCTTCCCACCAGGGGTAGAACGGCGGCATGTCGCGCGAGACGCGCATGCCGAAATCGGGCGCGCGCTTTTCCTTGAATGCGGTGATGCCCTCGGCGACGTCGGGCGAGGCGCCCATGTAGAAGATGCCGCGCGAGTCCACCTTGTGCGCTTCCATCGGGTGATCTGCCCCGAGCATGCGCCACATCAGTTGCCGCGCGAGCGCCACCGACACCGGCGCGGTGTGCTCGACGATCTCCCTGGCGAGTGCGCGCGCAGCAGGCAGGAGCTCCTCCGGGGGCACGACTTTCGACACCAGCTTTCCCGCGAGCGCTTCCTGGGCCGGGAACACGCGCCCCGAGAGCGTCCATTCGAGCGCCTGCGAGATTCCCACCAGGCGCGGCAGGAACCAGCTGGAGCAGGCCTCGGGCACGATGCCGCGGCGGGTGAAGACGAAGCCGAAGCGCGCCTCGCTGGAGGCGAGGCGCACGTCCATCGGCAGGAGCATGGTGGCGCCGATGCCCACCGCCGGCCCGTTCACCGCGGCGATGACGGGCTTCTTCATCTCGAAGATGCGCAGCGTCACGCGCCCGCCGCCGTCGCGGTGCGTGTCGGCGGAAAGGCCCTCGCGCCTCGCGTAATCGAAGGTCTCGCGCCCGGCCGAGAGGTCGGCGCCGGCGCAGAACGCGCGTCCCGCGCCGGTGACGATCACCGCGCGCACCTCGTCGTCGGCGTCGGCCTTGGAGAACGCGTCGACCAGCTCGTCGCGCATCACGTGGGTGAAGGCGTTCAGCTTGTCGGGGCGGTTGAGCGTAAGGGTGGCGACGCGCTCGGCGAGGTCGTAGCGGATCTGCTGGTAGGCCATAGGTAAATGAGGTCTGTCCCTAATTTATGCGCCGCTCGCGGCCGCGCCAGTAGGGCTCGCGCAGCGCGCGCTTCAGGATCTTGCCGGTGGCGAACGCGGTGTTCGCCGCCTCCGGGCAGTGCATCCGCAAGCTGCCGATCCGGCTCGCCTAGCGCTTGCCGACGACGCGCTCGACCATCTCGCGCGCGGCGCCGAGGTAGTTCGACGGGTCGGTGAGCTTCTCGATCGCCTGGCGGTCGAGGTGCCGGGTCACCTCCGGCACCCTGGCGAGCGCCTCGGCGAGGCTGCCGCCTTTCTCGGCCACCGCACGGCAGGCGTCGTAGACCACGTCGTGCGCTTCGTTTCGGCCCAGGTGCGGCGCGAGGCCCATCATCACGGCCTCCGCGACGATGAGGCCGTGCGTCATGTCGAGGTTCTTGCGCATGCGCGCCTCGTCGACGATGAGGCCCGCCAGCATGAACTTCGCCTGGTGCAGCGCGCCGCCCGAGAGCATGAACGCTTCGGGCAGCGCGATCCATTCGGCGTGCCAGGGTCCGGTGGCACGCTCGAAGTCCTGCACCAGCGCATCGAGCATCAGGCCTGCGTGCTGGCGCACCGCCTTCGCCGCGGCGAGGATCAGCTCGGAGGAAATGGGGTTGCGCTTTTGCGGCATGGTGCTCGAGGCGCCGCGCCCCGGCACGAACGGCTCGCTCACTTCCGCGACCTCGGTCGAGGCCATCAGCATCACGTCGAAGGCGACCTTGCCCAGGGACCCGGTGACCAGGCCGAGGAAGTTGACGGCCTCGGCAAGGCCGTCCCGCGCCGCGTGCCAGGTGGCGACCGGCTGTGCGAGCTTGAGTTCCTCCATGACCGCCTTCTGCACCGCCATGCCCTTGTCGCCGAGCGACGCGAGCGTGCCCGCAGCGCCGGCGAACTGGCCGACGAGCACGCGCGGCTTCAACTGCTGCAGCCGCTCGGCGTGCCGGTCGACCATCGCGAGCCAGATGGCGAGCTTGTAGCCGAAGGTGACCGGCAGCGCCTGCTGCAGGTGCGTGCGCCCCGCCATCGGCGTGTCGCGGTAGCGCTTTGCTTGCCTGGCGAGGATCGACTGCAGCTCGGCGAGGTCCTTGTCGATCAGCGCCAGCGCGTCGCGCACCTGGAGCACCACCGCCGTGTCCATGATGTCCTGCGTGGTCGCGCCCCAGTGGAGGTAGCGTCCCGCCTCGCCGCACTGCGCGGCGAGCTGGCGCACCAGCGGCAGGATCGGGTAGCCGACCGTCTCGGTCTCCTGCTTCAGCCGCTCGAGATCGAGCTTCGATGCGTCGCACTTCGCGGCGATGTCCTTCGCCGCCTGCGCCGGGATGACGCCGAGCCTGCCTTGCGCGCGCGCGAGCGCCACTTCGACTTCGGTGTAGCGAGCGAGGAGGGCCGCGTCCTCGAAGATGGCGCGCATCGCCGGCGTGCCGAACGAGTCGCGGAACAGGGCCGAGTCCAGAACCGTCGATGCCATGGGCGTCTCGTCTAGGAGGGAGTGTCTGGCGCCTGCATCCACGCGGGGACGTCGCGCTGCCCGTGAAGCACGCGCCAGACGTCGACCCTGTCGTCCAGGCCGAGATGGAAAATGAGAAACGGGTAGCCAGCAAGCGACCAGCAGCGTAGCCCGGGAAGGTTCAGTTCGAGCGCGTAGCGCGGCGAGCCGCTCTGCGGAAAGCGGGCGAGGTGCGCATACGCCTTCTCGAGCGCCGCGATGAATCCCATCGCGGCCTGCGGCGCGCCCTGGTCCAGGTAGTACGCGATCGCCTCGTCCACGTCCCGGTTTGCCAGCTCGCGCGGGACGACCGGCTTCGATCTCACCTACGGTTGCCGGATCGTCCGCGTCCGCGCACGCGGCGCCGGAGCCGGGCGAAGTAGGCCGCATCGGCCGGGTCCGCGAGCCTCGATTCCGCTCCCGCCACGAGCAGGCCGCGCAGCGTCTGGCGCTCCTGGTCCTTGCGGATCAGCTCGCGAACGTACTCGCTGCTGGTGCCGTAGCCGCGGCTGTTCACCTGCTCGTCGACGAAATCCTTCAGCGCGTCGGGCAGGGAGATGTTCATCGTGCTCATGCGGCAAGCTTAGGCGGCTTGGCAAAGTTTGGCAAGCCACGCGGCGAGCGGCTGACCGGGCCGCGCGCCGAGCCCCGACGCCGGCGCGTTCGCGAACGAGATCGTCCCGCTCTCCCACATCGAGCGCGCTTCGCCGATGCGCGCGCTCATCGTCGCCACGGTCACCGCCGGGATGCCGCGTGCCGCGAGCACCGGCAGCCGCGTCATGTCGGCTTGCCTCGCGCCGGCATCGTGGAACGCCGCCGCGCGCGCCGGCACCGGGATCGCGGTCTCCACGCGCCCGCCGTGCAGCGCGCCGTGCGAGCCGAAGATCAATACCTTCCCGGCGTCCTGCGGCCGCGCGAGCCCCACCGAGTCGAGGGCCCAGATTCCGGCGTGCACTTCGAAACGGCCCTCGCCGGGCGAGGCGAGCGTGCCGCGCGGCGCCGGCGCCTGCGTCAGGCGCACCGCGGCGTCGCGCACCGGCATGCCCGGTTCCACGCCGCAGGCGGCGGCGAGCCTGTTCGCGCGGCTGATGACGCCGCGCGCGAGCGTATCGGTGCCGTCGCCGATGCGCGCGGTGGCGCAGTCCGCCGCGGCCGCCGCCATGCCGATGGATTCGAGCGCCGCGATGCCCGCGACGCCGGCCTCGTCCTTGCCGACGCCGGCGTCGTTCAGGATCACGGCGTGTACCGCCGCGCGCGAGGCGTAGTAAGCGGCGATGCGCCCGCCGTGCGAGCCGGCCACCAGCACGGCGCCGCGGTGGCGCGCGTCGAGCTCGGTGACGCTATCCGCGCTGAGCAGGGCGGGCACGGTGCATTTCCACGCAGGCCGCTGCGATCGCCTGCGGCGTGATGCGCGATTCGTCCTCGAGCGGCAGCGAGTAGCCGACCGGGATGCGCGGCGCGCCGAGGCGCCGCACGCGTGCGCCGCTCTCCTCGGCGAGCGTTGCCGCGATCTCGGCGCCGAAACCCGCCACCTGCACCGCCTCGTGCGCGATGAGCACCCGGCCCGTGCGCTCGGCCGAGGCGAGCACCTTGTCGCGGTCCCAGGGCCAGATCGTGCGCAGGTCGATCACCTCCAGAGACACGCCGTCCTTCTCGGCGAGCGCCGCCGCTTCGAGCGCCGCGTGGCGCGTCTTCGACCAGGTCACCACGGTGACGTCGCTCCCGGGGTGCGCGATCTCGGCTTCGCCCAGCTGCGCGCCCCCGGCCGGCGCGACCTCGCCCTCCAGTCCCCAGAGCTCCTTGTGCTCGAGGTAGACCACCGGGTCGCCGCTCGCGAGCGAGGCGGCGAGCAGCGCGTGGTTGTCCTGTGGCGTCGCCGGCGCGACCACCACCAGACCGGGAATGTGCGCGAACCACGCCTCCAGGCTCTGCGAATGCTGCGCGGCCGAGCCGGCCCACAGCCCGTTCGGCAGGCGCGCCACCATGCCCACGCGGCCCTGTCCGCCGAACATGTAGCGCGCCTTCGCCGCCTGGTTGACGAGCTCGTCGATGGCGCAGAGCGCGAAATCCACCACGCGCATCTCCACCACCGGCTTGAGGCCCGCGAGCGCCATGCCGACCGCGGCGCCGAGGATCGTCGATTCTGAGATCGGCGTGTCGATGACGCGCTTGGCGCCGAAGGACTGCTGCAGCCCGCGGTACTGGCCGAAGATGCCGCCGCGGCCGACGTCCTCGCCCACCACCACCACCCGATCGTCGCCGCGCATGGCCGCCTCGAGCGCGCTGCACGCCGCCTGCGCATAGGTCATCCGCGCCATCGGCCGGCTCCCGTGTCCTGCACGTCGCTGTAGGCGCTGGCCTTGCCGGGCCAGGGCGCCTCATGCGCGGCCTTCAGCGCTGCGGCGACTTCCTCGCGCGCTTCCCGGCCGATGGCCTCGAGCGTCTCGCGCATGTTGATGCGCATCGCCGCGAGCACCAGCGGGTCGCGCTCGAGTTCCTTGTCGTGCCTGGCCGCGTCGCGATAGCCCGCGACATCCACCGATACATGACCCTTTACCCGATAGGTGACGGCGTGCAAAAGCCGAGGGCCGTCGCCATTGCGTACTTCGGCGAGCAGCTTCCCGGCGGCGCACCACACCGAGAACACGTCGTTGCCATCCACCTCGCTGCCGGGGACGCCGAGGGCCGCGGCGCGCGCGAGCGCGCCCGGGCCCGCGGTGGTCGCATCGCTTGCCGTGGTGGCCGCCCAGCGGTTGTCTTCGCAGATGAAGAGGATCGGCAGCTTGTGCACGGCCGCCCAGTTGAGCCCCTCGAGGAACGGGCCGCGGTTGATGGCGCCGTCGCCGAAGAAGCAGGCGACGATGTCCCGCGTGCCGCGCATGGCGAGCGCGTGCGCCGCGCCGACCGCGATCGGGATGCCGGCGGCGACCACGCCGTTCGCGCCGAGCATGCCGACCGAGAAGTCGGCGATGTGCATCGAGCCGCCCTTGCCGCCGTTGTAGCCGGTGGCGCGGCCGAAGAGCTCGCACATCATGCGATCGAGCTGCGCGCCCTTGGCGATGGTGTGGCCGTGGCCGCGGTGCGTGGAGGTGAGGAGGTCTGTCCGGGCGAGGTGCGCGCAGACGCCGGCGGCCACCGCTTCCTGGCCGGTGGACAGGTGCAGCGGCCCGCGCACCTGGGCCTGCGCGAGGCTCGCACCGAACGCGGCGACGCCGCCCATCGAGGCGTCCTCGGCGGCGTCCTCGAACGCGCGGATGCGCGCCATCGTGCGGTAGAGCGCGAGCGCGCGCCCGACGTCGGGGGCCTCCTCCATGAGGCCAAGTCTACGATAATGCCCGGATGCCGAAGCGGGCTCCCCTGACGGTCAACGGCCGAAGCTACCGGTGGATGGACCGGCCGCTCGCCGCGATCTGCGTCGACGGCTGCGAGTTCGACTACATCCACGAGGCGGTCGCGGCGGGCGTCGCGCCGTACCTTGGCCGCGTGCTCAGGAGCGGCGCCGCGTTCGAGGCCGATTGCGTGGTGCCCTCGTTCACCAACCCGAACAACTTGTCCATCGTCACCGGCGTGCCGCCGTCGGTGCACGGCATCTGCGGCAACTACTTCTACGACCGCGAGGCGGATGCCGAAGTGATGATGAACGACCCGAAATACCTGCGGGTCGGCACCATCCTCGCCGCCTTCGCCAAGGCGGGGGCCTCGGTCGCGGTGGTCACCGCGAAGGACAAGCTGCGCACTTTGCTCGGCAAAGACCTCGATGGCACCTGCTTCTCCGCCGAGAAGGCCGACCAGGCGACGCAAGCGCTCGTCGGCAAGCCCCAGCCTTCGGTGTACAGCGCGGAGCTGTCCGAGTTCGTGTTCGCCGCCGGCGTGAAGCTGATGGAAACGCGCAAGCCCGACCTCATGTACCTCTCGACCACCGACTACGTGCAGCACAAGGCGGCGCCGGGCTCGCCGGCGGCGAACGACTTCTACGCCATGATGGATCGCTACCTGGCGCGGCTCGACGAACTCGGGGCGACGATCGCACTGACGGCCGATCACGGCATGAACGACAAGTTCGGCGCCGACGGGCAGCCGAACGCGGTCTACCTGCAGGACCTGCTGGACGAGTGGCTGGGCGCGGGCCGCGCGCGCGTGATCCTGCCGATCACCGACCCCTACGTCGTGCACCACGGCGCGCTCGGGTCGTTCGCCACCGTGTACCTGCCGTCCGACGCGAACGCGAGCGCCGTGATCGCGAGCCTGTCGAAGGTCGACGGGGTGCAGATGGCGCTTACGAACGCAGACGCCTGCGCGCGCTTCGAGCTGCCGCCCGAGCGGCTCGGCGACGTGATCGTCGTCGCCGACCGGCACGCCGTGCTCGGCAAGGGCCGCGCGCACCACGACTTGTCGGGACTGGACGTGCCGCTGCGCTCGCACGGCGGGCTGTCCGAGCAGACGGTGCCGCTCGTCTTCAACCGCCGCACCGCCGGCATTCCGGGCAAGACGCGGATGCGCAATTTCGACGTCATCGACGTCGCGCTCAATCACCTGGGAGCCTAGCCACCATGAAAATGGCCCTGGTCGTCTGCAACAGCTACTTCATGGACCGCGTCATGAAGGTCCTGGAAGATAACGGCATCGATTACTTCACCAGCTGGGACAACGCCAAGGGCAAGGGGCACGGCACCGAGCCGCACCTGGGCACGCGCGCCTACGGCAGCACGAACTCGGTGACGATGATCGCGTTCGAGGACGAGGCGCCGCTCGAGGGGCTGATTGCCGGCATCAAGGAGGAGAACCGGGAAATCCGCCGCGCGCCCGACCACATCCGGCTGTTCCTGCTGCCGCTCGAGCGCATCGTCTGAAGTGGCGGCGGCGGCGCGGACCGGGCCGCGCGCATCAGTCCGGCATCGTCTGCCGCCGAAAGAAATCGAGGATCACGCGGTTGGCACTCCACCCGCCGACCATCGGGCCGATGACCCTCTCGCGGAAATAGGCCCAGCCGCCGGGCCAGACGTGGCCGCCGCCCTCCATGCGAATCAGCACGGTGTCCGCTTGGCACCCCGTCCAGGCCAATTGAACCGTATTGACGCGTGGTTCGCTGCCCAGCGGCCGCGGCGCTCCCGCGGCCGCGCAGCCGTTGATCGCGGCCCAGCGACGCATCGACTCCTCGACCGAGATCTTCGCCGTGTCATCTCTCTGCGCGCACGCAGCCTTGCCGCCCTCGTAGCGCCAGCACGGGTCCGCAGTACCGTGGATCTGCAGGACCGGCACCGGGCGCGGCGGCGCGCAGGCCGATACGGTGGCGAACTGATTGGCGCCGCCCACCGCGGCGATGGCGGCGACGCGCTCCGCCAACTGGCAGGCCAGCCGATGGCTCATTGCGCCGCCGTTGGAAAGGCCCGTGGCGTAGACGCGCCGCGGATCGACCGCGACCCAGCGCGACAGGTCAGCGAGCAACGCGCGGAAATAGGCGATATCGTCGACGCCGTCCTCGCAGGCGCGGCCGCTCACGCACTGCCAGCCGTTCGCGCCGCCGCCGGCGTTCCAGGTGCGCACGTTGCGCGCAAGTCGCGCGCCGGTGCCGTTCGGATAGGCCACGGCCGCGCCCTCGCGTCGCGCCATCGCGTGCAGGCAGTCGGCACTGCCGACGTCGCCGCCGGGGCAGGCGGTGCGCGCCGCAGCGCCCGAGTTGCCGCCACCGCCGTGGATCGCCAGCACCACCGGAACCGGTCGCGCCGGGACGTAATCGACGGGCAGGTGAATGTCGTAGGGGCGACGCTCGAAGCCCGGAACATCGCAGGTGAGCGCCGCACCCGGCCTCGCGTTTGCCGGCGTGCAGGTCCGCGGCTGCGCGGAGGCGCAGGCAGAAACCGCAATCGACAGCAGTACGATTTGAATCGGGACGAAGACGCGCATCCGGCTATTTTGCGCGCTTGGCGATGTTGGAGGTGGCGCTGATCCTCAGTTCGCCGCTGCCGCGATCGGGGCGGTGTCCGAGGCCGATCCCGGAGCCCGCTCGCTGCGGCGCCACTGGCCGGGGGAGATGCCGTAACTCTGCTTGAAGGCGCGGCTGAAGGCGGCTTCCGATTCGTAGCCGATGCTGTCGGCAATGTGGCCCAGGCTGTGGCGATCATGCTTGAGCATGCCCGCGGCCATGCTCAGGCGCCACTGCTTGAGGTACTGCATGGGCGACACCTTGACCAGCTCGGCGAAGCGCTCGGCCAGCACGCTGCGCGACAGATTGACCGCCTGCGCCAGCTCGGCCACGGTCCAGCTGCGGGCCGGATCGGCGTGCAACAACGACAGGCACTTGCCGATGTGCGGATCGCGCAGGCCCGACAGCCAGCCGGCCTGCGCGGGCGGCAGCGACTCCATGTAGCCGCGCAGCGCTTCGACAAACAGCAGCTCGGCGACCTTGGCCGCCACGACGTCGAAGCCGGCCTGGTGGCCGGCGGCCTGCTCCAGGGCGTAGCGGATCGACTGCGCGATCCACTGCCCCGACGGACGCTTGCCCAGCGCAGTGACGAACTGCGACGGCAGGTTGGCGACGAGCGGGTTGGGCAGCTCGCGCTCGTAGGCGAACCAACAGCACACCAGGAGCGCCTGCTCGCCGTCGCCGCCGTAGCGCGCCGGATTGAGCTCGGGCATTCGCGGCCGTACCACGTGGTCGATGTGCGCGGCCGCGATCTGCAGGCCGCTGCCCATGTGGTGCGAGTCACCGTGTGGGTATACGACGATGTCGCCCTGCTGAAGATGCGTCGGCTCGCCGCCGCTGAGCTCCACCCAGCATTGGCCTTCGAGCACGTAGTGGCAGATGGCAAGCTGTTTCGCGCCGGGTTGCAGGACCTGCGCCAGGTCGGCGCCGGTCGGCACGTTGAGGCACCAGGGCGCGCGAAATTCGCCGTTGAGGAAGAGTGCGCCGTGCAGGCGAATCTTGCGCAGCACGTCGGACAGTACATCCATCCCCGACCCCCGGTGGCACTGCCAGGCGTTTCGGTCATCAGATCCGGACGACCGGACATGAACGCAGGCGTCGGGCAGCCTAGCATGAAGGCCGCCAAATCGATCAACCCGTCATCAACCGCGCAGGGAGAGGCAATGAATCCAAACAAGGCACTCTGGGAAAAGGGCGACTTCACACGCATCGCGGAGGGCATGCGCGAGAGCGGAGAAGCGGTCGCCAGGACCTTCGGCATCCGCCCGGGCCTCAAGGTCCTGGATGTCGGCTGCGGTGACGGGACGACCGCCCTGCCCGCGGCGCAACAGGGGGCCGAGGTGCTGGGCGTCGATATCGCGAAGAATCTGGTGGCGGCCGGCAACCAGCGCGCCGCGGCGGCCGGCCTCACGAACTGCAGGTTTCAGGAGGGCGATGTGAGCGATATGCGGGAGCTCGCCGATGATTCCTTCGACCTCGTCGTCTCCATCTTTGGCGCCATGTTCGCGCCGCGGCCGTTCGACGTCGCGAAGGAGATGGCGAGAGTCGCGCGGCCCGGGGGCCGGGTCATCATGGGCAACTGGATACCCAATGATCCGACGCTGGTGGCGCAGATCCTGAAGATCAGCTCGGCCTACACGCCGCCGCCGCCGGAAGGCTTCGTCAGCCCGATGACCTGGGGCGTGGAGGACAAGGTGATCGAGCGCTTTGCCGCAGCGGGCGTGTCCGCCCAACAGATCTCCTTTGCCCGCGAGACGTTCACTTTCAAGACCAGCGGCGCGCCGTCCGCGTATCTGCAAGCGTTCAAGACCTACTACGGACCGACGATGAACGCGTTCGAAGCCGCGGAAAAGAACGGTCGGGCCGCCGACCTGCAGGGGGAACTCGAAGAATTGTTCAAGAGCCAGAACAAGAGCCCGCGCGCGGACGCGACCTCCATTCCGGCAACGTTCCTGCGCGTGACGGTCGCACTTCAATAAAGGAGCAGCCCCATGTTCATGATCGACTACAGGCAGCGCGGCTGGTGGTACTGGCTGCTGACCGCCTGCCTGCTCACGGGGGGCGTGGCCGGCTACCCGTTCGGCTTCGAGCTGGCCATCGGCCTGACCGTGGTGCACATGATCGACTACATCGTGCGTGAGCGAAGCCTGATCGCATTTACGGTCCAGGTGCGGCTGAGCGTACTGCTCTACCTGCTGCTGTCGTACCCGGAGCCGTTGCAGTTCCTTATCTGGGTGGCGGTCGTGGGCATCTGGGCCCGGGCGCTGTTCGGCTACTGCCTGATGGCGCGCACGCTCTCGCTCATGCCCTGGAATCGACGGGTGCCGTTCACCGGCGCGCTGCTGTTCAAGACCTACTTTTCCCGCCCGGTGCGAGGCAACATCATGCAGGGGCTGGCACCGCTGGCGCCCGCGCTCGGCGCGGCGACGGGCGGCTGAAAACGAAAGAAGGCCGCGCCAGGCGGCCTTTGTCGTTGTCGTGGTGGAGGCGGCGGGAATCGAACCCGCGTCCGCAAGCCCTAGACAGTCAGGACTACATGCTTAGCCTGGTTATTTGAGCTTCGCCTTGAGACCGCCAACCGGCAGGCTGACTCGCGGCTAGCCGCTTCGACGGATCCCCCGGGCCAAGCGGCCAAGCCCGGAAGAGAGGCTGATGTGAATGACGCTGCACTCCTTTTAGGGAGCCCGGCCCATCAGCAGACCGGTGCAGCGTCTAGCCGGTGTTAGGCGGCTAGAGCGAAACGCTCGTCGTTGGCGTTTGTAGTGTTTCCAGATGGATTTACGAGGTCACTGGTCCTCGGCATGCCCTGCGCTGCGTCGCAACCCGCGTCGAAACCAGGTCGCCCCCGTTTCGTGCGTACGTGCATTATCGCATATGGGGTCTAGAGCAGCGCGATCAAGTCCGCCGGCTGCGTGATCACCGCGTCGGCCTTCCAGGAGCGCGGGCCGCCGTTCTCGGGATGGTGATAGCCCCAGCCCACCGCGATCGCGCGCATGTCCGCGGCGCGCGCCGCCTGGATGTCGCGCAGGTCGTCGCCCAGGTACATGCATTCGCCCGCCGGCAGCTTGAGCTGCTCGGCGGCGTGGCGCATCGGCGCCGGATGCGGCTTCAGGTGCTCGGTGGTGTCGCCGCACACCACGCAGGCGGGCTTCAGCCCCAGCGTCTCGACGATGCGATCGGTGAAGCGCGTCGCCTTGTTGGTGACGATGCCCCAGGCGAGCGAGCGCCGGCCGAGCTCGGCGAGCAGCTCGGCGATGCCCGGGAAAAGCTGCGTGTGCACGCAGGTGTTCTCGCGATAGGCCTCGAGGAACGCCTCGCGCAGCGCGTTGTAGTCGTCATCGCCCGGCTTCACGCCGAAGCCCGCGTGCACCAGGCCGCGCGCGCCCGCCGAGGCGAACGGGCGCAGGCGCGATAGCGGCACCGGCTCCAGCCCCTGGTCGGTACGCAGCCGGTTCAGCGCCGCCGCGAGGTCGGGCGCAGTGTCGGCCAGGGTGCCGTCGAGATCGAACAGGACGGCCCGGCTAGCCATCGCGGCGGCAGCACAGCAGGTAGTTGACGTCGCAGTCGGGCCCGAGGCGGTAGCGCTGCGTGAAGGGGTTGTAGGTCATGCCGCTGAGCGCGACTTCGCGCAGGCCCGCGTCGCGGCTCCAGTGCGCGAGCTCAGACGGGCGGATGAAGCGCGCGTAGTCGTGCGTGCCTTTGGGCAGCAGCCGCAGCAGGTACTCCGCGCCGATGATGGCGAACAGGTACGACTTCGGGTTGCGGTTGATCGTGGCGAACACAGCGCAGCCGCCGGGGCGCAGCAACCGGGCGCAGGCGGCCACGGTGCTTGCCGGCTCCGGCACGTGCTCGAGCATCTCCATGCAGGTCACGACATCGAACGCGCCGGCGTGCGCCGCGGCGTAGTCCTCGGCCGAGGCGAGCTCGTAGCGCACCTCGAGGCCGCTTTCCATCAGGTGCAGCCGCGCCACGCTGAGCGGCTTCTCCGCGAGGTCGATGCCGGTGACGCGCGCCCCGCGCTGCGCCATCGCCTCGGCGAGGATGCCGCCGCCGCAGCCGACGTCGAGCACGTCCTTGCCCGCGAGCGGCGCGTGATGCTCGATCCATTCCAGGCGCAGCGGGTTGATCGCGTGCAGGGGCCGGAACTCGCCGTGCGGGTCCCACCAGCGGTGGGCGAGGGCGCTGAATTTCTCCAGCTCGGCGGGGTCGACGTTGGGGGCGGCGGTTTGCATTGGCCTTTAATACATCTCGGCTTTTTCGGCGGGAAGGTTCACCCCGCCGAAAAAGCCGAGACCATGGGAAAAGCGATGCGGCACGGCGCCTATTTTAGACGCCGGCCTGGCGTGTTCCTACTTTCGCCACTTCGCGAGCCAGTACTCCATCTGCTTGTCCGCCGCTTCGCGCCCGCCCAGGCCGAAGGAGAGCGCCACGGCGATCGCGCCTAAGATGCCGGGGATGTGCTGGCCCAGCGTGGGTTGAAGCGAGGACAAGAACTGTTCCATGATGGCCCCCTCGAGCTAGTCTTTCTGGGACGGCGCACACGATCTGAATCGCGGGCGTCTTGAAATTAGTTTTCTCGGGTGCTGCGTCGACGCGGCCGCGAGATGCACGGCGCCGGCCGAAGCGAACACTATACCCGCGTGGGCGAGGGAGCGCATCCCGTGCCTTCGTTTTGCGCCTTTCAATACGTCTCGGCTTTTTCTGGCTGCGAGATTCATGCAGCCAGAAAAAGCCGAGATCATAGAGGACCGATTGAGGCACTGCCTTTGTGCAGCGGCAGCGCTTCACGGGCGACGAGGCGAAAAAAAGCCCCGCCGCAGCGGGGCCTTTCTTCACCGCGGTAACGCGGCTTACTTCTTCGTGCCGATGACTTCCAGCTCCACGCGCCGGTTCGGCTGCAGGCACTCGATGAGCGCCTTGCCGCTCAGCTTCGGGCAGGCCTTCACGGGCTGCGTCTCGCCCTTGCCCTCGGTGTAGATGCGGTTGGGCTCGATGCCCTTGGACACCAGGTAGGCCTTGGCCGCTTCCGCGCGGCGCACCGACAGCTTCTGGTTGTACTGCAGCGTGCCGATCAGGTCCGCGTGACCGATGGCGATCACCACCTCGAGGTTGATGTCGCGGATCTGCGTCGACAGGTTGTCGAGCCGGTCCTTGTAGTCGGGCTTGATCACCGACTTGTCGAAGTCGAACAGCACGTCCGCCGCCAGCGTCACTTTCTGCGCGACCGGCTTGGGCGCGGGCTTCGGCGCAGGCGCAGGCGCAGGCGCAGGTGCGGGGGCCGGCGCGGGCGCGGGGGCCGGCGCAGGTGCGGGCTGCGCAGGCTGCGGCGCGGGGGCCGGCGGCGGCGGGGCGGGCTCCTCGGTCGTGGCGCAGCCAACCAGAACGGCCATCGCGACCAGTGCAGCGCTCAGACCAGCCGATCGAAAAATGTTTTTCGGCATTCGTTTTCTCCAGTTGCCTAGGGGATTGTCGGGGTTGCTGATCCGGACCCAAAGGTAAAGGCCGGTCAACTCAAGGAATTCAATATTTTAGTTTGCCACAAGGCTGCTCGGCCTTGCAAGTCAGCGGCGTCGATGCGCGTGAGCCGTCGATCGCGCAGCACGCGCTCGCCGCCGACCCAGACGTCGGTGACGTGCTCGCGCCCGCACGCGTACACGAGGTGGGAGACGACGTCGTACACCGGCTGCAGCGCGACGTCGTCGAGCGCCACCGCGGCCAGATCCGCGGCCTTGCCCGGGACGATGCTGCCAAAGCGCGCCTCGGCGCCGAGGGCGATCGCGCCGCCGAGCGTCGCGGCGTGCAGCGCTGCGTGCGCCGGCATCGCCTCGGCGTCGTCGCCCGCCGCCTTGGCGAGAAGCGCCGCCAGACGCATCTCCTCGAACATGTCGAGCCGGTTATTGCTGGCGGCGCCGTCGGTGCCGAGGGCGATGTTGACGTCCGCCGCGAGCAGTTGCGCCACCGGCGCGAGGCCGCTCGCGAGCTTCAGGTTCGACGAGGGGCAGTGTGCGACCGAAGCGCGATGCCGCGAAAGCAGAGCGATTTCCGGCGGCGACAGATGCACTGCGTGCACCGCGATCAGTCCCGGGCCGAGCAGCCCCAGGCCGGCCAGGCGCTCGAGGGGCCGCATGCCGTGCTCGGCCATCGAGCGCTCGACTTCGCCCGCGGTCTCGTGCACGTGCACGTGCACCGGCAGCTCGAGCTCGGCGGCAAGCTGCGCCACCCTGCGGAAGGTCGCGTCCGACACGGTATAGGGTGCGTGCGGCGCGAGGCAGAAGGCGGCGAGCGGATGCTCGCGCCAGCGGTCGCGCAGCGCCAGGCCCTGCGCCAGATAGGACTGCGGATCGGAAGCGTACGCGGACGGGAACTCGATCACGATCAGGCCGAGAAAGGCGCGCATGCCCGCCTGCAGCGCCGCTTCCAGCGCCGCTTCGGGAAAATAGTACATGTCGTTGAAGCACGTCACTCCCCCGCGCAGCATCTCGGCGCACGCGAGGAGCGTGCCGTCCTTCACGAACTCAGCCGAGACGTGCTTTGCTTCCACTGGCCAGACGTGCTCCTCGAGCCAGCGCATCAGCGGCAGGTCGTCGGCCATCCCGCGCATCAGCGCCATGGCGGCGTGCGTGTGCGCGTTGACCAGGCCCGGAATCAGCGCGTGCCCGGGAAGTTCGATGCGCGCGTAGTCTGGATAGCGCTCGGCGGCCTGGGCCGCGGGCAACAGTGCTTCGATACGGCCGTCGCGCACCGCGACGGCGTGGCGCTCGAGCACCGTGCCGGCGGGCTCGACCGGTACCACCCAGCGCGCGTTGATGAGCAGTCGTTCCGTCATGCGATGCGGCGCCAACAAAAAAGCCCCGCACATGGCGGGGCTTGGTTGGAGGCGGGCGGCGCCTAGCGGCCCGTGCCCAGGACCTCGACTTCTGCGCGGCGGTTCGGCTGCAGGCAGGCGATCAGCGCCTTGCGGTCCTTCTGGTCGCAGCTCACGACCGGGAGCGTCGAGCCGACGTACATCTTGCCGTAGCCGGTGGTCTGGATCTTGGAGCCCTCCGCGCCCTGGCGCACGAGGTAGGCCTTGACGGCCTCCGCGCGGCGCTCGGAGAGCTTCTGGTTGTACTGCACCGAGCCGATGCGGTCCGTGTAGCCGTTGATGTTGATAAAGCGCACGTCGCTGAATTCGCCGAAGCGCACCACCACCTCGCGGTCGAGCGTGTCCTGCGCGCCCATGCTGAGCACCGACTTGTCGAACGCAAACAGCACATGCGAGAACACGCGCAGCGGCTTGGGCTTGGCGGGCTCGGCGACCGGCTTGGGCGCGGGCGCTGGAGCCGGCGCGGGTGCCGGGGCCGGCGCGGCCGGGGCCGGGGCCGGCGTGGCCGGAGCCGGCGCGGGTGCGGGCGCGACTGGCGCCTCTTCGGTGGTGGCGCATCCCACCATCGCGGCGAGCGCAGTGGCGCAGACAAAAAGCTGGGCAGTTCTCCTGTTCATGCTTGTTCTCCCTCGCACGGAATGCCCCGCATTTAAGCACAGCCTCGCGCCGAGGTCGAGAGGTCTCGCGTGCTAAAATTTCACGCTCGAAACAGCGCCTTAAACGGCCACTTTCCCTCCCAGAACAAGAGCCGCAATGGAACCGTTCGCCAAGGAAACGCTCCCCGTCAGTCTCGAGGAGGAGATGCGCCGCTCGTACCTCGATTACGCGATGAGCGTGATCGTGGGGCGCGCGTTGCCGGACGTGCGCGACGGCCTGAAGCCCGTGCACCGGCGCGTGCTCTACGCGATGCAGGAATCGAACAACGTCTGGAACCGGCCCTACGTGAAGTGCGCGCGCGTGGTCGGCGAGGTGCTGGGCAAGTATCACCCGCACGGCGACTCGGCGACCTACGAGGCGCTGGTGCGCATGGCGCAGGACTTCTCCATGCGCTACATGCTGATCGACGGGCAGGGCAATTTCGGCTCGATCGACGGCGACAACGCGGCGGCCTACCGCTACACCGAGTGCCGCCTGGCGCGGCTCTCGGCCGAGATGCTGGCCGACATCGACAAGGAAACCGTCGATTTCGTGCCGAATTACGACGGCAAGGAGCTCGAGCCCGCGGTGCTGCCGACGCGCGTGCCGAACCTGCTGGTCAACGGCTCCTCGGGCATCGCCGTCGGCATGGCGACCAACGTGCCGCCGCACAACCTCGGCGAGGTCGCGGACGCCTGCCTGCACCTGCTCGAGAACCCGCATTGCGCGATCGAAGACCTGATGAAGCTGATGCCGGCGCCCGATTTCCCCACCGCGGGCATCATCTACGGCCTCTCGGGGGTGCACGAGGGCTACCGCACCGGCCGCGGGCGCGTGGTGATGCGGGCGCGCACGCACTTCGAGGACATGGAAAAAGGCAATCGCCAGGCGATCGTGGTGGACGAGCTGCCTTACCAGGTGAACAAGAAGGCGCTGCTCGAGAAGATCGCCGAGCTCGTCACCGAGAAGAGGATCGAGGGCATCTCCGACATCCGCGACGAGTCCGACAAGGACGGCATCCGCGTGGTGATCGAGCTGCGGCGCGGCGAGCTGCCGGAAGTGGTGCTCAACAACCTCTACAAGCAGACGCAGCTGCAGGACTCCTTCGGCATGAACCTCGTGGCGCTGGTCGACAGCCAGCCGAAGCTCCTCAACCTGCAGCAGCTGCTCGAGGCGTTCGTCTCGCACCGGCGCGAGGTGGTGACGCGGCGCACCGTGTTCGACCTGAGAAAGGCCCGGGAGCGCGGCCACGTGCTGGAAGGGCTCGCGGTGGCGCTCTCGAACGTCGACGAGGTCATCGCGCTGATCAAGGCGGCGCCCGCCCCGGCCGACGCCAAGCGCGAGCTGATGGCGCGCGCCTGGGATTCGGCGCTCGTGCGCGAGATGCTCTCGCGCGGCTCGGCGCAGGCCTACCGGCCCGAGGGCCTGGCCGCGGAGTTCGGCCTGCGCGAGGACGGCTACCGGCTCTCGGACGCGCAGGCGCAGGCGATCCTCGAGCTGCGGCTGCAGCGCCTCACCGGCCTCGAGCAGGACAAGATCCGTGCCGAGTACAAGGAGGTCATGGAGCAGATCGCCGACCTGCTCGACATCCTGGACAAGCCCGCGCGCATCACTGCGATCATCGGCGCGGAGCTGAAGAAGCTCAAGGAGGACTTCGCCGACCCGCGGCGCACTGAAATCGTCACGGTGGCCGAGGACATCTCGATCGAGGACCTGATCGCGCCGCAGGACATGGTGGTCACGTTCTCGCACGGCGGCTACGTCAAGGCGCAGCCGCTCGCCGATTACCGCGCGCAGCGCCGCGGCGGGCGCGGCCGCGCCGCAACTGCGATGAAGGAGGACGACTTCATCGAACGGCTGTTCGTCGCGCACTCGCACGACTACCTGCTGTGCTTCTCCAGCCGTGGGATCCTGTACTGGCTCAAGGTGTTCGAGGTGCCGCAGGGCAGCCGCGCCAGCCGCGGCAAGCCGATCGTCAACGTCTTCCCGCTGCAGGAGGGCGAGAAGATCACCGCGGTGGTGCCGGTGAAGGAATTCGACGAGCAGCACTTCGTGCTGATGGCGACCGCGCGCGGTACGGTGAAGAAGACGCCGCTTGCCGAGTTCTCGCGCCCGCGGCAGGCGGGCATCATTGCGGTGAGCCTGGAAGACGGCGACTACCTCGTGGGCGGCGTGCTCACCGACGGCAGCGCGGACGTGATGCTGTTCTCCTCCGAGGGCAAGGCGGTGCGCTTCGCCGAATCCGAGGTGCGCCCGATGGGGCGGCAGGCCGCGGGCGTGCGCGGCATGCGCCTGCCCGAGGACGGCAGCCAGCGCGTGGTGTGCATGCTGGTGGCGCGGGACGAGAGCTTGAGCGTGTTCACCGCCACCGAGCACGGCTACGGCAAGCGCACGCCCATCTCCGAGTACCCCAAGCACGGCCGCGGCGGGCAGGGCGTGATCGCGATCCAGGCCTCGGAGAGGAACGGCCGCCTGGTCGGCGCGGTGCTGGTGGACGACAGCGACGAGGTGATGCTGATCTCGACGCGCGGCGTGCTGATCCGCACCACGGTGGCGCAGGTGCGCGCGCAGGGCCGCTCGACGCAGGGCGTGACGCTGATCGCGCTGGGCGAGGGCGAGAAGCTCGCCGGGCTCGAGCGCATCGAGGAAAAAGACGAGGACGTGCCCGGCAACGGCAACGGCAACGGCAACGGCAACGGCGACGGCGGGGAAGCGCCGCTGCCGCCGGCAGAGGAACTGCCGCCCACGGTTCATTGATGTCGCGCCTTTTCAACTTCAGCGCCGGGCCGGCGATGCTGCCGGCCGAGGTCCTGGCGCGCGCGGGCGACGAGATGCTCGACTGGCGCGGCAGCGGCATGGGCGTGATGGAGATGAGCCACCGCGGCAAGGAGTTCATGGCGATCGCGGCGGAGGCCGAGGCCGACCTGCGCGAGCTGGTCGCGATCCCCGCGCACTACAAGGTGCTCTTCCTGCAGGGTGGCGCGACGCTGCAGTTCGCGCAGGTGCCGATGAACCTGCTGCGCGGCAGATCGGGTGCGGACTACGTCGTCACCGGCGAGTGGTCGAAAAAGGCGGTGAAGGAGGCCAAGGCCTACTGCGACGTGCACGTCGCGGCGAGCTCGGAAGACCGCAAGTTCGCCTACGCGCCGCGCACCTGGAACGTGCGCCAGGATGCCGCCTACGTGCACTACTGCTCGAACGAGACCATCGGCGGCGTCGAGTTCCACTGGGTCCCGGAGACGGGCGCGGTGCCGCTGGTCGCCGATGCCTCCTCGCACTTCCTGTCGCGGCCGCTGGCGGTGGAGAAGTTCGGGCTGATCTACGCGGGCGCACAGAAGAACGCCGGGCCGGCGGGCCTCACGATCGTCATCGTGCGCGAGGACCTGATCGGGCACGCGGCGAAGGGCACGCCCACGGTGATGGACTACAAGCTGCAGGCCGACGCCGGCTCGATGCTCAACACGCCCGCCACCTATTCGATATACATCGCGGGCCTGGTGTTCAAGTGGCTCAAGCAGCTCGGCGGGCTCGCCGAGATCGAGCGGCGCAATGTCGCCAAGGCGCGCCTGCTGTACGAGGTGATCGACGGCGGATCGTTCTACGGCAATCCCGTCGACAAGGCCGACCGCTCGCGCATGAACGTGACCTTCCGGCTGCCCGACGAACGGCTCGATGCGCCCTTTCTCAAGGGCGCGGAAGAGCGCGGCCTGTCGCAGCTCAAGGGCCACCGCGCGGTGGGCGGCATGCGCGCCTCCATCTACAACGCCATGCCGCCCGAGGGGGTCGAGCAGCTGGCGGGCTACATGCGCGAGTTCGCGGCGCGCCATGGCTGAGCGAGCCGGGAAGCTCGAGGTGCTGGTGCTGAACCGCGTGGCGCAGGCGGGCCTGCAGCGCTTTCCGGCCGAGCGCTACGCGCTGGTCACCGAAGCGAGCGCGCCGCACGTGGTGCTCGTGCGCTCGCAGGACTTGCACCGCGCCGCGCTCGGCGAGCGCCTGCAGGCGGTGGGACGGGCCGGCGCCGGAACCAACAACATCCCGGTGGGCGCGCTCTCCAAGCGGGGCGTGCCCGTATTCAACACGCCGGGCGGCAATGCCAACGCGGTGAAGGAGCTGGTGATCGCGGGCCTGCTGATGGCGGCGCGCAACCTCGCGCCGGCGCTCGATTTCGTGCGCGGACTGGACAAGGCGGCGCCGGACTTCGAGCGGCGCATCGAGGACGGCAAGAAGGCGTTCGCCGGGGGCGAGCTCCCCGGCCAGACGCTCGGTGTGGTCGGCCTGGGCAAGATCGGCAGCCTGGTGGCGGACGCCGCCATCCGGCTCGGCATGCAGGTGATCGGCTACGACCCCGACATCACGGTGGAAGGGGCCTGGAGCCTGCCGTCGCAGGTGCGCCGGGCCGCCTCGGTGGACGAGCTGATGCGCGCGAGCCGCTTCGTGACGCTGCACGTGCCGCTCGCGGAGCGTACGCGCCACATTGTCAATGCGAAGAACGTCGCGCTGATGCGCGAGGGTGCCATCCTGCTCAACTTCTCGCGCGAGGGGGTGGTGGACGACGCCGCGGTGCTGGCGGCGCTCGCTGCCGGGCGGCTGCGCGGCTACGTCACCGACTTCCCGACGCCGGCACTGGTCGGCGCCCCCGGGGTGGTGGCGCTGCCGCACCTGGGCGCCTCGACGCAGGAAGCCGAGGAAAACTCCGCGGTGATGGTGGTGGACCAGGTGCGCGAGTACCTCGAGCACGGGAACCTGCGCAACTCCGTGAACTTTCCCGAGGCGGTGATGGCGCGCGAGTCGCCCTACCGCCTCGCGATCGCCAACGCCAACGTGCCCGACATGCTGGCGCGCATCTCCCACGCCATGGGCGAGCGCGGCATCAACATCCACAACATGCTGAACAAGTCCCGGGGCGACGTGGCCTACACGCTGGTCGACGTCGACAGCCCGGTGCCGGAGGCCGCGCTAAGCGCGCTGCGCGCCATCGACGGCGTGCTCGCGGTCAGATATCTTCCGCTCGGGCCATGAGCGGCGACATCGACAAGCTGCGCACCGAGATCGACGCGCTCGACGCGGAGCTGGTCGCGCTGCTGCAGCGGCGCGCGCGCCTCGCGCAGCGCATCGGTGCGGCGAAGGGCGGCGCGGCGGCCTACCGGCCGGAGCGCGAAGCCGAGATCCTGCGCCGCGTCGCGGCGCAGGGCGGGGAGCCGCTGCCCGCGGCTGCGCTGACGCGCGTGTTCCGCGAGGTGATCTCGGCCTGCCGCGGCCTCGAGCAGGAGATCCGCGTCGCTTACCTGGGGCCGCCGGGCACCTTCAGCGAGCAGGCGGTGCGCCGCCATTTCGGCGGCAGCGTCGAGGGCGTGCCGGCGGCGAGCATCGACGAGGTGTTCCGCAGCTGCGAGTCGGGCGCTGCGCAGTTCGCCATGGCGCCGGCGGAGAACTCGACCGAAGGGGTGGTGGGCCGCACGCTCGATCTGCTGCTGGTCACGCCGCTCAGGATCTGCGGCGAGGTGGAGCTGCGCGTGCAGCAGAACCTGATGGCACAGCACGCCGACAGCTCGCGCCTGAAGCGCGTGTACTCGCACGCGCAGTCGCTCGCGCAGTGCAGCGCCTGGCTCAATCACCACTTGCCGGGCGCCGAGCGCGTGCCGGTCGCCTCGAACGCCGAGGCCGCGGAGCGCGCCGCGCGCGAGCCGCACGCCGGCGCGATCGCCGGCGAGGCCGCCGCCGAGCGCTACGGGCTGCAGCTGCTTGCGCGCGCGATCGAGGACGACCCCAACAACACCACACGGTTCCTGGTGCTGGGCACGCTCGACCCCGCGCCAACCGGCCGCGACCGCACCTCGCTCGTCATGTCGGCCGAGAACAAGCCCGGCGCGGTGCACGCGCTGCTCACGCCGCTCGCCGAGAACGGCGTCAGCATGACGCGCATCGAGTCGCGTCCGGCGCGCGCCATGCGCAGCGCGCTGTGGGAGTACGTGTTCTTCATCGACCTCGAGGGGCACGCAAGCGAAGCGCGCGTTGCCGCCGCGCTCGAGGCGCTGCGGCGCAAGGCGCCGTTTCTCAAGGTGCTCGGCTCCTACCCGGCTGCCGGCACGTAAAGGACCGACCGACATGATCATGGACCCCTGCGAGAGCTCGCCCTCGTACGTGCGCTCGATCGCGCCCTACCAGCCCGGCAAGCCGATCTCGGAGCTGGCGCGCGAGCTCGGGCTGAAGGAGGAGACGATCGTCAAGCTCGCCTCCAACGAAAACCCACGCGGCATCGGCCCGCGCACGCGCGCCGCCATCGAGCGCGCGCTGGGCGAGGTCGCGCGCTACCCGGATGGCAACGGCCACGCGCTGAAGACGGCGCTCGCGGCCCGCTACGGCGTCGACATGGCGCAGATCGTGCTCGGCAACGGCTCGAACGACGTGCTCGAGCTGGTGGCGCTCGCTTTCCTCGGACCGGGCCGCGCCGCGGTGTACTCGCAGCACGCGTTCGCGGTCTATCCGCTCGCCACCCAGGCGCGCGGCGCGCGCGGCATCGTCGTGCCGGCGCGCGACTACGCCCACGACCTGGAAGCGATGGCGCGCGCGGTGGACGACGACACGTGCGTGCTGTGGGTCGCCAACCCGAACAATCCGACCGGGACCTACGCCACGGGCGATGCGCTGGAGGCGCTCGTACGCCGCGTGCCCGAGCGCGTGATCGTGGTGATCGACGAGGCCTACAACGAATACCTGCCCGCGGACCTGCGCGTCGACACCGTCAAGTGGCTCAAGCGCCATTCCAACCTCGTCATCACGCGCACCTTCTCCAAGGCCTACGGCCTGGCGGGGCTGCGCGTCGGCTACGCGCTCGCGCACCCGTCGGTGGCCGACGTCATGAACCGCGTGCGCCAGCCGTTCAACGTCAACAGCATCGCGCTCGTGGCCGCCGCCGCGGCGCTCGAAGACATGGAGTTCGTGGCGAAGAGCTTCGCCGGCAACCTGCAGGGCATGCGCCAGCTGCGCGACGGCGCGCAGCAGTTGGGGCTCGCCTTCATCCCCTCGTACGCGAACTTCCTCACCGTGCGCGTCGGCAAGGCGCAGGACATCTACAAGCGGCTGCTCAGGCGCGGGGTCATCGTGCGCCCGGTGGGCGGCGGCTACGAGCTGCCCGAGCACCTGCGCGTCACCGTCGGCACGGAAGAGGAAAACGAGAGGTTCCTCTCGGCGCTGGCCGCGAGCCTGAAGGACTGATGCACTTTGCCAAGGTCGCCGTCGTCGGCGTCGGCCTGATCGGCGGCTCGTTCGCCCTCGCGTTGAAGGCGGCGCGAGCCTGTGGCGACGTGGTGGGCGTGGGCCGCGGCGCGGCCAACCTGAAGCTCGCGCTGGAGCAAGGCGTCATCGATGCCGTCGGTGCGGATATCGCGGATGCCGACCTGGTCCTCGTTGCGACTCCCGTGGCGCAGTACCCGCGCGTGCTCGCCGCGCTGGCACCCCGCCTCAAGGCCTCGACGATCGTCACGGACGCGGGCAGCACCAAGCGCGACGTGATCGCGGCCGCGCGCGCCGCGCTCGGCGCGAAGATCGCGCAGTTCGTGCCCGCGCACCCGATCGCGGGCGCCGAGCGTAGTGGCGCTTCGGCGGCAAGCGCAGAGCTGTTCCGCAATAGGCGCGTGGTCCTCACGCCGTTACCCGAGAACCCGGCCGCAGCGGTGCAGGCGGTCGAGGCGGCGTGGCAGGCGTGCGGTGCGCGCGTCTCGCGCATGGAGGCGGCCGAACACGACGCCGTGCTCGCCGCGGTGAGCCACCTGCCGCACCTGCTCGCCTACGCGCTGGTGCACGAGGTGGCGGGGCGCGCGGACTCGGCACAGCTGTTCGGTTTTGCCGCGGGGGGCTTTCGCGATTTCACGCGCATCGCCTCCAGCCACCCCGAGATGTGGCGCGACATCTGCGTTGCGAACCGCGACCGGCTCCTCGACGAGCTCGACCGCTACCTTGCCAAGCTGCAGGCCGTGCGGCCGCTCGTTGAAAACGGCGACGGCGCCGCGCTCGAGAAGCTCTTTGCCGAGGCGCGCGCTGCGCGCCAGCGCTGGCTCGCCGGAGAGTACGAGTGAAGACGCTCGATCTCGGGCCGCTCAGCCGTGCGGCGGGCACGGTGCGGCTGCCGGGATCGAAGAGCATCTCCAACCGCGTGCTGCTGCTCGCGGCGCTGGCGCGCGGCGACACCGAGGTGCGTGGCCTGCTCGACGCCGACGACACGCAGGTGATGCGCGCGGCGCTCGGCAGGCTCGGCCCGCAGCTCAGCGTCAAGCAGGCCGAACTCGATCTCGGCAACGCCGGCACCGCGTTCCGGCCGCTCACCGCGGTGCTCGCGCTCTCGGGCGGTGAATACCGCCTCTCGGGCACGCGGCGCATGCACGAGCGCCCGATCGGCGATCTGGTGGATGCGCTGCGCGCGCTTGGCGCGCGCATCGACTACCTGGGCGCGGAAGGCTTTCCGCCGCTCGCCATCCACCCCGGCAAGGTGGCCTCCGGCCAGACCGTGAGAGTCCGCGGCGACGTGAGCTCGCAGTACCTGAGTGCGCTGCTGATGGCGCTGCCGCTCGCCGGTGGCGGCACGATCGAAGTCGCGGGCGAGCTGATCTCGAAGCCGTACGTGGAGATCACGCTCAATCTCATGCGGCGCTTCGGCGTCGACGTGACGCGCGACGCCTGGCGCCGCTTCATCGTGCCGGGGACGCGCTACCGCTCTCCCGGAAGCGTCCAGGTCGAGGGCGACGCCTCGAGCGCCTCGTATTTCCTCGCCGCCGGCGCGATCGCCGGCGGCCCGGTGCGGGTCGAAGGCGTCGGGCGCGCGAGCATCCAGGGCGACGTGCGCTTCACCGAGGTGCTCGAGGTGATGGGCGCGCAGGTGTCGATGGGCGAGGACTGGATCGAGGCCGAAGGACGCGCGCCGCTGCGCGCGTTCGATCTCGACCTGAACCACATTCCCGACGCGGCGATGACCGCGGCGGCGCTGGCGCTGTTCGCCGACGGTCCCTGCGTGGTGCGCAACATCGCCAGTTGGCGCGTCAAGGAGACCGACCGCATCGCGGCGATGGCGGCCGAGCTCGCCAAGCTCGGCGCCGGCGTCGAGGCCGGGGTGGATTACCTCAAGGTGGCGCCAGCCAGGCTCGTTTCCGGCGCGAGCCTCGACACCTACGACGACCACCGCATGGCGATGAGCCTGTCGCTCGCCGCGCTCGGCGGCGTGCGCGTGCGCATCAACGACCCGGACTGCGTCGCCAAGACCTTTCCGGGCTATTTCGCGGCGTTCGCTGCCATCGCCCGATGACGGTCCCGGTGGTCGCGATCGACGGACCGTCGGCCTCGGGCAAGGGCGCGGTCGCGCAGCAGGTGGCCGAGGCGCTCGGCTTTCATTGCCTTGAGAGCGGGGCCCTTTACCGGCTGGTCGCACTGGCTGGCCCTGAGCATCCCGAGGACACCGCCCGCCGCATGCAAGTGGAATTCCGGGGAGGAAGGATTTTCCTTTCTGGACAAGACGTTACGGAAAGTTTGCGCGAGGAAGGGGTGGGCGTACGCGCGTCCGACGTCGCCCAACGGCCCGCAGTACGGCAGGCGCTGCTGGAGCGCCAGCGAGCCTTCCGGCGCGCGCCCGGACTGGTGGCCGAGGGCCGCGATATGGGCACCGTGGTGTTCCCGGATGCGCCCCTCAAAGTGTTCCTCACCGCCACCCCGGAGGTGCGGGCCCGACGCAGGTATAAGCAGTTGATAGACAAAGGAATCGATGCTAACCTTGCGGCCCTTTCCCGTGACCTGGCGCAGCGCGATGCCCGCGATGTGGCCCGAGCGGTGGCGCCTCTGGCGCCGGCCCCGGACGCGCTGCTGCTGGACTCCTCGGACCGGTCCCTCGACGAAGTCGTCGGCCTGATCCTGGGGTGGTGCCGGGAGAGGAATCTGGGTGGGCGGGCCTGACGGCCGGCCCTTTTTTGCAACCTTACCCGCGCGCGCCTTCGCCGGCCGAGCGGTTGAAACCGAGGTTTTTCCCTTTCATGGCAAGCGTTTCCCACGCAGTCTCCAAGTCCCCCGCCAACGAATCCTTCGCCGCGCTCTTCGAAGAGAGCCTGACGCGAAAGGAAATGCGCATCGGCGAGGTGATCACCGCCGAGGTGGTCAGCGTCGATCCCAACTATGTCGTCGTCAACGCCGGGCTGAAGTCCGAATCCATCATCGCCGCCGAGGAGTTCAAGAACGACGCCGGCGAAGTCGAGGTCAAGCCCGGCGATTTCGTCTCCGTGTCGATCGAGGCCCTGGAAGACGGCTACGGCGCCACGCGCCTGTCGCGCGACAAGGCCAAGCGCATGGCCGCGTGGATCGAGCTCGAGGAGTCGCTGGAGAAGGGCGAGAAGATCGAGGGCGTGATCACCGGCAAGGTGAAGGGCGGGCTCACCGTCATGACCAAGGGGATCCGCGCCTTCCTGCCGGGGTCGCTGGTCGACCTGCGGCCGGTGAAGGACACCACGCCGTACGAAGGCAAGACCATGGAGTTCAAGGTCATCAAGCTCGACCGCAAGCGCAACAACGTGGTCGTGTCGCGCCGCGCGGTGCTCGAGGCGAGCGCCGGTGCCGAGCGCGAGGCGCTGCTCTCCAGCCTGCAGGAGGGCGCGGTCGTGAAGGGCATCGTCAAGAACATCACCGATTACGGCGCATTCGTCGACCTGGGCGGTATCGACGGGCTGCTGCACATCACCGACCTCGCCTGGCGCCGAGTGAAGCATCCTTCCGAAGTGCTCAACGTCGGCGACGAAGTCACCGCCAAGGTGCTGAAATTCGACGCCGAGAAGAACCGCGTGTCGCTTGGCCTGAAGCAGCTGGGCGAGGATCCCTGGGTCGGCATTTCGCGCCGCTATCCGCAGGGCACGCGCCTGTTCGGCAAGGTCACCAACCTCACCGACTACGGCGCGTTCGTGGAGGTGGAAGCGGGCATCGAAGGCCTGGTGCACGTCTCGGAGATGGACTGGACCAACAAGAACGTGCACCCGTCCAAGGTGGTGCAGGTCGGCGACGAGGTCGAGGTGATGATCCTCGAGATCGACGAGGAGCGCCGGCGCATCTCCCTCGGCATGAAGCAGTGCAAGCCCAATCCCTGGGAGGATTTTGCGCGCGAGTTCAAGAAGGGCGACCGCGTCAAGGGGCAGATCAAGTCGATCACCGACTTCGGCGTGTTCGTCGGCCTGTCGGGCGGCATCGACGGCCTGGTGCACCTGTCCGACCTGTCGTGGTCGCTCGCCGGCGAGGAAGCGGTCAAGAACTTCAAGAAAGGCGAGGAGGTCGAGGCGGTGGTGCTGGCGATCGACGTCGAGCGCGAGCGCATTTCGCTCGGCATCAAGCAGCTCGGCGGCGACCCGTTCACCAATTTCATCGCCGGGCACGACAAGAACAGCGTGGTGCCGGGCACGGTAAAGTCGGTGGACGCGAAAGGCGCCGTGGTGGCGCTTGCCGACGGCATCGAAGGCTACCTGCGCGCCTCCGAGTTCGCGCGCGACCGCATCGACGACCTGCGCGCCGCGCTCAAGGAAGGCGACAGCGTGAGCGCGATGATCATCAACGTCGACCGCAAGAACCGCTCGATCAATCTGTCGGTGAAGGCCAAGGACATGGCGGAAGAGACCGACGCCATGAAGCAGCTGCGCAGCGAGAACCAGGCGAGCGCCTCGGGCTCGACCAATCTCGGGGCGCTGCTGCGGGCCAAGCTCGACAAGGGCAGTTCCGAGCCGCAGAAGTAAACGGACCGGACCAAGAACGGCAGGGGAAACGGCCGCCATGACCAAGTCCGAACTGATCGCCCGGCTGGCGCAGCGCTACCCGCAGCTGGTGGCGAAAGACGCGGAGTACGCGGTGAAGATGATCCTCGACGCGATGACCCAGGCGCTGCTCTCGGGGCATCGCATCGAGATCCGGGGCTTCGGCAGCTTCGGGCTCAACTACCGGCCGCCGCGCATCGGCCGCAATCCCAAGTCGGGCGAGAAGGTGCACGTGCCGGAGAAGTACGTGCCGCACTTCAAGGCCGGCAAGGAGTTGCGCGAGCGCGTCGACTCCGCTGTCGAGGCCGCCGCCCAGCAGGCGCAGGCCACGCAGTAGCGTCGGGGCTCGGACCCCGGCTCACCTCATGCGCTTGCTCACCTGGACGATCCGCATCGCGCTGTTCATCCTGCTGCTCGCCTTCGCGGCGCGCAACACGGAAACCGTCACCCTGCGGTTCTACTTCGACCTCGCCTGGCAGGCACCTCTGGTCGTGCTGTTGCTCGCCTTCTTCGCCGCCGGCGCCGTGCTCGGCCTGCTCGCAGCGCTCGGCGCCGTGCTGCGCCAGCGGCGCGAGGCGGCGCGCCTGCGGCGCGAGCTGCGTGCCGTGGGCGCGCGCACCCACGACGCGCCGACGCTTCCGCCGCCGCCGGCGGAGGGCTGATGGAGTTCGAGTACTGGTGGCTGCTCGCGCTGCCACTGTTCTTCGGACTGGGCTGGCTCGCGGCACGCATCGACATCCGGCACCTGGTCTCCGAATCGCGCGCGCTGCCGCGCTCGTACTTCAAGGGGCTGAACTTCCTGCTCAACGAGCAGCCCGACAAGGCCATCGAGTCGTTCATCGAGGTGGTCAAGGTCGATCCCGAGACCGTCGAGCTGCACTTTGCGCTGGGCAGCCTCTTCCGGCGCCGCGGCGAGTATGACCGCGCCATCCGCATGCACCAGAACCTGGTCGAGCGCCCCGACCTCGGCGCCGAGCAGAAGCTCGCCGCGGCGTTCGAGCTGGCGCAGGACTACCTGAAGGCAGGCATCCTCGATCGCGCCGAGGAGCTGTTCGCGCGCCTGGAAACAGGTGCGCACGCTGCCGAGGCACGCCGCTACCTGCTCGAGATCTTCCAGCAGGAGAAGGACTGGGCGCGCGCCATCGACATGGCCGGCAAGCTGCAGGACGACTCGGGCGAGTCGCGCGCCAAGCAGATCTCGCAGTTCTTGTGCGAGCTGGCGGCGAGCGAGGCGACGCACTCGCGGCCGCAGGAAGCGCGCAAGCACCTCGAGGCGGCGCTGGAGGCGAACCGCAAGTCGGTACGCGCCAGCATCTCGCTCGGCGACCTGGAGCGCGCCGCGGGCAACCTCGAGCGCGCCATCGAGCACTGGCAGCGGGTCGAATCGCAGAACCCGGCCTACCTGGCGCTGGTCGCGCCGCGCCTGCTCGACGCCTACCGCCAGGTGGCGCGGCTCGAAGTGGGTCTGACGTTGCTCGCCGGCTACCTCGAGCGCTATCCGTCGCTCGACCTGCTCGACACCGTGTTCCAGACCACCCTCGAGGCGAAGGGAGCGGAGGCCGCCTACAAGCTCGTCCGTGACGAGTTGCGCCGCAATCCGACCCTGCTCGGCCTCGACCGCCTGCTGGAAGCGCAGATCGTCGCCGACACGCATCCCGAGCGGCGCCGTGATCTCGAGCTGATCAGAAACCTGGTCCATAGTCATACCCGGCGCTTGGCGCGCTACCGCTGCGAGGAGTGCGGCTTCAAGGCACGACAATTCCACTGGCACTGCCCGGCCTGCGGCAGCTGGGAGAGCTATCCGCCGCGCCGCACCGAGGAGTTCGACCTCTCGCCATGAATGTCACAGTTATCGGTACCGGCTACGTCGGCTTGGTGGCGGGCGCATGCTTGGCGGACGCCGGCAACCAGGTCCTGTGCCTCGACGTCGACGCGGCCAAGGTCGCGCAACTGAACGCGGGGGGCATCCCGATCTTCGAGCCAGGGCTCGAGCCCATCGTGCAGCGCAACCGCCAGGCCGGGCGGCTTGCCTTCACCACCGACGTGGCGGCGAGCGTGGCGCACGGCGAGCTGCAACTGATCGCCGTAGGCACACCGCCCGACGAGGACGGCTCGGCCGACCTCAGCCATGTGCTGGAAGCGGCGCGCGCCATCGGCCGGCACTTGGAGGGCTACCGCGTGATCGTCACCAAGTCCACCGTCCCCGTGGGCACGGCGGACAAGGTGCGCGCCGCGATCGCCGAGGTGCTCGCCGCGCGCGGCGCCGCGCACGAGTTCAGCGTGGTGTCCAATCCCGAGTTCCTGAAGGAAGGCGCGGCGGTGGAGGATTTCATGCGCCCGGACCGCATCGTGGTCGGCGCCGATGACGACCGCGCCCTGGCACTGCTGCGCGAGCTGTATGCGCCGTTCCAGCGCAACCATGAGCGCATCCTGCACATGAGCGTGCGCTCGGCCGAGCTCACCAAGTACGCCGCCAACGCCATGCTGGCGACGCGCATCTCGTTCATGAACGAGCTCGCCAACCTGGCCGATCGCCTGGGTGCCGACATCGAGGAAGTGCGCCGCGGCATCGGTTCGGACCCGCGCATCGGCTTCCATTTCCTGTACGCCGGCGCCGGCTTTGGCGGCTCGTGCTTTCCCAAGGACGTCGCCGCACTGCAGCGCACCGCCGCGGAGGCCGGGCGACCCCTCAGGCTGCTCGACGCGGTGGCGGCGGTGAACCACGCGCAAAAGCACGTGCTCGGCGAGAAGGTGCGCGCGCGCTTCGGCGAGCGGCTCGCCGGGCGGCGCTTCGCGCTCTGGGGGCTTGCCTTCAAGCCGAACACCGACGATATGCGAGAAGCGGCGAGCCGCACGCTGATCACCGACCTGCTCGCGGCCGGGGCGGCGGTGCGCGCCTACGATCCCGTGGCGGGCGCGGCGGCGCGGCGCCTCTACGCCGACGAGCCGCGCGTAGCGATCGTCGACGGCGCCCACGAGGCGCTGGAGGGCTGCGACGCGCTCGCCATCGTCACTGAGTGGCGCGAGTTCCGCAGCCCGGACTTCGCGGCGCTCAAAGCGAAGCTCGGCACTCCCGTCATCTTCGACGGCCGCAACCTGTACGATCCCGCTGTGGTGCGGGGACACGGCTTCGAGTACTTCGCGATCGGCAGAAAGACATGAGAGCGCCGGACACTGCGCGCGCACGGGTGCTGGTGGTGGGCGACGTGATGCTCGACCGCTACTGGTACGGCGACGCCACGCGCATCTCGCCCGAGGCGCCGGTGCCGGTGGTGCTGTGGCAGCGCGAGGAGGAGCGCCTGGGCGGCGCGGCGAACGTGGCGCGCAACTGCGCCGCGCTCGGCGCGCCGACGACGCTGCTGTCGGTGACCGGACGCGACGAGGCCGGCGAGCGCGTGGCCCGGCTGCTCGAGGCCGAGGGCGTCACGGCGAGCCTGCGGCGCGACCCTTCGGTGCGCACCACGCAGAAGCTGCGCGTGGTGCACAAGAAGCAGCAGCTCCTGCGCATCGACATGGAGACGCCGCCGTCGAAGGAGGTGCTGGCTTCGAAGCTTGCTGACTTCCGCAAGGCGCTGCCCGCGTGCGACGTGGTGCTGCTCTCGGACTACGGCAAGGGCGGGCTCGCGCACGTCGCCACCATGATCCGCGAGGGGCGCCGCGCGAAGAAGACCGTGCTGGTCGACCCCAAGGGCGACGACTACTCGCGCTACCGCGGCGCGAGCATGATCACCCCGAACCTGAAGGAGCTCGAGGACGTGGTCGGGCGCTGGAAGGACGAGCGCGACCTCGCGGCGCGCGCGCAGGCGCTGCGCGCGCGGCTGCGGCTGGATGCGCTGCTGCTCACGCGTGGCGAGGGCGGCATGACGCTGTTCCGGCCCGGGCGCACGGTGCGCATCAAGGGCGAGCCGCGCGATGTCGCGGATGTCACCGGCGCCGGCGACACCGTGATCGGCGTGCTCGCCGTGATGCTGGCCGCGGGCGAATCCATGGAGTCCGCGGCGCGCCTCGCCAATCGCGCCGGCGGCATCAAGGTCACCAAGTTCGGCACCGCGGTGGTGACGCGCGAAGAGCTGTTCGGGGGGAGCTGATGCTGCACGTCATTACCGGCGCCGCCGGGTTCATCGGGTCGCGGCTGGTCGCCGCGCTCAACCAGCGCGGCGTTACCGAGATCCTGGCGGTCGACAACCTGGAGAACGTCGACAAGGTGCCCAACCTCGTCGGCTGCGAGATCGAGGACTACCTCGACAAGCGCGAGTTCCTCGCGCGGCTGGAGGCCGGCCAGTTCGACGGCGCGGTGGAAGCGGTGCTGCACCAGGGCGCCTGCTCCGACACCATGGCGTCCGACGGCCGCTACGTGATGGACAACAACTACCGCTATTCGCGCGCGCTGCTCGACTGGTGCCAGGAGGAGGAAGTGGCGCTGGTATACGCCTCGTCGGCGTCGGTGTACGGCGCGGGGAAGAACGGCTTTCGCGAGGAGCGCGAGTGCGAGGCGCCGCTCAACGTCTACGGCTACTCCAAGTTCCTCTTCGACCAGGTCGTGCGGCGCACGCTGCCGGAGGGCGCGGCGCAGATCGTCGGCCTGCGCTACTTCAACGTCTACGGGCCGAACGAGGCGCACAAGGGCCGCATGGCCTCGGTCGCCTTTCACGCCTGGCACCAGCTCGCCGCCGAGGGGCGCGTGAAGCTCTTCGTCGGCTCGGGCGGCTTCGGCGACGGCGAGCAGCGCCGCGACTTCATCCACGTCGACGACGTGGTGCGGGTGAACCTGCACTTTCTCGAGCACCGCGGCCGCTCGGGCATCTTCAACTGCGGCACCGGGCGCGCGCAGACCTTCAACGAGCTCGCCGCCGCGGTGATCAATGCCGCGCGCGGCACGCGCGCGAGCGCCGCCGAGCTCGCGGCGCAGAAGCTGATCGAGTACGTGCCGTTCCCGCCGCAGCTCGCCGCGCGCTACCAGAGCTTCACCGAGGCGGACCTGACGCAGCTGCGCGAGGCCGGCTACGACGGTGAGTTCATGGACGTGGCCGACGGCGTCGCGGCGTACGTGAACGAGCGGCTGCAGGCGTGAAGCGCACCGTCGAGGACTTCATCGGCGAGACGCCGCTGGTGCGGCTGCAGCGCCTGCCCGGCGAGGACAGCGCGCGCCGCGGCAACGTGATTCTCGCCAAGCTCGAGGGCAACAACCCGGCCGGCTCGGTCAAGGACCGGCCCGCGATTTCCATGGTGCGCCGCGCCGAGGAGCGCGGCGCGATCAAGAAGGGCGACGTGCTGATCGAGCCCACCTCGGGCAATACCGGCATCGCGCTCGCCATGGCGGCAGCGATCCGCGGCTTCCGCATGATCCTGATCATGCCCGAGCACCTGTCGGTGGAGCGGCGCCAGACCATGCGCGCCTTTGGCGCCGAGATCATCCTCACGCCGCAAAAGGGCGGCATGGAGGCCGCGCGCGACCTCGCCGAGAAGATGGTGCGCGAGGGCAAGGGGGTGATGCTCGACCAGTTCGCCAACCCGGACAACCCGCTCGCGCACTACGAGACGACAGGACCCGAGATCTGGCGTGACACGGGCGGCAAGATCACGCACTTCGTGTCCTCGATGGGCACCACCGGCACCATCATGGGCTGCTCGCGCTTTTTCAAGGAGAAGAACCCGAACGTCCAGATCGTCGGCTGCCAGCCCGAGGAGGGCGCGCAGATCCCCGGCATCCGCAAGTGGCCGGAAGCCTACCTGCCCCGGATCTACGACAAGGCGCGCGTCGACCGGCTGGAGTACGTGAGCCAGGCCGACGCCGAAGAGATGACGCGGCGCCTGGCGCGCGAGGAAGGCATCTTTGCCGGCATTTCCTCGGGCGGCGCGACGGCAGTCGCGCTACGCATTGCCGCGGAGCTGAAGAACGCGGTCATCGTCACCATCATCTGCGACCGCGGCGACCGCTACCTGTCCACCGGTGTGTTCCCCGATTAAATGGGGACAGACCTCATTTATTGCACGTGACGCCGATTCTCGCCTTCGACATTGAAACCGTGCCGGATGTCGACGGCATCCGGCGCCTTTATTCGCTGCCCGAATCGCTGCCGGACCGGGAAGTCGCGGAAATCGCATTCCAGAAGCGGCGCACCCAGACCGGCAGTGACTTCCTCGGGCCGCAGCTGCACCGCGTCGCGGTGATCTCGTGCGTGCTCCGGGAGGGCGAGGGCATCAGGGTGTTTTCCATCGGCGAGCCGGAAACGCCCGAGAACGAGGCTATCCAGCGCTTCTTCGACGGCATCGAGAAGCTGGTGCCGCAGCTCGTGTCCTGGAACGGCGGCGGCTTCGACCTGCCGGTGCTCAACTACCGCGCGCTGGTGCACGGCGTCGCCGCGCCGAAGTTCTGGGACCAGGGCGAGGACGACCGCGACTTCCGCTTCAACAGCTACCTCGGCCGTTACCATGCGCGCCACCTCGACCTGATGGACGTGCTGGCCATGTACCAGCCGCGCAACAACGCGCCGCTCGACGAGGTGGCGCAGCTCGCGGGGCTGCCGGGCAAGATCGGCGTCGGCGGCGCGCAGGTCTGGGCGGCCTACCTCGAAGGGCGCATGGCCGAGATCCGCGACTACTGCGAAGCCGATACCGCCAACACCTACCTCCTTTACCTGCGCTTCCAGAAGCTGCGCGGCGCGCTCACCGGGCCGCAGTACCTAAAGGAATGCGCGCTGCTGCGCGGCGCGCTGGAGAAGCTGAAGGCCCCGCACTGGCGCGAATTCCTCACCCGTTGGTCCGGTTAGACGTCTACGCGCTCGATGCCGGCGGCCACGGCATCGCGCGCAACGCCGCGGGCAAGGTCGTGTTCGTCGAGGGCGCGCTCGGCGGCGAGACCGTCGATGCCCAGGTGCTGCGCTCCAAGCCCAAGTTCGACACCGCGCGCACGGTCGCGGTGCTGAAGGCGGCAAGCGGGCGCCGCGCGCCGCCATGCCCCTGGGTCGAGAACTGCGGCGGCTGCGCCATCCAGCATGCGGATGCGCGCACGCAGGTGGCTGCCAAGCAGCGCTGGCTGGAAGATTGCTTCGAGCGTATCGGCAAGGTAAAGCCGGAATCGATGCTCCCGCCGATCTATGGCGAGGAGTGGGGCTACCGCCGCCGCGCGCGGCTCTCGGTGCGCTACGTCGAGAAGAAGGGCGGGGCGATGGTCGGCTTTCGCGAGCGCCGCTCCACGTTCGTCGCCGACATGCGGAGCTGCCTGGTGCTGCCGTCACACGTGTCCGCCCTCATCCCGAAGCTGCGTGCGCTCATTGGCGAGCTGTCGATCCGGGAGCGCGTGCCGCAGATCGAGGTGGCGGTGGGCGACGAAGCCGTGGTGCTGGTGTTCCGCCACCTGCAGCCGTTCAGCGAGGCCGACCTTGACCTGTTGCGCACGTTTGCCGACGCGGCGCGCGTGCAGGTCTGGCTGCAGCCGCGCGGACCGGACAGTGCCGCGCCCTTGCATCCCGGATCGCCGCCGGCGCTGTATTACGCGCTGCCGGAGTTCGGCGTGCGCATCGCTTTCCATCCCACCGACTTCACGCAGGTGAACCATGCGGTCAATCGCCTGCTCGTATCGCGCGCCGTACGGCTGCTCGACCCGCAGCCGGGCGAGCGCATCGGCGACCTGTTCTGCGGCCTGGGAAACTTCTCGCTGCCGCTCGCCGCGCGCGGCGCGCAGGTGATCGGGCTGGAGGGCGCGAAGGCGCTCGTCGAGCGCGCGCGCGCCAACGCGCTCGCCAACGGCCTTACCGCACAGTTCGAGGTCGCCAACCTTTTCGAGCCGAAT
>DATHYT010000004.1:0-21246 GCA_035459025.1 Burkholderiales bacterium | reverse complement strand
TCGGTGGGCTCGTCGAGGATCAGCACCTCGGGATCGTGGATCAGCGCCTGCGCAAGGCAGGTGCGGTGCCGGTAGCCCTTGGACAGCGTGTCGATCGACTGGTGCAGCACCGAGCCGAGAAAGCACAGCTCGGCCACGCGGCTCACGGCCTTGCGGCGCGCTTCTCCCGCCAGCCCGCGGATCTCGGCGGCGAATGAAAGAAACCCGTGCACGCTCATGTCGGGGTAGGACGGCGCGGCCTCGGGCAGGTAGCCGATCAGGCGCTTTGCCTCGAGCGGCGCCTCGGCCACGTCGTGGCCGCCGACCCGGACGCGGCCGCTGGTCGGCGGGAAAAAGCCCGTGATCATGCGCATGGTGGTCGACTTGCCGGCGCCGTTCGGGCCGAGAAAGCCGAGCACCTCGCCGCGCTCGACGGCGAAGGACACGCCGTCCACGGCGCGCTTGGCGCCGAAAGCCTTCACCAGGTTTTCGATTTGGATCATCGGGATTTCCGCCCCGGGCGTCATTTAGGCGGCGCGCCGGGAAACTTCAAGGGGGCGCATTATCGCCGAAATAGCCGGCTGCGCCCGGCCCGCGCCAGGGGTGTCCCGATCCTCCCCGGCTGCCGCCCCGGCGGCGGCGTGCCGCCGCCACCGCCGGGGACGCTGCTCAGGGCCGCAGGTAGGCGTAGCCCTCGCGCTGCTGCAGGCGGGTGATCTCGGCCACCCCGGAGGGCACGAGAGTGATCTCGGGCAGGTAGTCCTTGGCGTTCTGCTTGGTACGCTGGAGCGTGATCTCGCACAAGTCGAACTGCACGCCGCGCTCCTTAAGCTCTTCCACCGGGACATTAAAGGGGTTCCCGTTCTTGTCGCGCGCTCCCTTCTTCAGGAAGGCGATGCCCTTGGAGTGCGTCACCACGACGATCTTCGCCTTGGGGTTGACCGCGAGGTGGTTCTTGATGTTGCGCAGCGCGTCAACCGCCTGATCGTCGCCCTCGTTCACGTGGTAGATCACCTTGTCCGGCCAGACGGTCGCCTGAGTGTCGGCACCCATCGTGCCGCAACCCGACAGCATCGCCGCGCCAACGGCCCCCGCCAGTGCCAGCCCATAAATCGATTTCATTGTTCTCCTCCTTGTGTTGTATCGGGATTAGAGCCCTGCCGCCTCCATACCGGTGCGGGCGCCGGAATATTCCCGCCGCCGGCCCTGGAATAGAATCGACGCGGGCGCGGTATTTGGGGGAATGGGGCTTTGTCCGACGAGGGAAAGCGCGTGCGGTTCGAGCGTCTGGTGCTGCCGCATCTCGACGCCGCCTACAGCCTTGCAGGGTGGCTGGTGCGCGATGACGCCCAGGCCGAGGAAGCCGTGCAGGAATCCTGCCTGCGCGCGTTCCGCTACTTCGACGCCCTGCGCGGCGACGAGGCGCGGCCGTGGCTGCTCGGCATCGTCCGCAATACCTGCTACGGCCTGCTGCAGCGCACCCGCCAGGAGGGTCCGCCGCTGTCCTTCGACGAGGACGGTTGCGGCGAGGACGCCGTGGCCGCGGGCGCCGTGGTCAGCTTTCCGCTCAATCCCGAGGCGGCGGCGATCCGCGAAGCCGACCGCGAGTGCGTGCACAACGCCCTGCGCGCGCTGCCGCTGGAATTCCGCGAGGCGATCATCCTGCGCGAAATCCACGGCTTCAGCTATCGCGAAATCGCGGCCACCTGTGAAGTGCCGATCGGCACCGTCATGTCGCGCATCGCGCGCGGGCGCAGGCTGCTGCAGCAGGCGCTCGGCGAGCGCGGCGCAAGCGAGGATACCGGCACGTGAAGTGCCCTGAATGTGTCCGGCTCCTGAACGCGTACGTCGACGATCAGCTCGAGGCGGCGGGCGCGCTCGCGGTGCAGGAGCACCTGCGAGGCTGTGCGCGCTGCCGTACCCGCGACGAGAGCCTGCGCACGCTGCGCGACACCGTGCACCGGCACACCCAGTTCCGCGTCGCGCCGGCGGCCATGCACCGCGCGCTGCGCAACGAATATGGCGCGCGCCGTGCCGCCCCGGTGCAGCCGGCGCGTCGCCACTTCGCCTGGGGCGCCGCAGCAATGGCCACGCTTGCGCTGGCGCTCTGGGGGCTGCAAGGCGCGGTTGAGCGACCGGGAGCCGGCGCCGGCCGCGGCGCGGGCAAGGTGGTCTACCACATCTCGAGCAGCCAGACCGCGAGCGCGGCGCTGCGCACGCTGCGCAACCACCTTGACGCCTCGCCGGACACGAAAGTCGTGGTAGTGGCGCACAACGAGGGCGTCGACTTCCTGCTGCGCGGCGCCCGCGACGAATCGGGCCAGCTGTTCCAGACGTCGGTGCAGCAGTTCAGGGCGCGCGGCGTGGATTTCCGCGTGTGCAACAACACGCTTGTGCGACGCAAGATCGGCAGCGACGGCATCCTGCCCGAAGCGACGCTGGTACCCTCGGGTATCGCGGAAATCGGGCGCCTGCAGGAGAACGAAGGCTATGCGTATATGCGCCTGTGAGCGCGCGCCGCGCTAGGATTAGCTGTCGTTATGGGGCAAATCAAATTTCCTTGACGTGCGTCTGGTCATGAAGCTTGTGCGCCGCAGGGACATTTGAGTAGGCTTGGGGACCGAGCCCAGGCTTTTCATTACTACACGTCAAACCGGGCAGGAGGAGGAAGCATGCTACAGACTCGCAGATCCGTATTGAAGGCGGGCGGCGCACTTGGGCTGCTCGCATTGGCCGGGACCGCCCTGCTCAAGCCCGGGCGCGCCCTCGCGGCCCGAAACGCCAGCGCTTTCGAGGCGAAGTCTGCCGTGGACGCGATGAAAGCGCTCGGCATGACGAACGCCGAGGACAGCAAGGACATCGCGATCCGCGCGCCGGACATCGCCGAGAACGGCGCCGTGGTGCCGATCGACGTCACGAGCAATATCGCCGGCACCACCAGCATTTCCGTGTTCATCGAGAAGAACCCGTTCCCGTACACGGGCACCTTCGACTTCGCGGAAGGCTCGGTCCCCTTCGTGCACCTGCGCGCCAAGATGGGCGAGACCAGCCCGGTGCGCGTGGTGGTGGCTGCCAACGGCAAGTTCTATACCGCCGTTAAGGAAGTGAAGGTCACCATCGGCGGCTGCGGCGGCTGAGGAGAAGACGACCATGGCAGACCCGATGAAGATCCGCGCCACCGTGCAGGGCGACGTCGCCGACGTGCGCGTCCTGATGGCGCACCCGATGGAGACCGGCCAGCGCAGCCAGGGCGGCAAGAAGGTGCCGCTGCATTTCATCCAGAGCATCACCGCGCAGCTGAACGGCAAGCAGGTGTTCAGCGCCGACATCAGCCAGGCGATCTCGCGCAACCCGGTGTTCGCGTTCAAGGTGAAGGGCGCGAAAGCCGGCGACAAGATTTCGGTGACCTGGAAGGACAACAAGGGCGAATCGCGCACCGACGAGACGACGGTACGCTGACGGCCCGGGGCCGCAGAAGCCCCGTTCGATCGAAATGGAGGAGGTGAAGATGAGACAAGCGCTCATGCTGGGTATTGCCGCAGCGATTGCCGCGGCCGCGCCCTGGCCGCAGGCGATGGCGCAGAGCGAGGATCCGGTCGCCGCGGACTTCGACAAGTTCCGCGCCATCATGGAGGAAGCCAACCCGGCCGAGCTGTTCGACGCCAAGGGCGAGGAGCTGTGGAAGAAACCTGGCGGGCCGAACAAGGTTTCGCTCGAGAAGTGCGACCTCGGCCTCGGACCGGGCGTCGTCAAGGGCGCCTACGCGCAGATGCCGCGCTACTTTGCCGACGTCGATCGCGTCATGGACGCCGAGGCGCGCATCGTGCATTGCATGGTGACGCTGCAGGGCTACCAGCTGGACAAGCTCGACGACAAGCCCTTCAGCAGCGCCACGCGCACCCCGGACCCGGTGTCGATCACGACCTACGTCGCCACGCAGTCTGCGGGCATGAAGTTCGCGCCGTCGCAGTCGCATCCGAAGGAGAAGGAAGCCTACGCGCTCGGCAAGGAGATCTTCTTCTACCGCGCGGGCCCTTGGGACTTCTCCTGCGCGAGTTGCCATGCGCTCGAGGGCAAGCGCATCCGCACCCAGCCGCTGCCCAACTTCGCGAAGCCCGCAACGGCGCTCGCCGCGGTGCAGGGCTGGCCGGGCTACCGCATGACGGGTGGCGTGATGCACACCCTGCAGTGGCGCCTGAACGACTGCTTCCGCCAGCAGCGCTTCCCCGAGCCGGGCTACACCTCGGAGACGCTGAGCGCGCTGCTCACGTACCTAACCGTCAACGCCCAGGGCCAGGAGTACAAGGGCCCCGGCATCAAGCGCTAGGGGAGGCGCCATGAACAAGATCGGTACCGTCGCAACGCTTGCTGCCGCCACGGCGCTGCTCGCCGCTTGCGCGGCCATGCAGTCGACGCCGCGAGAGCGGGCAACGAAAATGATGGAGCGTGACTTCCACCCGGTGGGCATCGCCGGCATGGACCGCCTGAAGGAAGACGCGGTTGCCGCCGCCTGCAACAAGCACGACGACAACCCGCCGAAGGACGTGGCCGACAAGCTGCAGGCGCAGCAATATGCCGCGGTCAAGTGGCCCGCCGACGGCAAGTTCGTCGGCAACTGGAAGGAGGGCGAGAAGATCGCGCAGCGCGGCCGCGGCATGACCTGGCGCGACAAGCCGGGCAAGACCTCGCGCGGCGAGCCGAACGGGGGCAGCTGCTACAACTGCCACCAGATCGGCCCCGATACGACGTCGTTCGGCACGATTGGCCCGAGTCTGTACAACTTCGCCAAGCTGCGCGGCTACGGCGCGGACATCCAGCGCTATGCGTACGCAAAGATCTACAACGCGAAGGCCTACAGCCTGTGCTCCCAGATGCCGCGCTTTGGCCACTCGGGCACGCTCACCGAGGAGCAGATGAAGGACCTGACCGCGCTGCTGATGGACCCGGCTTCGCCGGTCAACCGCTGAGCCGCGGCACGGCCGCTTCGAGCGGCGCGACGGTGCGCCGCGCGCGCAGGTAGCGCGCGGCGAGCTCCCACACCGGCTCGCCGCTCGCGCCCTCGGCGACCGGCGCCCAGCCCGCCACCTTGTAGCGCTTCGCCGCCTCGAGCGGGCGGCCGGCGAGGCGCATGTCGGAGATGCGCGCGCCGATGTCGGCGCGCGGATTGCAGGCGTAGGTCATGCCGCCCACCCGCACCATGTCGCCGCCCTGCTGCAGGTACGGGTCTTCGTTGAACAGGTTGTCCGCCACGTCCTCGAGGATCGCCTTGATCTGCTCGCCGGTGAGCTCGTTCAGGCTCGTATAGGGATAGGTGATCGCGGTCTGGTCCATCAGGTGCTCGAAGCTGATCGCGTCGCCCGGCAGCAGCGTGCTGCCCCAGCGGAATCCCGGCGAGAACGCGATCTCGGCGCCCTTCTCGGCGAGCAGCGCCTCGAGCAGCAGCTGGTCCCAGGTGCCGTTGAAGGTGCCGCGCCGATACAGCAGTCCCTCGGTGACGGCGAGCTTCTCTTCCAGCTTCGCGCGGTACGGCGCGCGCACGCTCTCGATGTAGGCGCTCATCGCGGCGTCGGCCGGGAGCAGGTTCGAGAACACCGGCAGCAGCCGGTAGCGGTAGCCGGCGACCGCGCCCCCCTTCACGTCCAGGTCGAGCACGCCGAGAAACTTCCCGCTCGCGCCGCCGTTGGTGACCAAGGTCTTGCCGACGCGCACGGGCACCGGCATGCCGTCGTGCGTGTGGCCGCCGAGAATGGCATCGAGCCCGCGCACGCGGCCCGCGACCTTGAGGTCCACGTCCATGCCGTTGTGCGACAGGAGCACCACCACCTGCGCCCCCTTGGCGCGCACCTCGTCCACGAGCGCCTGCAGCCGCGGCTCCTGGATGCCGAAAGTCCACTCGGCGACCATGTGGCGCGGATTGGCGATCGGCGTGTAGGGAAAGGCCTGGCCGATGACGGCCAGCGCGACGCCGTTCACGGAGCGCAGCGTGTAGGGCTTGAAGACCGGATCCTCGAAGTCGAGCGTCTTCACGTTCTGCGCCAGGAACTCGATCGAGCCGAGCTCCTGCTTCACTGCGCGCTGCACGCGCGCGGCGCCGTAGGTGAACTCCCAGTGCGCGGTCATCAGATCCACGCCGAGCAGCTGCTGCGCGCCGATCATGTCGGCGCCCTCGGTCCATAGGGCCGTGGCCGAGCCCTGCCAGGTGTCGCCGCCATCCAGAAGCAGCGCGTGCGGGCGCGCCGCGCGGACGCGCTTCACCAGGGTTGCCAGATGCGCGTAGCCGCCGACCTTGCCGTAGCGGCGCGCGGCGGCGGCGAAATCGAGGTAGGTGTAGGCGTGCGCGGCGCGCCCGCCGGGAGCGATGCCGAAATGCTTGAGCAGCGCCTCGCCCACGAGGTGCGGCGGCTTGCTGGCGGTGCCCCCGGCGCCCAGATTCATGCTCGGCTCGCGGTAGTAGATCGGCAGCAGCTGCGCGTGCGCGTCGGTCATGTGCAGCAGCGACAGGTTGCCGTAGGCCGGCAGATCGTAGAGCTCGCTCGCCGCCTGTGTGTCGCTCGCGCTCGCGCGCAGCGATGCACCGGCAGCAGCCGCCATCGCGAGCAGGCGGAGGAATTCGCGTCTTTGCATGTGCGCATTCTGCATGAGCGAAGGGGTCGCCGTGGATCAGCCAACCTTATTGGCGGATCAATAGGACGCAGTTGCCCGGCGGCGGCGCGGGTACGGACAATGCCCGCATGACAGGTCTGGTCAAGCCGCACGGCGGCGGCGCCCTCAAGCCGCTGATGCTCGCGGGAGACGCGCTCGCCGCCGAGCGCGCGCGCGCCGCCACGCTGCCCAGGCTGCGCGTGAGCTCGCGCGAGAAGGGCGACCTCATCATGCTCGGCATCGGCGGCTTCACGCCGCTCGCCGGTTTCATGACGCGCGCCGACTGGGAAGGCGTGTGCGACGGCTATCGCACGGCGGCGGGCCTGTTCTGGCCCATTCCGATCACGCTGTCCACGGATAAGGCGACGGCCAGCGGCATCAAGACGGGTGCCGAGATCGCGCTTGTCGACGCTGAGGACGGCGCCGTGCTCGCCACCATGAAGGTGACGGAGCAGTACGCGATCGACAAGGCGCACGAGTGCATGTCGGTGTTCCGCACCGTGGACGCCGCACACCCGGGCGTGAAGCTGGTGATGGAGCAGGGCGAGGTGAACCTCGCCGGGCCGGTGAAGGTGCTTTCGGACGGCGGGTTCAAGGCGAAGTACGGGGCGCTCTTCATGACGCCGGCCGAGACGCGTGCCGAGTTCGAGCGGCTGGGCTGGTCGCGCGTCGCCGCGTTCCAGACCCGCAACCCGATGCACCGCTCGCACGAGTACCTCGCCAAGGTGGCGATCGAGACCTGCGACGGCGTGCTGGTGCACTCGCTGCTCGGCGCGCTCAAGCCCGGGGACATCCCGGCCGAGGTGCGCACGCGCGCCATCGCCGTGCTGATGGAGAAGTACTTCCGCCCCGGCACCGTGGTGCAGGCGGGCTATCCCCTGGACATGCGCTACGCGGGGCCGCGTGAGGCGCTGCTGCACGCGCTGTTTCGCCAGAACTACGGCTGCTCGCACCAGATCGTCGGGCGCGACCACGCCGGCGTGGGCAGCTACTATGGCCCGTTCGACGCGCATCGCATCTTCGACGAAATCCCGCCGGGCGCGCTCGAGACGCACCCGCTCAAGATGGACGTGACCTTCTGGTGCTACAAGTGCGGCGGCATGGCCTCGGGGCGCACCTGCGCCCACGCCGACGCCGATCGCCTGCAGGTCTCGGGCACGCAGCTGCGCAAGTGGCTCTCGGAGGCTCGCCCGGTGCCGGCCGAGTTCAGCCGCCCCGAGGTGCTCGAAGTGCTGCGCGCCTACTACACCGGCCTGGAAGCTCGACCGAGCTAGGCGGCCGGGCTCCCGGCTTCAGCAGCCTGCAGCGCCGCGAAGCGCTCCTTGGCGAACTGCACGAAGCTGTTCACCAGTCGCGAGTGGAAGCGCTCCTTGGGATAGACCACCGACAGGTGCCGGGTGAGCCGCGGCGCGAGCGGCACGCGCACCAGCTGGCCGAGCCGGATCTCCTTGGCCACCGTGGCGCGCGACATGATCGTGAATCCGAGCCCGGTGGCGGCGAGGCCCTTCAGCGCCTCGGGGCTGCCCAGCTCCATCACCACCTGCAGCGCATCGGGCGACACCCCCGCCTTTTGCAGGTAGCGGTCGATCACCTCGCGCGTGCCCGAGCCCGGCTCGCGGCTGATGTAGGCGTGCTCGACCAGCATCTTCGGCGCGACCGAGCCCGTTTGGGCGAGCGGGTGCGAAGGCGCGCATACCACCTGCAGCTCGTCCTCCGAGCACGTATCGGTCACCAGCGAGGGCAGGTGCGACTCGCCCTCGATGAATCCGAGGTCGAGCGTGCGCTCGGCGATGCGCGCCTGCACGGCTTCCGAGTTGGCGACGAACAGGCGCGGCACCACGCCCGGGTAGCGCGACTTGAATTCGCCCAGCACCTGCGGCAGCAGGAACTCGGCGATGGTGGTGCTGGCGCCGATGAGCAAAGGCCCCAGCACCTGGCCGCTCATCTCCTTCAGCCGCGTGTCGAGCTCGGCGGAAAGGCCGAGGATGCGCTCGGCGTACTCGAGCGCCACCTGGCCGGCGGGGGTGAGCGCGATGCGCCCGTGCGCGCGGTCGAACAGGCGCGTGTCGAAGTGCTCCTCGAGCTGGCGGATCTGGAACGTCACCGCCGGCTGCGTCATGAACAGCGCCTCGGCCGCCTTGGTGAAGGACAGGTGCTTCGCGACGGCGTGGAAGACTTGCAGGCGACGGTCCGCCATGACTGCGCCACCGACAGTGGATAAGGAAATGCCATTGAAGCATAAACCCGGGCATCGATAAAGGCCGCCCCGGGGGTGACTTATGACCCCCGCCGCGGGCTTTCCCGTGCGGGGCTCATAAGGGCGACGGTATGACGCCTATGGCTTCTTCGGCGTCTTGTACTCGACTTCCTTCTGGAACGGTTTCCAGACGGTCTCGTAACCAACAAACCCCTTTTCGGTCGGCGCCAGCTGGCGCGTCACATAAAAAGGCGTGTGGCCATCAGGAACCTTGGTAACCGGCTTCTTTTCCTCGCTCATGCATCACCTCTTCAGATTGCCCTCATGCGTGACGGGTCGACATCCGCGCCCGCCACGATCGCCCCGCCCGCTCTCGTTTCTTCATCGGTCGCGTCCCGCACAGTCATGATCTCGAGCGTGAAGACGACCTCTCGGCCGCAGAGCGGATTGTTGCCATCGACCGTCAGCGTCGCGTCGTCCATCCGCGTCACGAGAAAGCTGCGGGTCTGGCCCGTGTCGCTTTCCATGAGTATGGAGGTGCCGATTTGCCGATACTCCTCGGGGACGTTCTCGATGCGATCGGTAACGACCAGCGACTCGTCCCTGGGGCCGAAGATCTCATTGCCATCGATCGTCACTTCGATGACGTCGCCGGCGGACTTGCCGGCGAGCGCCATGTGGACGGAAGGAGCCAGAATCTCGTTGTGTCCGTGAACATAGCCCAACGGGAATTCGACCCGGGTGAGAACATGCCCCGACTTTCTGTCGGTCACCTTGTAGGTGAGCTCGACGAACTTGCCGTCGCCGATGCGCTCAGAAGATGGACGCACCGAAAATCCTGACCTTTCCGTCCTCATAACCGAGGACCAGCCGGCCGAGCCATTCGCCCGGCTTCTTGCTGCTGCGCTGCCGGTAAAGAACCGTCACATGCTCGCCCCGGCGGATGATGCCGAGCGCGTCGAAGTCCGCGGACAGGCTTCTCGCGAGCTCGCTGTTGGCGAACTGGTGCCCCGCCACCACCTGATCGATGGCGAGCGCCAGGGAACTGGAGAAGTTCTTCGCGAATTCCCCGTACTTGCCCTCGTTCGAATTCTTGATGAGGTCGCGCCACAGCGGTTCGGCGACGCCCAGGATCTCTTCGTCCGTCTTGTCGATGATGTTCACGCGCGGCTCTCCGCGAACGGAAGGGGCCGGCGGCATCGGGGACGCTGCTACTCCTTGTCCGAAACCAGGTGATAGCAAGGCGCCTTCTCCATGGTGTATTCGCCGGTCTTGGGGTCGCGACGCGACACCGTGAGCACGTGCCAGTTCTCGTCGTCCACCTTCATGGCGTCGCCACGGTAGTAGTAGCCCGGCCAGCGGGTCTCCTTGCGGAACAGCGTGTGCTGCGTGACGCACTCCGCCGCGCGATGGCGGTGCTTCAGTTCCCACGCCCGCAGCAACTCGTGGAAATCCTCCGCGGCCAGTTTGTCGAGGTCTTCCTCCATGATCTTGAGCTTCTTCAGGCCGATGTTCAGAAGCTTCTCGTTGGTCATGTAGTTGACGGTCATGCCACCGCAATACTCGTCCATCAGCTTCTGCAGGCGGTCCAGGCCCTGCTCGGGATTGATGTAGTGCGGGTTGACTTTGCCCGCCACGATCGCGTTGCGGTAGACCCGGTAGTGCTCCAGGGGCTTGTAGATCTCTTCCTTGCGGCGCTTGATCTGCTCGTCGGATACGACGATGCCTTCGGCCTTGCCGTCGTCGATGTACTGGCAGGCGGCCTTCGCGGCGAGACGACCCTCGGTGAAAGAGCCGGAGGAGAAGGCGTGCGGCGTGCCGCCGACGGCGTCGCCGGCGCCGAACAGGCCTTCGATCGTCGTCATGCGGTTGTAGCCCCAGAAATACTCGGGCGGGGAAACGTCCTCCGGACCGGAGCACCAGGCACCCGACCCGGTCGCGTGCGAGCCCATGACGTAGGGCTCGGAGGTGGTCAGCTCGGGATTCTCGTTCTTGGGATCGACGTCGGTGGCGGCCCAGAGCACCGCCTGGCCGACCGTCATGCCGAGGAAGTTCTCCCAGCCGACCTCTTCCAGATGGGGATCCTGGAAGGCGCGCATGGTGACCATGTGAATGGGGCCGCGGCCGGCGTTGACCTCGCTGATCAATGCGTGGTTGCGCAAACACGTCGGGATCGGCCGATGGGTCAGGTGGAAGGAATCCGGATCCAGGTATTCCTTGCCGACCATCTTCTGGAGCTCGGGCCACCACTTGGACTCGAATTCTTCGCCCAGGCCGTTTTGCGTGTAGGTCTTCAGGTGCAGGAAGTAGGCGCCGACCGGACCATAGCCGTCCTTGAAGCGCGCCAGCACGATGCGGTTTTCCATCTGCGTCATCTTGGCGCCGGCGTCGATCATCAGCCCATAGGCGGACGCCGACGACCACGGTGCATACCAGGTGCGGCCGGCGCCTTCCCCCACCGAACGCGGCTTGAAGATGTTGGAGGCACCGCCCGCACCGCAGATCACGGTCTTCGCCTTGAAAACGTGGTAGTCGCCCGTGCGCACGTTGAAGCCGACGGCACCGGCGACCCGGTTCTCTTTGCTGTCGTCCATCAGCAGGTGGGTGACGCAGATGCGGTTGAAGATCTTGTCCGCCGATTTCCTGGCGGCCTCGGCGACGATGGGCTTGTAGGACTCGCCGTGAATCATGATCTGCCATCGCCCCTCGCGCAGATAGCGCCCGGTCTTCGGGTCCTTCATGATGGGCAGGCCCCACTCCTCGAACTGGTGCACCGAGGAGTCGACGTGGCGGGCCATGTCGAACAGCAGGTCTTCCCGCAACATCCCCATCAGGTCGATGCGCGCGTACCTAACGTGGTCCTCGGGCTTGTTCTCGCCCCAGCGGGTGCCCATGTAGCAGTTGATGGCGTACAGGCCCTGGGCGACCGCACCCGAGCGATCGATGTTGGCCTTCTCGGCGATGACGATCTTCTTGTCCTGTCCCCAGAATCTCGCCTCCCAGGCGGCGCCGGTGCCGCCCAGGCCCGCACCGACGACCAGGATGTCGATGCCGTCTTCGATGATCGTCTTGTAGGCCATCAGTAGTACACGCCTTTCTTCATCTTGAGACCCGCGGCCTGAAGCGAATGTAGACCGCCGTCATCCATGCGGATCCATTTCGGCTCGTTGTACAGGAGCTGGCTGTCGCGCATCTCCTGGCTGGGCCCGGGAACCTCGGCGAGCTTGGGAATCGCCGTCCCCCAGGGCTTGGTGGTGATGGGCGACAGGAAGTTCTTTTCCGTGCCGTTGCGGAACTTGATCTTCCACGCGATCGTGCCTTTCTGTTCGTCGCGGTGGACGCGAACGCTGTGGCCCAAGGGCGCGAAGTCGGCGTAGCCGCGCACGTCGATCGCATGCTGCGGGCACGCCTTCACGCAGGAGTAGCACTCCCAGCACATGTTCGGCTCGATGTTGTAGGCGCGCCGATAGGTCTTGTCGATGTGCATGATGTCCGAGGGACAGATGTCGACGCAGTGTCCGCATCCGTCGCACCTTGTCATGTAGACGAAGGTAGGCATGAGTCCGGCTCCTTGTTCCTGCTTCTCAGTAGTGACGGGGCGCTTCGCGCTTGATGCCGAGCCCCATGTCCATCGGCGCGTCCCGCAGCAGATCCATGGAGTGTCTCTTCTGCTGCTCGGGATCGTCCCGGGTCAGCGTCGGCAGGTTCTCGGCCGAGCCATTCGCGTTGGAAACCCTCTTCTCGAAGGCCGCCGCCGGCTTGAAGAACATGTGCGCGAACTTGGACCACGGCACCGAGCCGAACAGCACCGCCGTGGTGAGGACGTAGAGCGCGAAGAGCACGCCGGCGCCGCCGCCGGCACCCGCCCAGACGAGGCCGAGGGTCACGCTCACCAGCAGCGACAGGATGAAGACATCGGCGTACACGACGCGCAGCGGCGAGTTGCCCTCGGCGGCGACGTCGACGCGGATGAAGAACCAGAACCAGTAGCCGCCGGCGAGCACCATCAGGCCGCCCAGCCACCACAGCTGCGCCACCAGGCCGCGCGCCGACAGGTCGAACACCATCACGGCGGTCGCGATCACGTAGAGCACGAAGCCGTACATCGTGAGCAGATGCGCCACGCGGCGCCGCATGTTGCAGAACTCGCCGGAGGCCGCGACGTCCACCAGCGCCGTTTTCACCGCGATGGCGACGAGCTCGCCGCCGCCGAGCGGCTTCGCCGCCTTGCTGCGCGAGTTGCGCCAGTTCTGGAAGAAGTACTTCGCGCTGCCCTTGTGCACGACCTCGAACAGCGTGCCCGCCGCGACCAGGACGAGCATCAGGAGCACAAAGCCTTGCATGAACTCGGCCGGCACCGACGCCGAGAGCGTGGCAAACGGATTGCTGGTGAACATGACTTCGCCTCCTCGGCTTCCCTGCGGGAATTCTAAGCGCCGCCCCTAGGCGCCCGGCTTAGAGTTCGCTATGCGCTTATAGAGGCGTTCAATGCGCGGATCTCGAAGCGCATCGACGCGAGATCGCCCAGCAGCCAGGTCGCCGGGGCCGACAGGCCGGCGACCGTGCCGGGATTGACGAGCCAGGTGCGCCCGCCATTCACGCCCGTCACCTCGCGCGCCTCGGCCTTGTGCGAGTGCCCGCAGCACACCAGGTCCCACTCGCCGGTGCAGGCCATGGCGTAGCCGTAGTCGTCGTAGTGCACGACGAACACGCGCCGGCTGCCGAGCTCGAGGCGCGCGTCGGCCCCGTGATACTGCAGCTGCCCGCCGCTCATGCGCGACTGGCGGTGCAGCGCCTGCGTGTCGCCGATGTTGTTGCCGTGGATGAGGTGCACCGGCAGCCCGGCCGCGAGCGCCGGCTTCACGGTCTGTGCCCCGATCAGGTCGCCGCAGTGGATCACCGCCTCGGCGCCTGCGGCTTTCGCTTCGCGCACCGCCCGCGCGAGCGCGTCGGCGCGGTCGTGGCTGTCGGAGACGATGCAGATCTTCACGCGCGCATTCTATGGCAGGATCAGTATTGCTCGTTGCCGTGCCCCGGGGGCGGGCGGACAATCCGCATGACGTGTCCGCCGAGGTCAAGACCACCACCTGCTACATGTGCGCGTGCCGCTGCGGCATCCGCGTGCACCTGCGTGACGGCGAGCTGCGCTACATCGACGGCAATCCCGAGCATCCGCTCAACAAGGGCGTGATCTGCGCCAAGGGCGCGAGCGGCATCATGAAGCAGCTCTCGCCCGCGCGCCTCACGCGGCCGCTGCGGCGCAAGGCCGGCGCCGCGCGCGGCGCGGGCGAATTCGAGCCGATCTCCTGGGACGAGGCGTTCGCGATGCTGGAAACGCGCCTGGGCGCGATCCGCGCCGCGGACCCGAAGAAGTTCGCGCTGTTCACCGGGCGCGACCAGATGCAGGCGCTCACCGGCCTGTTTGCGCGCCAGTTCGGCACGCCCAACTACGCCGCGCACGGGGGATTCTGCTCGGTGAACATGGCCGCCGGCATGATCTACACGATCGGCGGCTCGTTCTGGGAGTTCGGCGGCCCGGACCTCGAGCGCGCCAGGCTCTTCGTCATGCTCGGCACCGCCGAGGATCACCACTCCAATCCGCTCAAGATCGCGATCTCGAAGTTCAAGCGCGACGGCGGGCGCTTCATCTCGGTGAACCCGGTGCGCACCGGCTACTCGGCGATCGCCGACGAATGGGTGCCGATCCGCCCGGGCACCGACGGCGCGCTGCTGCTTGCGCTCAATCACGAGCTCATCGCGCAGGGGCTGTACGACCGCGAGTTCGTCGCGCGCTACACCAACGGCGGACAGCTCGTGATCGCCGACCCGGCCTCGCCGCGCCACGGCCTGCTCGCCGTGGACGAGGATGTCGAGCCCGAGAACCCGCTGTATCCCGAGAACCAGCTCTGGTGGGACCGCCATTCCGAGCGCGCGGTGCTCAGCCACACGCCGGGCGCGGACCCGCGCCTGCTTGGCGCGTACCGGCTCGCCGACGGCACGCGCGTGCGGCCCGCGTTCCAGCTGCTCGCCGATCGCCTGCAGGCGCATACGCCCGAGTGGGCCGAGGGCATCACCGGGATCCCGGCGGCGACCATCCGGCGCCTGGCGCACGAGATGGGCGTGATCGCGCGCGACGAGAGAATCGAGCTGCCGATCGCGTGGACCGACTGCTGGGGCAACGAACACCAGTCGGTGACCGGCAACCCGGTGGCGTTCCACGCCATGCGCGGGCTGGCGGCGCACTCGAACGGCTTCCACACGGTGCGTTCGCTCGCCATCCTGATGAGCCTTCTGGGCACCATCGACCGTCCCGGGGGCTTTCGCCACAAGGCGCCGTTCCCGCGCGCCATCCCGCCCTCGGCGAAGACGCCCACCGGCCCCGAGGGCGTGCAGCCCAATACGCCGCTCGCCGGGCTCGCGCTCGGCTGGCCGGGATCGCCCGAGGACCTGTTCGTCGACGCCGAGGGCAACCCGGTGCGCATCGACAAGGGCTTTTCCTGGGAGTACCCGCTCTCGGTGCACGGCCTGATGCACAACGTGATCACCAACGCCTGGCGCGGCGACCCCTACCCGCTCGACACGCTGATGATCTTCATGGCCAACATGGCGTGGAACTCGACCATGAACACGGACGAGGTGCGCCGGATGCTGAACGACCGCGGCGCCGACGGCGAGTACAAGATCCCCTTTCTCGTCGTGTGCGACGCGTTCCAGTCGGAGACCACGGCGTTCGCGGACCTCGTGCTCCCCGACACCACCTACCTCGAGCGCCACGACGTGATGTCGATGCTCGACCGGCCGATCTCGGAATTCGACGGCCCCGTGGACGCGGTGCGCGTGCCGGTGCTGCCGCCCAAGGGCGAGTGCAAGCCGTTCCAGGAAGTCCTGATCGAGCTCGCGAGCCGCCTGAAGCTCCCCGCCTTCACCGACGCGCAAGGCGGGCGCAAGTACCGCGACTACCCGGACTTCATCGTGCGCCACGAGACCGAGCCCGGCTCGGGCATGGGTTTCCTGGCCGGCTGGCGCGGCGCCGACGGCGCGAAGGCGATGCTCGGCGAGCCCAACCCCGCGCAGTGGGAGATGTACGCGAAGAACAACTGCGTGTTCAAGCACGAGATGGCGCCTTCCTACCGCTACATGCGCAACTGGAACCGCGGCTACATGGAGTGGGCGCAGCGCATGCGGCTGCGGCGCTGGGGCGAGCCGATCCTGGTGCACCTGTACTCGGAGGTGCTGCAGCGCTTTCGCCTCGCCGCGCAGGGCAAGTGGCCCGGCCGCCGGCCGCCCGAGCACCTTGCGCAGCGCGTCGAGACGCACTTCGACCCGCTGCCCTTTTACAGCGCGCCGCTCGAGGTGCAGGCCACCGATCTCGACAAGTATCCGCTCGCCGCGATCACGCAGCGGCCGATGGCCATGTACCACTCCTGGGATTCGCAGAACGCGTGGCTGCGGCAGATCCACGCGCACAACTACCTGTTCATCAACCCGCGCACGGCGGCGGCGAGCGGCATCGGCGACGGCGACTGGATGTGGGTCGAGTCGCAGTGGGGGCGCGTGCGCTGCATGGGGCGGCACAGCGAGGCGGTCGAGCCCGGCACCGTGTGGACCTGGAACGCGATCGGCAAGTCCCCGGGGGCCTGGGGCCTCGCGCCCGACGCCAACGAGTTCACCCGCGGCTTCATCCTGAACTCGCTCATTTCCGACCGCCTGCCCGGCGACACGTCGAACTCCGATCCGGTCACGGGGCAGGCCGGCTGGTACGACGTGCGCGTGAGGATTTCCCCCGCATGACGACGAAACAGCTCGCACTGGTGATCGACCTCAACGTGTGCGTGGGCTGCCACGCCTGCGTGACGAGCTGCAAGGAGTGGAACACGGCAGGCGCGGCGGGGCCGCTCTCCGACCAGAATCCGTACGGCGCCGATCCAACAGGGACCTTCTTCAACCGCGTGCAGACCTTCGAGGTCGGCGAATACCCGAAGACCGAGACGGTGCATTTCCCCAAGTCCTGCCTGCATTGCGAAGATCCGCCCTGCGTGCCGGTGTGCCCGACGGGCGCGTCGTACAAGCGCGCCGAGGACGGCATCGTCCTCGTCGATTACGACAAGTGCATCGGCTGCAAGTACTGCTCGTGGGCCTGCCCCTACGGCGCGCGCGAGGTGGACGGGCAGCAGAAGGTGATGAAGAAGTGCACCCTGTGCGTCGATCGCATCTACGATGCGCAGCTGCCGGAGGCCGAGCGCAAGCCCGCGTGCGTGCTCGCCTGCCCGACCAGCGCGCGCCTGTTCGGCGATATCCATGATCCCGAGTCGCAAGCCTCGCGCGCGATCCGCGAGCAGGGCGGCTACGCGCTGATGCCCGAGTGGGGCACGCACCCCGCCAACCACTACCTGCCGCGCAGGAAGACCGAGAAGCGCCTGCACCCGGACGAGCTCGAGCGCCACGACAACCCGCGCAAGATCGACGGCCTGCTGCCGCAGCCGTCGCCGCAGGCGCCGGCGCTCGACGACGTGACGAGCTGGTAAGCCATGCGGCCCGCCTGGTCGGTGCTCCTGCTGACGACGCTGATCGGCGCGGGGCAGGGGCTTTACCTCGCGCTCTACGCCGCCGAGCTCGCCGGACTCGGCGGCTCGACCCTGTTCGTCGCGGGCGCCGCGCTATCGCTCGCGCTGCTCGGCGCCGGCCTTCTCGCCTCGTTCTTTCATCTCGGGCGTCCCGAGCGCGCGTGGCGCTCGGCGGCGAGGTGGCGCAGCTCGTGGCTGTCGCGCGAGGTGCTCGTGCTGCCCGCGTTCATGGCGGCGGTCGCGGCATGGGCGGCGGCGCACTGGCTCGCCCAGCCGACGCTCGCGCTCGGCGCGGCCGGGGCGGTGCTCGCGCTCGCGCTCTTCATCTGCACCGGGATGATCTACGCCTGCCTGCCGTTCCTGCAGGAATGGCGTACGCCGCTCACGATCGTCAACTTCACGCTGCTCGGCAGCGCCTCGGGCCTCACGCTGGCCGCAGCGCTCGCCGCCTGGCTGCACGCGCCGCTCGCGCGGCCCTACGTCATCGCCGCGCTCGTCGTGGGCGCCGCGGCCTACCTCGGCCGGCTCGCCGCGCTCGCGCGCAACACGCGCCTGCGGCCGAAGTCCACGCTCGCCACCGCCATCGGCGTGAAGCACCCGCGCATCGTGCAGATCGCTCAAGGCGCCATGGGCGGCTCGTTCAACACGCGCGAGTTCTTCCACGGCCGTCCGCAGGAGGTGGTGCGCGCGGTGCGCTGGGCGCTGCTCGCGCTCGTGTTTCCGGTGCCGGCGCTATTGCTCCTTTACGGCCAGCCTGGCGCGGCGTTCCTTCTGCAGTTCGCCGGCTTGCTCGCCGAGCGCTGGTACTTCTTCGCCGAAGCGAAGCACCCGCAGAACCTGTACTACCAGGCGATCGCCTGAGGGCTACTCCACCTTGAGGTAGGCGTAGCCTTTCGCCTGCAGCTCGGCGATGCGCACCACGCCCGAGCGCACCGGCGCCACGCCCTCGATGATCTTGTCCTTGGGCAGGTTGAGCTGCTCGCGCGTGATCTCGCACAGCTCGAGCTTCACCTGGTGCAGCGTTCTGAGCTGCTGCAGCCGCGTGATCAGGTCGGGGCGCGCCTTGCGGAACGCCTCGTCCTCGGCGAACGGCGTGCCCTTCAGGGGATCGGTCGTGACGAAGCGGATGCCGCCCGCCAGGAACACGACGTGCACCTCGTAGTCCTCGAGGTTGCCCTGGTAGGTGGTGACCATGTTGTTCACGTTCTGGATCATCGCGCTCAGGCGCCGCGCGTCCGCGAAGTCCACGTGCCAGACCACCTTGGCGACCTGGGCGAAGGCTTGGGTGCTGGCGAGCAGCGCGGCGAGCGCGAGCCAGCGAAACGTCCGTGCAGGGTTCATGGCAGATGCCTCCTCATGAATTCCGCCGTGCGGCGCATCGCGTCCTGCGCGGCGAGGTCGTCGGCGAAGGTGCGCACTTCGCGAGGGCGGAAGTCGAACCCCCGGCCGACGCCGGGGTAGACCAGGACGCGCGCGTCGCGGCCCTTTTTCTGCAGCGCCTCGATCCCCGCGAGGATCGGGCGCGCGCGCTGGTACTGCTCGTGCTCGCCGAAGAACACGAGCACCGGCACTTCGAGCGCCTCGACCTCGCGCGCGTAGCGGTAGACCTGCTCGGGCTCGGGCGCCTCGGGGTGCTGCCAGTGCGGGTAGTAGGAGGCGTAGCACGCCGTCTTCGCCTGGCGGCCGTGGGTCACCAGGGCTTTGAGCGAGTAATAGCCGCCGCGCGTGTGCGAAACGACGCAGGTCTTCGCCTGGCCGCGCGCCTCCGGGAGCGCGAGCGCGAAGTCGATCGCGCGCGCCGCGTCCTCTTCCAGCGCCTCGTCGTGCCGGATGGGGAAGGGCGCGATGAAGCGACCGGCGTAGAGGTCCGGCGCGACCACCGTGAAGCCGCGCGCGGCGAGGCGCAGCGGCACGAGGCGCGTCAGCGGGTCGATCCCGCGCCGGCCGTGCAGGAAGACGACGACCGGAAAGCGGCCGGCGCCCTTCGGCGCGTGGATCTCGACCGGGACCTCCACGTCGCCGCTGCGATAGCTCGCCGGGCGCGAGGCCACCTCGTGGCCGGGCGTCTGGGGAATCCGGCCGCGCTCCCACCACTCGGCGTCCCACCACCACTTCGCCTCGTCCTGCGGGAAGCGCTCGGTGACCCAGGGCTCGTGGGTGGCCGCGGCCGGCGCGGCGATGAGCGCAAGGCACAGTGCGGCGGCGCAGCGTTTGATCCGGATCATGATGCCTCCAGGCGGCGGGCCTACGCTGGGCCACCTATCACTGGGAGGGGCCCATGGCAGATCCGCATCCGGTCGTAAGTTACTCCAAACGAGCGAACTTTGAGGATGTGCGCGACGACCTGAAACTCGCGATCGAGAGCCGCGGACTGGTCATTGACTACCATTCGTTCGTCGGCCGCATGCTCGAGCGCACCGGCAAGGACGTGGGCTCGGCGAAGAAACTCTACGCGGACGCGCAGGCCTTCGTCTTCTGCAGCGCGGCACTCTCCCGCAAGACCATGGAGGCCGATCCTGCGAACGCCGCGTTCTGCCCGTACCGCATCATCGTGTACGCGACCGCGCAGGATCCCGGGACGGTGCATGTGGCGTACCAGCGGCCGTGGCGGCCGGACGGCAGCGCCGCATCGCAGGCGGCGCTCAAGGAAGTCGACGCGCTGCTCGACGGCCTCGCGAAGGAAGCCGTCGGGCTAGGCTAGACGCCGGCTACGGGCGGATGGTGTCCCAACCCTCGCGCTGGCGCTTGAAGACGTGGACGACGCCGCCGCCCGGGGCAACTACGGAACCGGGATGCAGATCCGCAGTGGTCACCTTCATCTTCTGCATCGTGTTCTCGCAGGCGTAGAGCGCCACGCTTGCGTCCTGCGCCGCGTTCAGGCGCTTCGCGACCGTCGAACCGGACTTGAACATGTTGAGGCCCGGACCGTAGGCGACGATTTCGACGTCGGTCTTGTCCTTGCCGTACGCCTGCTGCAGATTCTGCGCGACGTTGAGGGCGAGATTCCACTTGGCCGGGTCGTTGTCGGTCACCTGGATCACGATTTGATGGCGTCCGCCCTTGTCGGCGTGCACGGCAAACGGCGAGAGCGCGGCGGCAGCAAGCAGCAGTGCGGCGAGAATGCGGGTCGCTTTCATCTTGTCTGTCTCCTCTTTCGTGGTGATTACCCTGCAAAACACCGATCATGGACACGCCATGCCTCGGATTGTAGAGAAACTTCTTATGGAAGGATTAACCTAGCAGCAGGTCTACGGCGTCTCGAAATTCCGCCCCGATGGCGTCCGCGCCCAGCTCGCGCACATCGCGCCCCTCGCTGTAGCCGTAGGACACGAGGAGCACGCGGCATCCCGCCGAGCGCCCGGCCTCGGCATCGTTGGCGGAATCCCCGATCACCACGGCTTCCTCCGGCGCGACCTGCAGAAGCTTGCAGGCGTGCAGGTAGGGCTCCGGATGCGGCTTTCTCCGGCCGACCTCGTCGCTCGTCACCACCGCGTCGAGAAGGGGCGCCAGGCCTGTGGCCTCGAGCAGCGGCGTCGTGAACGTGCGCGCCTTGTTGGTGACGCAGGCGAGCTTCAGGGACGCGGCGCGCAGCCGCTGCAGACCTTCGACGACGCCCGGGTACGGCCGGCTCGATTTGCCGTTGAACGCCCGGTAGTGGTCGCCGAAGGCGCGCAGCGCCGGCTCGAGCTGCGCGCAGGTGAGCGGCAGCCCGGCCTCGACGAGGCAGCGCTCGACCAGGTGCGGAATGCCCTTGCCGATGTAGTCGCGGATCGCGGCCGCCGGCAGGGGCTTGAGCCCCTGCCCGGCGAGCATCGCGTTCACCGCCGCGGCAAGGTCCGGGGCGGTGTCGAGGAGCGTGCCGTC
>DATHYT010000003.1:0-24121 GCA_035459025.1 Burkholderiales bacterium | reverse complement strand
GTCTCAGCAAAGGTCGCTGGCTCAGGAGTGAACTGACCCGCCTGCGCGGGCGGCGCGGGCTGGCGCATGCGCAGGCGGGTCGAGCAGGAAGCGAAATTGGCCTGAGCTGCGCTCCGGCGGCGCCTATACTTTCGCCGTCATGCCCCGCCTCGCCCTGGCGCTCGCCCTCTTCCTCGCCCCGCTCGCCGCGGCCGCTCAGGAGCCGCTCGCGCCCGAAGAGGCGCACGCAGTACGCGCGGTCATCGAAGCGCAGCTCGACGCGTTCCAACGCGACGACGCGCAAGCGGCCTTTGCGCTCGCCTCGCCCGGCATCCGGGAAACCTTCGGCGATCCGGAGACGTTCATGGCGATGGTGAGGTCGGGCTACGCGGTCGTGTACCGGCCGAGGAGCGTGCGCTTCGATGCGCCGGTGATGGTGGCGGGCCGGGTGCTGCAGCCCGTGCGCCTGTGGGATGCCGAGGGACAGGGCTGGATGGCTCTGTATCCGATGCAGCGCCAGCCCGACGGCAGCTGGCGCACCGACGGCTGCCAGCTCGGGCGGCTCGAGGCAACGCGCATCTAGGGCGCAGGTGCGCCGCTTGGCCTAGCGCCGAAGGCGCTCGCGCAGCTCTCGTCGCAGGATCTTTCCCGCCGGGCTCAGGGGAAACTCGGCGACCGTCTCGAGCCGCTCGGGAAACTTGAAGTGCGCGATGCCGCGCGTCCTGAGGAAGGCGACGAGCTCGGGCAGCGCGAGCGTGCAGCCCTGGCGCAGGATGACGAAGGCGCAGGCCTTCTCGCCGTAGGCGGGATCGGGCATCGCGACCACGCAGGCCGAGGCGACGCTCGGATGGGCGAGGACGTGGTTCTCGACCTCCTCGCCGCTGAATTTTTCGCCGCCGCGATTGATGAGCTCCTTGCGCCGTCCCTCGAGGTAGATGTAGCCGTCGACCAGTCGCCCGACGTCGCCCATGCGGTAGAACCCCTCCGGCGTATACGCCGCCGCCGTCTCTTCCGGGGCGTTGTAGTAGCCGCGCACGGTGTTCGGGCCGCGCACCGCGAGCTCGCCGGTTGCGCCCGCGGGCAGCTCGGCGCCGCGCTCATCGACGATCCTGATCTCGTCGGCCGCCGAGATCGGCCTGCCCGAGCTGTAGAGGCGTATCTCCTCCGGATCGTCGAGCCGCGTCATGTTGATCAGGCCTTCGCCGGTGCCGAAATTCTCCTGGTAGGTGCAGCCGAAGCGCTCTTCGACCCTGCGGCGCAGCTCCGGCGCGAGCTTCGCGCCGCCGTTGATGAACGACCGCAGCGAGCTGAAGTCGTGGCGGCCGAAGAGCCCGCTTTGCAGCCAGCGCGCGGCGAGCGGCACCGCCGCGCCGATCGCCGTGACGCGCTCGCGCTCGAGCAGCGGGAATACGTCCTCCGGCGCGGTGCCGTGCGCGATCACGACGGTGCCGCCGTGCGCGAGCGTGCCGAGCACTCCGGGGCAGGCGAGCGTGTAGTTGTGCGCCATCGGCAGCACCGCGAGAAAGACGGTGTCCGCGCCGAAGCCTGCGGCGGCGCCCGCGCGCCGCGCCGTGTAGACGTAGTCGTCGTGCGTGCGCGGGATGAGCTTGGGCATGCCGGTGGTGCCCCCCGAGAGCAGCATGAGCGCGACTTCGCCCGCGGGCGGCTCGAGGACGCGCGCGAGCGCCGCTTGCGCCGCTGGCCCGGCGCCCGCGGACCGCAGATCGGCGAGCGCGTGCGCGCCGGCCGGCGCCTCGCCGTCCACCACGATCGCGCGCAGCGAGGCGCACTCGGCCGCCGCCGCGCGCGCGAGCGCCGGGTAGTCGAACTTGTCGGAGCGCGCGGGCACGAAGTGCGCGACCGGCTGCGCGTGCCGGGCGAAGTGCGCGATCTCGGCCCGCCGGTGCGCGGGCAGCACCATCACCGGTATCGCGCCGATGCGCAGCAGCGCGAGGAACGCGGCGAGAAACTGCAGGCCGTTACCGAGCTGGAAGAGCACGCGCTCCTGCGGCCGCAGCCCGAGCTGCCACAGGCCGGCGGCGAGCTGCTCCGCATGCGCGAGAAGTTCTCGGCACGTCGCGCGGCGCTCGCCGTCGACGACCGCGATGCGCGTCGGCGCGGCCGCCGCGGAGCGCCGCAGCATCTCGAAGAGCGTGATCCCTTCCCAGTAACCCTGCTCGCGGTAGCGGCGCGCGAACTCCTCGGGCCAGGGCGTGCAGCCGGCGAGCATGCGCGCGCGCGTCAGGCTCGCAGGTAGGCGGGCGCGGGCACGTCGACGACCACGGTGTTCGACGGCGGCCCGGCGCGGCCGCCCGCGGCGCACGGGCGCACGTGGTAGCGGTAGCGCCTGCCGCCGAGAATCTCCGGATCGACCCAGCGCACGGCCCGCTGCGCGTCGAGGAGCCGCGGCGCGCCGTCGGCATCGGCGCGGTAGATCTCGTAGCGGTCGGCGCCGGCGGCCTTGCGCCACTCGAGCGCGATGCCCTCGCGGCCGAGCGACGCGGCGAGCGCGCCCTGGTCCGCGCCCCAGACCGGCACCGCGGCCTGCGGATCGTACGGCGGCGCCTGCACGGCGCGCTGGGGCCAGAGCGCGCAGACCACCGGGTTATGCGTGCCGTCGAGGTTCTTGCAGACGTTGCAGTAGTCGCATTGCACGATGCGCTCGGCGTGGCCGTGCTTCACCTTTACAGGCCAGTCGGGGTCGGCGAGCAGCGCGCGCGCGATGGCGACCATGTCGGCGGCGCCCTCGGCGAGCACGCGCTCGGCGTCGCCGGGCGCGGACAGCTTGCCCGCGACGGCGAGGGGCGTGGCGAATCCCCGGGCCGTCAGGTGTGCCTTCACCTGCGCGGCGAGGCCCGTGTTGAGCGCGGCGGGAAACCAGGCACCGGGCATCGCGCGGTCGCCGGAGTAACCGGTGTAGGGGAACAGCACCTGTCCCGGGACGTGCACCGCATCCTCGAACTTGCCGCCGGCGGAGAGCGATATGTACGCCACGCCGAGCTCGGCCAGGCGCGCCGCGATGGTCTTCGCTTCCTCGACCGTGTAGCCGTCCTTGATGCACTCCTCGACGTTGATGCGGATGCCGATGGGGAAGTCGGCGCCGGCCTTGCGACGGGCTTCGGCGATCACGCGGCCGACGAGATGCATCCGGCCCTCGAGCGTGCGGCCGTAGTCGTCCTCGCGGGAATTGCGGCGCGAGAGGAAAGAGGCGAGCGTGTACGCGTGCGCCGCGTGCAGCTCGGCGCCGTCGAAGCCCGCTTCGCGCGCGCGGCGCACCGCGTCGCCGAACTGCCCGACGATGCGCTCGATCTCCGCCGGCGCGAGCATGTCGACGGTCTGGCGCCAGCCCGAGCGCGCGACCTTGAGAAAGTGGATGATCTGCGGCACGACCTTCGCGTCCGAGCACGCGTGCACCGCCTCGGCGATCCGGCGCAGCCCCGGCACGAAGGCCTCGTCGCTGATGCGCAGCAGCGGGCCGGATTTCGCCTGGTGCACCGCCATCGCCTCGACGACCACCAGCCCCGCCCCGCCGCGCGCGTAGCGCGCATAGCGCTCGACGATGCCGTCGGTGACGACGCCGTCCTCCCGGCAAAGATGCGTCACCATTGCCGGCACCATGATCCGGTTCGGGACCTTCATGCCGCGGATGTCGAGCGGCTCGAACAGCTTCATCGTGCGCCTCCCCAGTCCGCGATCGTGCGGCGGAGGCGTCGCCGCGCCTTGATCCGCATCAAGTGCGCTGGCGGCGCCGCGCACGCGGCCGAGCACATGATCGAGGCGGTGAAGTAGCAAACAGCACGCTCTAGCGCCCGGCCGCCGGCGGCCGGTCGGCCCCTCGGGCGAGATAGGCACGGGCGTGCTCGCGCTGCACGCCGAAACGCAGCGACAGCGTGACCGAATCGTAGCGCCACTCGGCGGCCGACGACACGCCGACGCCCGCGAGCGGCGAGTCGTAGTGCTCCAGCTCGAGCTCCAGGCGCACACCCGGCTGGAGCGTCCACGAGGCCAGCGCCCAGAGCCGGTAGGTCGTGGTCCACTCGCCCACGGGCTCGCCGTGTCGCGCGACGCGCTGGCGTCCGGCGCCCGCGTCCAGGGCGAGGCTGAGCGGCCAGAGACCTTCGTACTCCAGGTAGGTTCCAAGCTCGAGCAGCTGGACGCGGCGCGGCGCGAAGTAGCCTGCCGTGGAAGGGTGGTCGTAGCCCTGCTCGCCGTAGAACGCGCCGAACTCCGTCGCGGGCCGCCACTGGTAGACCGGCCCGACCTGGTAGCCGGAGCGGTGGTTGACGTCGACAGGCGACTCGAGCTCGCCGCGCTGACCGCGCACGCGGGCGCGAAAAGGCCCAAACAGCGGGACCTCTGCGGTGCCCTTCACCTCCGAGAGCTGCACGGGCTGTGCGATCAGCCCCGGCGTCGCGATCAGCGGATTGCGCGCCATGCGCAGCTCTCCCGACAAACCCTGCGCGGACTGCTTTCCTCGAATGCGCAGTCCCAGCAGCGTGTGGCTCGCGCCCGCCGATCCCGGCGCGCGCAGCCGCGCGGTGCCGGCCGAGCCCTCCACGGCGAGGGCGGCGATCGGCCGCCACTTCGCGTAGAGCGCGAGCGCGCTGGCGGTCCCCTCGGCGAGCGCGTCGCTCACCTCGTAGCGGTCCCAGCGCACGCCCAGCCGCGAGCGGTCCGTGAACGGCCACTCGGCCTCGAAGCCCAGGCGCTCTACGCGGTTGCCGTCCGAATCGTCGCTGCTGCCGAACAGCGGCCGCAACGAGGGTGAGGATTCCGCGAGCGCGTCCTCGAGCCGCTTCTCGGTGCGCTCGTCCGTCTTGATCCGCAGGGCGCGGGCGTAGGCCCGCGCGGCTTCGGGATGCCGCGCTGCGCGCTCGCGCGCCCGCCCGAGCTCGAACCAGGCCGAGGGGTCCCCGGGACGAAGCGAAACCCATCGCTCGAAGCTGTCCACGGCTTCGTCGATCCGCCCCGCATCGCGAAGAATCCGGCCAAACCCCGCGTATACGTCGGGCTCGGTGGGCGCACGCCGACGCGCGAGCGCGTATTGCTCGATCGCCGCCTCGACACGGCCCGCCCGGGCAAGGTCGTCGCCGAGCGCCATGTTGCCCCAGGGATCCGAGGGCTCGAGGGCCACGTAGCGTCGCAGGAGCGCGAGCGCTTCCGCCGAGCCGCGCGGTGCGAGCTTTGCCAGCTGGAACGTCGCGCGGGAATTGTCAGGGTCGGAGGCGAGCACTGACCGGTAGAGGCGCCGCGCGAGGTCCCGCTCGCCCGCCTCGAACGCGGCGTCCGCCCGCACCAGTGTCGGATTCGCCGCACGCGCCTCCCGCGCCGGCGCGGCGGGAGCAAGGCCGGCGAGGACGACCGCGACGAGTAGCGCTTCGCGGCAGATGCGCGCCGCGCGCGCGCTCATCGCACGGCGGTTCGCGGCGCGCGGATCCTCAGCCACAGGCGCAGGAGGTGCACCGCGCCGAGCACGGCGGCGAGCACGGCGGAGGTCACCAGCAGCGCCGAGACGCGAATCGGCAGCGTCCAGGACAGGAATGTCGCGCCCGCTGCGCGCGCGCCGGCCGGATTCGCCGGCAGCAGCGAATCGAGCAGCCAGAAGGCGAGCGACATCGCGGCGACCGCGCCGACGGCGATCGCGAACTGCCGGGCGACCAGCGCGCCGCGGCCCCCGGCCTCGCCACGCCAGCGCCGCCACAGCTCGCAGATCGGCATCAGGAGCGCGCTGAGCACGTAGAACAGCCCGCCGATGCCCGTTCCGGGGAGTCCAGGGGTCATGGATCTAGTGCCCTTTCTCGTAAACGTGGTACGGCCGTCGCAACAGCCACTCGGTGACGACGGCTTCCAGGAAGAAGAACCCGTTCACCAGCCGCAGCACGAAGAACGACGGCAGGCTCGCCAGCGTGCGGGCGGTCTCGCGGCGGGGAATCGCGCCGACGAGGAGCGGCACCAGGATGGCGGGCGCGTCGATGAAATACGCGAGCAGGGGCCAGGGACTGCCCAGCGCGATCGCCAGCACCGGCACGGCCACGAGGAACGCGAGCGAGGCGACGATCGCGTCCCACAGGGCGACCGCCACCGCCGAGCGCAGGAACGGCACGGCGAGCACCCCGCGCCAGTGCAGGGCCACGTTCTGCACGAAGCCGTGGCTCCAGCGCTGCAGCTGCTTGCGCATCAGGCGGAAGTTGTATGGCTCGATGGGGTAGCACACCGCTTCGGGCACGAAGCGCACCCCGGTGCCGGCCTGGTGGAAGCTCCAGGTCAGGTCCATGTCCTCGGCCAGCGTGCGGCCCGACCATCCGCCGTGCCGGCGCAGCAGCTCGGTGCGGTACATCGAGAAGCACCCTGAGGAGATGAGCGGCCGGTGGTAGTAGTCCTGGATCTGCTTGTAGAACGTGAACGCGAAGAGATACTCGATGAACCGTCCCCGCTCCCACAGCGTGCGCGTCCGGCGCGGCAGCACGAAGCCGCACGCCGCGCCCACGTCGGGTCGGGTGAAGCACTTCATGAGCCGCTCCACGGCGCTCGGATCGAGGGTGGTGTCGGCATCGATCGCCATCACCAGCTCGGTCCGCACCCACGGCAGCGCGAACGACTGCGCGCCCGCCTTGGAGCCCGTGTTGCGCGGGGGCCGAATGACCGTAACGCCCGCGCGGCGCCCAACCTCGCCCGTGCCGTCGGTCGACCCATCGTCGACCAGGATGATGTGCTCAGGGCGAACAGACTGCTCGCGCAGGCTGCGGATCGTGTCGCCTACGAACTCGGCCTCGTTGTAGGCCGGGATGATGACTGTCAACTCCATTGCCGGGGCGTGCGGTCCAAGGCGAGAGAAACTTCGTGGGAAATTTGACCCAAACTTTGGCGATGTTAGCGGTAACGAGACAGACAGACAAGGGTCTTTTCCTATAAATCATTGAAATTAATGATGTCCTGTCCCCGCCAGGCGACAGTGGGGAGGCTCCGCAGACTCCGGGAGCCCGCTGATCGGCGGGCGAAGGCTTCAGGCGCGCTGCGGCGCCAAGAAGTACAGCCGCTAGAAATCCGCTTCCCCGCCGGCGCCCGGCGCTTCGCGCCTTTCGCGCCGCGCCTGCCGCCGGTGCTGCCACAGCGCCAGCACCACCGAGCCCGCCGACAGCGCGAGCAGCACACCCGAGATCGGCCGCGTAAAGAACAGCCACAGGTTCTCGTCCGTCATCAGCGCCCGGATCAGGTTGGTTTCGATCTGGTCGCCGAGGATCACGCCGAGGATCAGCGGCGCGAGCGGCAGCCCGACCTTCACCATGGCGTAGCCGAGCAGCCCGAAGGCGAGCAGGATGTACACGGCCGACATGGCGTTGGCGAGCGCATAGGCACCGATCGTGCACAGGACCAGCACCACCGGGAACAGCGCCGCCTTGGGCACCGTCACCACGCGCAGCATGAAGCGCGCGCCGATCGCGATCACGATCGCCATGATCGGATGCGCGAGCAGGTAGGCGGCGAAGATGCCGTAGGCGACACCCGTATTCTGCGAGATGAACAACGGCCCGGACTGGATGCCGTGGATGGTGAGCGCGCCCAGCATCACGGCGGTGACGGCGTCGCCCGGGATGCCGAAGGCCATGATGGTGACCAGCGAACCGCCGACATTGGCGTTGTTCGCCGACTCCGAGGCGATGATGCCCTCGGGCGTGCCCGTACCGAAGCGCTCGGGATGGCGCGAGAACTTCTTCGCCTGGTCGTAGGCCATGATGTTGGCGGCGCTGCCGCCGATCGCCGGCAGCACGCCGATGACCACGCCGACCAACGACGACCACGCGAGCAGGAACGGCCGCCGCAGGATTTCTCCCAGCACCCTCAGGTGCGACACCGCCAGGCTCACCGCGCGCTCGAGCGCCGCGCCGGCGCGAGCCGCGGCGCCCATCTTCTCGACGTCGGACATGATCTGCGCGAAAGCGAACACGCCGATCAGCACCGGGAGGAACGGCACGCCGCCTTCCAGGAACTCGATGCCGAGCGTGAGCCGCGGCTGGCCCATCACCGGGTCATTCCCGAGCACGGTCACCACCAGGCCGATCGCACCGGAAAGGAAGCCCTTCAGCAGCGAGCGGCCCACCAGGCCCGCCACCATCGACAGCGCGAGCACGAACAGCGAAAAGAACTCCCAGGGCCCGAACTCGAGCGCGAACTTCGCCAGCGGCTCGGTGGCGGCGATCAGGAACACGCCGCCGATCATGCCGCCGAGGAACGAGCCCCACACGCCGAGCCAGAGCGCGCGCCCGGCCTCGCCCTTCCGCGCCATCGGGAAGCCGTCGAACGTGGTCGCCACCGACGAAGGCGTCCCGGGGATGCCGAGCAGCGTGGCGGTGACCAGTCCGCCCGCCGAGCCGCCGACGTACACGCCGGTCATCGCCGCGAGGCCCTGCAGCGGGTCGAGGCCGAAGGTGAACGGCAGCACGATGATCACCGTCATGGTGATGGTCACCCCGGGCAGCGCCCCGCCCACGACGCCCGCGACGGTGCCGATCACGAGCGGCATCAGGTACTTGAACTGGAACAGGCCGACGAGCGCGTGCCACAGCAGCTCGTACACGGCTCAGTACCCCGTCCAGGTGCCGCGCGGCAGCAGCACCGCGAGGTACTGCTCGAACACGTAGTACGTCGCGGCGGTGGTCAGCGCGGCGAGCACGACGCCGCGCGCCCAGAGGCCGGCGCGCCGCGGCGGCTCGAGCAGGAACGTGGCGCCGAGGACGTATACGAACGTCGCCACCCGAAAGCCGAGCAGCGGCAGCAACAGCACGTACGCAGCGAAGGCGCTGAAGGTCAGCACCACCAGGCGTGTGTTGATGGGCGCCCGGGCCGGCGCCGCGACGCGTGCGCGCAGCAGGTCCTGCACGAGCAGCGCAAGGCCGAGCGCCGCGGTGATGCCCAGCACGATGCGCGGATAGAAGCCGGGCCCGATCGGCACCAGCGGATTGCGCTCGAGGCCGAGCGTGAGCGCAAAAAGAAAGAGGCTCGCCGCAGCTGCGGCGAGCCCCGTCAGGCCGTCACGGCCGATCATGCCGGGCGGACGAAGCGCGCGCTCAGCGCTTCAGCATGCCGAGGTCCTTGGCGACCTCCTTGCTCTCCGCGTCGTTGGTCTGGAAGAAGCGCGCGTAGGCGATCTCGTCCAGGTAGCGCACCAGCGTGCCGTGCTTCTTCAGCGCATCGGCGAGTCCGGTCTCGCGGGCCGCCGCGCCGCAGGCCGAGCGCAGCTTCGCCAGCACGTCGGCAGGCGTGCCCTTGGGCGCCACCAGGCCGCGGTTCACCGCGTACTCCACGTCGACGCCCAGTTCCTTCAGCGTCGGCACGCTTGGCAGCTCCGGGTGGCGCGCGTTGCTCGCGATGGCGAGGAACTTGAGCTGGCCGGCGTCGGCCTTGCCCTTTTGCGTCAGGTTCGATTCCGCCAGGTCGATGTGCCCGCCCAGCAGCGCGTTCATGCGCGGCGCCGTGCCCTCGTAGGACACGTACTTGAACTGGATGCCGGCGGCTTTGGCCACGAGCGCGGGGAAGAAGTGGCTGGTCGAGCCGAGCGTCGCGCCCACCGTGATCTGCCCCGGGCGCGCCTTGGCGTCGGCGAGGAGCGACTTCATGTCGTTCCAGGGTGTCTTCGGGCTGGCGGTGACGATCGAGGGCGTCGAGCTCACCAGGCACAGCGGCTCGAAGTCCGTGTAGTTCACGTCGGCCACGCCCGTGTAGTACGTGGAGTGGATCGAGTCGTGGATGGCGAAGATGGTGTAGCCGTCGGCCGGCGAATCCTTGGCCTCCTTCGCACCCTTGGTGCCGGAGGCGCCGCCCACGTTGGCGACGACGATGGTGCCGCCGAGGTACTTCTGCATCAGCGGCGCGAACGTGCGGTAGATGACGTCGGTGTCGCCGCCCGCGCCCCAGGGCACGATCAGCTTGATCGGCCGGTCCGGGAAGGCAGCGAGCGAAAGCGCGGGGAACAGCGAAACGGCGAGTGCGGCAACGAGTTTTTTCATGGTCTCTCCTGCAGAGGAAGCCGCATAATAAGTCATGTTCCCGGGAAAATGGTACGACGAGGTGGCCGTCGGCGAGCGCTTCGGCACCAGCCTCACGGTCACCGAAGCGCACCTGGTGCTCGGCTCCGGCATGTTCGGCGACTTCAACCCCTTGCACGTCAACGAGGAATTCGCCAGGAAGTCGATGTTCGGCACGCGCATCCTGCACGGGCCGTTTACCAGCGCGCTCGTCTCGGCGCCGGTCGGCAATTACTTTGCGGGCACCGCCCTCGCCTACCTGGAGCACAATTGCCGCTTCAAGGCGGCGGTGCGGCCCGGGGATACGCTGAGCTCGGAGTGGACCATCGCCGAGAAGCTCGACAAGCCCAAGCACAAGGGCGGCATCGTGGTGCTGCGCTGCAAGTGCACGAACCAGACGGGCGAGCTCGCCGTCGAGGCCGAGGGCAAGCTGCTGGTGGCGAGCCGGCCTCGCGCCTGAACGGCCCGACCCAGCGCCGGTCGAAGCGCATCTCGTCCCGCGCGCAGCACCCGGGCGTGCGCGTGACCTCCGCCTGCAAGCAGTATCCGCTTCAACCGCGCGTTTCTTCGCGCTTGCGCAGTTCCTTGCGCTGCACCTTGCCGGTGGTGGTCATCGGCAGCGCGTCGATGAACTCGATCTCCCTTGGATACTCGTAGGGCGCGAGGCGTGCGCGAACGTGCTTCTGGATATCGTCCTCCAGCGCCTTGGAGGGCGCCTGCCCGGGTTGCAGCACGATGAACGCCTTGACGATCGCGCCGCGCGTTGCGTCGGGCTTGCCGATCACCGCGGCATTGGCGACCGCAGGGTGCTTGACGAGGCAGTTCTCGATCTCCGCCGGGCCGATGCGGTAGCCCGCGCTCTTGATGACATCGTCCGAGCGCCCCTGGTACCAGAGGTAACCATCCTCGTCCATCTTGCCCTGGTCGCCGGTCAGGCCCCACTCGCCGACGTACTTCTCTTTCGTCGCCTGAGGATTCTTCCAGTATTCGAGGAAATGCACCGGATCGCGCTCGCCGTTGCAGGTCTTCGCCACCGCGATCTCGCCCAGTGCGCCGCGCGGCACTTCGCGGCCCTCGCCGTCGATCACCGCCACGCGGTGCCCCGGATAGGGCCGGCCGATGGAGCCGGGCTTCACCGGCCAGGCCGCCTGGCAATTGCCGACCACGTAGTTGATCTCGGTCTGGCCGAACATTTCGTTGATGGTGACGCCGAGATGCTCCTTCGCCCACTCGATCACGGTGACCCCCACGCTCTCGCCCGCGCTCATGATCGAGCGCAGGTTGAGGCGATATTTCGAGCGCGGCTCAGGCACCGCCTTCATCATCAGTTTCAGGGCCGTGGGGAACAGGAACGAATTGCGCACGCCGTAGCGCGCCAGCAGGTCGTAGGCCTTCTCGGCGTCGAACTTGCCGCGGTACCCGAGGATCGGGATGCCGCACGCCCACGAGGGCAGCAACGCATCGAACAGGCCGCCGGCCCAGGCCCAGTCCGCGGGCGACCAGAACATGTCCCCGGGCTGCGGAAAGAAGTCGTGCGAATGCACGAAGCCGCTCAGGTTGCCGACGAGCAGGCGGTGTGCCTCGTAGGCGCCCTTGGGCGCGCCGGTGGTGCCGCTTGTGTAGATGATGAGTGCCGGGTCGTCGGCCGCCGTATCGAGCGGCGCGAAATCCGCACTCGCCTTCTGCAGCAGCGCCTCCCAGGAGTGCACCCCCGACTCGCGCGCACCGCCCACGCCGATCACGTGGCGCAATTGCGAGAGCTTGCCGCGCACCGCCCAGAGGTTGGCGATCGTCGTCGGCTCGACGATAACGACGCTCGCGCCGGCGTGCTCCATGCGGTATTCCAGGGCGTCCGGCCCGAACAAGTGCGATAGCGGCAGCGCCACCGCGCCCATCTGGAAGACCGCCATGTACGCGATGGCGGATTCCGGGCGCTGTGGCAGCAGCAGCGCAACGCGGTCGCCGCGCCGCACGCCGAGGCCGGCAAGGGCGTTCGACAAGCGGTTGGCCTGCTGCTGTATGTCCCAGAAGCTGTAGGCCGCCGTCGCCCCCGACTCGTCCTCCCAGTACAGGGCGAAACGCGTGCGGTCCGCCGCCCACTGCCCGCAGCAGGCCCGCGCGATGTTGTAGCGCGGCGGAACGTTCCAGCGGAAATCGCGGGCCAGCTCGTCGTACCGGTCGGGCATCGCGGGCATTCTATACTTCGCACATGAACTCCCAAGCCCTGGTGTTTGATGCTTACGGCACGCTCTACGACGTGCACACGGTGATCCGCCGCTGCGACGCGCTCTGGCCGGGCAAGGGCACCGCGCTGTCGCAGCTGTGGCGGCAGAAGCAGCTCGAGTACACCTGGCAGCGAAGCCTGATGCGGCGATACGTGCCGTTCTCGCAGATCACGCGGGAAGCCCTCGCCTACGCCTGCGAGTCGCTCAAGCTGGCGCTCGATGCCGCGAAAGCGGACTCGCTGATGCAGGAGTACTTGAGGCTCTCGCCCTACCCCGACGTCCCCGACGCGCTGACCAAGCTGAAAGGCAGGAAGGCCATACTCACCAACGGCTCGCCCGACATGATCGAGCCGCTGGTGCAGCACTCGGGATTGAAGTTCGACGCCGTGCTGAGCGTGGACGCCGTCAAGCAGTTCAAGCCGGTGCCCGAGGTGTACGAGCTCGCCGTCGCGCGCCTCGGCGTGGCGAAGGACGCGATCGGCTTCGTCTCGTCCAACTGCTGGGACGCGCTCGGCGCCAAGTCCTTCGGCTTCCGGGTGTACTGGATCAACCGCACGGGCGCGCCGGTGGACCGGCTCGGCTTTCAGCCCGACGCGCTGCTCGGCTCGCTCGGAGACTTGCCTGAAGTTCTGCGCTAACTGCGGCGCGCCGGTGGCGCGGCGGGTGCCGCCCGGGGACTCCCTGCCGCGCTACGTGTGCGACGCGTGCGGCGAGATCCATTACCAGAACCCGAAGCTGGTGGTCGGCGCGCTCGCCGAGCACGAGGGGCGGGTGCTGCTGTGCCGCCGCGCCATCGAGCCGCGCTACGGCTACTGGACCCTGCCCGCGGGCTTCATGGAGAACGACGAGACCGCGGCCCAGGCCGCGCTGCGGGAGACGCTGGAGGAGGCCGGTGCGCGCATCGAGCTCGCCGCGCCTTTCAGCATGATCTCGGTGCCGCGCGTCAATCAGGTGCATCTGTTCTACCGGGCGCGCGTACTGGACCTCGAGTTCAAGCCCGGGGAGGAGAGCCTGGAAGTGGCCCTGGTGGACGAAGCGAAGGTGCCATGGAAGGAGCTTGCCTTCCGCACCGTGGCGATCACGCTCAGGCACTGGTTCGCCGACCGCGCGCGGGGAACCTTCGGCTTCCACGCCGAGGACCTGCCGCTCCGCTAGAATCCGCAGCAAAACGGGGAGGTCCCATGAGAAAAGCGCTGCTGTTCCCGCTGCTCGCCTTCGCGCCGCTCGCCGCGGCCGCGGAGGCAAAGCTCGATCCCGCCAACACCGCCTGGATGATCACGGCATCGGTGCTGGTGCTGTTCATGACGCTGCCCGGCCTGGCGCTGTTCTATGCCGGCCTGGTGCGCGCCAAGAACGTCCTTTCGGTGCTCATGCAGTGCTTCGCCATCGCCTGCAGTGCCACGCTGGTCTGGGTGGCCGTCGGCTACAGCCTCGCCTTCAGCGACGGCGGCGCCGCCAACGCCTGGATCGGCGGGCTGGACAAGGCGTTCTTGCTCGGCGTGGACTCGAAGTCGCTCTCGGGCTCGATCCCCGAGACGGTGTTCGCGATGTTTCAACTCACGTTCGCCATCATCACGCCGGCGCTGGTGGTCGGCGCCTACGCCGAGCGCGTGCGCTTCGGCGGCATGCTGCTGTTCAGCATGCTGTGGCTGCTCGTGGTGTACGTGCCGGTCGCGCACTGGGTCTGGGGCGGGGGCTGGCTGCAGCAGCTGGGCGTGATGGATTTCGCCGGCGGACTGGTGGTGCACCTGAATGCCGGCCTCGCGGCGCTGGTGTGCGCGCTGGTCCTCGGCGTGCGCCGGGGCTTCCCCGAGACCGCCATGCCGCCGCACAACATGACCATGGCGGTCACCGGCGCGTGCTTGCTGTGGGTGGGCTGGTTCGGCTTCAACGCCGGCAGCGCGCTTGCCGCCGACGGCACGGCGGGCATGGCGATGCTGGTGACGCACGTCGGCGCGGCGACCGGCTCGCTCGCCTGGCTGGTTTGCGAATGGCTGCGCTACGGCAAGCCTTCCGTCCTGGGCATCGTCACCGGCATGGTGGCGGGCCTGGGAACCATCACGCCGGCTTCCGGCTTCGTCGGGCCGCTCGGCGCCATCGCCATCGGCGCGGCCGCCGGCGTGGTGTGCTTCGCCGCCACCAATTACATGAAGCGCTCGCTCGGCGTCGACGATTCGCTCGACGTGTTCCCGGTGCACGGCGTGGGCGGGATCCTCGGGACGATCCTGACCGGCGTGTTCGTCGCCGCCGCCCTGGGCGGCGTCGGCCTGCCGGACGGGCGCTCGATGGGCGGCCAGGTCCTGATCCAGCTCGGCGGCGTGCTCGCCATCGCGGCCTGGTGCGGCGTGGCCACCTGGATCCTGCTCAAAGTCACGCAGGCGGCGGCCGGCTTGCGCGTGGGCAGCGAGGGCGAAACCGAGGGCCTCGATACCCACCTGCACAACGAAAAAGGCTACAACCTGTAGCGGTAGAATCGCGCGCATGGAGCGCCGCGATTTCATCAAGTTCTGCGCCGCCTCTGCCGCCGCGGCGGGCGCGCCCGCCGTTTCCGCGGACGCGCGCCCGCACTTCTACGAGCGCGTCAAGCTGGTGGGCGAGGACCGCGCGCCGCTGCGCGCGCGCGACGTGCCGGCGAACCGCAACCTGATCTTCCACTACCCGTACGCGACGACGCCCTGCTTTCTGCTCAATCTGGGCCGGCCGGTGCAGGGCGTGGCGCTGCTGAAGACGGAGAACAACCAGCCCTATGAATGGCGTGGGGGCGTCGGCGCGGGGCGCTCGATCGTCGCCTACTCGGCGATCTGCGCGCACAAGCTCACCTACCCGACGCGCGACATCAGCTTCATCAGCTTTCGCGCCGAGAAGACCACCGGCAACAAGTTCGCCAACGTGATCCACTGCTGCTCCGAGCACAGCCAGTACGACCCGGCCGCGGGCGGCCGGGTGCTGGCGGGACCGGCGCCGCAACCCCTGGCCGCGATCCTGCTCGAGCACGACGCCGCCACCGACGATCTCTACGCCGTGGGCACGCTCGGCGGCGAGATGTTCGAGCAGTTCTTCGCCAAGTACGAGTTCCGGCTGGCTTTGGAGAACGGCGGCGCGCTGCGCCGCACGGTGAACGGCGTCTCGCCGGTCACGCCCCTGGAGCGCTACTGCAAGCAGCAGGTGAAGTGCTGAAATGGCTCGGCCCCGGCGACCCCTTCCCGCCGGTGCAAAGCGCGCTGCAGGACCCCGCCGGACTGCTGTGCGCGGGCGGCGACCTGTCGGCCGCGCGCCTGCTCGAGGGCTACCGCCACGGCATCTTTCCCTGGTACTCGGGCGACGAGCCGATCCTGTGGTGGTCGCCCGACCCGCGCATGGTGCTGTACTGCGACGAGCTCAGGGTGAGCCGGTCGCTCTCGAAGAGCCTGCGCAACAAGGGCTACGAGGTGCGCATCGACACCGCCTTCCGGCAAGTGCTCGCGGGCTGCGCCGGCCCACGCGCCGACAGCGGCGGCACCTGGCTCGGCGAGGACATGCGCATCGCGTATGCGCGGCTGCACCGTGCCGGCCACGCGCACTCGTTCGAGACCTGGCGCGGCGGCGAGCTGGTGGGGGGCCTGTACGGCGTGGCGCTCGGGCGCATGTTCTTCGGCGAGTCGATGTTCTCGCGTGCTACCGACGCCTCCAAGGTCGCGCTCGTCGGGCTGGTCGGGGAGCTCGGCCGGCGCGGCTTCCCGCTCATCGACTGCCAGGTCAGGACGCCGCTTCTGGCCGCGCTCGGCGCGCGCGAGATCCCGCGGCGCTCGTTTTTGCGCGAATTGGCGGCGTTGGTACACTACGACGAGCCTCCAGGGAAATGGACGCGCCGAACGGAGCCCGATGTCCCGGCTGAATGACCTGCCGCACGCGGTACTGCAGTTCTACGTGACCGCGCCGTACCCGTGCAGCTACCTGCCGGACCGCATGGCGCGCTCGCAGGTGGCGACGCCTTCGCACCTCATCACGACCGACCTCTACGGCGACCTCGTGAAGTCGGGCTTTCGCCGCAGCGGCATCTTCACCTACCGCCCGCACTGCGACAGCTGCCGCGCCTGCGTGCCGGTGCGCATCCCGGCCTCCGAGTTCGTCGCCAGCCGCTCGCAGCGCCGCGCCTGGAGGGAGCACGCCGGCCTCACCGCGCAGGTGCAGCCGCTGAAATTCCGCCTCGAGCACTACGCGCTCTATCTGCGCTACCAGTCCAAGCGCCACTCCGGCGGCGGCATGGACAACGACAGCCGCGACCAGTACTCGCACTTCCTGCTGCAGAGCCGCGTCGACACGCGGCTGGTGGAGTTTCGCGACCAGGGCCAGCTGGTGATGGTGTCCATCGTCGACTACCTGCCCGACGGCCTGTCCTCGGTCTACACCTTCTTCGAGCCCGAGCGTCGCGGCGCGAGCTACGGCACCTACAACGTCATGTGGCAGATCGACGCCTGCCGCGCGCTGGGGATGCCGTATCTGTACCTCGGCTACTGGATCCGCGAGAGCCCGAAGATGGCCTACAAGTCGCGCTTCCTGCCGATCGAGGGCTTCAGCGGCGGCGGCTGGCGGCGGCTGTCCGAGTCGGACCTTGCGCGCATGCGCTTCTAGCGGATGCTCTATGCGCTGGTGCGGCCCCTGCTGTTTCGCCTCGACCCGGAGCTTGCCCACGAGCTGACCCTCGGCCTTGCCGACGCGCCGCTGCGCTTCGGCCTGATGCGCGTGGCGCGCGCCCCCGGCGCGCCGGTGCGGGCGATGGGGCTGGAGTTCCCCAACGCGGTGGGCCTGGCCGCGGGCCTGGACAAGAACGCCGAGTACGTGGACGCGCTCTCGCGCCTGGGCTTCGGCTTCCTCGAGGTCGGCACGGTGACGCCGCGCCCGCAGCCGGGCAACCCGCGCCCGCGGCTGTTCCGGCTGCCGCGCGCCGAGGCGCTCATCAACCGCATGGGCTTCAATAACGTCGGGCTGGACGCATTCCTCGACAACCTGTCGCGCGTGCGCTGGCGCGGCATACTCGGCATCAATATCGGCAAGAATGCCGACACGCCGATCGAGCGCGCGGCGGACGACTACGCGGCCTGCTTCGAGCGCGTGTACGCGCGCGCAAGCTACGTCACCGTCAACGTGTCGTCCCCCAATACGAAGAATCTGCGCGACCTGCAGGAGAACCGCCAGCTCGATGCCCTGCTCGCGCGGCTCGCGGGGCTGCGCGAGCCGCTCGCCCAGCGCCACGGCAAGCGCGTGCCGCTCGCGCTCAAGGTGGCGCCCGACCTGGAGGGCCCGCAGGTGCAGGCCATCGCCGACGCGGTGCGCCGGCACGGTGTGGACGCCGTCATCGCCACCAATACGTCGGTGTCGCGTGAAGGCGTGGATGGGCTGCGGCATGCGGGCGAAGCAGGTGGCCTGTCCGGCGCGCCGATCCGCGGGCGCGCGACGGCGACGCTGGCCGCCCTCGCCGCCGCGCTGCAGGGCGAAGCTGCACTCGTCGGCGTCGGCGGCATCCTGCGCGGCGAGCACGCCGTGGAGAAGCTCGATGCCGGCGCGTCTCTGGTGCAGCTGTACACCGGCCTGATCTACCGCGGGCCCGACCTGGTCGCCGAATGCGTATCGGCCTGCCGAAAGAAATCAAGGACGGCGAGCAGCGCGTCGCGCTGACGCCCGCGGGCGCCGCAGCGCTCGAGCGCGCCGGCCACGAGGTCGTGTTCGAGCCGGGCGCGGGTGCGGGCGTGGGCTTTGGCGACGAGGCCTACGCGGGCGCGGGCGCTGCGCCGGGCGACGCCTGGGCGTGCGAGCTGGTGGTGAAAGTCAAGGAGCTGCAGCCCGCCGAGTACGCCAGGCCGCGCCGCGGGCAGACGGTGTTCGGCTTCCAGCATTTCGGGCCCGAGCCCGCGCTGCTCGAGGCCGCGCTCGCGTCGGGCGCGAGCTTCGTCGCCTTCGAGACCGTCGGCCAGGCGAGCGGCCTGCCGATCCTCGCGCCGATGTCGGCCATCGCCGGGCGCCTGGCGGTGCAGGTCGGCGCCTGGTGCCTGCAGAAACAAAACGGCGGCAGCGGCGTGCTGCTGCCGGGGCTGGACGGCATCGCGCCCGGAAAGGTCGTGATCCTCGGCGCGGGCAATGTCGGTGCCAATGCGCTCGCCGTGGCCTGCGGCATCGGTGCGTCGGTAAGCGTGTTCGCGCGGAGCGAGAAACGCTTCGCGGCCCTGCGGCAGCGCTACCCGGATGCGCGGCTCTCGACCTCGGCGCCGGACATCGCGGACGCGGACCTCGTCATCGCCGGCGTGCTCACGCCGGGGCAGATGTCGCCGAAGCTCATCTCGCGCACCATGCTGCGCGCCATGCGCCCGGGCTCGGCGCTCGTCGACGTCGGCATCGACCAGGGCGGCGTCGCCGAGACCTCGCGCCCGACCAAGCACAGCGCGCCGATCTACCTCGAGGAAGGCATCGTGCACTACTGCGTCCCGAACATGCCGGCCGCGTGCGCGCGCACCGCGAGCCTCGCGCTGGAGCGCGCGCTGCTGCCCTACGCGCTCAAGCTCGCGGCGGGCGAGACCGACGCCGATCTGGACACCGGCCTGCAGGTGCGCGATGGCAAGGTCGTGCACGCGCAGCTCGCGCGCGACACCGGCCGATGAAGCGCGCCACCGTCGCCCGGATCGACGAAGCGCGCTGCATCGGCTGCGCGCGCTGCATCGACGCCTGCCCGGTGGACGCCATCGTCGGCGCGCGCGGCTTCATGCATACCGTGGTGGCGGAGCTGTGCATCGGCTGCGACCTGTGCCTGCCGCCCTGCCCCGTGGACTGCATCGACGTGGTGCCGGCGAACGCGCCCTGGACGGCGGCCGACGCGCGCGCCGCCAAGCAGCGCGCGGCAGCGCGCAAGCGCCGCCTTGCGCGTCAGGCCGAGGTGCCGGCGAGCGACCTGCAGCGCCGACGCGCCATCCTTGCCGCCGCGCTGGCGAAGCGCCGATGACGCCGGCCAAGCGTCACGAGCTGTTCCGGCGCCTGCGCGCGGCCGACCCGGAGCCGAAGAGCGAGCTGCAGTACCGCACGCCGTTCGAGCTGCTGGTCGCGGTGGTGCTCTCGGCGCAGGCGACCGACAAGTCGGTCAATCTCGCGACACCGAAGCTGTTCGAGGCCGCCCCCACGCCGCAGGCCATGGTGGCGCTGGGCGAAGCGCGCGTGACCGAGCTCATCCGCACCATCGGCCTATTCCGCACCAAGGCGAAGAACGTCGTCGCGCTGTCGCGGCTGCTGGTCGAACGCCACGGCGGCGAGGTGCCCGCCTCGCGCGAGGCGCTCCAGGCGCTGCCCGGCGTCGGCCGCAAGACCGCCAACGTGGTGCTGAACGTGGCCTTCGGCGAGCCCACCATCGCCGTCGACACGCACATCTTCCGCGTCGCAAACCGCACCGGGCTCGCGCCGGGGAAAACGCCCGAGGCGGTGGAGTTGAAGCTGCTGCAGGCCGTGCCGGCGCAATTCCGGCGCCACGCGCACCACTGGCTCATCTTGCACGGGCGCTACGTGTGCCTTGCGCGCAAGCCTGGCTGCCCGCAGTGCGCGATCCGCGATCTGTGCGGCTTCCGCGAAAAGACGCGCGCCTAGCGCTGGTAGTGCAGCCCCGACGCCTGGCTCGCAAACCACGCCGAAAGGTCCTCGATGTCCTGCTTGGACAGCGAGGCGGCGAAGCCCTTCATGATGGCGTTGTTGCGCTTGCCGGACTTGTAGTCCTGCAGCGCCTTCACCAGGTAGTCGTAGTGCTGGCCGGCGAGGATCGGATTCTCGGGCGCGGTCGGCTTGGCGCCGCTGGGGCCGTGGCAGGCGGCGCAGATCTGCGCCGCCTTGTCCTTGCCGGCCGCGGCGTTGCCGCCGGCCTGCGCGGCGCCGGCGAGCGCCAGCGCGAGCATGGCGAAAAGGAGCCGGGTCATTTGCTGCCCCCGTAGTAGGCGGCGATGTCGGCGATGTCCTTGTCGCTCAGGCTGGCCGCAATGCCGCGCATCGAGGGATGCCAGCGCTCGCCCGCGCGGTAGGCCTTGAGGGCGTTGGCGATGTAGGCGGGGTTCTGCCCGCCGATCTTCGGCACGTGATAGACGACGGGGTACGCGGTCTTATAGCCGGGGATGCCGTGGCAGCCGACGCACATCGACACCTTGTCGTGCGCCGGGTCCGCCGCCGGCTTCTGCGCCGCCGCGGCGCCGCAGAGCGCGGCGAGCGTAACGGCAAGAACGGTGCGTGCGAGCATTTTGTGGTGATCGGACAGAGGAAAGGACCGCGCGATTATAATGCGATTTTCCCGAGGGACGGCAATGCGCTTCACCGGATCGGCCGACTACGTTTCCACCGAGGACCTCACGCTCGCCGTGAACGCCGCGATCACCCTGCAGCGGCCGCTGCTGGTGAAGGGCGAGCCCGGCACCGGCAAGACGATGCTCGCCGTGCAGGTGGCCAGGGCGCTCGGCGTGCCCCTGCTCGAGTGGCACATCAAGTCCACCACCAAGGCGCAGCAGGGCCTGTACGAGTACGACGCCGTGTCGCGCCTGCGCGACTCGCAGCTCGGCGACGCGCGCGTGCACGACATCCACAACTACATCGTCAAGGGCATGCTGTGGCAGGCGTTTTCGTCCGACAAGCCCGTGGTGCTGCTGATCGACGAGATCGACAAGGCCGACATCGAGTTCCCGAACGACCTGCTGCGCGAGCTCGACCGCATGGAGTTCTACGTCTACGAGACCAAGGAGCTGGTCAAGGCGAAGCAGCGCCCGATCGTCTTCATCACCTCGAACAACGAGAAGGAGCTGCCCGATGCGTTCCTGCGGCGCTGCTTCTTCCACTACATCCGCTTCCCCGACAAGGAAACGATGGAGCGAATCGTCGGCGTGCACTTCCCGAGCCTGAAGAAGTCGCTGCTGCGCGAGGCGATGGAGGTTTTCTTCGAGGTCCGCGAGGTGCCGGGACTGAAGAAGAAGCCCTCGACCTCGGAGCTGCTGGACTGGCTGAAGCTCCTGCTCGCCGAGGACATCCCGCCGGAGGCGCTCCGCTCGAACGACCGCAAGACCATCATCCCGCCGCTGCACGGCGCGCTGCTCAAGAACGAGCAGGACGTGCACCTCTTCGAGCGGCTCGTGTTCATGACGAGGGCCAAGGGCGGCTAGCGTGGCGCGCGCCCTCGCCTGCCTGCTCGTCGCGCTCGCCGCGGCGCTGCCGGCGCGGGCGGATTACGAGGCGGGGCTCGCCGCGGCGCGCGCGAAGGACTACGTGACTGCGCTGCGCGAGTGGCGGCCGCTCGCCGAGCAGGGACACCGCGCCGCGCAATTCAACGTGGGACTGTTCTACGCCGTGGGGCGGGGCGTTGCGCCCGACCCCGTGCCGGCGGTGGCCTGGATCACGGTGGCGCAGGAAAACGGACACCAACGCACGGCACTGTTCGAAACCCTGAAGCAGCACATGAGCGCAGCGCAATTGCGCGAGGCCGAGAACCTGGCGGAAATCGTGCGCCGGCACTGCCGGGTCGATTGACGCCGCGACGTTGAACCTAGACGCCACAGAGCAGGCACTGCGCGAGGACCGGCGCCTGCTCGGGCGTCTGCTCGGCGAGGTCATCCGCGAGCAGGCGGGCGCGGCCACCTTCGACACCGTGGAGCAAGTCCGCCAGAGCGCGGTCGGCTTTCGCCGCGCCGAGGGCGAGGACGGCGCCGCAGCGGCCACCGCGAAGGCGGCGCTCGAGGCGCAGCTCGACGCGCTCGACATCGAGCAGACGCTGCACGTGGTGCGCGCGTTCAGCTACTTCTCGCTGCTGCTCAACATCGCCGAGGACGCGCACCGGGACCGGCAGGCGCCCGGCGGCCCGGGGAGCTTCGCGCACGCGTTGGCGCGCGCAAGGCAGGCAGGGGCCACCGACGAGGCGCTCGCCGCCTGGTGCGCCCGTGCGCGCGTGAGCCCCGTGCTCACCGCCCACCCCACCGAGGTGCAGCGCCAGTCGGTCCTCGACTGCGAGCGGGAAATCGCGCGGCTCATCGCGCAGCCGGCGGGCGAGGCGCGCGACGCGGCGCTCGGGCGCGAGGTGTTGCGCCTGTGGCTCACCTCGATGCTGCGACTCACGAAACTCGACGTCGCCGACGAGATCAGGAACGGCCTCGCCTACTTCCAGCTCAGCTTGTTCGAGGAACTGCCGCGGCTCTACGCCCAGATCGAGGCGGCGCTCGGCGCGGCGTGCCTGCCCTCCTTCCTCTGGATCGGCACCTGGATCGGGGGTGACCGCGACGGCAACCCCAACATCGGCGCCGCGACGCTCGGGCTCGCGCTCGCGCAGCAGGCGCGCCTCGCGCTCGGGCACTACCTGGAGGAGCTGCACGAGCTCGGCCGCGAGCTCGCGCTCTCCACGCGCATCCGCGCGGCGCCGCCGGAGGTCGCGGCGGCCGCGGCCGCCTCGGGCGACGATTCCCCGTACCGCAGCGACGAGCCCTACCGGCGCATCGTCTCGGGCATCTACGCGCGGCTCGCCGCGACCGCGCGCGCGCTCTGCGCACTCGAGGCCGTGCCCGCGCCGAGCGTCGCGCGCCCCGCCTACGCCGGGCCCGCGGAGCTCGCGGCGGACCTCGCGCTCATCGAGCGCGGGCTGGAGGCGCAAGGCGCCGGGCGCCTCGCGTCCGGGCGCCTGCGCGCGCTGCAGCGCAAGGTGGAGGTGTTCGGCTTTCACCTCGCGCGCATCGACCTGCGCCAGAGCTCGGGCGAGCACGAGGCGGTGGTGGCGGAGCTCCTCGCTCGCGCGGGAGTCGAAGCCGGCTATGGCGGGCTGGACGAAGCCGCGCGCGTCGCGCTGCTCTCGCGCGAGCTCGCCGGCCCACGCCCCTTGCGCTCGCCGCACCTCACCTATTCCGAGCTCGCCGAATCCGAGCTCGCCGTGGTGGCCGCGGCCGCCGAGGGCCGGCGCCGGCTCGGGCCGCACGCTGTGCCGCACTACGTCATCTCGCACTGCCAGTCGGTGTCGGACCTGCTCGAAGTCGGCGTGCTGCTGCGCGAGGCCGGACTGCTGCGCCCGGGCGACCCGCCGGCGCTCGACATGGACATCGTGCCGCTCTTCGAGTCGGTCGCCGACCTCGAGCGCTGCGGCGAGATCATGGCCGCGGCGCTCGAGCAGCCGCTCTACCGCTCCTGGGTGCGCGCGCGCGGCGACGAGCAGGAAGTCATGCTCGGCTACTCCGACAGCAACAAGGACGGCGGCTACCTCGCCTCGAACTGGGCGCTGTACAAGGCGGCCGCGGCGCTGCGCGCGGCCTGCGCGAGCCGCGGCGTGCGGCTGCGGCTCTTCCACGGCCGCGGCGGCACCGTGGGGCGCGGCGGCGGCCCGAGCTACGACGCGATCCTCGCGCAGCCCGCGGGGTCGGTGGACGGCGCGCTGCGGCTCACCGAGCAGGGCGAGGTCATCGCGAGCAAGTACGCCGATCCCGGGAGCGGGCGGCGGAACCTGGAGATCCTGGCTGCCGCCACTTTGGAGGCGAGCCTCGGGCGGCGAGCGCCGCATCCGAACCGCGAGCGGCACATGGAGATCATGCAGGCTCTGGCGGGTCATGCGCTGCGCGCCTACCGGGCGCTGGTGCGGCAGCCGGGCTTCCTGGACTACTTCCGCGCCTCCACCCCGCTCGAGGAGATCGCCGCGCTCAACATCGGCAGCCGGCCGGCCTCGCGGCGCGGCTCCGCGCGGCTCGAGGACCTGCGCGCGATCCCCTGGGTGTTCAGCTGGAGCCAGTGCCGGCTGATGCTCCCCGGGTGGTACGGATTCGGCTCCGCCGTCGAGGCCTGGCTCGGGGAGAAAGGCGGAACGCTGGACGAGCTGCGCGAGATGCAGCGGGGGTGGCCCTTCTTCCGGTCGGTGCTTTCCAACATGGACATGGTGCTCGC
>DATHYT010000002.1:0-23671 GCA_035459025.1 Burkholderiales bacterium | reverse complement strand
AGGCAGCGTGATGCCGTCGTAGAGCCAGGCCACGCCCTCGAAGTCGGGCGCGGCGCCGGGCGCGGGCGCGAGGATGTCGTTTCTCAGCTCGCGCACCACGCCGGCGGCGTGGTAGGCGTCGCCGTAGTAGCGCGACATGATCTGCACGCGGGCGGTGCGCTTGTAGCGCGCGTCCTCGTAGAGCTTGAAGGTCTTCTCCCAGTCGAAGCCGGTGATCTGCGCATAGGCGGCGAGCACCACCGCGTCCTCGATCGCCATGTTGGCGCCCTGCGCGAGGTACTGCAGGGTCGGGTGTGCCGCGTCGCCGAGGAGCGTCGCGCGCCCCTTCGACCAGTGCCGCGCCGGCTCGCGGTCGCACAGCACCCACATCTTCCAGGCGTTGATCTTCTGCAGCAGCCGCTTCACCTCGGGGCGTTCGTTCTCGAACTTGCGCGCGAGCTCCTCGGTGTCGCCGAACACGTCCCAGCCCTCTTCGTAGCGGTCGCTGTGGAACACCGCCACCAGGTTGTAGAGCTCGCCGCGGCGCAACGGATAGTGCACGAGGTGCGTCTTCGGTCCCGCCCACAGCACGACGTTGTTCTGCCACAGATCGTCCGGAACTTCCGCGCGCGGCAGCACCGCGCGGTAGGCGATGTGGCCCGAGACGCGCGGCTTGCCGTCGCCGAGGATCTGCGCGCGCACGCGCGACCACAGGCCGTCCGCGCCGACCAGACACGCCCCCTCGATCGCTACGCCCCCCTCCATGCGCAGCACCACGCGATCACCCTTGTCCTCGAAGGAGAGGCCCTTGCTCTTCTCGTTCAGCTCGACGTTGTTCTCGGCGCGGCAGGCTTCCAGCAGCACCTGGTACAGGTCGCCGCGGTGGATGACGCCGTACGGATAGCCGCGAAAGCGCGTGCGGAAGGCGTCGCTGCCCACCGGCAGGCGCGTCACCTGCTCGCCGGTAAGCGCGTCCATCATGATCAGGTTCTCGGGATGCGCCGACCAGCGCTCGATCGCGGCGGTAAGGCCGAGCACGTCGAACATGTGGTAGACGTTCGGGCCGAGCTGGATGCCGGCGCCGATTTCCTTGAGCGCCGAGCCCTGCTCGAACAGGCGCACGCGGCAGCCCTTTTTCGCCAGCGCGAGCGCGGCGGCGAGGCCGCCGATGCCGCCGCCCAGCACCAGGACCGGCAGGTTCACGGCGCGAGCAGGTCGGCGCCGATGTCCTCGGCGCGCGCGACGCCGCACAGCATCATGGCGCGCTCGAACTCGCCGCCGAGGATCTCGATGGCGCGCTTCGCCCCCGCCTCGCCGCCCGCCATGCAGCCGAAAAGCGTGGCGCGCCCGGTGAGCACGCCGTGCGCGCCGAGCGCGCGCGCCTTGAGCAGATCCACGCCGCGGCGCACGCCGCCGTCGACGAGCACCGTGAGCTTGCCGCCCGCGGCGCGCGCGACGAGCGGCAGCGCGTCCGCGGTGGCGATGGCGCCGTCGAGCTGGCGCCCGCCGTGGTTCGACACCACCACGCCGTCGCAGCCCGCGGCCACGGCGCGCTCGGCGTCGGCCGGGTGCACGATGCCCTTCAGCACGAGCTTGCCCGGCCAGGCGTCGCGCAGCGACTTGACGTCGTCCCAGGCGAAGGACGCATCGAGCTCGCGCCCGACCGAGGCCGCGACGTCGGTGAGGCGCGGGGGCTTGTGCAGCATGCCCTCGAGGTTCTTCATCTGCGGCACGCCGCGGCGCGCCATGCCGGCGAGCCAGGCGGGCTTGAGCAGCACGTCGCGCGAGTTGCGCCAGGTCGGCACGAACGGCGCGGCGAAGTCGTTCCGCAGGTCGCGCTCGCGCTTGCCGCCGGTGGTGAGATCGACGGTGACGAGCAGCGCCTCGTAGCCCGCGGCCTTCGCGCGCGCGACGAGCTGCATGCGGAAGTCGCGGTTCTTCAGCAGGTAGAGCTGGAACCACAGGCGCCCGCCTACTTGCTCCGCGATCTCCTCGATCGAGTTGGTGGCGGGGGTCGCGAGCGAATACGGAATGCCCGCGGCGCGCGCCGCTTTCGCGATCATCAGGTCGGCGTCGTGGCGCCCGGCGCCGATCGCCCCGGTGGGCGCGATCGCCATCGGCAGCTTCGAGCGCGCCCCGAACAGCTGCACGCTGGTGTCGACCGCATGCACGTCGACCAGCACCCGCGGCAGCAGCCGCACGCGCTCGAAGGCGGCGCGGTTGCCGCGGAGCGTCGTCTCGTCCTCGGCGCCGCCGTCGAAGAAGTCGAACACCGAGCGCGGCAGGCGCGAGCGCGCCATGCGGCGCAGGTCCTCGATGTTCACCGCGCGCTGGAGCCGGGTCATGGCCGGGAAGTGTACCGAGCGCCCCGGGCGCGCGCATAATGTCGTCTCACAAAATCGACCGCGAACCCGACATGGCCCTCACGTCCGCCCCGACCGCCGCCCGCACCCAGCCCGCCGCCCGCCTGAAGGGGGTGCTCTCGCCCGTCATCACGCCGTTCAAGGCCGACCTCTCGCCCGACGCCGAGCGCTTCGTGCGCCACTGCAAGTGGCTGCTGAAGAGCGGCTGCACGGGACTGGCGATCTTCGGCACCAACAGCGAGGCCAACTCGCTGTCGCTGGAGGAAAAGCTGACGCTGCTGGCCGCGCTGGTGCACGCGGGCGTGCCCGGCTCGGCGCTGATGCCGGGCACCGGGCACTGCGCCCTGCCCGCCACGGTACGGCTCACCGCCAACGCCGTGAAGCTGGGCTGCGCGGGCGTACTGATGCTGCCGCCGTTCTACTACAAGGGGGTGTCGGACGAAGGCCTGTACCGCTACTTCTCGGAGGTGATCGAGCGCGTGGGCGACGAGCGGCTGCGCGTGTACCTGTACCACATCCCGCCGGTGTCGCAGGTGCCGATCACGCTGAAGCTGATCGAGCGGCTGCTCGCCAAGTATCCGGGCATCGTCGCCGGGGCGAAGGATTCCTCGGGCGACTGGAACAACACCAAGGCGATGCTGGAGGAGTTCGGCAAGGCCGGCTTCGACGTGTTCCCGGGCAGCGAGCAGTTCCTGCTCGACGGCATGCGCCACGGCGGCGCCGGCTGCATCAGCGCCACCGCCAACGTCAACCCCGGGCCGATCGACCACGTATTCAGGAACTGGCGCTCCGGCGAAGCTGACAAGCTCCAGGCGGGCATCAGCGCGACGCGCAAGATCATGCAGAAATTCCCCATGATCCCGGCGCTGAAGTCGGTGACCGCGCATTTCGGCAACGACCCCGAGTGGCGGCGCGTGCGCCCGCCGCTCGTCGAGCTCACCGCGGAGCAGGAAGCCGCGCTCCTGCCGGAGCTGAAGGCCGCCGGGTTCTCGATGCCGGGCCTCGCCGGCTAGCGTGCCCGCGGTCCTCGTCACGGGCGCGGGCCGCGGCATCGGGCTTGCCACCGCGCAGGCGTTCGCGCTCCTCGGCTGGAAGGTCTGGTCGCTCGACAAGGCGTTCGGGCGCGAAGTCGTCGGCGAGCGCGTGGACTACGACCTGCGCAAGCTCGGCGGCATCGGCAAGATGGTCGGCAGGCTCGGCGCCGTCGACACGCTGGTGAACAACGCCGGCGTGCTCTACTGCGATCCGTACGACGCGATCCCTGAAACGCACTTCGAGGAAATACTGGAGGTCAACCTGCGCGCGCCGGTCGCGCTCATCGAGGCGCTCGCGCCGCAGATGAAGAAAAGAAGGTCGGGGCGCATCGTCAACGTCGGTTCGGTCGCCGCGTTCACCGGGCACCCGGACCTCTGGTACGGCGCGACCAAGGCCGCGCTGCTCAACATCACCAAGAGCTATGCGGGCGCACTGGGCAAGCACGGCATCCTGGTCAACGCGGTGGCGCCCGGCCCCACGCTCACCGCCATGTACGAGCAGCTGCCGCAATCGAGAAAGGACGGCGTCATGCGCTCGGTGCACGCCGGGCGGCCGTGCTCGCCCGAGGAAGTGGCGCGGGCGATCGTGTGGCTCGGCAGCGCGAGCCCGGACTACGTGTCGGGCAGCACGCTGGATGTGAACAGCGGCTCGTATCCGCGGTAGCCATGCGCTGCGTCCAGTACGAGCGCTTCGGCGACGAGTCCGTGCTCCAGGTGCGCGAGGTCCCGGCACCCCTGCCCGCCGCGGGCCAGGTCCAGGTGCGCGTCGCGTTCGCGAGCCTCAATCCCGTCGACTTCAAGCTGCGCTCGGGGCTGCTGCGCTTCATCGGCAAGCCCGCGCGCCCGGCGATCACCGGCAAGGACTTCGCCGGCACGGTCAGCGCGCTCGCCATGGAGGTCGCCGGATTGCGGCCCGGCCAGCGCGTCTTCGGCTCGGTGAACGCCATGGGCGGCGCCGGCAGCTGCGCCGAGTTCGTCGCCCTCGACGCCGGGCTCGTCGCGCCGACCCCCGAGGGCGTGAGCGACGAAGTGGCGGCCTGCCTTCCGGTCGCCTCCGGCACCGCCTACCAGGCGCTCGTCACCCAGGCGCGCCTGCGCGCCGGCCAGTCGGTGCTCGTCACGGGTGCTTCGGGCGGGGTGGGCTCCAGCGCGGTGCAGATCGCGCGCTCGATCGGGGCGCGCGTCACCGGCGTGTGCGGCACCTCGAACCTCGAGTACGTGCGCTCGATCGGCGCCGACGAAGTCGTCGACTATCGCCGCGCCGACTGGCGCGCGCCGGGCCGCGTCTACGACGTCATCTTCGACGCCGCGGGCGCCTCGAGCTTCGGTGCGGCGCGGCCGCACCTGGCGCCGGCCGGCTGGTACATCAACACCTACCCGCCGCCGTCGCTCATGGCGGCAGCCCCGTTCGTGCGCCTGTTCTCGCGGCAGCACGCCGTGCCGTTCATGCTGAAGACGACGGCGGCGCAGCTCGCCGAGCTGGCGCGCCTGGCGCAGTCGGGCGTCCTGCGGCCGCGCATTGCGCGCACCGTTGCGCTCGAGGAGGTCGCGGCGGCCCAGCGCGACATGCAGGAAGGCAGGGTGAGCGGCAAAGTCTGCGTGCGCCTGGCGGCCTAGGCGCGTCAACCGCGCCGCGGCGGCAGGACGACGACGTGGTCTACGCGCGCATCCGGTACGAGGAAACGGAACTGCGCGGGCGCGCCAAGCGGCTGGGCGCGACCTGGCGCAAGCCGCAGAAGCTGTGGGAGATCACTCATCGAGATAGCAAGCGGCCCGGGATCGAGGACCGGATGGTGGAGGCGGCGGGGCCGGGAACTATCCATGACTAGATACATGCCGGCATATGGCGGTATCTATAGGTAAATGGTTCAATCTACATATGGATAGTTTTCGGTCCGCAGTTCTGCTGCCTAATCCACGTTAGGCGGAGTCTGCCCAGGGAGTTGAGCGTGAACTTCGAGACCTTGGTCGTCACCGAAACGGATGGAGTCGCCCATATCGAATTGAATCGCGCGGACAAGGCGAACGCGATGAACGGGGCGATGTGGAAGGACTTGAGATCGGCTTTCGACTGGTTGAGCGCCGGCCGAGCGCGTGTTGGCGTGCTGAGCGCCCGAGGCAAGCACTTTACGGCCGGAATCGACCTGGAATTGCTCGTGGCAATGCAATCCGAGATTGCCGGCCTGCCCGAAGGCAGGAGGCAGGAACGACTGGGGAAAATCATCGTTGAATTGCAGGACGCCATAAGCGCCGCAGAGTCGTGCAGAAAACCCATTCTCGCCGCAATACATGGCGCGTGCATGGGAGGGGGAATCGATCTGGTCACCGCCTGCGACATGCGATACACCACCAAGGACGCGCGGTTTTCGGTAAAGGAGATAGATCTGGCGATCGTGGCGGACGTCGGCACACTCCAGCGGCTTCCAAGGCTCGTGGGCGAAGGACTCGCACGAGAACTTGCGTTTACGGGCAGAGAGTTCGACGGCAACGAAGCCCATGCGATGAAGCTTGTGAACCAGGTCTTTGCGGACAGGGAGAGCCTTATGACGGCTGTCCTGAAAACGGCCGCCGAGATTGCGAGCAAGTCGCCGCTGACAATTCGCGGTATCAAGGACACGCTCAACTACAGCCGGGATCACTCGGTGGCACAAGGCCTCTCTTACGTCGCGGCCAAGAATGCAGCCATATTGCTGTCCTCCGACCTCGCCGAGGCGATGTCCGCGGCGCAAGAGAAGCGCAAAGCGCGATAAGAGATGACAGCCAACCCGGCGCTCAACCGGTCGCACCGCCGGCAAGCTTTGCATGTCTCCGTGCTGCTCAGGGCCGCAGCTCTCGTAGGGGTCAGGACGCGGTCGATGGTCAGTGTGGATGAACGGCAACTGGCGCCTGACTTGGGCCCAATAACCACTGTGGCCGCGGGCGCGACCGCCTCGCCACGCAAGGTCGGCCTGGCCCACGCCGGCATGCGCGAGCGTTCGCTGACTGATCAGGAGGACGCAATGAACCTGTTCCGCAATCCACCGGCACCACAAGTAAAGAGCCTGCTGACGGAATCCCAGTTGCCGAGCTCTGACCTTTCGCCCAAGGACCTCGAGCACTTCTTCGGGTGTGGCGCTACGCAGGCCCCCAAAGGAGTCGTCGGCCTCGAGATCTATGGCACGGTAGCCCTGCTTCGCTCCCTCGCCGTCGCCAAGGATTGCCGCGGCATCGGCTGCGGGAAGGCGCTGGTGGCCGAAGCCGAGCGCTATGCCGAGTCCAAGGGAGTGTCGGAGCTGTTCCTGCTGACCACCACGGCGGAGCGATTCTTCGAGCGCTTGGGCTATAGACGCAGCCCCCGCGAGAATGCGCCGCAAGCCATTCGCCAGACGAAGGAATTCTCCGGCCTTTGCCCATCGAGTTCCGTGTTCATGGCCAAGGCATTGGCAGCTGACCCCGGCGTGCAGCCGACGCCCGCAAGCGGGCGCCGCTGACCATGTTGCGGGCCTCCATGGTGCGTAAGCGCCGCCCGGCAACGCGCCGACGCGTAGCAAGGGCACGCAGCGGATGCCGGACGTCAGGCGCCGGGGTCGATGGCCTGCAGCGCCCGCTCGATCTCGCCCGCCGCGACCGGCCGCACCAGGCGCACGCGTTCCTGCCCGTCCACTAGGAACACGAGCGTCGGCCACAGCTTCACGCCAAAGGACCGGCCCAGCCGGCGCCCGCGCCCGTCGGCGAACTTGAGGTGCCGCACGCCGGGGTGCGCGGCGAGCGCGGAAGCGATCAGCGGCTGCGCGCGCCGGCAGTGCCCGCAGGTCGGGCTGCCGAACTCGAGCAACGTCGGGCCCGCCAGCGCGTCAATCTCGGCGCGCGGCGGCGCGCTTTGGGCGTAGTCGATGCTCATCGCCGCGAAGCCTATGCCAAAATCGCCGCAAGCAGGGCTGCATGAAGAAATGGCTGATTCTGGCGGTCACGCACGGCGCCGCGCTGCTCGGGGGCGTCGCGCTCGGCATCTACCTGCTGCCCATCCTGACGGCGCCGGCGGCGCCCTCCGCGAACGAGGTCAGCGCCGCGGCGGGACAGGCCGAGTTCAAGGGCGAATTCAGGCGGGACCTGAAGGACAGCGACTTCCTGCACTGGGGCGAAGGCACGGTCTCGGTGAGCCGCGGCGCCATCGCGCTGATGGGGGCAATCGCCCCCGGGCCCGACTACAAGCTTTATCTCTCGCCCGAGTTCGTCGAGACCGAGGCCGACTTCAAGCGCCTCAAGCCGAAGATGGCGCGCGTCGGCGACGTGAAGACCTTCGAGAACTTCATCGTCCCGGTGCCCGCGTCCATCGATCCGAAGGCCTACACCACGGTGATCGTATGGTGCGAATCCTTCGGCCAGTTCATCACCGCCGCGCGCTACCGGTAGAACACGTGCCGGCCGATGCGCGCGACGCGCTCCTGCGTGCGCGCCCAGCTCGGCTCGATGGAGGTGGCGTGGTAGTAGGTGGCGCCGTCGACGCGCGCCGGCGCGCGCTGGTAGTACACGTCCTCGGCCACCTTCTGCGCCAACGTCCAGGCCTCGCCCGCAGGCTCGGGCACGGCATAGAACTCGGTCCACGAGAATGCGCCCACGTAGCGCTTGCGGATCGCGTCCCAGCGCTTCTCGTGCACCACCTCGCATACCGTGGCCGGGTAACGCCGTGACGCCTTGCGGTTCATCGTCACTTCGGCCACCGCGTACTGGCCCTCGGCCGGCTCGCCGCGCGCCTCGTAGTACACGTTCTTCGCCAGGCACTCGAGGTTCTTGCGCTCGGTCTCGCGCACGAGCTCCCGTGCGCGCTCGTGGCGCGCGAACACCGCGTGCAGGCCGAAGCCGAACACCAGCAGCACCGAGCCGATCATGAGCGCGAATGCCATCGCCTCGTGGTCCGCGCGGTACCAGGCCAGGCGCACGCCGCGGCGGGCGTCGCTCCAGGCCGACGCGGCGCGGAAGGCAAGCTCATCGAGGTTCGCGCGCAGGGACATGGCGGGGCGCAGTGTTCGCGGCGCGGGCGGCCGCTGTCAAGGGCACAATGGCGTTTTCTTGGACATCCTGAACGCATGGCAAGTTTCCGCTCGGGGCACCGGCTGCGCGCAAAGCGCTGGCAGCGGGCGTGGTTCGCGCTTGCGGAACGCGTGCCGCCGCTACGGTGGCTGTACCTCGCACGCAAGGCCTGGCTGATCCGCGCCCGCAGCACGCACTACGCGCAGTGGGGCGAGGATGTGGTGCTGGAGCAGTTCCTCGGCGGGCTCGCGCCCGGGGATGCGTGCTTCATCGACGTCGGCTGCTTCCACCCGAAGAAGTACAACAACACGTGGCGCCTGTACCGCCGCGGCTTTCGGGGTCTCAACATCGACGTCGACCAGGTGAAGCTCGACGTCTTCGACCTGGTGCGCCCGGGGGACGAAAACCTGTGCTGCGCCATCGCCGAGGGCGCGGGCGAGGCGACGCTGTACTCCTTCGGCCACTACTCGGTGCTGACCACGCTCGATCCGCAGAAGGCGCAGGACTACCGGCGCCTCGGCTACGAGTGCGTCGAGCGACCGGTGCGCGTGCGCACGCTCACTGACGTATTCGAAGCCTCGCGCTTCCGCAGCAACAGAATCGCGCTGCTCAGCGTCGACGTCGAGGGGCACGAGGAGTGGGTGCTGCGCTCGCTCGACTTCGCACGCTATCGCCCGCGGCTCATCCTGTGCGAGTTCCACGTGCCGACGCTCGCGCGCATGCAGGCGGACCCGAAGTACCGGCTGCTCACCGGCGAGCTCCGCTACGAGCTCGTCAATTGGACCGGGCTCACCGCCTTCTTCATGGACCGCGACGCTACCTGAAGCGGTAGATCTCGGTATCGAAATTGCCGCGCCAGACGTTGAGGTCCACCCGCCGGCGCGAGGCCATCGAGCTCAGCTCCGCACGGTCCGCGCCCTTCTTCCAGCGCACCTTGTACACCGAGCGCGCGTCGCCGCGCCGCCGGAACGTCTCGGTGCCTTCCGCGTCCGGCCGGCCGTAGTGCTGGCGCAGGTGCTCGACCACGGCGCGCAGGTCCTTGTCGTCGAAGCGCAGGTCGAATGCCTGCACCGCGCCCGCCTTGAGGAAGAAGGTGATGCGCGCCTCGGCGCCGCCGAAGCGGATGGCCGCGGCGTCGCAGCGCCGGTCGGCGGCGTTGGTCTGCCAGTCCATCGGCTTGCAGCGCGCCCCGGTGAACGCCGCGCGCACCTCGGCTTCGCTCGCGCCGAGGGCAACGCCATTGGCGTCGAAGCCCCAGGCGGGCGCCGCGGCCAGCAGCAGCGCTAGCGCAATTCTTTCCACCGAAAGCAGTCCGTGGTGTGGTCGTTCACCATGCCCGTCGCCTGCATGAAAGCGTACACGATGGTCGAGCCGACGAAGCGAAAGCCGCGCCGCTTGAGGTCCTTGGACAGCGCGTCGGAGAGCTCGGTGCGCGCGGGCACGCCGCGCAGGTTGCGGCGGCGCGCGACCAGCGGCTTGCCGCCGACGAAGCCCCAGGCATAGCGCGCGAAGCTGCCGTATTCCTCCTGCACCCGGAGAAACGCCCTCGCGTTCGCCACCGCCGCTTCGATCTTCAGGCGGTTCCTGACGATGCCGGCGTCGGCCATCAGGGCGCGCTTTTTCCTCGCGCCGAACCTCGCCACCTTCGCCGGATCGAACCCCGCGAACGCCTTGCGGTAGCCGGCGCGCTTCTGCAGGATCGTGTCCCACGACAGGCCCGCCTGCGCGCCCTCCAGGATCAGGAGCTCGAACAGGCGCCGATCGCCCCTCACCGGCACGCCCCACTCGCGGTCGTGATAGGCGACCGCGAGAGGATTCCTTGCCCAGGCGCAACGTTTAATGGGGACAGACCTCATTTTCGTCAGGCGCAAGCGTAAATGAGGTCTGTCCCCATTTAAGCTGCCCGCTTCACGCCGGCTTTGGGATCGTCCTTGACCTCGTGGCTCGCCGGCCGCGCGCGCAGTCTGGTGTCGGTGAGCTCGGCGCGCTCGCGCGCGGCGTTGCGGAACGCCTGGTCGCGGCCCGGGAGGTACTGCGGCGGCCAGTACTGGCCCATGTGCTGGTACCAGGCCGAGGCCTGCAGCGTGAAGTAGGGGTTGGCGAGGTGCGGGCGCGCGAGCGCGACGAGGTCGGCCTTGCCCGCGGCCAGGAGCGTATTTACCTGATCGGCCGTGGTCACCGCGCCCACTGTCATGGTGGCGATGCCGATTTCGTTGCGCACCCAATCAGCGTAGCTCGCCTGGTACATGCGGCCGTAGACCGGCTTCTGCTGCGGCACCGTCTGACCAGTAGAGACGTCGATCAGGTCGCAGCCCGCACCTTTGAGCATCTTCGTCATCGCCACGAGGTCCTCGCCCGAGAGCCCGCCGGGCGCCCAGTCGGTCGCCGAGATGCGTACCGACATCGGCTTCGCCTGCGGCCAGGCCTCGCGGCAGGCGCGGAACACTTCCAGCGGCCAGCGCATGCGGTTCTCGATCGTGCCGCCGTAGGCGTCTTTTCGCCGATTGGTGAGCGGCGAGATGAAGCTCGCGAGCAGATACCCGTGCGCCATGTGAAGTTCCAGCATGTCGAAGCCCGCCTCGTGCGCGTACTTCGTTGAGCGCACGAAGTCGTCGCGGATGCGCTCCATGTCGGCGCGCGCCATCTCGCGCGGCACCTGCGATTCGCCCTCGAGGTAGGGCAGGGGCGAAGCAGAAACCAGCGGCCAGTTGCCCTGCTCGAGCGGGTGGTCCATGCGCTCCCAGCCGAGCTGCGTCGAGCCCTTGCGGCCCGAGTGCCCGATCTGCATGCAGAGCTTCGCCTTGGAATTGGCGTGGCAGAAGTCGGCGATGCGCTTGAAGGCGTCGCGCTGCGCCTCGTTCCACAGGCCCGTGCACCCGGGCGAGATGCGCGCCTCGGGCGAGGGGCAGGTCATCTCGACGTAGACGAGGCCCGCGCCGCCGACGGCGCGGCTCGCGAGGTGCACGAAGTGCCAGTCGGTGGGCACGCCGTCCACCGCCGAGTACTGGTCCATGGGCGAGACCACCACGCGGTTCTCCACCACCATGTCGCGAAGCCGCAGCGGCGTGAACATCGGCACCGGCGGATTCTTCATGTCGATGTCCAAGCCCTGCGCCTTCACCTGCGCCGCGAACCAGCGGTGCATGGCCTGCACGTAGGCGGGGTCGCGGAGCTCCAGGTTCTCCCAGGTGATCTGCTTGGAGCGCGACATGACGCCGAAAGCGAACTGCTCGGGCGCCATGCCCCAGTAGCGCCGCATGTGCTCGAACCAGGCGAGCGACACGTTCGCCGCGTGCTGCGTCTTCTCCACCTCCTCGCGCCGCGCGGTGTCGTAGCGCGCGAGCGCCGGCTTCACCCCGGCCTCCGTGCGCAGCGCCTCGTAGAGCGCGATCGCGTCCTCCATGGCGAGCTTGGTGCCCGAGCCGATGGAGAAGTGCGCCGTGGCCTTGGCGTCGCCGACGAGCACCGCGTTGCCCTTCACCCAGGTCTGGTTGACGATGGTGGGGAAGTTGCGCCAGATCGAGCGGTTGGCGAGGAGCGGGTGGCCATCGAGCTCCTCGGCGAACACGCGCTCCAGCACCGGCAGCATCTCGGCCTCGCCCATCTTGTCGAAGCCGAAGTTCTTCCACGTCGCTTCGTCGGTCTCGATGACCCAGGTCGAGCGGCCCTCCTCGTACTGGTAGCAGTGCGCAAGGATGATGCCTTCGGGGGTCTCGCGGAAGAAGTACTTGAAGGCGTCGAGCGGCCGGGTCGAGCCCAGCCAGGTGAACTTGTTCGGCCGCAGGTCGACGCTCGGCTTGAAGTGCGCCTTGTGCTGCTCGCGGATCTTCGAGTTGATGCCGTCGGCGACCACCACGAGGTCGGAATCTGCGAACTGCTCCAGGCCCTCGACCTCGGTCTGGAAGCGGATGGCGACGCCGAGCTCGCGGCAGCGGTCCTGCAGGATTGCGAGGAGCGCGTTGCGCGAGCAGCCGCAAAAGCCGTTGCCGCCCGAGCGCAGCGTCCTGCCCTTGTACACCACGTCGACATCGCCCCAATAGGCGAAGCGCCGCCGGATACGCTCGTAGCTCGCCGCGTCGTAGGCCTTGAAGGTGTCGAGCGTCTGGTCCGAGAACACCACCCCGAAGCCGAAAGTGTCGTCGGGGCGGTTCCTCTCGTAGCAGGTGATGTCCCAGCGCGGCCAGGCCTTCTTCGCCAGCAACGCGAAGTAAAGGCCCCCGGGGCCGCCGCCGATGACGGTGACTTTCATCTCAATCTCCCGGGACGACGGCGGTGGCCTCGATCTCGAGCCGCGCCGCATCCTCCACCAGGCCGCTCACCTGCACTACGGCCATCACCGGATAATGCCGGCCCATCAGCTCGCGGTAGGCGGCGCCGACGTCCTTGAGAGACGCCAGGTACTCGGCCTTGTCGAGCACGTACCAGGTGAGCCGCACGACGTGCTCGGGCCTGCCGCGCGCCTCGGCGAGCACGTCGAGGATGTTCTGCAGGGCCTGGCGAAACTGGCCGGCGAAGCCCTTCTCCCGCCACTCGCCCTGGCCGGTGAAGCCGACCTGCCCGGCGATGTACACGGTGGTGCCGCCCTTCACGGCGATGCCGTTGGCATAGCCCCTGGGTTTCGCCCAGCCGGGCGGTTGCAGGATCGTCATCATGTCGGGGTCCTCAGCTTGAAGCGCTGCAGCTTGCCGGTCTCGGTGCGCGGCAGCGCGTCGACGAACTCGATGGCGCGCGGGTACTTGTAGGGCGCGATGGCGTTCTTGACGTGCTCCTGCAGCTCTTTCGCCAGCGCCTCGGAGCCGCGCGCCTCGGGCTTGAGCACGACGTAAGCCTTGACGATGGCGCCGCGCTCGGCGTCCGGCGCGCCGACCACGCCGCACTCGGCCACCGCCGGGTGCGCAAGGAGCGCCCCTTCTACTTCCGGCCCGGCGATGTTGTAGCCGGCGGAGATGATCATGTCGTCGGTGCGCGCCTGGTAGAAGAAGTAGCCGTCTTCGTCCATGAGATAGGCGTCGCCGGTCACGTTCCAGCCGTTCTGCACGTAGTCCGTCTGCCGTTCGTCGGCGAGGTAGCGGCAGCCGGTAGGCCCTTTCACCGCCAGCCGGCCGATCACGCCCGGCCTGCAGGGCCGGCCCGCTTCGTCCAGCACCGTCGCGCGATAGCCGGGGATGGCGTAGCCGGTGGCGCCGCGGCGCACGCGCTCGGGCGTGTGCGAGATGAAGATGTGGATCATCTCGGTGGACCCGATGCCGTCGATGATCTCGATGCCGGTCGCTTGCTTGAAGAGCTGGCGCGTGGCGTCGGGCAGCGCCTCGCCCGCAGAGACGCACTTCTTGAGCGCGCCGAGGTCGTAGTCCTTGGCCAGCCCCGCCATCGCGCGGTACATGATGGGCGCGGTGAAGCACACCGTGGCCTTCTCGCGCTGCAAGGTCTCGAGGAGCGTCTCCGGTGTCGCCTTCTCCATCAGCACGGTGCAGGCGCCGACGCGCATCGGGAACGCGAGCAGCCCGCCCAGGCCGAAGGTGAAGGCGAGCGGCGGCGTGCCGCAGAACACGTCGTCCTTGGTGGCGCCGAGGCAGGAGCGCGGGAACGCGTCGCACATGGCGATCACGTCGCGGTGAAAGTGCAGCGTGCCCTTGGGCTTGCCGGTGGTGCCCGAGGTGAAGGCGATGAGCGCCACGTCCTCGGCGGCGGTGTCCACGTTGGCGAACACCTGCGGCGAGCGCACGCAGAGTGCGTCGAGCGAGTCGCGCGCGTCGTCGTGCCAGTACTTGACGGCCTTCAGCGTCGGGCAGCCCGCGCGCGCCGCCTCGAGCTCGGCGGCGAGCCGCTTGTCGCACAGGGCGTGGCCGATCTCGGCCTTGCGCACGATGTCGGTGAGCTCCTTCGCGCGCAGCAGCGGCATGGTGGCCACGCACACCCCGCCCGCCTTCATCACCGCGAACCAGCACGCCGCCATCATCGGGCTGTTGGGTCCGCGCAGCAGCACGCGGTTGCCGGGCTTCAGGCCCATGTCGCGTACCAGCACGTTGGCGATGCGGTTCGCCTGCGCGTAGAGCTCCGTATAGGTGCAGCTGCCGTCGCTCGCGCGGATCACCGGGCGGTGGCCGAAGCCGCGGCTCACCATCTTGTCGAGGAGCTCGGTGGCGCAGTTCATGCGCACCGGATAGCGGAACTCGGGCCGCTCCAGCAGGAACTCGGGCCACTGGCTCCGCGGCGGCAGGTTGTCCCGCGCGAACGTGTCGAGGTGGGCGCTCTTGACCTTCATTTCAGCAGCTCGCGCGCGATGATCACCTTCTGCACCTCGGTGGCGCCCTCGTAGATGCGCAGCGCGCGCACCTCGCGGTACAGGCGCTCCACCGGATGGCCGCGCATCACCCCCAGGCCCCCCAGGATCTGCACCGCGTCGTCGATCACCTGCTGCGCCGCCTCGGTGGCCTGCATCTTGGCCATCGCCGCCTCGCGCGTCACGCGCGCCCGCTTCACGTCCCGCAGCCACGCCGAGCGGTACGTGAGGAGCGCCGCCGCCTCGATCGCGGTCGCCATGTCGGCGAGCTTCGCCTGCGTCATCTGCAGGTCGGCGAGCCGCTGGCCGAACATCCTGCGCTCCCGGGCGCGGGCGAGCGCCTCGTCGAGCCCGCGGCGCGCGAAGCCGAGCGCCGCCGCGGCGACCGTGGTGCGGAAGACATCGAGGTTCTTCATCGCCAGCTTGAAGCCCTGGCCTTCGTCGCCGATCAGCGTGCCCCTGGCGCCCTTGAACTTCACCGTCGCCATCGGGTGCGGCGCAACGATGTCGATGCGCTCGCTGGCGTCCGCGTCCTTCGCCTCGACGACAAACGCGCTGATGCCCTTGTCGGTCTTGGCGAAGGCGACGTAGAAGTCGGCGATGCCGCCGTTCGAGATCCAGGTCTTCACGCCGTCGAGCACCCAGTCGGCACCCTGCTTCTTCGCGGTCGTCGTCATGGCTTGAACGTCCGACCCGGCATCGGGTTCCGAGAGGGCAAACGCCGCTATCGCCTCGCCAGCCGCCGCGCGCGGCAGGTAGTCCCGCCTTTGCTTTTCCGACCCCGCCAGAACAATCGGGCCGCTGCCCAGGCCCTGCATGACGAAGGAAAAGTCGGCGAGGCCGGCGTGGTAGGCGAGGACCTCCCTGATGAGCGCGATGCTGCGTACGTCCGGCTGCTCGTTGACGCAGTACTTCAGGTAGCCGGCCTGCCCCAGGTCCTTGACCAGTCGGCGGCAGATGGCGTCCGCATCCTCGCCATGCGCGTGCGCCGAATGGGCCAAGGCCCAGGTGTCCACCGCACGCGATAAGGCCGCGTGGGGGGGATCGAAAAAAGGCCAATCGAGGTGGGCGAAGCGGTCCATCAGGAATGCTCCAGGGTTGTCTGCTTCAGGCGCGCGAGCAGCTGCATCAGCGCCTCGGATTCCTTTCTCGTCAGGCCGCCGAGGAGCTCGATCACCCACTCCTCGTGCGCGCGCGCCATCTCCGCGAACGCCTTGTCGCCGGCGCGCGTCAGCGTCACGCGCCACGCGCGCCGGTCTTCGGCGTCGTCCACGCGCTCGACCAGGCCCTCCTTCACCAGCTGGTCGACGATCCCGGTGACGTTGCCGCCGGTCACCATCAGCAGGCGCGAGAGCTCGCTCATCTTCAGGCCCCGCGGATGGCGCTCGAGCTGCGACAGCAGGTCGAAGCGCGGCAGGGTGGTGCCGAAGCGCTCCCTCAGCCGCGAGCGCACGTGGCGCTCGATCAGCTGCGAGCAGGTGAGCAGGCGCAGCCACAGCCGCAGCGCGCGGTGGTCGTCCACCGTGGCGCGGGTCTCCCTATCCATCAGGCCTGAATAGCTCAAGCCTAAAGTATCTGCTTCGCGCCGGCGCCTGGCAAGCCCCCGTCAGCCGTGCCAGGCGCGCCACAGGAAGCTCGCGCCACCGCCCAGCACCACCACGTCCATGAACGCGGTGTGCACCTTGAGCGGCACCAGCGCCAGCAGCCGCCGCGCGATGAAGGCACCGGGCATCGTGCACAGGCCGATCAGCACGCCGGCGAGCGCAAGCTCGGCGTCCAGTCGCGCCACGCTGCCGAACAGCACGATCTTCGCCACGCCCATGACCACCGAGACGATCGCGTCGGTGGCGATGAGCGATGCGCCCTCCAGCCCGGCGGCCATCAGCATGGAGATGAGCAGCAGTCCCACGCCGGTCATGCTGCCGTTCACGAAGCCGAAGCCCGCGCCCGCGATCGTGACGCCGCGCGCCTCGAGCCGCCAGCCGGCGCGCGCAAGCAGGCGCCTTATCGGCACGCTCACGATGAAAAAGCTGCCAAGGAGCAGCGCCACCCAGCGCGCTTCGAGGAGCGTATAGGCGTAGGCGCCCGCGACGCAGGCCGGCAGGCCCATGATGAGGATGCGCCGCGCGTGCGGCTTGTGGATGTCGCGCCAGAAGGCGGCGACGCGGCTGCCGTTCGCGAAGATCATGCCGACCGCCATCACCGGCACCACGTTCACCACGCCGACCACCGGCGCGAGGAAGATCGGCACCACCAGGCCCGTGCCGTAGCCCGCCAGCCCGCCGAGGATCGACCCGGCGAGCGCGACCGCGGCGATCAGGGCGAGCTCGGCGGCGCCGACGTCGGCGAGCTGGAACGCGGCTTCCATTCGGGAATCGACTCCTGCAGGAACTGCAGCACTGCGACTTCGTCGCGGCGCAGCGCGCCGCCGGCGCGCCCCGCGCGCTTCGCGCGCGGCGGAGCCGCCGACGGCTGGGGCACGGTGCGCCCGAGCAGGTACGCGTGCAGCAGCGCCGGGTGCACGTAGTACTTGCGGCACACGGCGCGCGTGTTGCCGAGGCGCTCGGCCACCGCGTCGATGGCGCGCAGGATGTTGCGGTCGGCCTCGCGCCGGCTGGCCGCCGGTCCCATCGCGCGCAGCTCGACAGCCGCCAGCATGGTGCCGCCCCAGGTGCGGAAGTCCTTCGCCGTCACGTCGCGACCGCTCGCTTCGCGCAGGTACTCGTTGACGTCGTCCGAGGTGACCGCCTCGCGCTTTCCCATCGCGTTCAGGTACTGGAACATCTCCTGCCCGGGCAGGTCCTGGCAGCGCTGGATGATGCGCGCGAGGCGCGGCTCGGCAATCGAGATCGAGTGCTCCACCCCGCTCTTGCCGCGGAACGTGAAGCGCAGCTGGTTGCCGTCCACCTGCACGTGGCGCCGGCGCAGCGTGGTGAGGCCGAAGGAGCGGTTCTCGCGCGCGTACTCGTCGTTGCCGACGCGGATCAGCGTACGGTCGAGCAGCCGCACCACGGTGGCGAGCAGCTGCGCGCGCCCGAGATCGTCGCCGCGCAGGTCGCGCTCGACGCGCTCCCTGAGGTGCGGCAGCGCCTCGCTGAACTCGAGCATGCGGCGGAACTTGGACTGGTCGCGCGCCTCGCGGTAGGACGGGTGGTAGCGGTACTGCTTGCGGCCGCGCGCGTCGCGCGCCGTGGCCTGGATGTGCCCGCCCGGGTCGGGGCAGATCCAGACCTCGGTCCAGGCCGGCGGAATGGCGAGCGCGTTGAGGCGCTTGCGCGTCGCCGCGTCCGCAATGCGCTGGCCGTCCGGCGTGTAGTAGGCCCAGCCGGTGCCCACGCGCCGGCGCGTGATGCCGGCGAGGCCGTCGCTGACATAGGTCAGGCCCGCGCGCGTCGCCGCGCGGCGGTGCTCGTGCGTGCTCACGGCAGCGCGCCGATGGCCGAGAGCGCCCGGCGCACTTCCTCGATCCCTTCGGGCGCGAGCGGCGCCTGCGGCGCGAGCGGCGCGCCGACCGCGTAGCCCTGCAGCTCGAGCGCGCCCTTGATGCACGCGGCGAGGTTGTGCTTGGCGAAGGCCTGGTTGAGCGCCCACAGCGGGCGCTGCTTTTCCATCGCCGCCGTCCACTCGCCGCGCCGGCACAGCTCGTAGAGCTCGACGCTCTGGCGCGGCGCGACGCAGGCCGGCCCTGCCATCCAGCCCACCCCGCCCAGCAGCATCACGCAGGCGGGCACGTGCGAGGACGCCGCGAACACCTGCATGCGCCCTTCGACGCGGTTGAGGATCGACAGCAGCCGCCCGGTGTTGACGGAGGCGTCCTTGATGTAGCCGATGTTCGGCAGGCGCGACAGGCGTTCGATCACCGGCAGCGAAAGGTCCGAGCGCTGGAAGTTCGGGTTGGTGTAGAGCACGACGGGGATCCGGACGGCCTCCGCGATCGCCCTGAAGTAGGCGTACACGCCCTCATCGCCGACGGGGAAGTAGGCTTCGAGGATGGCGAGTATGCCGTTGCAGCCGATACGCTCCATTTCACGCGCCTGGAACACCGCGTCGGCGACCGTGGTGGAGGCCACGCCGGCGACGACCGGCACGCGCCCGCGCGCCGCCTCGATCACCACTTCGACGACGCGCCGGCGCTGCGTCCAGTTCAGATAGGCGAACTCCCCGGTCGAGCCGAGCGGCGTGAGCCCGTGCACGCCCGCGGCGATGAGGTCGTCGCACAGGCGCGCGAGGACCGTCGCGTCCACCTCGCCCGAGGCGAGCACCGGCGACACGACGTACGGAAAGACGCCGTGAAAGCCGGCGGCCACGAATCAGGCCTTTCTGAGGAAATCGAAGTCGCAGCCGTGCTCGGCCTGCAGCACGTGGTCCATGTACAGCCTGGCGTAGCCGCGCGCGGGCATGGCCGCCGGCGGCTGCCACGCCGCCTTTCTCTTTGCCAGCTCGGCCTCCGGCACGGCGAGGTCGATGCGCCGCGCCTTCACCGAGATGCGGATGCGATCGCCGTGCTTCACCAGCGCGAGCGGCCCGCCGGCCGCGGCCTCGGGCGAGACGTGCAGCACGATGGTGCCGTAGGCGGTGCCGCTCATTCGCGCATCCGAGATGCGCACCATGTCCTTCACTCCGGCGCGCGCGAGCTTCGTCGGGATCGGCAGATAGCCCGCTTCGGGCATGGCATAGCCCGACTTCGGGCCGGCGTTCTGCAGCACCATGAAATCGTCGGCGGTGACATCGAGCGCCGGATCGTCGACGCGCGCGGCGAGGTCATCGAGCGAGCTGAACACCACCGCGCGGCCCTCCTTCTCGAAAAGCCCCGGGTCCGCCGCGGAGCGCTTCAGGATTGCCCCATTGGGCGCGAGCGTGCCAAAGAGCGCCACCAGCCCGCCCTGTTTCGCCAGCGGCTCGGCGAGCGGGCGCACCACGGCGCGGTCCACCCAGGCGCCTTTCTCCTGCTCGAGCCGCTCGCCCAGCGTCTCCCCGGCCACCGTCATGCACTCGAGGTTGAGCAGCGGCTTGAGCTCGCGCAACACCGCGCCGACGCCGCCCGCGGCGTAGAGGTCAGACATGTAGTGCTGGCCCGTGGGCTTGAGGTCCACCAGCACCGGGGTCGAGTCCGACAGCTCGTTCAGGCGCTTGAGATCCACCCGGACGCCGGCGCGCCCGGCGATCGCCGTGAGGTGCACGATGGCGTTGGTCGAGCCGCCGATGGCGAGCAGCACGCGCAGCGCGTTCTCCACCGATTTTTCCGTGATCACCTGCGACGGGCGGATCGGGGCCTTGACGAGCTCCACCGCGCGGCGCCCGCTCGCCTCGCCCGCGCGTAGCCGGTCGGCGTGCACTGCGGGAATCGCCGCGGTGCCGGGCAGCGCCATGCCGAGCGCCTCCGCGATCGAAGCCATGGTGGAGGCCGTGCCCATCACCGCGCAGGTGCCCGCGGTGGTGGCGAGGTTGCCCTCGACCTCGCCGATGCCCGCCGCATCGACTTTGCCCGCGCGGTGCAGCGCCCAGAAGCGCCGGCAGTCGGTGCAGGCGCCGAGCCGCTCGCCGTGAAACGAGGTCGGCATCATGGGCCCGGCGAGCAGCTGCACCGCCGGCACGTCGGCCGAGGCCGCGCCCATCAGCTGCGCGGGCACCGTCTTGTCGCAGCCGCCGACCAGCACCACCGCGTCCATCGGCTGCGCGCGGATCATCTCCTCGACGTCGATCGACATCAGGTTCCTGAACATCATCGAGGTGGGGCTCAGGAACACCTCGCCCAGCGACACCGTCGGGAACTCGATCGGCAGGCCGCCCGCGGCGAGCACGCCGCGCTTCACCGCCTCGATCAGCTCGGGGAAATGCCGATGGCAGTTGTTGAAGCCGCTCTTGGAGTCCGCGATGCCGACCACGGGCCGCTCGAGCATCTCGCCCGAGTAGCCCATGCTCTTCGCGAACGAGCGCCGCAGGTACAGCGAGAAGCCCGCATCGCCGTAGTTGGTGAGGCCCCGTGCGAGGCCCTGCGGCTTGTTCGCGCTCATCGGGGGCTCAGCCCTGCACCACCGCTTCGACGTAGATCTCGACGCGCCGGTTGGCCTGGCGGCCCGCCTCGGACGCGTTGCTCGCCACCGGCACGGTCTCGCCCTTGCCCGCGGTGGCGAGGCGCATGCCGTTCACGTTTCGCGACTCGAGGTACTGCGCCACCGACAGCGCGCGCTCCTCCGAGAGCTTCTGGTTGTAGGTGTTCGATCCGGTGCTGTCGGTGTGCCCGACCACGGTGAGGGTGGTCTTGCCGTAGCGCACGACGACGTCGGCGAGCTTGTCGAGCGTGCTGCGGAAGCCCGGGTTGACGTTGGTCGAATCGACCTCGAACGCGGTCTGGCTGGTCATGGTGACCAGGACGACCTGCTCGGAGAGCTTCTGCACGCGCACCTGCCCGGCCTGGATCTCGGGCGCCAGGTTCTTTTCCAGGTCGCGCTTCTGGCCGTCCATGTAGTTGCCCACGGCCGCGCCGGCAAGACCGCCGCCGATCGCGCCCACCACCGCGCCCTTGGTGCGGTTCTTCTTGTAGGCCATGGCGCCCACCACGGCGCCGCCGAGCGCGCCGATCATCGCGCCGCTCTGCGTGCGCGTCATGGGTCGGTTGGGATCGGTCTGGCACCCGGCGAGCAACGCCCCGCCCACGATCATCGCTATCCACGATTTCTTCATGTCACCTCCGTCTCTTGCATCCCCTCCAGCCCCCAGACGCAAGGGTACCCCATCGCGCGCGTGGCGCCGGCCTAGGCTAAGCGCGCGCTGTACTCGGAGAAGATGCCGAGCTGCACGCCGTGCGCAACCCGCGTGAAGCCGGCCGCCGAGAGGCTCGCCATGATGCGCGCGGGCGGCACGCAGGCCTCGATCGTGTCCCAGTAGTACCGGTACAGTGCCGGCGTATCGCGGCTCGCCGCCAGCACGCGCGCCAGCGCCGGCACCACGCCGCGCAGGTAGGCCTTCAGCGCCGCGGCCGCGAGGCGTCCGGCCGGCCGGGTGATCTCGAGCATCAGGAGCTGCCCGCCGGGCTTGAGCACGCGCCGGAACTCGGCGAACACGGCGCCGAGGTCCGCCAGGTGTCGCAGCGCGTAGCCCAGGCAGAGAAAATCGAACGACTGCGCCGCGAACGGCAGCGCTTCCGCGCGCGCGCGCGCCAGCGTGAGCCCGTGCGCTTCCGATTGCGCCAGCATGCCCGCGCTCGGGTCGACGCCGATCACGTAACCGCGCGCCCCGACCACGCCGAGCGCCTCGCGCGCGACCAGGCCCGTGCCCACCGCGACGTCGAGCATGCGCATGCCCGGCGCGAGCCCCGCGCGCAGCAGCGCCTGGCGGCGGTACCAGGAGCCGGAGCCGAGCGCGAGCAGCCGGTCGACGCGATCGTAGTCGGGCGCGCTCGAATCGAACATGCGCCGCGTGAAGCGCCGCCGGGCGTCGGTTTCGGCAACACTCGCCGGATGCGGATCCATGGGTTCGACCTTGGCCACCGAGGCGATGGTACAGTCTCCACGCCCAATCCGAGGAGCGCGCCATGGCCGCACCGAAATCCCCGCCCACCACGATCGGCGCCGTCAAGGACATCGTCCCCAAGCTTGCCGAGCTCACCGAGAAGGTCGTGTTCGGCGACGTCTGGGCGCGGCCCGGCCTGTCCAAGCGCGACCGCAGCTTCGCCACGGTGGCGGCGCTGATCGCGCTGCACCGGCCCGATCAGCTGAAGGGACACATCTGGCGCGCGCTCGACAACGGCGTGACGCGCGAGGAGCTTGCGGAGCTCTTCACGCACCTCGCCTTCTACGCCGGCTGGCCGAACGGCATCAGCGCGGCGCAGGTGGCCAAGCAGGTCTACGAGGAGCGCGGCGCATGAAGGCCGGCTTCGTCGGGCTGGGCGTCATGGGCGCGCATATGGCCGAGAACCTGGCGCGCGCCGGCCACGCGGTGATCGGGACCGACCTGCGCAAGGTGGAGGTCGCGGGCGTCCGATGGGCGGCCAGCGCGGCCGAAGCGGCCGCCGAGGCCGACGTCGTGTTCACGTCGCTCCCCGGCCCGAAGGAGGTCGAGGCGCTGGCGCCCAAGCTCGGCGACGCCCTGCCGAAGGGCGCCGCCTGGTTCGACCTCACCACCAACTCGCCCGCGTGCGTGCGCCGCGTGCACGCGCAGCTAAAGACGCTCGGCGTCGATTTCCTCGATGCGCCCGTGAGCGGCGGCAAGGCGGGCGCGCAGAGCGGCCGGCTCGCGATCTGGGTCGGCGGCGACGAGGCCGTCTACCGGCGCTTCGAGCCCATGCTGCGCGCGATCGGCGACCAGCCGTTCTACGTCGGCCCGATCGGCGCGGGCTCGATCGCCAAGCTCGCGCACAACTGCGCCAGCTTCACCGTGCAGACCGCGCTCGCCGAGATCTTCACCCTCGGCGTCAAGGCGGGCGTCGAGCCGCTGGCGCTCTTCCAGGCGCTGCGCCACGGCGCCACCGGCAGGAAGCGCACGTTCGACCGCCTCGCGGAGCAATACCTGCCGGGCGCCTATGACCCGCCCACCTTTGCCGCACGCCTCGCGCACAAGGACCTGTCGCTCGCGCTCGAGCTCGCGCGCGAGGTGGGCGTGCCGATGCAGGTTGCCGAGCGCGCTTTTGCGGATTTCAGCGAAGCCCTCAAGCGCGGCTGGGGCGAGCGCGACTCGCGCACGCCGATGCTGCTGCAGAACGAGCGCGCGGGGGTCGACCCGCACGTGCCGGCGGCGAAGCTGCGCGAGGTGCTGGAGAAGGGCTAGAAGCGGTAGCGCAGCTCGACGCCGGTCTCGTGGGTGTTGTTCGCGGGCTCCAGCGCCGCGAGCCCGAAGCCGATCGGCTGGAGCTCGGAGTCCTTGATCTTCCAGTAGTGCGACCACAGGCTCACGGACCAGCGCGGGCTCTCAAGCGCCAGCTCGCCGCGCGCGCCGCGCCCGCGCCGCTGATGGTTAGTGACGGCGTTGAAGCCCAGTCCGGTGTCGCTCAGGTAGCTGCGCTG
>DATHYT010000001.1:0-22776 GCA_035459025.1 Burkholderiales bacterium | reverse complement strand
CTTCGGCTCGCTCGAGCTGCCGTCGATGCGCAAGATGCAGCGCGCGCTCGCCCTCCTGCACGAGCGCGCGCCGGACCTGGAGGTGGAAGGCGAGATGCACGGCGACGCCGCGCTTTCGGAGGAGATCCGCCTCAGGGTGTTCCCGCATTCGCGCCTGCGGGGACCGGCCAACCTGCTCATCATGCCGACGCTGGACGCAGCCAACATCGCCTTCAACCTGCTGAAGACGGCGGCTGGCGACGGCGTCACCGTCGGCCCGATCCTGCTCGGCGCATCACGGGCGGTGCACATCCTCACTCCTTCGGCCACCGTGCGCCGCCTCGTCAACATGACGGCGCTCGCCGTCGTCGACGCCAACGCGCCGCGCCCGGGCGTGGAGCCGAGCCTGTTCTAGCGGCCATGGCGGGCGAGGCAGGCGCGAGCAACGTGGCGGCGTACCCGCAAGCGCGCGCGCGGCCGCGCGCCGGCCTGGTGCTGACCGGCGGCGGTGCGCGGGCCGCCTACCAGGTGGGCGTGGTGAAGGCGGTGCGCGACCTGCTCGGCAATCCGGTGAAGAACCCCTTTCCCATCGTCTGCGGCACATCGGCAGGCGCGATCAACGCCGCGTCGCTCGCAGTGTTCGCCGACGACTTCACGCGCGCGGTGGCCAAGCTGCTCGAGGTGTGGGAGAACATGCGTTGCGAACATGTCTACCGCACGGACTTCGTGAGCATCGCGAAACGCGGTGCGCGCTGGTTGCTCGCCATGACGCTGGTGTCGCGGGGCAACCCGGTCTCCCTGCTCGACAACGCGCCGCTGCGCGACATGCTGGCGAAAAGCCTGGCCTTCGAGCGCATCCAGGAGCATATCGACGCGGGTGCGCTGTACGCGGTGTGCGTCACCGCGTCGGGCTACACCTCGGGGCAGAGCGTGTCGTTCTTCCAGGGCGGCTCGGGGATCGAGGGCTGGGAGCGCAACCAGCGCATCGGCGCGGGGGTGGTGTTGAAGCTGGACTACCTGATGGCCTCCTCGGCGCTGCCGTTCATCTTTCCCGCGGTCAAGGTGCACCGCGAGTTCTTCGGCGATGGCTCGATGCGCCAGATCGCGCCGGTGAGCCCGGCGCTGCACCTGGGCGCCGACCGCGTGCTGATCGTCGGCACGGGCCGGCAGAGCCTCGACCAGGCGCGCGCACGCTCCAGCATCTACCCGTCGCTCGCGCAGATCGCCGGCCACGCACTGAACTCCATCTTCCTCGACAGCCTATCGGTGGACATAGAGCGACTGGAGCGCATCAACCGCACGGTGCGGCTGATACCGCCGGAGCGGCTGGAGGGCTCGCAGCTGATGCTGCGCCCGGTGCGGGTGCTGTTCATCACGCCGTCGCAGCCGATCGAGCGCATCGCGGCGCGCTTCGTGCAAGAACTGCCGCGCGCGGTGCGCGTCGTGCTGCGGCCGACCGGCGCGCTGTCGCGCTCGGGCTCCAACCTGGCGAGCTACCTGCTGTTCGAGGAGTCGTTCTGCCGCGCGCTCATCGACCTGGGTTATCAGGACACCCTGGCGCGCGAAGCCGAGGTCAGGGAATTCTTTTCCGAATCGTGAGGCCGTCCATGGCAGAATCGAACCCCCCGCAGGACCCGTTCGAGATCTTCCGCCGTCTGTGGGGGCCGCTCGGCCTGCCAGTGCCCGGCATGGCGGTGCCGACGCTGGATCCGAAGGAAGTGGACAAGCGCATCGCCGAGCTGCGTTCGATCGAGTCGTGGCTCGAGGTGAACCTGAACATGGTGCGCTTCGCGGCGCAGGGCCTGGAGGTGCAGCGCTCGGCTCTGCTCGCCATGGGTGCCGGCGCCCCGGCGGGTGCGCCGCCGAGCGCGCTCGCCGAGCTCGCCGCGGCGAGCGCCAACCAGGCCGCGAGCGGCATGCTCTGGCCGTGGGCGGTGATGCAGCAGGCGATGGCGGGCAAGCCGCCGGCGAGCGAGCCGCCGCCGGCCGCGGACGACGAGAACAAGCCGAAGGAATGAACGCATTACTGACGAGGAGGCACAAGCGATGAGCAAGGCAGTGCGATTCCACAAGACCGGCGGGCCCGAAGTCCTGCAGCTGGACGACGTGCAGGTGGGCGAGCCGGGGCAGGGCCAGGTGCGCATCCGGCACACGGCGATCGGCGTCAACTTCATCGACACCTACCAGCGCTCGGGCCTGTATCCGATGCAGTTGCCGAGCGCGGCGGGCAACGAGGGCGCGGGCGTGGTCGAGTCCGTCGGCCCGGGCGTGGACGGTCTCAAGAAGGGGGATCGCGTCGCCTACACCGGACAGGTTGGCTCTTATTGCACCGAGCGGCTCCTGCCCGCGGATCGCGTCGTGAAGGTGCCCGAGGGCATCAGCGACGAGCAGGCCGCCTGCCTCATGCTGAAGGGCATGACGGTCCAGTACCTCATCCACAGTACCTACGCGGTCAAGAAAGGCGAGACGGTGCTGTGGCACGCCGCCGCCGGCGGCGTCGGGCTGATGGCCTGCCAGTGGCTGAAGGCGCTGGGCGTCACCGTCATCGGCACCGTCGGCTCCCCGGAGAAGGCGAAGATCGCCAAGGCGCACGGCTGCGAGCACGTGATCGACTACACGAAGGAGAACTTCGTCGAGCGCGTGAAGGAGATCACCGGCGGCAAGAAGCTGCCCGTGGTGTACGACTCGGTCGGCAAGACCACCTGGGAAGGGTCGCTCGACTGCCTGCGGCCCCTTGGCCTGTGGGTAATCTTCGGCAACGCCTCCGGGCCGGTGCCGCCGTTCAACACGCAGGTCCTCGCGCAGAAGGGCTCGCTCTACATGACGCGGCCGACGCTCGTGACCTACATCGCCGCGCGTGCCGACCTCGAGGCGCGCTCGGCCTCGGTGTTCGATGCGGTGAAATCGGGCAAGGTGAAGATCGAGATCTCGGCGCGCTACAAGCTCGCCGAGGCGGCCAAGTGCCACACCGACCTCGAGGGCCGCAAGACCACCGGCTCGGTGATCCTGCTGCCGTAAGAGGCCACCGGCGCACGATGGAAAACGCCGCCCGCGGGCGGCGTTTTCCTTTTCCGGGGCCGACGGCCCGCGCTACTGGATGCTGAGGATCTTCATCGCCTTGGCGAGCGCGTCGACCGAGCCCTGGTGGTTGCCGGCCTTGTGCAGGGCCTCGCCCTCGGCGCGGTACTTCTTCACGTCGGCCATCTGCTGCGCCGACAAGCTCGGGTTCTTGGCCATTGCCTCGTCGATCTTCTTCATGTCCTTCGGGCAGTGGAAGGCGAACGCCGATGCGCTTGCCAGGGCGAGCACGAAGCCCAGGATGGTTCTTTTCATGTGATCCTCCTCGATCGTTGGATGGGGCCGGGAGCGATTATCATCTCGGCTGGGAGGCAAACGCGAGATGCGCACGAAATATTCCGCATGCGGGCGACGCTGAATCACGACACGCCGCCCGGGCTCGACCCCGACCGGCTACGGCGGCGCTTTGCCGCGGGCGAGCCGGTGGCGATGCTCTACGGCGACCAGGGTATCGACGCCGAGCGTGCTGCGGCGCGGCGCCGGGCGAGCGTCCTGGTCCCGATCGTGACAAGGCCCGAGGCGCTGAGTGTACTTCTCACGCGTCGCACCACCCACCTCAAGAACCACTCGGGCCAGATTGCCTTTCCCGGCGGCGGCGCCGAGCCGGGCGACGCGAGCCCCGAGGCCACGGCGCTGCGCGAGGCCGAGGAGGAGATCGGGCTCGAGCCGGCGCGCGTGGAGGTGATCGGGCGGCTCTCGGACTACCACACGCGCACCGATTACCGGGTCACCCCGGTGGTGGGCCTGGTGGCGCCGCCTTTCACGCTGCGCCTTGACGCGCACGAGGTGGACGAGGCGTTCGAGGTGCCGCTCGCGTTCCTGCTGGACCCGGCCAACCACCAGCGCCACCAGCGCGAGTTCCAGGGGCGCACGGTGCCGTTCTACGCCATCCCGTACGGGGATTACTACATCTGGGGCGCCACCGCCGGCATGCTGGTCAACCTGTATCGATTCCTGGGGCGGGGCGGCGGGTGAGCGCCATCGCTGTCATCGTCGCGTTGCTGCTCGAGCAGTGGCGCCCGCTCGGCGAGCGCAAGGCCTACTTCGCGTTGCTGGCGGGGGGCGCCGAGTGGCTGGAGCGCTCGTTCAACGCCGGCGAAGGGCGCCAAGGCACCACCGCCTGGCTCGTGGCGGTACTGCCCGTGCTCGCCGCGTCGCTCGCGCTCTACTTTCTGCTGCTATGGCTACATCCGCTGCTCGCGTTCGCCTTCAATATCGTCGCGCTGTATTTCACCCTCGGCTTTCGCCAGTTCAGCCACTACTTCACCGACCTGCAGCTCGCGATCCGCACCGGGGACCTCGAGCGCGCGCGCGCGCTGATCGGCGAGTGGCGCGGCGAGCCGGCGCAGCACCGCAGCCGCGAGGAGGTGATTCGCCTCGCCATCGAGGAGGCGCTGGTCGCCTCGCACCGCCACGTGTTCGGCGTGTTGTTCTGGTTCGTGCTGCTGCCCGGGCCGAGCGGCGCCATCCTCTACCGGCTCGCGGCGTACCTGCGCCGGCGCTGGGGCGGGCTCGGGGCGTTCGGCGGCTTCGCCGAGCAGGTCGGGCGGCTGCTCGAGTGGCCTGCGGTGCGGCTCACCGCGGCGTCGTTCGCGGTGGTGGGCGATTTCGAGGACACGGTCTACTGCTGGCGCACGCAGGCGCCGGCCTGGCCCGACCCGGATGCCGGCGTGGTGCTCGCCGCGGGCGCCGGGGCGCTGGGCGTGCGCCTGGGCATGCCGCTCTCGGCGCCCGAGGGCGTGGAGGTGCGTCCCGAGCTGGGCGTGGGCGAGGCCGCCGACGCGCCGTTTCTCGACGGCGTGGTCGGGCTGGTGTGGCGCGCGCTCGTGGTGTGGGTGTTCCTGCTGGTCCTGGTAGCGCTCGCCGGCGCGCTCTAGTCGCGCCGCGTGGCGCCGCAGTGCCAGCACTGCGTGAACTGCGGCTCGATGCGCTCGCCGCATCCGGCGCAGGTCCACGGCGGGCCCGCCGGGACGCGCGCGCCCTCGCGCAGCAGCTGCTCCGCACGGGCTGCGTCGGCTTCGTCCAGCACCCAGACCTCCGCCTGGCACTCGGCCGGCGGCAGCTCGCCCATCGCTGAGGCGAGCCGCTCGTTCCGCACTACGGCGCGCACGCCCTCGGCCTCGAGCATGTTCCGCGCATGATGCACGGCAACCAGGTCGAACGAGCTGAAGACGCGCCGCACTAGATCTCGAACAGCGCGTCGCACTTCGCCGCGCAGATGAAGTCGTTCTCCGACAGCCCGTTCAGCGCGTGCGTCGAGTAGCTGACGCGGCACTTGTTGTAGCTGACCTCGAGGTCCGGGTGGTGGTCCTCGCGGTGCGAGATCCAGGCGAGCGCGTTTACGAACGCCATGGTGTGGTGGTAGTTACCGAAGGGATAGAGCTTCACCAGCTTGCCGTCCTCGAGGCTCCAGCCCCTCAGCTGCTTCAGCATGTCGCGCGCCTGGGCGTCGCTAAAGGGGGCGACGCCGCCCTCGCAGGGCTTGCACTTCTTCGCCGCGAGCTCGTTCATGGCGCCTCCTAGGCGAGCGCTTGCAGCCGCGCGATGCGCCGCGCAGCCGGCGGGTGCGAGTCGTAGAACGCCGAGTGCAGCGGGTCCGGCGTCAGCGTGGCGGCGTTGTCCTGGTAGAGCTTCACCAGCGCGCGCACCAGCTCCGCGGCGCTGGCGTGCGCAGCGGCGTAGGAATCCGCCTCGAACTCGTGGCGCCGGGAGTACAGGCTCGTCAGCGGCTGCAGGAAAAACGTGAATACCGGCATTACCAGCACGAAGAGCAGCAGCCCCATGGCGTCGCCGGGCGCTCCGGCGTTCAGCCCGGCGTAGAACCACGGCTCGTCGATCAGCCGGCCCAGAATCCACAGCAGGCCGAGCGACAGGGCGAACAGCAACGCGATGCGTTTCCAGACGTGGTGGCGCCGGTAGTGGCCGAGCTCGTGCGCGAGCACCGCCTCGACCTCGGCCGGCGCCAGGCGCGCGAGCAGCGTGTCGAAGAACACGATGCGCTTGGCGGCGCCGAAGCCGGTGAAGTAGGCGTTGCCGTGCGCCGAGCGCCGCGAGCCGTCCATCACGTACAGGCCGTTCGAGGTGAAGCCGCAGCGCGCGAGCAGCTGCTCGATGCGCCCGGCGAGCGCGGGATCCTCGAGCGGCGAGAACTTGTTGAACAGCGGCGCGATGAAGGTCGGGTAGGCGAGCAGCACCAGCAGGTTGAAGCCGATCCAGGCCAGCCAGACGTACAGCCACCACGCGTCGCCCATGCGGCCCATCAGCCACAGCACCAGCGCCAGCAGCGGCAGGCCGAGCACGGCGCCGAGCAGCGCGTGCTTGGCGAGGTCGGCGAGGAACAGGCCGAGGCTCATGCGGTTAAACCCGAAGCGCGCCTCGATGACGAACGTGCGGTAGGCCGAGAGCGGCAGCTCGAGCGCCGAGAGCAGCACCACGGCGGCGGCGATCAGCGCCACGCCGTGCGCGAGGCCCCCGTGATCGAACACCCGGGCCGCCAATTCCGACATCCGCTGCAGCAGGCCGCCGAGCGTTAGCGCGAGGAGCACCGCCGCGCCGAGCAGCACATCGAGCATTCCGAGGCGCGCCTTGGCCACCGTATAGTCTGCGGCCTTCTGGTGCGCGGAAAGCGGGATCGCATCGGCGAACTCGGCCGGCACCGCATCGCGGTGCGCGCGCACGTGCGCCACCTGGCGCTGCGCGAGCCACAGCCGGGCGAGCGTCGCCGCGGCGAGCGCAGCGAGGAAGATCCAGGAGAAAGCGTTCATGGCGCCATGAGAGAATACGTCATGCCTGCGGATGCGAACAACCTGATCTGGATCGACATGGAAATGAGCGGGCTCGCTCCCGACACCGACCGCATCCTCGAGATCGCGCTGCTGGTCACCGATGCGCAGCTCAACATCGTCGCCGAAGGCCCGGTGCTCGTCGTGCACCAGCCCGACGAGGTGCTGGCGGCGATGGACTCATGGAACACGGGCGTGCACGGCAAGTCCGGCCTGGTCGACAAGGTCAAGGCTTCGCGCCTGGACGAGGCGACGGCCGAGGTGCAGATGCTGGCGTTCCTCGCCGCGCACGTGCCCTCGGGCGTATCGCCGATGTGCGGCAACTCGATCTGCCAGGACCGGCGCTTTCTCGCGCGCTGGATGCCGAAGCTCGAGGCCTGGTTCCACTACCGCAACCTCGACGTCTCGACGCTGAAGGAGCTGGTCCGGCGCTGGCAGCCCGAGGCGGCCAAGGGCCTGAAGAAGGAGAGCAAGCACGAGGCCATGGCCGACATCCTCGACTCGATCGAGGAACTGAAGTTCTACCGCAAGACCATCATGACCATTTAAATAGGGACAGACCTCATTTTTCGCCATGCGAAAAATGAGGTCTGTCCCTATTTGACTTCGACGATCACCTCGATCTCGACGGGGATGCCCATGGGCAGTGACCCCATGCCGACCGCCGAGCGGGCGTGCTTGCCGGCGTCGCCCAGCACCTCGACGAAGAGATCCGAGCAGCCGTTGATCACCTTGGGGTGGTCCTGGAATTCGGGCACGGCGTTGACCATGCCGAGGAGCTTCACTACGCGCGCCACCTTGTCCAGGCTGCCGAGCTCCGCCCGCATTACCGCCAGCAGGTCCAGGCCCACGGTGCGCGCGTGCTGGTACGCCTGTTCGGCGGTGTACTCGCGCCCGACTTTGCCCTGCGGGCGCTTACCGTCGACGGCGCGCGGACCCTTGCCTGAGAGGAACAGCAGGTTCCCGGTACGCACGGCGTTGACGTAGTTGGCGACCGGCGCGGAAACCGGGCCGAGGTCGATCCCCAGCTTCTTCAGCCTCGCTTCCGCGCTCACTGCAACGGCACCACTTTGCCGGGGTTGAGCAGGTTCTCCGGGTCGAAGGTGCGCTTCAGGTCGCGCATCAGGTCGACGGCCTCGCCGAGCTCCTCCTTGAGCGAGGCCTGCTTGCCCATGCCGATGCCGTGCTCGCCCGTGCAGGTGCCCTCCATGGCGAGCGCGCGCTTCACCAGGCGCTTGTTGAGCGCCTTGGCTTCCTCCATGTCCGACGCGCTGGCCGGGTCCACCAGGATCACGAGGTGGAAGTTGCCGTCGCCGACGTGCCCGAAGAGCGGGATCGGCATCGAGGCCTTCTCGATGTCCCGGGTCGTCTCGACGATGCACTCGGCGAGCCGCGAGATCGGCACGCAGACGTCGGTGGAAATGGCGCGCGAGCCGGGCTTTAGCTGCAGGCAGGCGAAATAGGCGTTGTGCCGCGCCTCCCACAGCTTGGTGCGCTCCTCGGGCTTGGTGGCCCACTGGAAGCCCAGGCCGCCGTTCTCCTTGGCGATCTCCTGCACCATCTCGGCCTGCTCGACGACGCTGGCCTCGGTGCCGTGGAATTCCAGCAACAGCGTCGGCTTCTCGAGGTGGCTCGTCTTGTTGTGACGGTTGAGCGCGGCCATGGTGGTGGCGCACAGCAATTCGCTCCTCGCGATCGGTACGCCCGACTGCAGCGTCTGGATCACGGTGTCGGCCGCGCCCTTCACTGTCTCGAACGCGCACACCGCCGCCGACATCGCCGCCTGCACCGGGTGCAGCTTGACGGTGATCTCGGTGATGATGCCGAGCGTGCCCTCCGACCCCACGAACAGACGCGTCAGGTCGTAACCCGCGGCCGACTTCTTCGCGCGGCGCGAGGTCTGGATGATGCGGCCGTCGGCCAGCACGACTTTCAGCGACAGCACGTTGTCGCGCATCGTGCCATAGCGAACGGCGTTGGTGCCGGAGGCGCGCGTCGCGCTCATGCCGCCGAGGGTCGCGTCCGCGCCCGGATCGATGGGGAAGAACAGGCCCGTGTGCTTGATGAACTCGTTCAGCTGCTTGCGCGTCACGCCGGCCTGCACCACGGCGTCCATGTCTTCCTCGTGCACCGCCAGCACCTTGTTCATCTGGCCCATGTCGATGCACACGCCGCCGCGGATGGCGAGGATGTGGCCCTCCAGCGAGGTGCCGACGCCGTAGGGAATCATCGGCACGCGGTGCCGGCGGCAGATGTTGACGATGTCGCGCACTTCCTCGGTCGAGAGCGGGAACGCCACCGCGTCGGGGGCGGCATGCGGGAAGTAGCTTTCGTCCTTGCCGTGGTGCTCGCGGATGCCGCTGGAGGTGGTCACCCGCTCACCGAGCAGCGCCTTGAGCTCGGTGAGGACGCTCTGGTCGAATTCGCGCGCTTTGTTCATGGGCTCATTTTAGCCTTATCTCCCCCTCGAACGGCACCCGCACGCCGAGCGCGGGTATTTCCAGCGTCACGCGCGCGGCGAGCGGGCCCTCGGCCTTCAGCTTGCCGTCGGCGAGCGCCTGCTGCACCGCCTGCTCGATCTCGCGCTGCGAGTTCACGCCCACCATCTTCAGGAACTTGCGGATGCTGAGGTTGAAGGTTTCCTGGTCCATTACGTCCTCCCCATCTGGTCTTTGAGTATGCTGCCGGCCAATTGTTTCCCCAGCTCCACGCCCCACTGGTCGAAGCTGTTGACGTTCCAGAGCACCCCCTGCACGAACACCTTGTGCTCGTAGGCGGCGACGAGCGCGCCGAGGGCTCGCGCGTCGATGCGCGCGAGGCGCAGGGTGCTCGAGGGGCGGTTGCCCGGGTAACGGCGGTGCGGCGGCAGCCCCGGGTCCGTGGTGCCGAAGGCAAGCGCGCGCGCCTGCGCCTCGGCGTTCGCGTCGAGCTCGGCGCTCACGCCGGCGACGATGAAATCCGCGGGCACGACCTGCGTGCCCTGGTGCAGCAGCTGGTGGAACGAATGCTGGCTCACGGTGCCCTCGGCCCCCCACACCACGGGCGCCGTGGCGTAGCCGAGCGCGCGGCCTTCGCGGTCGACGCGCTTGCCGTTCGATTCCATCTCCAGCTGCTGCAGGTAGGCGGGGAGGAGCTTCAGCGCGTGCGCGTAGGGCAACACGCAGTGCGTGGCTGCGCCGAGAAAATTCACGTTCCAGGCGCCGAGCAGCGCAAGCAGCACCGGGACGTTCTTCTCGAGCGGTGCTTCGAGGAAGTGCCGGTCCATGTCGCGGCCGCCGGCGAGGAACTCGTCAAATGTATCGGGCCCGAGCGCGGCGAGCGCGCTGAAGCTCGCCGCCGACCAGATCGAGAAGCGCCCGCCGACCCAGTCCCACATCGGCAGCACCTCGGCCGCACCGAAGGCGCGCGCCGCCGCCTCGTTCGCGCTTACCGCGAAGAGCTTGCCGCGCCCGCCGAGCCAGTCCCTTGCCGCGCGCGCGTTGGCCATGGTCTCCGCGGTGGTGAAGGTCTTCGATACCGCCACCACCAGCGTCGTCGCCGGCTCGGCGCCCTCCAGCGCGCGCGAGAGATCGAGCGGATCGATGTTCGCGGCGAAACGCACGTCGATCCTGGCGTGCTCGCGCAGCGCGTCCATGAGGAGCCGCGCGCCGAGGTCGGAGCCGCCGGTGCCCAGGTGCACGATGCGCTTCACGCCGCCGAGCCCGGCGGCGAGCGCGCGCATGCGCAAGAGCGCCGCTTTCACTTCACTCGGCGCCGCGTCGCCGGCGCGCAGCGCCGCGTGGCGCACGGCGCGGTTCTCGGTGACGTTGATCGGCGCGCCGGCGAAGAGCGCGGCGCGCCAGCCCTCGATGCCGCGCTCGGCGGCGAGCTGTGCGAGCAGCCGCAGCGTGAGCGCGCCGACACGCTGGCGCGAGTAATCGAGCAGCAGCGCAGGCGCGTGGGCGCCGAAGCGCGCGCTGCGCTCGGCGTCGTGGCGAAAGAGCTCCGCGAGGTGCGTGTCGCGCCAGCCTTCGGCGTGCGCGGCAAGCTTCGCCCAGGCGGGGCAGTCGGTCGGTGGCGTGGTAGTCACGGGACGTCCAGGCGGTAGAGGCGGTAGCGCTCGTTCTTGTCGCCGGGCCGGCCGACGTCGGCGAGCTTCGACCAGCGCGCGTCGGGCCCGTCGCGCTCGTCGCGCGGCGAGCCCTGCACGAGCAGCAGCCGGCAGCCATCGGCGCCGGCGCGGCTCGCCGGCTCGGTGCGCAGCGCTCCATGGTAGCTGAGCGCGGCGCGCTGCGACACGCCCAGGTTTTGCCCGGCGATGCAGCCGGCATCGGCGGGCACGCGCGACCGGATCTGCAGCGCGACCGGGCGATAGCTCTTCTGGTAGTCGGCCCAGGGCATCCACAGCATGGCAAAGCTGCCCCAGAGCAGCGTCACGCCCGCCGCCCAGCGCGTGACGCCGCGCATCGGCGAGGGCGCGGTGAAGAACGCGACGTACAGCCAGCCGACGAGAAGCGCCAGCGCAAGCAGAAACGGCGCCGCAGCGAACTGCGCCTCGAAACCGGGCGCCGACTTGGCGAAGTTGTGCGCGATCTTGGGCGGCACGCCAAGCATCATGGCGACGTAGCCGAGCCACACCAGTGCGGCAAAGAAGGTGAAGCACATGACCGCGAACCAGTCGAGCGCCGCCGCGGCGCCGCGGCGCAGCCGCGCGACCCCTTCGGCGCCGAGCAGCGCGAGCGGCGCGAGCAGCGCGATCACGCTGGCATCCTGCGGCGGGCCGGTGGCGGCGAGCGCGGCGAGGGTGAGCAGGCAAGCGGCCGCCGGCGCGAACAGGCGCGGCTCGCGCCACTCGCGGCGCCGCGCCCAGAGCGCCCACGCGGCGAGCGGCCACGCCGGCCAGGTGAACCAGCTGCCGGTGACCAGGTAGTAGCGCAGGTTGTCGAGCGGCGTGCCCTGCCGCTGCGTCGCGGCCGACCACCAGTCCGCGGACAGGGCGGGCGCGCGCGCGCCGAGCGCCCAGGGCCAGCTCGCGGCGAGCGCCGCGGCGACGAGCAGCGCCGCGGCGAGGAACGGCAGCGCGCGCCAGCTGCGCCACGCCGGACATGCCGCGTGCGCCGCAGCCACGGCGAGGCCGAGCGCCGCCGGCACCAGCGGGCCGAGCGCGAGAAATGCGAGCCCGAGCGCGGCGCCGAAGGCAGCACCGTGCAGCAGCGGCCGCGCGTGGGCCTGCGGCAGCAAGGCGTAGGCGGCGCAGGCCGCGGCCAGCGCGGCGAGCTCGGGCAGCGCCTCGTGCGCGTGCACCATGAAGCCGATCGAGCCCAGCACCAGCAGCGGCGCGGCGGCGCCGGCGGTGCGGTAGAGCAGCCACAGCGCAACGAGCACGCAGGCGCCGCTCGCCAGCCGCGCCGCGCTGTGGAACGGCACCGCCCAGCCGGCGAGCTTGCCGAAGGCGAGCGCGATCCAGTGATAGAGCGGCGGGTCCTCGAGCCAGGGCTCGCCGGCGAGGCGCGGCACCACCCAGTCGCCCGAGACGTGCATCTGATACGCGATCTCGATGGCAATGGCGTCGTACGCCTTCCAGGGATCGTGACCAGTGAGTCCCGGCAGCACGTAGGCGAGCGCGATCAGCGCCAGCACCGCGGGCGCGGGCGGCAGTGCGAGGCGGGGAATCATGACGCGATTCTAGGCCCGGAAAACAAAAAGGCAGCCGCAGCTGCCTTCCCGGGGGTGCGCGAACGCCGCCTCAGGCGGACTTCTTCGCCTTGGTGTAGCGGCGCTTGAATTTCTCTACGCGTCCGGCGGTGTCCACGATCTTCTGCTTGCCGGTGTAGAACGAATGCGATTCCGAGGACACCTCGACCTTGACCACCGGGTAATCGTTGCCGTCGGACCATTTCATGGTCTCGCGGCCCTTGGTGTCGATCGCGGAGCGCGAGAGGAAGCTGTGGTTCGAGCTGGTGTCGAGGAAGATCACCGGCTGGTAATCGGGATGGCCTGTCGTCTTCATGGCGGGGAATGGGCTGCGGAAAAGCGGCGAACTATACAGAAATCAGCTACTTGGGTCAACGCCGGCGGCGCCGCTACAGCCGGCCCTGGCGCTTGAGCTCGAGGTAGCGGTTGACGAGCGAGATCGCGAGCCGCTCGGGCTCGACGTCCAGGCACAAAGCGCCCGCCGCGGCGACGCGGCCGAAGGCGCGCTCGCGCTGCGCCAGGTAGTCGGCGGCTGCCGCGTGCGTCACCGCGCGGTCGAAGCTGTCCACGCGCGCAGCGAGCGCGCGCCCGAGGATCGCCTCCCGGAGCGAGGCCAGCACCACGAGGTGGCGCTTGCGGAGCAGCCCGAGCGCGGGGGTGAGCGTGTCGTCGTCCTCGTCGCGCAGGTTGGTGAGCAGCACCACCAGAGCGCGCCGGCGCATTCGCGCCATCACCTCGCGCGCAGCGCGCAGGTAGTCGGGCATTGCCAGCGAGGGCTCGAGGTCGTACAGGCGCTCGAGGATGGTGTTCACCGTGGCCGCCGACTTCCTCGGCGCGACGTAGCGCGGCGCGCCGGACGCGCCCAGGGTGAGCACACCGACGGCGTCGCCCTGGCGCAGCGCCACGTGCGCGAGCAGCAGCGCGGCGTTCAGGGCATGGTCGAAGTGCGACAGCGCGTCGTCCTTGGCGGCCATGCGCCGGCCGCAGTCGATCACCAGCAGCACGCGCTGGTCGCGCTCGTCCTCGTACTCGCGCGCGATCAGGCGCGCGGTGCGCGCGGTGGCCTTCCAGTCGATGGCGCGCTGGCTGTCGCCCTGGCGGTACTCGCGCAGCTGGTGGAACTCCATGCCCTCGCCGCGGCGGCGCACCTGCAGCACGCCGATCTGCGACAGGCGGTTGTCGGTGGCGAGCAGCGTGTAGCGCGCAAGGGCGCGGAAGTTCGGGAACACGCGCGCTTGGGCGGCTTCACCCGCGCGCCGCGCCACCTGCCACAGGCCGAGCGGCGAGGCGAGGCGCATCTCCGTTTCGCCGAAGGCCACGGCGCCGCGCGCGAGCGGCCGCGCGCGGTAGCGCACTTCGCGCCACTCGCCCGGCGCCAGCGCCACGGTCTGCGGCAGGCCCTCGCACTCGAAGCTCGCCGGGTGCAGGTCGTTTACCTCCAGGCGCAGCGCGCGCGCCGAGGCGTTGGCGGCGCGCAGCGCGACCTCGAAGGGCACGCCGAGGGCGAGGGAATGCGGCACGCGCCGCGCCACGCCAGGCGCGGGCAGGCGCAGCCCGGCGGCCGCGTCGAGCGCGGCGGCGAGCGCCGCCGCCCCGGCGACGAGCGTCCAGGCCGGCCCAAGCGCGGGCGCGAGCGCCGCGAGTACGCCGAGCGCGAAGAGCAGCGCGGCGGCCCACAGCAGGCGCGGGGCCGGCACCAGCGGAAAGGGCCGCGCGGCGCTCACTGCCGCGGCGCTTGCGTCTTGTCCAGAATGTCCGTCAGCACCGCGTCCGCGTCGCGCCCTTCGAGCTCGAGCTCGGGCGCCGGCAGCAAGCGGTGCCGGAGCGCCGGCAGCGCCATGTGCTTGACGTCGTCGGGCGTGACGAAGTCGCGGCCGGCGAGCGCTGCGGCGGCGCGCGCGACGCGCACCAGCGCGATGCCGCCGCGCGGCCCGGCGCCCGTCGCGACGCCCGCCCATTGGCGCGTGGCGCGCGCGAGCCTGAGCGCGTAATGCAGCACCTGGTCGTCCACCCGGATCGTCGCCACCACGGTCTGCAGCTGCACCACGGTACTGGGCTTCACCAGCGGCGTCACCTGCGCGACGTCGAGCCGGTCGCCGACCTTGCCGTCGGTCACCTTGCGCACCAGCGCCGCCTCTTCGGCGTCGCTCGGGTAGTCGATCTTCACCTTGAGCAGGAACCGGTCGAGCTGCGCCTCGGGCAGCGCGTAGGTGCCTTCCTGCTCGATCGGGTTCTGCGTCGCGAGCACCATGAACGGCGGCTCGAGCGGCAGCGCCTCGCCCTCGATCGTCACCTGTCCTTCCTGCATCACCTCGAGAAGCGCCGCTTGCGTCTTGGCCGGCGCGCGGTTGATCTCGTCGGCGAGCAGCAGGTTGCAGAATACCGGCCCGCGGCGCGCCGCGAACGCCTGGCTCTTCGGGTCGTAGAGCGTGTGCCCGGTGACATCCGCCGGCATCAGGTCGGGCGTGAACTGGATGCGCCCGAACTTGCCCGAGATGGTCTGCGCCAGCGCGCGTACGAGGAGCGTCTTGCCCAGGCCGGGCACGCCCTCGACCAGCACGTGCCCGCCGGCGAGCAGCGCGCACAGCACCTGCTCGACGACGGCGTCCTGCCCAACCACGGCCTTGGCGACTTCGGCGCGCATGGCGGCGATGATCTGCGCCGCCTTGGCGAATTGCCCGCCCTCGGACGGTGTCTGCGAGTTCATCCGGTTCCCCTTTCCAGAGCTGAGTGCACGCGCTGCGCGCAATGCACGAGATGCATGAATTCGGCGCCGCCCGGCGCCGGCGCCGCGCCGGGCGCGGCAAGCAGCAGCGCGGCGTCGGCCGGCGCCAGGCCGGCCAGGGCAGCCAGGCGCGCGGCCTGCTCGGCGCGCGGCGCGTGGGCGAAATCGGGATAGGCGCGCGCGACGCGGCGCAGCGCCGCCTCCCGCGCTGCGGCCGCCAGAGGCGCGCGCAGCCCGTGCGACCACAGGAAGCGCCCGGCGGCGCGCAGGTGATCGAGCAGGCGCCGGCGCGCGGGCGGCGCGTCGGGCAGCACGGTGCCGTAGCGCGGCGCGATGCGCCACAGCCACAGCGCGACGAGGGCCGCGGCCGCGAGCAGCGCCCAGGGTGCGCGCGCGACGAGGAAATCCCACAGCGAGAGCCGCCGCGGGTGGTGGAATACGAGCAGTTCTCCGGCCGGGTGCAGGCTGAGCAGCTCCCACAGCAGCACCGCATTGTCGTGCTCGCCGATCCAGGCGTTGCGCGCGAAGTTCAGGTCCACCGCCGCGCTCACCAGCCCCTGGCCGTGCGCCACCGTGATGAGCCGCGCCTCGCCCGCCGGGCCGACGCGATAGCGCGGCGCGCGCCCTTCGGCCTGCAGCCGGCCGGCGGCAAAGCCCGAGAGCTTCAGCTCGCGCTCGTTGCCGGGAACACCGGCCGTGAGCCGCGGCGAGCGCACCTGCGCATCGGCGCGCGTGATGCGCAGTTGAGCGAGCAGCGGGTCGGCGATGCCGTCGCGCTCGGCCTCGACGATGAGGTGGTTGCCCGCCGCCGCCCAGAGCACGAGCTGCGCGGCGCGCCGCGCTTCGATCGACTGGCGGTTGCGCGGCAGGACGAGCACGCCGTTCGGGGGCAGCTGCTCGAGCTCGGGCAGCGCGCGCAGCTCGCGCGCGGCGAGCCCCATGCGCTCGGCGAAGCGCTCGGCGGCGAGGAACGGCCGCAGCCGTGCCTCGCCCGAGAAGCCGACGCGCTGCGTGACGGTCACCTTTTCCAAGCCCGACAGGTACCAGGCGAGCAGCACGAGGAGCAGCCCGCCGAGCGCGAGGCGCAGCGGCCGGCTCATGCCGGGCTCCGCGGTGCCAAGCGCTCGCCATAGGCGGCGAGCAGCCGCTCGACCTCGGCGGCGGCGGGCGGGCGGCGCGCGTAAGCCGCGCGCTGCCAGTGCAGCACCAGCTCGCCGAAGAACTGCGCGGTGGCGGCCTCGCCCTGCGCGCGCACGCGCGCGAGCGCCTCGCCCTCGGTGTCGCTCGCCCTCAGCTCGATGCCGCGGCCGTGCACCAGCGCCGAGAGCGTGCCGCGATACAGCAGTGCCAGCGCCTCGCGCACGCGGCCCGCGGCGAGGTGCGCGCGCACCGCGCCGGCGAGGTCCGCGGGCAGCGTCTCGGGGGCGAGCGCCATGCCGAACAGCGCGGCGGGCGGCTGGTAGGGCGCGCGCGTCGCGGGCGGGGCGCGCGGCATGAGGCGCAGCGCCCACCACAGTCCGAGGGCGACGAGGGTGCCCGCGGCGATCCACAGCGCGACCTCCGAGGACTTGGCGAATGCGTAGCCGATTGCGCGCAGCCAGCTCAGGTCCCAGCCGGGCCCCGCGTGCGCTTCATCGCTGCTGCGCCGCTGCCAGCGCGTCACGGTGCGGCGGTGGGGGAACTCGGGCGCTTTCAGCACCTCGGCGATCTCGCGCTTCGGATCCTTGGCCGGCGCCTGCGCCAGCGCGGGCGCGGCGGGCGCGAGCAGGGCGAGCGCCGCGGCGAGCAGCAGCGTCGCGGCGACGGCCGCGCGCTGCGCGCCGATGCGCCGCAGCGCCACTTCCAGGTCCCAGCCCTCGAGCAGCGTGCGCCGGTTGAGGTACAGCGCGAACCCGGCAGCGACGTACAGCGGCTCGATGATGAACACCGCCATCGCGTAGGCGGCGAAATCGGCGAGGCTGAACACGTTATCGAACGCGGCGTCGGCGAACATCGCCTCCCAGATGCTCGTGCCCTCCTGCGCCTTCGCCGGCACGACGATGTTCCACAGCATGTCGGCCGACCATACAAACACCAGCTCGAAGTTGACGCAGGCGAGCGTCAGCCACACGGCGTAGCCGTGGGTGCGGCGCCCGAGCAGCGCGCGCCGTGCGCGCGCCGCGCGCCAGCCCTGGCCCTCGAGCTGCTTCACCGGCAGGTGGAACGAGCGCGCAGTGTCGACGCGCCCAAGCGTGAGCGCGCCGAAGAGCCCGCTCGCGAGCCAGGCGCGCGCCTGGGCGAGGGTCGCGCGCACGCCGAGCACGTCGCCGAACACTGCGCGCGAGACGACGTGCAGCGCCACGCGGTCGAAGAGCGGCTTCAGCCACCACAGCATTACCATCGCCAGCCACGCCTTGCCGGTGGACCAGCCCGCCCAGAAGCATGCCGCGGCGAGCGGCAGGTACACCGCGGCGAACGACGCATAGAGCGGTCGCCACCACTCGCGCAGCATGCCGACGCCGAGGTCGACCGATTCCCAGGCCGAGCGCGGCCGAAGCGCGATGGCGAGCCTATCGAGCTGCACGTGCGCGTCCCGCGAGCACGAGGTAGGCGAGCAGCAGCGCCCAGCCGGCGAGCCCGGCCCAGATCTTCACCGCGGTGGGCACCGAGGTGAGCGGCGACCAGAACGCCTCGACGAAGGCGGCCGCCGTGAACATCAGCGCCGCGCCGTACATCAGGCGCACGGCGGGCCGCGCCACCGCCACCAGCGCGGCCTTGCGCGAGCGGTTGCCGGGCGCGATCACCGCCATCCCGAGGCGCAGCCCGGCCGCGCCGGAGATGACGATCGCGGTGAGCTCGAGCGCGGCGTGCCCCGAGACGAACGACCAGAAAGTCTCGCCGAAGCCGATCTGCGTCAGGTAGCCCGCGACCGCGCCGAGGATCACGCCGTTCGCCGCCAGGTACCACAGCGTGCCCAGGCCGGCGAGGAGCCCGCCGGCGAAGGTCTGGAAGCCGATGCGCACGTTGTTCCAGATGTAGTAGCCGAACATCGCGAGGTGGGTATCGGCTTCGCGCATGCCGAGGCGCCGGTTCGCCGGGTCGTACATGTCGTGAAAGCCCGCGATCTGCCGCGGATCGAGCAGGTAATGCACGAACTCGGGATAGAGCTGCAGCACCGCGATCAGGCCGACGAGCGGGCCGAAGAAAAGCAGCGCCGCCGCGATGACCACGCGCCACTCGGCGCGCACCAGCGAAGGGAAGGCGACCAGCAGGAAGTCGACGATGCGCTGCGACTGGCGGCGGCGGTTGGCGTAGAGCGCGTGGTGGCCGCGCAGCGCGAGCAGGTTCAGCCGGTCGACGAGCTCGGGGCTGTACTGGCGGTCGGCGGCGAGCGCGAGATGGTGGCACAGGCGCCGGTAGCGGCGCGGCATTTCCTCGGGCGCAAAGGGCGGCGGCGCGCCCGCGGCAGCGTCGAGGAAGCGCTCGAACGCGCGCCACTCTTCACCGTGCGCGGCCTCGAAGGGCGCCTGCTTCACGGCCGGCCCGAGAGATGGCTCGCCATACCAAGGAGGCGCGCGGCCGCCGTGGCGCCGCTCGCACCGCCGGTGAGCGGCACGGGCAGCGAGGCGAGCTCCTCCAGCCGCTCGCGCGTGAGGCTCGCCGAGCGCTCGGCAAGGTCGAGCACCACGCGCTGCTCCTCGAGCGAGAGCGGAAAGGGCGGCGGCTCGGCCGGCGCCTCGGGCAGCGTGCGCGCGCGCGCCTTGCCCGGCGCGTACACCACCACCGTGCCGGCGGCGAGGTCGCCCAGGCGCTTGAAATCGCGGCTGGCGAGCATGGTGATGAGGCCGAAGCCGTACAGGAACGGCAGGAAGTCCACCGCGCGCAGCAGGTTTCGCGTCATCGACGCGCTCCAGCGCACCGGCGTGCCGTCGTCGTTCAGCACCGCGATGCCGAGCGCGCGCTTGCCCGGCGTCTGTCCGTTCCAGACCACCTCGAACCAGGCGGGCGCCAGCCACTCGACGACGAACATGACGAGCAGCGCGAGGCCCCAGCCCGCCCTGCCGAAATAGCCCGCGACCATGACCACGCCGATCACCACCAGCGCGCGCAGCACGAGGTCGATGGCCCAGGCGAGCGCGCGCGGCACTGGCCCGACGAGCTGCAGGGTGAGCTCTATGCCTTCGGGCGTCGCGACCCGGCGCGTGGTGTCGAGGATGATTCCCCCCTTAGGAAACGGGGGGAGTGTAGCGCGGGGGCTGAGGCGGTGCCTACGCGGTGCCTACGATGGTGTTTCTATGGTCTCGCCTTTTTCTGGCCGGGTGAATCTTCCGGCCAGAAAAAGGCGAGATGTATTGAACTGCAAACGCGTCGCGATGACGCTGGCGTCATCGCTTGCCGGGGCCCTGTTTACCCTCGCCGCATCGAGTCGAAGAACTCTGCGTTGTTCTTGGTGGCGCGCAGCTTGTCGATGAGGAATTCGGCCGCCTCGAGCTCGTCCATCGGGAAGAGCAGCTTGCGCAGTACCCAGATCTTCTGCAGCACGTCCTTCTGCAGCAGCAGCTCCTCGCGGCGCGTGCCCGAGCGGTTGACGTTGATCGCGGGGAAGATGCGCTTTTCGTGCATGCGCCGGTCGAGATGGATCTCCATGTTGCCGGTGCCCTTGAATTCCTCGTAGATCACGTCGTCCATGCGGCTGCCGGTGTCGATGAGCGCGGTGGCGATGATGGTGAGCGAGCCGCCTTCCTCGACGTGGCGTGCGGCGCCGAAGAAGCGCTTGGGCTTTTGCAGGGCGTTGGCGTCTACGCCGCCGGTGAGCACCTTGCCCGAGGCCGGCACCACGGTGTTATAGGCGCGCGCGAGGCGCGTGATGGAGTCGAGCAGGATGACGACGTCCTTCTTGTGCTCGACCAGGCGCTTGGCTTTCTCGATCACCATCTCGGCGACTTGCACGTGGCGCGAGGCCGGCTCGTCGAAGGTGGATGCCACGACTTCGCCGCGGACGGACCGGCTCATCTCGGTCACTTCCTCGGGCCGCTCGTCGATCAGCAGCACGATGAGGCTCACTTCGGGATGGTTGGCGACGAGCGCGTGGGCGATGTGCTGCAGCATCACGGTCTTGCCCGCCTTCGGCGGCGAGACGATAAGGCCCCTCTGCCCCTTGCCGATCGGCGCGACGATGTCGATGACGCGCCCGGTGAGGTTCTCCTCGGCCTTGATCTCGCGCTCCAGCTTGAACATCTCGTCCGGATGGAGCGGGGTGAGGTTCTCGAACAGGATCTTGTTCTTGGCGGCCTCGGGGACCTCGCTGTTGACCTTGTCGACCTTGACCAGGGCGAAGTAGCGCTCGCCGTCCTTGGGCGTCCGGATCTCGCCCTCGATGGAGTCGCCGGTGTGCAGGTTGAAGCGCCGGATCTGCGACGGGCTGACGTAGATGTCGTCGGTGCTCGCCAGATACGAGGTCTCGGGCGAGCGCAGGAAGCCGAAGCCGTCGGGCAGCACTTCCAGCGTGCCGTCGCCGAAGATCGACTCGCCTTTTTTCGCCTGGTTCTTCAGCAGCGCGAAGATCAGGTCCTGCTTGCGCATGCGGCTCGCGTTGTCGATCTGGTTCGCGACCGCGGTTTCCACGAGTTGCGTGACGTGCTGGCTCTTCAGTTCGGAGAGATGCATGGACGAGTGAATAGAGGCTGCGGGGACCTGCCGACTTCTTCCGTATGGGGAGGGCGCTGCGCCTGGGAACTGCGGCGTGCGCCGGTTCTTACTGCACCTTCTTAGCTTCAGCCGCCCCGGATCGCCGGGGCGGGATTGCTGCGCAGCGTAAGTGGTTTAGATATTGCTGTCAAGAAACGCGGTGAGCTGCGACTTCGACAGCGCGCCGACGCGCGTCGCCTCGAGGTTGCCGTTCTTGAACAGCATCAGCGTCGGGATGCCGCGAATGCCAAATTTTGCCGGCACCGCCTGGTTCTCGTCGACGTTCAGCTTGGCGATCTTCAGGCGCCCGTCGTACTCCTGGGCCACCTGGTCGAGGATTGGCGCGATCGACTTGCAGGGGCCGCACCATTCGGCCCAGTAGTCCACCAGCACCGGCACCTCGGATTGGAGGACTTCCGGCTCGAAGCTTGCGTCCGTAACGTGATGAATCTGCGTGCTGCTGCTCATGGCTCCTCGGGGGGTATTGCAGGGAGCCTTCATTATGAAGGCGCGCGTCCCGGAACCCAAGCGCGCATGCTAAACTACGGATTCAATTAACCTTTTCATCGCCGCAGGCTCTCTCCCGCATGACCTACGTCGTCACCGAAAGCTGCATCAAATGCAAGTACACCGACTGCGTGGACGTGTGCCCGGTGGACTGTTTTCGCGAGGGGCCGAACATGCTGGTGATCGACCCCGACGAGTGCATCGACTGCACCCTGTGCGTGCCGGAGTGCCCGGTGGAGGCGATCTTCGCCGAGGACGACGTCCCGGACGGCCAGCGCGAGTGGATCGCGAAGAACAAGGCGCTCGCGGCGGGTTGGCAGCCGATCATCGAGAGAAAACCCGCCCCGGCCGACGCCGACGAGTGGGCAAAGGTGAAGGAAAAGAAGCACCTGCTCGAGAGCTAGGCCCCGGTTTGCCCGGGGTCCGGGCATCGGTTACCCTCAGCCATCGCCCGCCGGTTGCCATGACAAGGCCGTGCGGCCCTGTAGTTCCCGCAGTGCAGCAACTCCCCGGTCGCGCACGGCATCAAAGCGCGTCGCAATTGCAGCTAAAGGAGAGAACGCCTATGACCGAGGCCACCGCTCTATCCGCAATTTCCTCCACCGCGCGCGAATGGAGGAACCGCCTGCGCCTGCCGCCCAAGGGCGAGTCGATGGCACAGGACGCCGAATGGTGCGAAATCCGCGAGGCGGGCGGCTGGCGCCGCATGCGCTTTCACGACTACGCCGACATCTACGAGCGCCCGGGGCTGTACGAATACCTGTTCTACGACCTGCTCGCCTGCCAGTCGCCGCGGCGCGTGGTGGGCCTGCTGGCCGAGGTGCGCGCGGAGCTGCCGCAGAACGAGCCGCTGCGCGTGATCGACTTCGGCGCCGGCAACGGCCTGGTCGGCAAGGAACTGCGCCGCATCGGCGCCGTGGAGGTGGTGGGCGTCGATATCCTGCCGGAGGCGCGCGCCGCCGCGCGGCGGGACCTGCCGGGCGCCTACAGCGACTACCTGGTCGCCGACATGACGCGGCCCGACGAGGACCTCGACCGGCGGCTGCGCGCGCTGCGCCCGAACGCGCTCACCTGCGTCGCGGCGCTCGGCTTCGGCGACATCCCGCCCGCGGCCTACCACCGTGCCGCCGGCTACGTGTCGATCGGCGGACTGCTCGCGTTCAACATCAAGGAGGAGTTCCTCGATGTGCGCTACACCCACGGCTTCTCCGAGATGATGCGCCGCATGCTGAACGACGGCATCATCCGGCTCGAGGCGACGCGCCGCTACCGGCACCGCCTCTCGGCAAGCGGCGAGCCGATCTACTACACCGCGATGGTCGCGACGAAGCTGAAGGAAATCCCCGACGGCATCCTGGTCGAAGA